>CAZOPT010000001.1:0-56037 GCA_964582055.1 uncultured Opitutales bacterium
ACATCCTTTTGCAATCACACAAATTTTGAAAGAAATACGAAAACGATTCTTTTAATTTCTTTTATTTAAGCTTGAAATTTCTTTAAAAAAAGCCATAATTTTTAGTAAAGGGTAAATTTATTTTTACTGGAAAGGTAATGTTATGATAAACGGATTGTTTTGGTTAGCGCCTATTGCAGGCTTAAGTGCCTTAGTTTTTGCTTTTTATTTTTATAAGCAAATGATAGCAGAAAGTGAGGGTAATGAAACGATGCGCACGATTGCTTCGCACGTAAGAGAAGGTGCTATGGCCTATCTTAAGCAGCAATATAAAGTTGTTAGCATGGTTTTTATCGTTTTGGCTTTGTTGTTAGCATTTTTAGCTTACGGTTTAGATTTGCAAAACGATTGGGTTCCTTTTGCCTTTTTAACATGTGGATTTTTCTCAGGGTTAGCCGGATTTTTTGGCATGAAAACAGCAACAGCAGCGTCTTCGCGTACAGCAGAAGCTGCTCGTCATTCGCTTAATAAAGGCTTGACAATTGCCTTCCGTAGTGGAGCTGTTATGGGATTAACGGTTGTTGGCTTGGCTGTAATGGATTACTCTTTTTGGTTTTATATTTTAAATACATTTGTAAAGGCAGGTTCGGAAGCAGAAAAAGTATTGTTGATTACAACAACAATGGTTACTTTTGGTATTGGTGCATCTTTACAAGCTTTGTTTGCTCGTGTAGGTGGTGGTATTTTTACAAAAGCTGCAGACGTTGGAGCAGATTTAGTTGGTAAGGTTGAAGCTGGAATTCCTGAAGATGATCCACGCAATCCTGCTACTATTGCTGATAATGTTGGTGATAATGTTGGTGATGTTGCTGGCATGGGAGCTGATCTTTACGAATCTTATTATGGTTCGATTTTGGCTGCAGCTTCCTTGGGTGCATTGGCTTTCTTCAATCAACCTCAATTACAATGGAATGCTGTTTTAGCTCCTGTATTGATGGGGGCACTCGGAATTTTCTTATCTTTAACCGGAATTTTCTTTGTTAAGGTGGGCGGAGATGAGTCCGGAAAGTCAATTTTAAAAGCTTTGGATCGTGGTATTCATGTCGCAGCTATTGGCTTAATTGTTTGTTCTTATTTTTTGTTGAATTACTTAGGTTTGGGTGCCCATGTTTGGGGGGCTCTTATTTCCGGGTTGATAACAGGCATTGTTATTGGTAAAGGTAGCGAATACTATACTTCTAGTGAATATAAGCCTACTCGTCGTATTGCTGAAAAAGCAGAAACAGGTGCTGGACCTGTTATTATTGGAGGTTTAGGTGAAGGTATGGCTTCAACTATGATTCCAGTCATTGCAGTGGTTATTGGTATGTCCTTAGCTTTTGGTTTTGCTTCTAAATTCCAAGTTTCTGCGATCAACGAAGGACTTTATGGTATTGGTTTAGCCGCTGTTGGAATGTTAGCGACTTTAGGAATTACTTTAGCTACCGATGCTTATGGACCAATTGCCGATAATGCCGGTGGTAATGCTGAAATGAGTGGCTTGCCAGGAGAAGTTCGTCAACGTACGGATGCCTTGGATGCGATTGGAAATACGACTGCAGCAACTGGAAAAGGGTTTGCTATTGGATCTGCAGCATTAACAGCTTTGGCATTGATCGCATCTTATGTTCAAGAATTAAAGTTAGGTTTGGTTCGTATCGGCAAGGATGTTTTAGAAATTAATGGCGAGGTTGTTCGTACTTTGGATGTTACATTGGTACAATTAATGCATTTTTTTGAGGTACATTTGTTAAATCCCAAAGTTCTTATGGGAATGTTTATTGGTGCGATGTTGGCGTTTGTTTTCTGTGGAATGGCGATGAATGCAGTTGGTCGTGCGGCTTCTAAGATGGTTGATGAAGTGCGTCGTCAATTCCGTGAGATTAAAGGTATTCTTACAGGTGAAGCCAAGCCAGATTATTCTCGTTGTGTCCGTATTTCAACTGAGTCAGCCCAACGCGAAATGCTCTTGCCTGCATTCATGACAATTGCTTTCCCATTTATTGTTGGTGTGTGCTTAGGTGTTCCAGGTGTTATCGGTATGTTGGCTGGGACCTTATCTTGTGGATTTGTTCTTGCAATTTTCATGGCAAATTCTGGAGGAGCTTGGGATAATGCCAAGAAGTATATTGAAGAAGGTCATTTTGGTGGAAAAGGTTCGGAAGCACATAAAGCAGCTGTTATTGGTGATACCGTTGGAGATCCTTTCAAAGATACAGCGGGTCCTAGTTTGAATATTTTGTTAAAGTTGATGACGATCGCTTCTATCATTGGAGCTGGTGTGACACTAGTTTCTCAATTTTAGTATTGCCAACGAATATAAAAATCTTTGATAATTATGTTCGTTATTAGGAGAGATGACAGAGTGGCCGATCGTGCAGCACTGGAAATGCTGTGTACTCGCAAGGGTACCGAGGGTTCGAATCCCTCTCTCTCCGCCAGTAGTAAATATAGATTTTTCATTATTAAAGGGCGATAAGCCCTTTTTTATTTTTTAGCAGATTATAGAAATTAAGGATGATTTTTGGATAACACAAAAATGCCTAAAATTCGTAATGATGTCGTTGACGACGTGCTTCATAGAGGCAAAGTGTTCCGGAAATATTGGCATTTAGTGAGTCTGCAGATTGGCCATACATTGGAATGATAACTTGAGTAGCACTTTCGAGCCATGTTGCAGAAAGGCCAAAGGCTTCACTACCTACACAAATAACAGAGCCTTTTTTCATGTCACAATCCCAATAGACAAGATTTGTATGTGGTGTTGTTGCAATTATTTGGAGGTCAGTATTCTTAAAAAACTGAAGTAGATTGTCTGAAGTATCCCAATAGGTTTTAAGGTTAAATACAGCTCCTTGTGAAGCACGAATAACATTTGGATTAAAAATAGTTACAACCGGATTGGCGATAAAGAAAGCATTAACATGAGTGGCTTCAGCAGAACGCATCAATGCACCTAAATTTCCCGGTTTTTCTAAACCTTCTACTAATAGATAGAGACCGTTAGGATCAAGTTTACATTGAGATAAATCGCTTGACCATGTCTTTGCGATTCCCATAACACCATCTGGATTTTCGCGTATACTTAGTTTTTTAAAAAGGTCATCCGATAAAATCATTGCTTGTGAAAAATGAGGACTAAAGTTATCTGCAATCATTTTATTTTTTGTAGCACTTTCGCTGAAAATAAAAGAAAGGATTGATATATTTGCTTTTAATGCACGACTTAATTCACGTTTCCCTTCAATAATAAATTGTTCAGACTTTTTTCGGCCTCTATTGGTTGTTAAAGCCAATAAGTCTTTGTAGTTTGCATTATTTTTGCTAGAAATAATCATTGTACCAATGAGCTATTAGTAGGGTTTATTTTTCCGTAACACCAAGTTTGTTGTGGTTGTTTTAAAGACAAAGTTTGGAGCCAATCAAGCATCAAGTGTAAAGCTTCATACTCAAAAATATCAAAACCATCAGCTTTTTTTTCTACAGACTGTTTTTGTAAATCTTTGAGGAGAATCTTTTTATACATTGGACGCCATGTTTGGAAGGATTTTTCAAGATCTTTTAATCCTTTCCTAAAAACACGATCTTCATTGATATTTGCAATACGATCTTTTAAATTAAGAGAAAATTGAGTTTGGTTATACTTTTTAGCAAACCAATAAACTTGCTTTTGATACCAATTATACATTGGTTGAGTGTTTTGACGGAAATGTTGATTTTGTACCAAGTATTGCAATAATCCAGGTTTAATCCAATAACAAGAGGCGTCTTTTTGAAATGCAGTTTGCATAGGAGCCATAGAATCCCAAGGTAGTGAGTTGGGCAAGTCCGATTCACCAATCGGTAAGCAATCATAAATCGATGGCATAGCGATGTCTGCACGAACACCACGTTGTTGTGTCGATAAACCATTTGGCAAATACCATTTTTGAAGGGTAAGTTTAACAGAACCCAAACGTGGAGTAACAGGCGATAGCATTGTCAGTTTGTCCATTTCAATAACTGCTTGAACTGTTCCTTTACCATGTGTTGTACTATCGCCAAAAATAAGCGCACGATTACAGCATTGCAGTGCTCCTACAACAATTTCGGAAGCAGATGCACTAAATCGAGAGGTTAAGAGCAGAAGTGGTCCTTCCCAAATACAACTGTTTTTTGAAGCGCTTTGGGAAACGCTATTATTCATATGGTCCTTTACTTGTACGACAGGACATTCATTAAGAAAAAGGCCGGCGAGATTAACCGCTTCTGTAAGTAAACCGCCACCATTGCGACGAAGATCTAAAATAAGTCCTTCAATTCGATATTGTTTCAATTGTTGAATGAGTTTTGCCACATCTTTACTCAAGGTATGTGCTTCGGAGTCGTCTGTATTATCTGGACCATAAAATGCAGGTAAATTTAAAATTGCAATCGAATGGTAATTGCCTTTGTGATCGATTAGGGCATATACTTTTGCGGAAGCTAAATTTTCTTCGAGTTTAATTTCATCACGAATCAATTCAATAACTTTTCGATCTGAAGGTTCTCCGTCAACCGGTTGAATAAGTAAGCGTACTTTAGTACCTTTTGGTCCTCGCATCAGTTTTACCGAACGTCGTAATTTCATGCCCTGAATGCTTACAAAGTCTTCATCACCTTGAGCTACTGATAAAATTTTATCACCAGCCTTGAGTAATTGGCAACGTTCCGCAGGACCACCAGGTAGGAGTTCTTTAATCACACAAGAACCTTTTTCTTCACTGAGATATGCGCCGATGCCTACTAAAGAATTTGATAAGCTAATCGCGAAATCTTCCATAGAATCGGCCGAAAAAAAGGTGGTATGTGGATCATACATTTGTGTCAAAGCATTACAATAGAGTTCTTGGATATCAACAGCTTCAACATTTGTGCATTGTTTATAAAAATTTTGATACCGCTCGCTCAACGTTTTACGTGCAGTTTCTTCTGCCTTTAAAACATGGTCTTCTGTTAGAATGGGTTCGGTTGTAGGTTCTTCTACTTCGAACACCTCTTCTGTTTGAGGGGAATGGGATGATAACATTTCATTTAATAGTTCATGAAGCAAGCGTTTTTCCCAAACTAAATCGAGGCCAATGGTACTATTTTCTAGTTCAACATGCTTGCGTTCAGTATCATAAGTTTCATTGGAATAAAAAGAAAAAGGTGATTGAAGGCGTTTTTCAATCCATTGTGTACGAAATTGGACCATTTCACAATATTTTGCAAAAATATCGAAGCCAGGAATAAGACTACCTCCATGCCACAATAGGTTAAGAGAAGGTAAGTACGTATTTTTGAAGGTTTCTACTTGATTTTTTGAAAAGAAGAGTTTTTCAGGATCAAGGGCCTTAAAATAATTTTGCAAAATAGCTTCTTCGCCAATGTCTTTTAACTTTTTTTGTAAAAAATGAAGTTGTTCTAATAATTGTACCAGAAAAATAGTTTCTGTGCGCATCGTAGCGTTAGCTTCAAGTGTCTTTGCTTGAACTGAAACTATAATGCCGAAGTAAACTAAAAACGTTTTTAATAGCAGTTTTATACTCATTTAAGCTTCCTATAATTTTCTAACCATCTTCTTTCCTCAGCAGAAAGCGCACCAATTCCTTCTTCTTGCAATTTTTTTAATAAACCAAAAGGAACGTCTTGGATGACATTATCTTGCTCAATGTGTACAAAATAGCGTGATTTTTGTGTTATTTGCTGTGCTTTGTCTTTAGGATGGTTTTCTATATAATTTTGATATTTGAACCATAAATATCCCATGAGAGCTCCCCCTAAATGAGCAGAATGTGCTACCAACGTCATGCCCTGAATCTCAAAAAACAAACAATTTAAAATTTCATAACCGATAAAGAAAGTAAGACACCAACGTGCTTTTAGGTTGACTGGAAAAACAAAAAAAAGAAGTACTGATAAGGTTTTTTCAGGGTAAAGAAGAAAAAAATAGGTCCACAAGCACGCAACCCCAGCAGAAGCTCCAATAAGTACATAATGAAGCTGTTGCAAATGCATAATCGACCATGTTACTCCTCCCAAAATAATTCCAGAGATGTATAAGATAAGTAACTGTTTTATGGTAAGTTCTCTTTGCAAAAGTAACCGGCTACTACCATAAAACAAAAGTAAATTAAAGAAAATGTGCCAAAAGTCGCTATGTAAAAACGAATAGGTAAATAATCGCCAAATTTGTAGGTTTATGCAAGCACTTGGTTGTAAGCAAAAAAGTGCATCTAATAATCCACAATTAAACCAAACATGTGTGATTTGTTGTAAAATAAAAACAATGAAATAAAACCATAAAATACGATTTATCCACCGTGTTGTTATCGTTTCCGGACGGTAAAAAAATCCATTCATACGCCTAGTTTCAAAAATTTATTGCCATATCGCAAGATTTAATGCAATAAAACTTAAATTTTTCTAAGATTTTTGGTAAACCTTTTGAAAAAATTGTTGTCGTAATTGTTGAAAAACTATTGAATTTAAAGTAAAATGTTGACAAGCTATAAGATCACGATGCAATTAAAAGGATGCGTTGGAAGTGTGTTTGTGCTTATGAAGGAACCCATTTTTGTGGTTGGCAGAGTCAGGCTAATAGAAATGGTATTCAGGATCATATTGAAGCACGCTTGACTGCTATTTTTAAGTGCTTTGTACGCATTCATGGTAGCAGTCGAACAGATGCTGGAGTACATGCACGTGGTCAAGTTTTTCACTTTGATGCTGATTGGTTTCATGGTGCAGAAGCTCTTAAACGCGCTGTTAATATGCAGCTTGATCCTTGCATCCAAATAATAGATGTTGCTCAAGTGGATGAAAATTTTCACGCCCGATTTTCAATTAAAGGGAAGCGTTATCATTATTATTTTCAAAAAATGCCAGCAGATCCTTTTGAATATCGGTATGTATGGCCATTGCTTGCAAAAGGTTTTTGTTTAGAGCGAGCAAAAAAAGTGCTTTCATTATTTTTGGGTGCGCATAATTTTAAAGGATTTGCAGGCAAAGTTCTCGCTGGAGAAAATCCTATTAAGACAGTTCATTCCTTGAGAATTGTTGAAAATGGCGATAAATTTCATTTAGAAATTATTGGTTCAGGTTATTTATATCGAATGGTTCGTATGATCGCAGGAGCGCTTGTTATGTGTGCTTACGGCAAAATTAATGCTCATACAATTTCGGATCGCCTCAATTTAATCAATCTTCAATTCCCCCTACTTTGTGCTCCTGCTAAGGGTTTGTTTCTAGAAGAGGTTTTTTATTAGACCTCCTGCAAAAATTGAAATTATGGAAAATCGTTTTGGACAATTTTTTAAAAAATGATGAAAATTTTAAGTAACTGCATGTTTCAAATTTTTTAAACTTCCTACGACAGTATCATTTATAAGCTTTTTTCGACTTTTGTAAAATGTCTAATTTTAACTTTTATTTAATTCTCCAGATAGACGGCGATAGGTCTTTGTAAATTATCTGAAAATTTTTTTAATGATTGGATTAAAGCCTTAAACCCTTTTTTGTTGCCTACAGTTATTTCGAGAAGTTCTTTTGTTGTTTGTTGAGAGTAAAAATTTGTAAAACAAAAATCGCCTATCGTGCGAAGGTTTTTAAGGTGTAGATTTTTTAAATTGGGACAATCACAGAAACAGTTAGCTCCGATTTCTTCGAGGTCGTCAGCTATCACTTCGCTAAGTTCGAAGCAATTTGAAAAATTGTCATCTTGTAAATGTTTAACGTTTTCTAAAATTACTTTTTTTAATGTTGATTGATTTCGAAAACATCCGTTGCCTATTGTTAATAATGGTATTTGAAGGTTTTGGATTGATTCAGATAGATTTTTAGGTAAGTGAAGTTGGTGGTTTTTATCAATAAGGGTCTCTATCCAATCAGAAGCAATCAGCAAGAGATTGTTGCAAGAGTGTCCTTGATCGAAAAAATAAAAGAGGTTATTTTCATTTAAAAAAGCAAGTTGTTGGGTATGAACTTTTATTCCCTTGGGAATGTCTATGGAAGCTCTATCATCGAATTGCAAACCTTCAAAAATGGGAATATTGGAAGTTAAATATGGCTTTTGTGTTTTTTCTAAAGGTTGCCATATGATAATTGGAATTTTAAAATTAATTTTTTTTATAAAAGAAGTATATTGCAACCAGTCGCAGTTTCCTTCGTAAAATTCTTTATCTGAAAAAACGGTCCAAATGCTCCAATTAGGGCATAATTTTGAAAAATTTAATACCTCATTTGTTGTTTTTATTGGAAATGGATTGGTTTTTATTTTTTGAAGTTTGTTTTTGTCTAAAATTTTAAGTTGATAAAAAGAGCGGATTTTTAAAGGTGCTTCAAATTTACCGAAGGGTTGAATTTTTATGGCATTTAATACTAAAGAACTACAGAAAAAAAGAAGATAAGGTTTTATTTTCATGATAGCCTATAAAACGGTATTCTTGAGAAAACCTTCATCAAAATTTTATAAAATAAATTTTTTAAGTAAATTTTTTTAAAGGAATTTCGTAATTTTCTGGTTGGTTAGGTGATAATTTTAGTTGTGTGCCATTAATAACAGTTAATGTATCTTTTGTTTTTAAGGGACGTAGGATAAGGCTTCCATTTTCCGATATAGATTCAAAGATACCTTCAAGCGTTTCTTTGCGATCTTCATCATAAATCATTACATTGTTTTTTAAATAAAGCCAAAAATGTTCATTATCTTTGAGGTATTGTTTGGCGCCTATACATCTAAACCAATAGAGTGTTTCTATGAAAAAATCTGAAAACAATTGAACATTTTCAAAAATTTCAGATGTAGAATAAGTTTTTCTTTTATTAAGAATTTGCTTTACAGAAGTGATAGGTTGATCGATGGATTTACCTTCTTGTGCTGTTAGATTGAAATTAATACCAACACCTACCGTTGCCCAATACAAATCATTCCAATTGCGGACTAAAGTCATGTTTCCGCTGATTTTCTTGTTTGCAAATAAAACGTCATTCGGCCATCGAATTTTGAAATCTTTTTTGTACTGAGAAATTTCGTGCAAGAAACGACAAGTACTAATCGCAGTGAGTAGAGAAAAAGGTAGAATTTGATCGGTTAAAAAGACCAAATTGATGTGAAAATCGGTTAGGGGTGATGATTGCCAAGTTCTCTGGTGGGTTCCTATACCTTTAGTTTGCTTTTCTGCGAAAACGACGATTAAATGGTTAGGACGCATGCGATTAAACCATGTTTGTTTAAGTGTAAAGGCATGTGTCGATTCCAGTTGGTTGAAAATACAAAATTCTGTACTTGTTTCTTCAGGCGCAAAAAAATTAGTGAGGGTTGTTTTTTTCATGCAGGCGACTTTTTAATTGTTGGCGATAACGATAGAGGTCATTTAAAACTTTTTCGGCTCCGATTGCTTTGGGATAATAAAATTGGCAAGTTTCGTCCCAATAGCCTTGACCTGAAACATTAGCTTCGAAATCATGACTATATTTGTAAGTTTGTTCGCGATGCAAAGGTGTTTGTTGTAATGCATTTGGAACACTTTGTAAATGGCCTGATTTTACAAAATCTCGGGCTGCATTCCAAGCAAGATAAGCACTGTTACTTTTAGGAGCTAAGGTTAGAAATACGGTTGCGTGCGATAAATTAATAGCGCATTCGGGTAAGCCAATTTTTTCGCAAGCGTTATAAGCTGCAAGAGCTAAATTAAGACCGCGAGAATCTGCTAAACCAACATCTTCAGAAGCAAAAATGATCAGTCTGCGTGCAATAAATAGTGGGTCTTCACCGCCTTCAATCATGCGTGCAAGCCAATAAATCGCTGCATCCGGATCACAACCGCGCATGCTTTTGATGAAAGCTGAAATAAGATCATAATGGTCGTTTTCACGCGCATTATAACTGGCGTGCCAGCGACTTAATTCTATTTTAACATGTTCAAGTTCTAGCGTGCTTCCAATAGGAATACTTGTACATAAAAATTCAAGTAGGTGTAAAGCGCGTCGTAGATCACCATTGGCAATACGTGCAATTTCGGTCAAAACGGCTTCAGAAACATTTAGTTGTAAATTCCCAAGACCATTTTGTTTATTTTCTAGGGTAGTTTTTAAGGTGGAAATAATGTCGGCAGGTTCTATTTTTTTTAGCTCAAAGACGTAACTGCGACTCAATAACGGTGGAATAATGTAAAAGGCTGGGTTGTGTGTGGTAGCTCCGATAAGTTGTATACGTCCTGTTTCGCAATAAGGAAGCAGTACATCTTGTTGTGAACGATTAAAACGATGAATTTCATCAATAAATAGAATGGTTTTTTCGTTATTATGTTCTGCTAATTTTAGTTTTTCTCGTAATTCATTTAGGTTTGCTAAAACAGCATTTAAGGGAATAAGTTCTTTTTGTAAATGTTTGGCGATGAGTTGTGCAAGAGTTGTTTTGCCACAACCTGGAGGCCCATAAAGAAGGACATTACCACGACCGTAGTTTTTTAACCAATTTTGAAAAGCGCTTGTTTGAGAGAGCAAATGTGCTTGTCCGACCATTGCTTTAAGCGTTTGCGGACGCATCCGTTCCGGCAAAGGAATATGGCGTTGAATTTGCTCTTCAAATAAGTTTGTTTCTTCCATGAATTACCGTTGTTGTCCTTCTTTAATGCACCAGCAAGCTTTTAAAATGGTTTCGTTTTCATCATATTGCAAAGTCTTTGTTTCAGCATTCCATAAATGTTGAATGAGTGCAAAGAAATTGGCAGCTAACATTTGTGTTGCTGAAGCAGCCACCTTGCGTTCCCAATAACCTTCTCCTAACAAGTAGACGCCATTTGAGGTTTGTGTATTTTTGCCCAGTACTAAGCCTTCAGTGTTGCCTCCAGCTTCAACAGCGAGGTCAACAACGACACTTCCAGGTTTCATAGTATTCAACATGGCCTGATTGATGATAAGCGGTGCTTTACGTCCAAAAACTTTAGCGGTTGTAATGACGATATCAGAATGAGCACAGGTTTCAAGCATGAGGGCACGTTGCCGTTCCAATTGTTCTTCTGTAAGGGCTTTGGCATAACCTTGCTGTGTACTTTCGGTTTTGCCTAAATCAATTTTTACAAATTTTGCTCCGAGTGACTGAACTTGTTCTTCCACTTCTTGACGCGTATCAAATGCTTCGACGCGTGCTCCTAAACGTTTTGCGGTTGCAATGGCTTGTAAGCCTGCTACGCCTGCGCCAATGACAAATACGCGAGCAGCTTGCAAGGTTCCTGCTGGTGTAACCATCATCGGTAATGTTTTGGGTAAATAACGTAAGCCTTCTATAACAGATACATAGCCTGCTAAACTTGATTGTGAGCTTAGAGCATCCATTTTTTGTGCAAACGAGGTTCTTGGAATCCGTTCAAGGCTAATGACGTTAATTTGGTTTTGTTGAAAGGCATTCAATTGTTCTGGGAAACGAAAGGTGTCAAAGAAACTGATGTGCCAAGTCTTAGGCTTCATGTGTGTGATTTCTTCAGGTTCCAGGGGTAAAACATGCAAAATAATGTCTGCAGCTTGTAAGGCTTCTTTTTTCTTGCTTGTAGAAATGATTTGTGCGCCTACTTCTAAATAGTCGTCATCAGTATGTAAGCTCTTTACTCCACATCCGCTTTCAATTTGAACAATAAAGCCCAATTGAATAAATTTTTTAACTGTATCGGGTGTTATGGTAACTCGAGTTTCTTTTTCGCATTCTCTAGGAACAAAAATTTGCATAGTTTAATTAAATAGAGAAGCCTTTTCCCTTTTTCAATCTCTTTGTGAAAATTATTTCAAAAAAACTTGAACTTTTGTAAAATATGGTTACTTTTCTCTTTATAACATAGAATTTTATGCCAAGAGAACACGTAATTATTGAGTGTAGTGAAGCGCGAAAAGAGGGCAAGCCTGTTTCTCGTTATATGACGACGCGTAATAAAAAACTTCAGCCTGAAAAAGTTGAAAAGATGAAATATAATCCTTTTTTGAGAAGACATACCTTGCATAAGGAAATTAAGGGTTAGTTATTTTAAAACTTTAGAAAAAAGAACGTTCCGCAAGGAGCGTCTTTTTTGTTTTTTTCGAAATGAATTGTTTTTTATGGTTGTAAATTTTACTTTAAAAAAAGGGTTGACTTTATAAGAGAAATGCTCGACTATAAGGACACATTAATTTTGGTTAAAAGCCAAAAGTGGATGAGAGATGCCCTTGTAGCTCAGTTGGCAGAGCACATCCTTGGTAAGGATGAGGTCGGCGGTTCAAGTCCGCTCGAGGGCTCCATTAATCGATGATTTATTAATATAGATTTGATATGGCTAAAGAAACCTTCACAAGATCAAAACCTCACGTAAACGTGGGAACAATCGGTCACGTCGACCATGGAAAAACAACATTGACAACGTCAATTCTTAAGGTTCAAGCAGACAAGGGATTGGCAGAGGTCAAAACTTATGCAGATATTGCTAAAGGGGGAACCGTTCGCGATGCTTCCAAGATCGTTACGATTGCTGTTGCTCACGTGGAATATGAAACAGACACACGTCACTATGCACACGTAGACTGTCCAGGTCACGCAGACTTCGTAAAAAACATGATTACAGGTGCTGCTCAAATGGATGGGGCTATCTTGGTTGTTAGTGCCTATGATGGACCGATGCCTCAAACGCGCGAGCACATTTTGTTGGCTCGTCAGGTGGGTGTTCCTAATATTGTTGTTTTCTTGAATAAAGTAGACTTGGTAGACGATCCAGAATTGTTGGATTTGGTTGAAATGGAAGTTCGTGACCTTTTGAAGAAATACGAATACAAAGGTGATGATATTACTGTTGTTCGTGGATCTGCTTTGGGTGCTTTGGAAGGAAAGTCAGAATGGGTTAAATCTGTTTCTGATTTGTTAGATGCAGTTGATCGTGATATTCCTGTTCCGGAACATGATTTAGATAAGCCTTTCTTAATGTCTATTGAAGATGTATTCAGCATTACAGGACGTGGAACGGTTGTAACCGGGCGTATTGAACGTGGTTGCATCAAGGTTGGTGATACTGTTGAAATCGTTGGATTAGCAGAAACTCGTTCGACAACCTGTACTGGTGTTGAAATGTTCCATAAGTTGTTGGATCAAGGTCAAGCAGGAGATAATGTTGGTGTCTTATTGAGAGGTATTGAAAAGAAGGATGTTGAACGTGGGCAGGTATTGGCAAAGCCAGGTTCGATTACGCCTCATACTAAAGCTAAAGCTGAGATTTATGTTTTGACTAAGGATGAAGGTGGTCGCCATACCCCATTCTTTAAGGGATATCGTCCTCAATTCTTCTTTGGTACTGCAGATGTTACCGGTATTTGTGAGTTGCCAGATGGTGTTGAAATGGTAATGCCAGGAGACAACTTAGGAATTACAATTGAGTTGGGCAAAGCTGTCGCTATGGAAAAAGGTCAACGTTTCGCTATGCGTGAAGGTGGCCGTACGATTGGCGCTGGTCGTATTGTTGAAGTTATTGCTTAATTGTAAAAAAATAAAAAACGGGGTGTTTTTTCGTTGACAAAGTGAAAACATCCCGAAATTTTTATTGTAAGGAAATGTAGGAGAATGGCGCAATTGGTAGCGCAGCGGTCTCCAAAACCGTCGGTTGGGGGTTCGAGTCCCTCTTCTCCTGCCAAAAACCTAAGAAGATTATGAAGATTTTTAAGAAAATTAGAATATTCGCACGTGAAATGGTGGAAGAATTAAGAAAAGCTTCATGGCCTAATTGGCGTGAATTGCGGGAGTCCACCATTGCTGTTATACTGGGCATTATTTTTTTAGGTGTTTTTGTTAGTTTGGTAGATTTTTCATTGTTTCAAATTGTGGATCTATTAATGCATTGTGTAAGCCGTTAATTAATAAGTTAGAAAATGTCGAATTTAGAGTCCAAGGGTAATTATAAGTGGTATGCAGTTCAGACGGCTTCCAATCAGGAGTTAAAAATTAAGCGCCATTTGGATCGTTTTGTGGGTCCGGAAGGTTTTGGAGATTTTATTAAAACTGTTTTAGTACCTACCAAAACAGTGGTTGAAGTAAAAAATGGTAGGAAGACAAGCAAAGTTCGGAAGTTTTATCCTGGCTATGTTTTCTTGTTTATGGAGTTATACGATGAGGCAGGCGAGCTTTTACAGCCGGTTGCTTCGTACGTAAAAAATGTTCAAGGAGTTCTCAATTTTATGGGTGGTGATAAACCGATTGCATTGAGACAGTCTGAAGTTGATGGTATTTTGGGTCAAGTTCAGGCGACACAAGGCAAGAAGGTTTTGAAGGTTGCCTTTGAAGTTGGTGAGTCCGTTAAGATTACTGATGGTCCGTTTTTGAATTTGTCGGGAATGATAGATGAGGTGGATCCAGAACGTGGTAAACTTAAGGTTTCGGTTTCGATTTTTGGACGTTTTACTCCAGTTGAATTGGAATATTGGCAAGTAGAAAAAGACGAACGATAAAGGAGAGTCATTATGGCGACAAAAAAAGTAATTGGTGAAATAAGGCTGCAGTTGCCTGCGGGTGCTGCGAATCCTGCGCCTCCGGTTGGTCCAGCTTTGGGCGCTAAGGGTGTAAATATTATGGGCTTTTGTAAGGAGTTTAATGCTCGTACAAAAGATCAGGCAGGCTTAATTATTCCTGTAGTAATTACGGTTTATGCAGATAAATCGTTTACGTTTATTTTAAAAACTCCACCGGCATCAGTTTTATTGTGTAAGGCTGCTGGAATCCAAAAAGGATCGGGTGAACCCAATAAGAATAAAGTTGGATCAGTAACGCGCAAGCAATTGGAAGAGATTGCAACGACGAAAATGGCTGACTTAAATGCTTCAAGTGTTGAGCATGCTGCCAGGATGATTGCTGGAACTGCGCGTAGTATGGGAATTCAAATTGTAGATTGAGTGGAGAGAAAAGCATGAAAATTCACAGTAAACGTTATCGTTCAGCTTTGGAGCAATTGGATGCAGGAAAAACCTATGAATTGATGCCTGCTTTAGAAGCTTTATTAAAATTGCCAGCTCCTAAATTCGATGAAACCGTTGAATTAGCTTTACATTTGGCTGTTGATCCTCGTCAAAGTGATCAAATGGTTCGCGGAATTGTTCAATTGCCACATGGGAATGGTAAGGAAGTTCGTATTATTGTTTTCACTAGTAGGCCAGAAGAAGCTCTAAAAGCGGGTGCTCGCGAGGCAGGTATGGCTGAATTGATGGAAAAGATCAAAGGTGGCTGGCTTGATTTTGATGTTGCTGTTGCAACAACAGAAGCCATGAAAGAAGTAAAGGTACTTGCACGTATTTTAGGTCCTAAAGGCTTAATGCCAAGCCCAAAAGCTGGTACTGTTACCGAGGATGTGGTTGGTTGCGTTGAAGCTTTGAAAAAGGGACGTGTTGAGTTTAAAATGGACAAGTCGGCAAACATTCAATTAGGTATTGGAAAGCGTTCTTTTGGTGTTGAAAAACTTAAAGAAAATGCAGAAGCTGCTTTAGAAGCAATTAAGCATGCACGCCCATCTGTTTTTCGTGGAAAATTTGTACTTGGAGCTGCTGTTTCTGCAACCATGAGTCCAAGTTTGATATTACACGAAAGTTTGTTTGCTAAGTTTTAATAGCGGAGGGAATTTAAATGAGAATAGAAAAAACGTTTTTATTGAATGAAGTTTCCAATAAGGTTAAAGAATCAAATTTTTTGTATTTGGTTGATTTTAACCGCTTAACCGTAAGCGAAACGGCAGAATTACGTAAGGCTTTAGCGGCGGAAGGAGCCCAATTTCATGTTGTTCAAAATACGCTTTTGCGTAAGATTGGTGAGCAACTAGATTGGCCTTCTTTTACGCAATGGTTAACAGGTCAAACCGGTATTGTTTTTGGTGGAAACAATCCTTCTGGTGTTGCGAAGATTTTATTAAAGTTCGCTAAGGATAATGAAAAGTTACCTACTAAAGGCGGTTTGATGGATGGTCAGTTGTACGATGTTGCGGCATTAGAAGCACTTTCGAAGTTGCCAGATTTGCCAACATTACGTGCAACTTTGTTGTCGTTGATGTTAACACCTTATCGTCAATGTCTCTATGTCATGCAAGGTGTTCCGCAATCTTTGTTGAACGTTTTAAAGGCTTACGAAGATAAGAATAAATAACAATTTTCAGGTCAGGTTAGGGAGGGCTACCTCCTTAAACGCTTCGTCTGAAATTAGAAGATGAATACTAATCTGTTCTAGGAGGAATCATGAGTGATATAACAAAAGATCAAGTAATTGAATGGTTGAGCAATCAATCGGTTTTGGAAATCGCAGGTCTTGTAAAAGATCTCGAAGAAAAGTGGGGCGTAAGTGCTGCTGCTCCGGTTGCTGTTGCTGCCGCTGCACCTGCTGAAGCTGCTGCTGCCGCTGAAGAAAAGACTGAATTTGATGTTATTTTGGTGGACGCTGGATCCAGCAAAATTAACGTTATTAAGGAAGTTCGTGCTCTTACCGGTTTGGGTTTAATTGAAGCTAAAGGTTTAGTTGAAGGTACGCCAAAACCTGTAAAAGAAGGGGTTAGCAAGCAAGAAGCCGAAGAAATAAAGGCTAAACTTGAAGCTGCTGGTGCTAAGATTGAATTGAAATAAGTTCATTTTAACGCGTAAAACGAGGATGGGTTGGGAGAAAAAATCCTTGTTTTAGGTTCCTATTTATGTCAAATCGTATCAATTTTGGAAAAATAAAAGAAGTGGTTCCGCCACCCGATTTAATAGGTTTGCAGTTGGCGTCCTACCGGGAATTTTTGCAAGCCGATGTACCTCCTAGTCAAAGGAAAAAGATAGGTTTAGAATCTGTTTTTCAGGAGATTTTCCCTATAGAAAGTTATGACAATAAGTGTCGGTTGGAATATGTTTCTTACCAATTGATTGAACCAAAGTTGTCAGATTATGATTGCATTCGTGACGGAACAACCTATGCGGTTTCTTTGTATGTTAATTTGCGTTTAAAAACAGAGGAAAGTGTACAAGAGAGCGAAATTTACATGGGTGAAATTCCGTTGATGACGCCACGTGCTTCTTTTATTGTTAATGGAGCCGAAAGAGTCATTGTTAGTCAATTGCATCGTTCGCCTGGTATTTGTTTTGAGCAAGAGATGCATACGACAGGAAGAAATTTATATTCGTTTCGTATTATTCCTGATCGTGGTACGTGGATTGAAGTTCAATTTGATCCCAATGATTTGTTGTATGTTTACTTAGATCGTCGTCGTCGCCGTCGTCGTTTCTTGATTACAACTTTTTTACGTGCATTGGGTTTTAGTAGTGACATTGATATTTTAAATTTATTTTATAAGCCCGAAACCTTTTCTGTTGCTGACTTGTTAGGGAAGGAGGATCTTTCAGGTTATATCTTGGTGGAAGATGTTGTTGATGCACAAAAAGGACTTGTTTTAGCGCGTGCATTTGAACCTGTTACTAAGACTGTTTTGCAAAGTTTTCAGGAATCGGGTATTGAGACCGTTTTGGTGGTGGATAGTAGCAGTGATGATGGTGTTATCATTCGTTGTTTAAAGAAAGATGTGGCACCAAATGAAGAAGAAGCTTTGCGTGATATTTTTAAACGCTTGCGTCCTGGGGATCCGGCTACTTTACAAAATGCAAGAACCTTCTTTAAGCGTTTGTTTTTTGATGAGAAACGTTACGATTTAAGTCGTGTAGGACGTTATCGTTTAAATGAAAAATTTGGTGAATCTACATCGCTTAACAAACGTTTATTACAGCCGAGTGACATTGTTGCAGCAACACGTTATTTGTGTGGTTTGCGTAAAGGTTTAGGTTTGGTGGATGATATCGATCATTTGGGAAGTCGTCGCGTACGTCCTGTTGGAGAATTGTTATATCATCAATGTCGTTTGGGGTTGTCTCGTACAGAGCGTATTGTTCGTGAACGCATGGCGCTTTATGATCAGACGGTTGATGCAGTTACTCCGCAACGTTTGATGAACACAAAAGCTTTGTCTACAGTTGTTCGTGACTTTTTTGCACGTAGCCAATTGTCTCAGTTAATGGATCAAATTAATCCATTGGCAGAATTGACTCATAAGCGGCGTTTATCGGCTTTAGGACCTGGAGGTCTTAATCGTGATCGTGCAGGTTTGGAAGTTCGTGACGTTCATGCTTCGCATTATGGTCGTATTTGTCCGATTGAGACGCCTGAAGGACCGAATATTGGTTTGATCAATTCCTTAACAACATACGCGCGTGTAAATGAATTTGGGTTTATTGAAACGCCTTATCGTTTAGTTCGTAAGGGTGTTGTTACGGATGAAGTTCACTATTTAACGGCAGAGCAAGAAGAGCGTGAGGTTGTTGCTCAAGCTAATTCTAAGATGGACGAAAAAGGTCATTTAGAAGGTCGCGTTACAGCTCGTAAACGTTTTGAAGTGGTTGAAGTGGATCCTAAGGAAGTAACTTACATGGATGTTTCGCCGAAACAATTGATTTCGGTTGCAACAGGTTTAATTCCTTTCTTAGAGCATGACGATGCGAGCCGTGCTTTGATGGGTTCAAACATGCAACGTCAGGGTGTTCCTTTGTTGAAGGCACAAGCTCCTTTAGTTGGAACAGGTTTAGAAGAGAAAGTGGCACGTGACTCAAGAACGATTTTGATATCGGAGTCTGATGGTATTGTAGCTGCTGTTGATGGTAAGCATATTATAGTTACTTCGGATGGTAAAATGCCGATGGTTCGTGGCGATAAAATGCTTAAGACGGATGCTAAGAAAGGTATTTATGTTTACCATTTGTATAAGTTTGTTCGTTCCAATGCGACAACTTGTTTTAATCAGAAACCTTTAGTAAAATTAGGAGAACGGGTAAAGGCAGGGCAAGTATTGGCGGATGGTGCTGCAACAGAAAATGGTGAATTGGCTTTAGGAAGCAATGTTTTAGTCGCTTATATGCCTTGGAATGGGTACAATTTTGAGGATGCTATTATTTTGAGTGAGCGCGTTGTTACAGAAGATGTTTTCACCTCGATTCATATTGAAGAGTATGAAGTGGTAGCTCGTGATACAAAGTTAGGAGCTGAAGAAATTACGCGTGATATTCCAAATGTAGGTGAAGAAGCTCTTAAAAATTTGGATCGAAACGGTATTGTTCGTGTTGGTTCAGAAGTGTATCCGGGTGATATTTTAGTTGGAAAGATTACGCCAAAAAGTGAGACAGAATTGGCTCCAGAAGAGAAGTTATTGCGTGCAATTTTTGGTGAAAAAGCTGCAGATATTAAAGATTCTTCGATGTTGGCGCCTCCAGGGTGTACGGGTATTGTAATGGATGTCCGTACTTCAACTCATGCAGATAAAAGTGATGGGGAAGATGTTTCTGATTTGGTGGATCGTCGTCGTCAACTTAAGAAAATTACTGAAGAGCAGCGTGCTGCTAAGGAAAATTTGCGCGAAAGCTTAACGGAAGCCTTGTCAAATGTGCTTTTGGGTGAGAAGATCCCGTTAGATATTACGAATGGTGAGACAGGTGAGATTCTTATTCCTGCTAATCGTAAGATTACAAAGACTTTATTACGTAAGTTGGCTTCTGTTCCAGATCAGTTAGAAGTGGAGCAGTCACCTGTTCGTATTAAAATTTTTGAAATTGTTGGTCAATTTAAAAAACAATTTGAGGCGTTAGAGCAGGATTATGAGGCCAAAATTCAACGTTTGGATGAGGAAGAAGAAAATACCGGTGTTATTAAGAGTGTTAAGGTTTTAATTGCAGTTAAACGTAAAATTCAAGTGGGAGATAAGATGGCAGGCCGTCACGGTAACAAGGGTGTTGTTTCGCGTGTGGTACCGGTTCAAGATATGCCATTTTTAGCTGATGGAACCCCTGTTGATATTATCTTGAATCCATTAGGTGTTCCTAGCCGCATGAATATTGGTCAGGTTTTAGAAACACACTTAGGTTGGGCTTGTAAATTGCTTGGTTTGAAAGTTTCAACGCCAGTGTTTGATGGTGTTTCAGAGTTAACCATTCGTGAATTTTTACAAAAGGCAAATTTACCTGAAAGTGGTAAGATTACCTTGTATGATGGTTGTACCGGTGATGCATTTGCTCAAAAAGTTGTGGTTGGTTGTACCTACATGATGAAGTTGAATCATTTGGTTGCAAATAAAATTCACGCACGTGCGGTTGGTCCTTACAGTTTGATTACGCAACAACCATTGGGTGGTAAAGCGCAATATGGTGGTCAGCGTTTTGGTGAAATGGAAGTTTGGGCTTTGGAAGCTTACGGTGCTGCTTACTCCTTGCAAGAATTGTTGACGGTTAAGTCAGACGATGTTCAAGGTCGTACGCGTGTTTATGAATCGATCGTTAAAGGTTATCATTCGTTGCAAGCGGGTATTCCTCAATCGTTTAATGTTTTAGTGAAAGAAATGCAAGGTTTGTGTTTGGATGTTAAATTGGAATCTAAACAGCAACAGTTTTTTGAAGATGTAAACCTCCAGGAATAATTATATGGCTAAAGAAGAAGTTCGAGAAGTATTAGGGTTTGAAGAGGAGCCAACATTTGATTCGGTAAGTATTGCGGTGGCTTCGCCAAATGCTATTCGTCAATGGTCCAAAGGTGAAGTAAAAAATCCGGAAACGATTAATTATCGTACCTATAAGCCAGAACCAGGTGGTTTATTTTGTCAAAAAATCTTTGGTCCTGTTCGCGATTACGAATGTGCTTGTGGTAAATATAAGCGTATTAAGTATAAAGGTGTTGTTTGTGATCGCTGCGGTGTTGAAGTTACATTGTCACGAGTACGTCGTGAATGGATGGGGCATATTGAATTGGCTGTTCCAGTTGCGCATATTTGGTTTTTAAAGACGATGCCAAGTCGTTTTGGTTTGTTATTAGGCATGACCATGCGCGATTTAGAACGTGTTATTTATTACGAAAATTATATCGTTATTGAGCCCGGTAATACCTCTTTAGAAGAGCGTCAATTGTTATCAGAGCATGAGTATCAAGCTGCTCAAGAAGAGTTTGGTGAAGATGCTTTTGTTGCTAGAATGGGTGCAGAAGCCATTAAAGAATTGTTGAAGAAACTTGATTTAAACAGTGAAGTTTCTGCAATTCAAATGGAAATCGCAAATACAAAGTCGAAGCAAGTTAAGAAAAAGTTAGCCAAGCGTTTAAAAATTGTTAATGGTTTCATAAACTCGGGTGCCTTGCCAGAATGGATGATCTTAGATGTGATTCCAGTTATTCCGCCGGATTTACGCCCCTTAATTCCATTAGAAGGTGGTCGTTTTGCAACGAGTGATTTGAACGATTTATATCGTCGTGTTATTAATCGTAACAATCGTTTACGTAATTTGTTACAATTGAAAACGCCTGATGTGATTATTCATAATGAAAAGCGCATGTTGCAGGAAGCTGTGGATGCTTTGTTTGATAATGGTCGTCATGGAACGCGTCCTGTTACCGGTTCGGCAAATCGTCCGTTAAAGTCTTTGAGTGACATGTTGAAAGGAAAGCAAGGTCGTTTTCGTCAGAACCTTTTGGGTAAGCGTGTTGACTATAGTGGCCGTTCGGTTATTGTTATTGGTCCTGATTTGAAGTTACATCAATGCGGTTTGCCGAAAAAGATGGCGCTTGTACTTTTTGAGCCTTTCATTATTTGTCGATTGAAAGAATTAGGTTTTGCACATACGGTTCGTGCGGCTCGCAGAATGATTGAAAATCGATCGCCAGAAGTTTGGGATATTTTGGCGGAAGTGGTTAAAGGGCATCCGGTCCTTTTGAATCGTGCGCCTTCATTGCATCGTCTTTCGATTCAGGCGTTTGAGCCTATTTTGATAGAAGGGGAAGCGATTCGCTTGCATCCATTAGTTTGCTCTGCTTTTAATGCGGATTTTGATGGTGACCAAATGGCTGTACATGTGCCTTTATCGACAGAAGCTATTTTAGAAGCACGGTTGTTGATGCTTTCAACGAATAATATGTTTGCGCCTTCAAGCGGAAAGCCTGTTTTGACCCCATCGCAAGATATTGTTTTGGGAATGTACTTTTTGACGGCTGAAACTAAAGCGAAACCAGAAAAATCTGAACGTGTAACAATTGTTGGTAGTGGACAAGAGGCTTTGCGTATAGAATCCGAAGGTGTACTTTCTTTACACGATTGGGTTGATATGCCGAATCCTGATTTTGGAAAAGAAACAAAGTTTGGTTTTGCAAACGAGAAATACATTCGTACAACCATTGGTCGTGTTTTATTTAATACCATTTGGCCGGAAGGTATGGGTTTTGTAAACGATGTTGTTGACAATGGAAAATTATCTGAGTTAATTGCAGCTACTTATGATTTAGCAGATCAATCAAAAGCTGTTGAAGTTTTGGATGATTTGAAGCAATTAGGTTTTGCTATGGCAACTAAATTGGGTGCATCCATTGGTATTGATGACATGTTGGTTCCTCAGGAAAAATCTACAATTATTGAAAAAAGCCGTAAGAAGATTAAAGAAGTTGAAAATCAGTTTAAGCGTGGAATTATTACGGATGGTGAGCGATATAGTAAAGTTGTTGATGTTTGGTCAAGTGCGACCGATGAAATTGCTAAAATTGCGTTTAAAGGTTTAGAAGATGCTAATTCTAAGGATTTAAATTCGGTTTACATGATGATGACATCAGGTGCTCGTGGTAATAAGCAACAAGTTCGTCAGTTGTGTGGAGCTCGAGGTTTGATGGCAAAGCCATCCGGTGAAATTATTGAACAGCCGATTTTATCTTCTTTCCGTGAAGGTTTGAATGTATTGGAATACTTTATTTCAACTCACGGAGCTCGTAAAGGTATGGCAGATACGGCTTTGAAAACAGCTGATGCGGGTTACTTGACACGTAAATTGTGTGATGTGGCTATGGACTGTATCGTTGAAAAAAGCGATGATAGTTTAGATTTTAATAAGGGCGTTTGGAAGCAAGCTATTTACGAGGGTGACGAGGAAATTGTTAAATTATCTGAACGTATTGTAGGTCGTTGTTCCTGTGATGATGTTTTGAATCCGATTAATCCGGAAGAGATTATTATTCGTCGTGGAGAAGTGATTTCAGAAGAACAAAGTAAGCGTGTAGATGCTTTGGGAATTGATCGTATCAAAGTACTTTCACCTTTGACGCATATGCAGAAGAATGCAATGCCTGCACGTGCTTATGGTTTGGATCCTTCAACACATGAACTTGTTAAAGAAGGAACTTCGATAGGTATTATTGCTGCGCAATCGATTGGTGAACCAGGTACACAGTTGACTTTACGTACGTTCCACGTTGGAGGAGTTGCAAGTCAAGTATTGAAGTCTCCAGAAATTCGTGTTAAGCACTCGGGTATCGTTAAGTATGATGGCTTGCGTATTGTAAAAACAGGCGATAATGCAACTATTGTTTTAAATAAAACAGGTGTTGTGCGCATTGTTTCTGAAGATCACAGGGATTTGGAAGTTATTCATATTTATGCAGGTTCTCTTTTGACAGTCGAAGATGGCGGTTATATTGAAAAAGATAGCGTGCTTGCGATGTGGGATTTACATAATATTCCAATTTTATCTGAAAAAGGTGGTTTAGTACGTTTTAAAGATATGATGCCAGGAATTACGGTGCGTCGTTCTGTTGATAACTCTAGCGGGCAAGCATTGGGTATTATTATTGAACACCAAGAGGATTTGAATCCATCTGTTGAAGTTGTCGATCCGAAAGATTCGACGAAGGTGTTGGCAACGTATGCAATTCCGGTTGGTGCACAGGTTATCGTTAATGAAGGGGATGAGATCTATCCGGGCGCTTTATTGGCAAAAACTCCGCGTTCTGCAGCGAAAACGCAAGATATTACCGGTGGTTTACCACGTGTTGCGGAATTATTTGAAGCACGTCGTCCCAAAGAGGTTGCAGAAATTGCTCGTATGGATGGGATTGTTTCTTTGTCAGGTATGTCTCGTGGTAAAAAACGTATGATTATCACCAATACCGATATCGATGAAACGGAAGAACATTTAATACCTCATGGTAAGCAAATGATTGTTCAGCCAGGTGATTTTGTAAAGAAGGGACAACTTTTGACCGAAGGTGCTGCCGATCCGCATGAAATTTTAGCTGTATTGGGTGTGCATGCCTTGCAAGAGTATTTACTTTCGGAAATTCAAAAAGTTTATCGTTTGCAGGGTGTGGTCATCAATGATAAACATTTGGAGGTTATTATTGCGCGAATGTTGAGTAAAGTGCGTGTGGTAGATCCAGGTGATACGGAATATTTCTGGGGAGAACAAGTTGATCGTTTTGATTTCTTAGAGATGAACGAGAAAATTTTGGAAGCCGGAGGAAAGCCAGCGGAAGGGGAACCTGTCTTGTTGGGAATTACAAAAGCTTCGTTGGAGACCGATAGTTTCATTTCTGCTGCTTCTTTCCAAGAAACGACACGTGTTTTGACGGAAGCTGCGACGTTGGGTAAAAAAGATGCCCTGACAGGATTTAAGGAGAATGTAATTATGGGTAACTTGATTCCTGCAGGAACAGGTATGCCACAATATCGTCATATGCTCATTAAGACTTGTGAAGAAGCACAATCAGAACAGGAGGTAGCTTCGTAAGCTTAATAAATGTGGGTGCAAGGTCGTTTTTTTGAAAAAAAATCTTGCATCCTGTTACAGTAACTTTAATTTTTTTGGTAATAGATATAAAATGCCTACAATTAATCAATTAATCGTAAAACCGAGGACGAAAATTAGTTCGAAATCAAAAGCACCTGCTTTAGGTAAAAATCCTTTTAAGCGGGGTGTGTGTATTCAAGTAATGACACGTACTCCTAAGAAGCCTAATTCGGCTGTGCGTAAGGTAACAAAGGTACGTTTGACGAATGGTTCAGAAGTGATTGCTTATATCCCTGACGAGGGTCATAATTTGCAAGAGCATAGTGTTGTTCTTGTTCGTGGTGGACGTGTTCCGGATTTGCCCGGTGTTCGTTACCATGTTGTTCGTGGGGCATTGGATTCACAAGGTGTTGAAAAGAGACGTCGTAGTCGTTCAAAGTATGGCGTTCAACGTCCAAAGGATAGTAAGAAATAATAAGGTTGTGTTATGGCACGTCGTAGAAGAGCAGAACGTAGAGAAATAAAAGAAGATCCACGCTATAAAAGTGTTTTGGTGGAACAATTGACGAATCGTGTTATGCGTTGTGGAAAAAAATCCTTGGCGCGTCGTATTGTTTACGGAGCAATTGAGCGCGTAAGCGAAAATTTGGGCAAGGGAGATCCGATGGATTTCTTATTGGCCGCTTTGGAGAATATTCGTCCAAAATTAGAGGTAAAGAGTCGTCGTGTCGGTGGTGCCACCTATCAAGTTCCAATGGAGGTTCCTTATCAACGTCAGGTGGGTTTGGCATTTCGTTGGTTGGTTCAAGCCGCAAATAAGCGCAAAGGTGCTATGTTGGAAGGTCTTGCAAATGAAATTATAGACGCTTACAACAATACCGGTGAAGTAGTAAAAAAGAAAGAAGAAGTGCATCGTATGGCTCAAGCCAATCGTGCTTTTGCTCATTTGCGTTGGTCTTAATTAAGGGTTTAATTTATGAGTCAGGAACTTTCTTCAGCAAATTCGCCGCAGCGTAAAAATCCATTAGAATATTTAAGAAATATTGGAATTGCTGCGCATATTGATGCAGGTAAAACAACAACAACAGAACGTATTTTATTTTATACGGGTGTTGTTCATAAAATGGGTGAGGTCCATGAAGGAGCTGCTACAACCGACTGGATGGAGCAGGAACGTGAACGTGGTATTACTATTACATCTGCTGCTATTAGTTGTGATTGGACGAATAAGGCTGGTTTATTTCCCAATATCCATCATCGTATTAATATTATTGATACGCCAGGACACGTTGATTTTACAGCCGAAGTAGAACGTTCATTGCGTGTTTTGGATGGTGCAGTAGCTGTGTTTTGTGCAGTTGCCGGTGTTCAGCCGCAATCCGAAACTGTTTGGCGTCAGATGGATAAATATCGTGTACCGCGTTTGGCTTATATTAATAAAATGGACCGTACAGGTGCAAACTTTTTAGGCGCTGTTAATGATATTCGTGAAAAATTAGGTGGAAATGCTTATCCTTTGTTTTTAAATATTGGTGCCGAGGATCAATTTAGGGGACTTATTGATCTTATTGAAGAGAAAGCTTATATTTATGACGAAGCTGATCCAAAGGGAATGCGTTATGATGTGGTTGATGTTCCTGCGGAATGCAAGGATGATGTTAAGCATTGGCGTGAAGCTTTAATTGAAGGTTTGGCTGATTTGGATGACGATATTGCCACTAAATTCTTAGAAGGTGAAGCTATTTCTTCAGAAGATTTAAGAAAGGCTATTCGTAAGGCAACGTTGGCATTGAAGTTTATCGGTGTTATTCCTGGAAGTTCTTTTAAGAATAAGGGAATTCAGATGGTCCTTGATTCGGTTGTTGATTATTTGCCAAGCCCATTAGATTTGCCGCCAATGACAGGAGAACATGATGGTGAAAAGGTAGAAATTGAATCCAATGATAACCATGCACCTGTGGGGTTGGCCTTTAAATTGATGACAGATCCTTTTGTTGGAAAGTTGATTTTTTACCGTGTTTATGCAGGTGTTGTACGTAAAGGTATGGTTTTGTATAATCCTCGTACGCGTAAACAGGAGCGTGTTAGCCGTTTGGTTGTTATGAAGGCTAATGAACGTTTGGATGTTGAAGAAGCTTTTTCAGGTGATATTTGTGCACTTATCGGTCCACGTGAAGTTGTAACAGGTGACACTTTATGTGATAAAGAGCTAAATGTATACTTGGAGCCGCCAACATTTCCAGAGCCAGTTATTAGTATGTCGATTGAGCCGAAAACGAAGTCAGACCAAGAAAAATTATCGATTGGTTTGCAACGTTTGGCAGAAGAAGACCCTACTTTCCGAGTAAGTTCAAATCAAGAAACTGGACAAACCTTGATTTCTGGAATGGGTGAATTGCACTTGGATATTATTCGTGATCGTTTATTCCGCGAGTTTAAAGTAGAGGCGGATGCTGGTCGTCCTCAGATTGCTTATCGTGAAACCATTATGCAAGCCACAGAAGGTGAAGGTAAGTTTATTCGTCAAACAGGCGGTCATGGACAGTATGGTCATGTTATCATTAAAATCGAACCTCTTGAAAAAGGTAAAGGTATTGAGGTTGTTAATGAGATTGTTGGAGGTGCTATTCCGAAAGAATTTATTAAGCCGACGCAAGAAGGTTTAATGGAAGGTGCTCAGAATGGTGTTGTTGCTGGATATCCTGTTGTAGATTTTAGAATTCGTATTGTTGATGGAAGTTTCCACGAAGTTGACTCTTCAGAATTAGCCTTTAAAATGGCGGGAATTTTTGCTTTTAAAGATGCAATGAAAAAAGCAAACCCTATCTTGTTAGAACCAATTATGAAGGTTGAAGTTACGACTCCTGATGAGTATCAAGGTGATATAATGGGAGATATTAATCGTCGTAGAGGTCAAATTCAGGGGATGGAAAACAAGGGAAATGCGACAATTGTGAGTGCTTTTGTGCCGTTGGAGATGATGTTTGGTTATGCAACCGATATTCGCTCTTTAACAAAAGGTCGTGCTTCTTATTCGATGGAGCCTTCACATTTCGAGCAAGTGCCTTCGAGTTTGTTGAGTAAAATAGTTGAGACGGTGTCGCGTGCGCCTGCTCGTTCTTAATTCTTAATATTTAAAAAAAATGACGGGACAAAAAATTAGAATAAAATTGAGAGGTTTCGATTATCGTACGGTAGATCAGTCTACGTTTGATATTGTTGATACGGCAAAACGTTCGGGTTCGCGTGTATGCGGTCCTATTCCTTTGCCGACAAAGATTGAGCGTTTTTCGGTTAATCGTTCGCCTCACGTGAATAAAAAGTCAATGGATCAATTTGAATTGCGTACGCATTGCCGATTGATCGTAATTGAGGATCCAACACCACAGACAGTTGATGACTTGAAAAAGTTGAATTTGCCTGCAGGTATTGAAATTTCGATACATCTTTAATTTTTTAATTGACAGGGAAAAAATAAACAGATTGATTCTAATGCAGGTTATATAGAAAGTACGGAGATTGCCTGCCGCTTAGTATTATGCAAGATAGATTATTAATAGTGGGAAGGAAGATTGGTATGACGCAATTGTTCGATGCGAACAATTGTTTGCAGCCGGTCACAGTTATTGAAGCGGAGCCTTGTTGTGTAAGCCAAATAAAAACTGAAGAAAAAGATGGTTACAAGGCTGTTCAGATCGCTTATCAAGAGAAAAATCATATTAACAAACCTACAAGTGGACGTTTGGAGAAAGCAAATATTTCTGAAAAATTGAGCCGTTTTAAGGAGTTTACAACGGATGATTTGAAAGATTTTTCCTTAGGTCAGAGCTTAAATGTGGATCTTTTTGCCGAAGGTCAGTTGGTGGATGTTGTTGCTACCAGTAAGGGAAAAGGTTTTCAAGGTGTTGTTAAACGTTATAATTTTAGAGGTGGTCGTGCAACTCACGGTTCTATGACTCATCGTCGTGGAGGTGGTTATGGTCACTTCCGTCGTATGGGGCATATCATTAAGAATCAAAAAATGCCTGGACATATGGGCGCCGTTCGCGTTACCGTTCAAAATTTATTGGTTGTTAAAACAATTCCCGAAAAACGTTTAATTTTGTTAAAAGGAAGCGTGCCTGGAACAAAGGGTGGCTTTATAATGATTCGCAAATCAAAGAGTTCGTAAAAGAGGTGAGATATGAAAATTAAGTTTTACGGTGTCGATGGTGTTTGCAGCGGGGAGCGCGATTACGATATTCCAAGGTTTGAAGGTGATTATGGGCTTCAAGTTTTAAAAGAAGTAGTTTTGGCTTATCAAGCTAATTTGCGCCAAGGAAATGCTTGTACGAAAACACGCGGCGAAGTTCATGGTTCCGGTAAAAAACCGTTCAGGCAAAAAGGAACAGGTATGGCTCGTCAAGGTGAAAAACGTAGTCCGTTGGCACGCGGAGGTGGTGTTGTTTTTGGTCCTAAGCCAAGAGATTTTTCAGTTCAATTGAACCGAAAAGAAAAACGTTTGGCCTTACAACGCGCTTTATTTGATGCGGTTGTTGAAGGGAAGTTGTTAGTTTTGGAGGCTTTAAAAGATATGGAAGCTCCTAAGACAGCAATAATGGCTGAAATTTTAAGCAAAGTGGTTGAAAATCATAAAAGTTTGGTAATTGATAGTGAATTTTCGCAAAATCAATTGCTTTCGTTGCGTAACTTAAATCGAATCTTTTCGGTGGATGCTCATTCGGTAAATGCTTTTGATTTGGTACGTTTTCAAAAAATTGTTATGACAGATCGTGCTTTAGCATCAGTTTTGCAACGTGTTCAAGCCTAAACGAGGATAGAAAATGATAGAAGCTTGGAAAATTTTAAAAGAGTATCGTGTAACAGAAAAAGCGAGTAATTTAATTGCACGTGAAAATTGTTATACATTTGAGGTAGTTGCCGATGCCAATCGTACTGAAGTTGCTGAAGCTGTAGAAATTGCATTTAAGGTTAAGGTAAGTAAGGTTCGTATTTTGAATCGTAAACCTAAAGTAAAACGCAGTCGTCTTCGTAAGACTTTGCCTGGAAAAGTTGGTGGTATGAAAAAGGCTATGGTTGTGTTGAAAAAAGGTTATAAAATAGATATTATTTAAGGGTGGGATTATGGTATTAGTAAAAACAGTTCCTACAACCCCAGGTCAGCGGTTTCTGATTAAGAATAAGACGGAGATTACAAAAAAATCTTCAGAACGCCGATTAACAATGGGTGTTCATCGAAAAAAAGGTCGCAATAATGGGGGTCGTGTTACTTCGCGTCATCGTGGAGGTGGACATAAGCGTTTATATCGTATTATTGATTTTAAGCGCAATAAGTTGAGCGTTCCTGCTATTGTTGAGGCGATCGAATATGATCCAAATCGTTCGGCAAATTTAGCCTTGCTTAAGTATGCGGATGGTGAAAAAGCTTACATTCTTGCTCCAGAAGGGTTGAATATCGGTGATTCAGTTGTAAGTTTGGATAAGCCTGTTTCCAATTATAAGGTTGGTATGAGTTTTCCGCTTTCTTGTATTCCTACAGCGATCAAAATTCATTCTGTTGAGATGACACCAGGTAATGGTGCTCAATTGGCTCGTAGCGCAGGTTCGGCATTAGAAATTGTTGGTTTTGATAAAGGATATGCTTCCTTGAAAATGCCAAGTGGAGAAATTCGTTTAATTGATGCACGTTGCCGTGCAACGATTGGTCGTGTTGGCAATGTGGAACATCAAAATGTTGTTCTTGGTAAAGCAGGTCGTGCTCGTTGGAAGGGGCGTCGTCCATCCGTTCGTGGTTGTGCAATGAATCCAATTGATCACCCAATGGGTGGAGGTCAAACAGGTGGTGGTAATCATCCCGTTTCGCCTTGGGGTCAGCTTGCAAAGGGTTACGTTACCCGTAAACGTAGAAATAAGACGGATCGTTTTATTTTAGTTCGTCGTAATGGTAAAAAGGTTAAGAAGGGATAAAATATGTCGCGTTCTTTAAAGAAAGGTTTTTTTGTTGATCCCAAATTAATGGATAAGGTAGATGCTTGTCAGAAATCTGGAAACAAAAAACCAATACAAACATGGTCGCGTCGTTCTACAATAACGCCGGAGTTTGTTGGTTTGAATTTTAATGTGCACAATGGGAAAAGTTTTTTCCCTGTGTACGTTACAGAAAACATGGTGGGTCATAAGTTGGGTGAATTTGCACCAACACGTACCTTTAAAACACATAATCCTCATACGCAGAAGGCCTAATGAAAGTACAAGCATTAACTAAAAATATTCGTATTTCTCCGTTGAAATTGAGAGCGGTTGCGAAAGGACTGGTTGGAATGGCAGCACAAGATGCTTTGCAGACCTTGAAGTGGATTCCTCGAAAATCAGCTCGTTTGGTTGCGAAAACTTTAAAAAGTGCCATTGCAAATGCGGAAAATAATTTTAACTTGCCGGTCGAACAATTGTTGTTGTGTGAAGCAATTGTAGATGAAGGGCCTGCTTTTAAACGTTTTCAGCCAGTTTCGAGAGGTTCCGCTCATCCTATTCGTAAAAGGACAAGTCGTATTAAAATAGTGTTGACCTCTGATGGGCAAATAGCTCAAGATCATAAGGAATAAGAAATATGGGACAAAAGATAAATCCAATAGGTTTCCGTTTGCCGATTCGTCGCGACTGGCGTTCTCGTTGGTTTGCTGCCGGCAAAACTTATATGTCATGGGTTGCCGAAGATTTTAAAATTCGCAAGTTTTTGCAAAAGAAGTTTAAATATGCTTCTGTTCAAGATGTTTTGTTAGAACGTGCTGGCAATCGCATTCGTATTACAATTTTAACCGGTCGTCCAGGTGTTATTATTGGACGCAAAGGTCAAGAGTTGGATAAAGTGAAAGAACAACTACAAAAGTTGGTGAAAAAAGACGTTTTGTTGGATGTTCAAGAATTAAAGAAGCCAGATTTGGTTGCACAATTGATTGCAGAAGGTGTTGCTTTACAGTTGGAAAAGCGTGTTTCGTTTCGTCGTGCCATGAAGAAGGCCGTTCAATTGGCGATGAGTACGGGAGCAAAAGGAATTCGTTTGCAATGTGCGGGTCGTTTGGGCGGTGCTGAAATCGCAAGAACGGAATCCCAACGTGCAGGATGTGTACCTTTGCATACCTTGCGAGCAAATGTGGATTATGGGTTTAATGAGGCTCATACAGTTTATGGTATTATTGGCGTAAAGTGTTGGGTTTGTCGTGCCGATTAAGAAGTTAAGGAAATATTATGGCAATTTTACTTCCAGCAAGAACAAAGTATCGTAAAGTTCAAAAAGGTCGTATTTATGGAAACGCAAAAGGCGGTGCTGAATTAGCTTTTGGGGACTTTGGAATTCAAGTTTTAGAACGTGGACGCATCACCGCTGCTCAATTAGAAGCTGCTCGTGTAGCTATTAATCGACATTTAAAAAGAAAAGGTAAATTGTGGATGCGCGTTTTCCCACATAAGCCGATTACGAAAAAACCGGCTGAAACACGTATGGGTAAAGGAAAAGGTAGCGTTGAATATTGGGTAGCGGTTGTTAAACCGGGTGTAATTTTATTTGAAGTTTCAGGTGTTTCATTAGCTGTTGCACGTGAAGCTATGGGTTTAGCAGACCGAAAGTTAGGTCTAAAATGTCGTTTTTTGAGTCGTGAATCTTTAAGTCAACGTTTCTAAGGAGAATAGTTATGAAAATGAAAGAAATTTTAAAGTTGACACAAGATGAGTTGCGCGCGAAATTAGTTTCAACATCGCAGCAATATTTGGAGTTGCGCATGAAGAAGCAGTTGGGGCAGTTAAAGAGTCCAGCAGAAATTCGTGAGTTGCACAAGGATATTGCAAGAATTAATTTAGTTTTGTCGCAAAAGGCTGCGCAAGCTTAAAAAAGGTTTGATATATGGAAACAGTAGAACAGAGAACGCAACGAAAGACATTGGTAGGGGTTGTCAATAATCGTTCCGGTGATAAATCTATTAAGGTTATTTTCTTTTATAAAAAACCACATCCTTTATTTCGTAAGGAAATTAAACGTAAGACCGTGTTACACGTTCATGATGCTGAAAACGCTTGTAATGTTGGTGATAAAGTGGAAATTATGGCTACGCGTCCGTTAAGTCGTTTGAAACGTTGGCGTGTAGTGCGTATATTGGAAAAAGCGCAAGCGTAATTGTTGAGGAGGTTGTAGCATATGTTGCAAATGAATAGTGTGATGGAGGTGGCTGATAACACAGGTGCAAAAAGTGTTGCCATGATCCGTCGCTTAGGTCAGTTGAGTCGGACGGCTCAGGTAGGCGATATTTTTATCGGTTCCGTTAAAGAAAGTTCTCCTGAAGCCACAGTTAAAAAGGGGAGTGTTGTTCGTGCAGTAATTGTACGTACTAAATATGCAATACCAAGAGAGGATGGTTCTTATTTGCGTTTTGATACAAATGCTTGTGTCATTATTGATGCTAATAATAATCCAAAAGGTACACGTGTTTTTGGCCCTGTAGCTCGTGAGTTACGTCAAAAGAATTTTATGAAAATTATTTCTTTGGCACCGGAGGTTATATAATGAAATATAAGGTCAAAAAAGGTACAGAAGTTGTTGTTATTACCGGTGAACACAAGGGAAAAAAAGGTAAGATTTTGGAAGTACTTCGTGATTCTCAACGTGTTGTTATTGAGGGAATTAATTTGCGAAAGAAGTTTTTGAAAAAATCTCAAGAGAATCCTAACGGTGGTATTATTGAAAAAGAAATGCCTATTCATTATTCGAATATAAAAGTAATTGCTGATAAGGTCGAGATGAAGCAGGAGGATGCGAAATGAAACAAGTACCTGTTTTAAAGGAGTTTTATTTGAAGCAAATTGTGCCTTCTTTGATGAAGGAACATGGTTTCGAGAACATTCATGATGTTCCAAAGGTTGAGAAAGTTGTTTTAAATTCTCGTATCGATTCTAGTTTGGATAAGGCTCATATTGAGCAGTTAGTTAAAGAAATGGGGTTGATTGCTGGTCAAAAACCTTTTATTACAAAAGCTAAAAAAAGCATATCTAATTTTAAATTGCGTGAAGGTATGTCAGCTGGAGTAAAGGTAACTTTGCGTGGTGATCGCATGTATGATTTTTTATACCGTTTAATCAATATTGCTTTACCTGTTATTCGAGATTTTCGTGGTGTTGCTAAGAAAATGGATAAACAAGGGAATTTGAATATTGGTATTGCAGATCATACGATTTTCCCAGAAATTAAAATTGAAACAAGTAACCGCCAAAATGTTGGTTTAGATATTGCAATTGTTACTAATGTATCTAAAGATAGTGATGCGTTGTTATTGTTTGAAAAATTAGGAATGGCATTTAGAAAGTAAGTATATGGCAAAAAAGTCTTCAATTGCGCGTAATGCACATCGGGCTAAATTAATTGAGAAATATTCTGAAAAACGCAGAGAGCTCAAAGCAAAAATTTTAGATCCAAAAACTTCAGATGAAGAATTTTTTAAGGCTCAGAGAGAATTGGCTTTGTTGCCACGAAATTCTTCTCGGGTTCGTTATCGGAATCGTTGTTCGATTACAGGACGTCCGCGAGGATATTTTGGACGGTTTGGTGTTTCGCGGCTTACATTACGTGAGTTTGCATTAAAAGGTTTATTGCCGGGTGTAACAAAGGCTTCGTGGTAAAATTATGGATACGATAGGTGATTTTTTGACAATTATTAGAAATGCGAGTCGTGCGAATAAACCAATTTGTTGTGCTCAATTTTCTAACATTCGTAAAGGTATTGCTCTTTTGTTAAAAAAAGAGGGATACGTAGCTGATGTAAAGGAAGGTACAGATGCTCGTGGTTTTAAGAATTTGGTAATTCGTTTAAAATATGTTAAAGGTGTGCCGGTTCTTAATGTTTTGAAGCGTTGCAGTACGCCGGGTGCACGTTGGTATGTTGATTGTGAACATATTCCAAGTGTTTTGAGTGGTTTAGGTATTTGTGTTCTTTCAACCTCTAAAGGTATTTTGTCGGGTAAAGAGGCAAAAGAAATGAAAGTTGGAGGCGAATTAATTTGTAAGGTTTGGTAAGGCGATGAGTAGAATTGGAAAGCTTCCTATTAATTTAGGCGATAAGGTTTCTGTTGCAATTAATGGAGATACTGTAGTTGTAAAAGGTCCTAAAGGAGAATTAAGTAAAACGTTTGCCTCTTGCGTTACCATAAAGGTAGAAAATAATCAAGTTTTAGTAGCTCCTAAAAATGATGAACGTTTTTCTTTGGCCATGCATGGTACGGTTCGTGCGATTATTGCTAATATGGTAAAGGGCGTTCAGGAACCATTTTTTAAGGATCTAGAGATTCAAGGTGTTGGTTTTAAGGCAGCTGTTTCTGGTAATGTTTTAGATTTAGCCTTAGGGTATTCGCATCCAATAAAATATTCAATTCCTGAAGGTATTTCTATTCAGGTCAAAGATGGTACAAAGTTGCACGTAGAAGGTGCAGATTGTTGTGTCGTTGGTCAAGTTGCTGCAGATATAAAGCGTTATTATCCTGTAGAACCTTATAAAGGAAAAGGTGTACGTATTTTAGGTGAATTTGTTCGTCGTAAGGAAGGTAAGAAGAAGGCTTAATGTTATGAAATTGTTTGAAAAACAGAGATTGGAACAAAATCGTCGTTTTCGCATTCGTTCTAAAATTAAAGGAACGGCTGAACGTCCACGTTTGACTTTGTGTTTATCGAATAAGCATGCTTATGCTCAATGCATTGATGATGATGCAGGTAGAACATTGGGGGCGCTTTCTTCATTATCTAAAAATTTGAAGGCTCTTCATTTAAAACCGAATGTTGCTGGTTTGCAAGAACTGGGTAAGTTGTTTGGTAATTATTTGAAGGAAAAAGGAATTACTCAGGTTGTTTTTGATCGTGCAGGACGTTCCTATTTGGGGGGTGTTCGTGTTTTTGCGGATGCGATTCGTGAAGCAGGTATTAATTTTTAAAGTTTAATTTTATGGAAGTAAAAGAAATCGAGGCTAACAATTTAAAGCAGGATTTAGGTTTCTTGTCGGAAAAGCAGGAATTGCTTCTTTCTGAGCCTTTAGAAGGTTGGATTGAAAAGGTTGTTCACATTAATCGTTGTGCCAAAGTTGTAAAAGGTGGACGTCGTTTTAGTTTTTCAGTGCTTATTGTTGCTGGAAATAAGGCAGGTCTTATTGGTGTTGGTTTAGGAAAAGCAAAAGAAGTTTCGGATGCTATTCGTAAGGCGAGTGAGGCTGCCAAGAAACGTGTTTATAAAGTTTCTTTATTAAACAGTACTATACCTCATGAAGTTGTTGGAGAAGCAGGAGGTGGACGTGTTGTTTTGAAGCCTGCTTGTTCGGGTACAGGTGTTATTGCAGGAGGTGGTATTCGTGCTGTTTTGGAAATGGCGGGAGTGAAAGATGTTTTATCTAAGTCTTTGGGGGCAAACAATCATCTTTCTATGGTACGTTCTACAATTAATGCCCTTTTACAGTTGCGTACGAAGCGTCAAATTTGTGCAATGCGTGCAGCTGAAGGAGATGTTTTAGCATAAGGTTTATTTATGAAATTAGATAATTTACCATTTACAGAGAATCGTTTGCGTAAGAGTAAGCGTTTAGGTTGCGGCAAGGGTAGTGGACATGGGAAAACCTGTTCTCGTGGGAATAAGGGTGGAAATGCTCGTTCGGGTTATTCTACCCCTAAAAACTTTTCGGGTATTCCCTGGTATCGCAAATTGCCAAAACGCGGATTTAATAATGTTAATTTTAAGTTGTTTTATAACACAATTAATTTAGGTCGTTTGGATGTTGTTTTACCTGAAGATTTTTCTGAAGTTGTTGATAAAGATGTTTTAAAGAGTTTTGGGCTTTTAAAAGATGAAACTAAACCGATAAAATTATTAGGTGAAGGTGAGTGGAGACGTCCTTTGTCCTTCAATGTCGATAAAATTACTTCGGGTGCTAAAGAAAAAATTGAAGCCGTTGGCGGAAAAATAATCGAAAAATAATCTATTATGTTGGCTGCTTTCGTAAATTGTTTTCGTGTACCGGAATTAAAACAAAAGTTGTTATTTACGTTGTCACTTTTGTTTGTTGCACGAATTGGTTGTAACATTCCATTGCCAGGAATTGATCCCTTGCCTTTAAAAAATTTTTTTGAATCTCAAAAAATGTTAGGTGGTGGACAATTGGTTGGCCTGTACAATTTGTTTACGGGAGGAGCCTTCTTAAAAGGAGCTATTTTTGGATTGGGGGTAATGCCTTATATTAGTGCTTCTATTATTTTCCAATTATTAGGGGCTATGTTACCTTCACTGGCTAAATTGCAACAAGAAGGTGAATTTGGTCGTCAACGTTTGATGCAATATACGCGTTATTTAACGCTCTTGATTTGTTTTATTCAAGGTTGGTTGTTGATAATGGCTTTGACGAATTATCCCGATAAGCTTTTCCCGGGTTTTGATGTTGCTACCTATGGTTCGATCGCCTTACATCAAGGGTTTTGGTTTTTGTTGATATCTACGCTTTTACTATCGACTGGTACATTAATTTTGACTTGGTTGGGTGAACAAATCACACAACGAGGTGTTGGAAATGGTGTTTCATTATTAATTACCGTAGGTATTTTGTCTGGTTTGCCTCAAAGTGTTTATTTGTTTGTGAAAATGTTTGCTGCACCGATAGGGGTGGATGAAAGCATGCGTTTTGGTGGCTTACAATGTGTTTTGATGTTAGTTTTGTTGTTTGTTGTTGTTGCGGCAATGGTTGCTGTAACTCAGGCGCAACGTAAAATTGTTGTCCAATACGCCAAACGTTTAGTAGGAAGAAAAATGTACGGTGGTCAGAGTTCATTTTTGCCTTTGAAGGTGAATTACGCAGGTGTTATGCCTGTTATTTTTGCCAGTGCTTTGCTTATGTTTCCTCAACAATTGCTTGCTTATTTAGGTGCAGCTTTTGGAATTACGGCCTTTCAAAAATGGTCGATGGTTTTTTCGCAGGGGTCAGGTTTATATTATACGGCTTATGGAATTTTAATTTTAGGTTTTAGCTATTTTTGGGTTTCTATTATGTTTAAACCTTTACAAATAGCGGATGAGCTTAAAAAGAATGGTGGTTATATTCCAGGGGTACGTCCAGGAAGTGCAACGGCTCAGTTTTTAGATTTTGTGATGACACGTTTAACGCTTGCTGGAGCTTTGTTTTTGACGGCTATTGCTTTGTTTCCAGATCTTTTGTATTTCTTATACAAAGTACCTTATCGTGTTGCTTTGTTTTTTGGAGGAACAGGAACTCTCATTACTGTGGGGGTTTTGTTAGACACAATGAAGCAGTTAGAAACCTATCTTTTGCAGCGCAATTATGAAGGATTCTTGTCTAAGGGTGTTTTACGTGGACGAAGTGCTTTTACTTCACAATTTCAGAAATTAATGGAAACGGATGACAAAGATTTTAAAGTTTTGTGGAGGACGGTCGTTACTTTGTTTGGTTTGGGTTTGGTTGCTTGGGGTGCACGTTCATTCTTTTTTTAAAGGATTTTTGTGAGTACTATTATTATAAAAACAAATGATGAAATTGAGCGGATGCGCGATGCAGGTCGTTGTGCTGCTGAAGTTTTGGACTTTGTAAAAATTCATGTTGTACCTGGGGTTAGTACATGGGAATTAGATCAATTAGCTAAGCAAGCAATGGATAAGTTAGGTGCAAAAAGTGCTGCCTTTGGATATGGAGGTCCAGAAAATCCGTTTCCAAGTTATATTTGTATTTCCATTAATGAGCAGGTTGTTCATGGAATTGGTAAAAAGGATGTTGTTTTAAAAGAGGGCGATGTTGTAAGTTTAGACGTGGCTTTAAGTTATAAAGGATTTGTTGGTGATAATACAGTGACGGTTGGCCTTGGTTCTTTAGAGAAGCCAGTAGAGAATTTGTTAAAAGTTACAGAAGAGGCTTTATATAAGGGAATTGAGCAGGCGGTTGAGGGAAATCGTGTAGGGGATATTTCTTGGGCGATTCAGTCATATGGTGAAAAGCATCGTTTGGGTATTGTGCGTGAATTGGTAGGTCATGGAGTAGGTCGTTCTATGCATGAAGAACCGCAAATTCCTAATGTTGGATGTGCGCATAGAGGGCCTGTTTTAAAGGCTGGAATGACGATTGCCATTGAACCCATGTTTACCTTAGGTTTGCCTGTTTTACACACTTTAGATGATGGTTGGACGGTTGTTACGCGTGATGGAAGTTATAGCGCTCATTTCGAACATACCATTTTAATTACAAAAGATTTACCAGAAATATTGACAATTGTAAAAAAATAACTCAATTTGATTAATCATAAGTAGAAAAAGAAGAAAAAATTATGCCACGTTTACTTGGAGTTGAAATACCTGGAAATAAAAAATTGGCTTATTCATTGCGGTATATTTACGGCATTGGTTTAACGCGTGCGTTGGAAATTGTTCAAACGACAGGTTTGGATCCCGATAAGCGTGCGCGTGACTTGAATGAGGAAGAGCTTAGTAAGATTACAGAAGCGATTACACGCGCAGGTTATAAAATCGAAGGTGATTTGCGTCGTGAGGTTATTGGTAATATTAAACGTTTGCAAGCTATTCGTTGCTATCGTGGTTTGCGGCATTTGAGAGGTTTGCCAGTTCGTGGGCAACGTACTAGTACAAATGCACGTACACGTAAGGGTGCTCGAAAGACCGTAGGTGTTGTAAGCAATAAAAAATAGTAAGTGATTGTTATGGTTGAAGATTTGAAAAAAGAAGAATTGAATACGGCTGAAGGTGCTGTAGAACACGTTGCTGAAAAGGCAAATGTTGTGGTTGAGAAGGAAACTGCAGAATCTTTGTTGGCACAAGAAGGTCTTGAGGGTGGTTTGAAGATTAAGCGTGCTAAAGGAAGTAAAAACGTTACAGTAGGGGTTTGTCATATTTTGGCTACGTTTAATAATACGAAGGTTGTTTTTTCAGACCCTAAAGGAAATGTACTTTCATGGTCGAGTTCGGGGCGTTGTAATTTTAAAGGTTCTCGTAAATCGACGGCTTATGCTGCTCAAGTTGTAACGACGGAGGCTGCTAAAGTTGCAATGGGGCATGGTTTGCGTGAAGTTGCGGTTGAAGTTAAAGGGCCTGGAATGGGGCGTGATGCGGCTATTCGGACATTACAAACGTTGGGTTTGTCGGTTTCAGTTGTTAAGGATGTGACTCCGGTGCCGCACAATGGTTGTCGTCCACCGAAGCGTAGAAGAGTTTAATTAGTAAAGTTTGGAGTTTTAGTATGCGTTATACAGGACCAACAACACGAATTAATCGTCGTTTTAAGATGGAAATTTTTCCCATCAATAAGGCTTATGAGAGAAAACCTTATTTACCAGGTATTCATGGATCTCATTTAAAACGACGCGTTAGTGATTATTCGTTAGGGTTAAATGAGAAACAGAAGTTGCGTTTCATGTTTGGTTTGTCTGAGTCACAATTCCATTTGACATTTGAAAAGGCTAAGAAGATGAAGGGTGTTACAGGTGAAGTCTTTTTGCGTCTTTTAGAGTGCCGTTTGGATAATATTGTTTATTTATTGGGTTTTGGGAAAACGCGTCGAGCTGCTCGTCAGTTGATTAATCACGGGCACGCTTATGTTAATAGTCAGCGCGTAAATATCCCAAGTTATTCCTGTCAAGTAGGTGACGTTATTACGATTGGTGAAAAAATGACTTCACGTCAGATTGCTCTTCGTAGTTTGCATGCGAGTCAGGGGCGTAACTGTCCTTCATGGTTAAGTTTGGATGAAGACAATTTGAAGGGAACGGTGGATCGGTTACCTATTCGAGAAGAAATGGTTGCGGGCATCGATGAACAATTGATTGTTGAATATTATAGTCGTTAATTTTTGGATTTTTCATGGCTAAGCGATTAGGAAAGTTTGAATTACCCAATAGGTTGGTGCGTGTCGAGGAAACCGCAACCCCTACGTTTGCATGTTTTGTTGCAGATCCTTTTGAAAAGGGTTTTGGTCATACAATTGGAAATGCTTTGCGTCGAGTTTTATTGAGTTCAATAGAAGGTGCTGCAATAGCTTCTGTTAAAATAGAGGGGGTCAGTCACGAATTTCAGAGCTGTGATGGTATTTTGGAAGATGTAACTGAAATTGTCTTAAATTTAAAGAAGGTTCTTTTGAAAACTTCGAGTCGAGAGTCCGTTACTTTGCGCATCGATGTTACGAAATTGGGACAAGTGGTTGCAAGCGATATTGAACCTAGTGCAGATGTAACAATTGTTAATCCCAATCAGGTGATTTGTACCTTAACGCGTGAACAACGTTTTCAGGCAGAATTGAAAGTGGTTGTTGGGCGCGGTTACCGTTTGGCAGAAGATAATAAATCTGAAAATCAAGTTTTGGGGGTTATTCCGATCGATAGTTTGTTCAGTCCTGTTGTAGCCGTAAAATACGCAGTTGAAAGTACTCGTGTTGGTAAAATGACTGATTTTGACAAATTGTTTTTGGAAATTACAACCGATGGGAGAATTACTCCAGAAGATGCTTTGAAGGAGGCAACAGTAATTTTAATGCATCATTTGGATTTATTTGATCGGTTTACTTCTGAAGCCATCGAGTTTGAAGATAAGAAGCGTGAAGCGGGTGAAGAACAAAATCGTTTACGTAAGTTGTTGAATATGAGTGTTAACGAAATTGAGCTTTCAGTACGTGCAGCAAATTGTTTAAATAATGCAAACATTTTAACGGTTGGTGAGCTTGCGCGTAAAACAGAGGCTGAAATGTTGAAATACCGCAATTTTGGTAAAAAGTCATTGAATGAAATTAAGGCGAAGTTGGAACAATTAGGTTTGTCGTTGGGAATGAAAATTGATGAGCGTTTATTGGATACGACTTCAACGATTCTTTAAAAGGTAAATAATTATGCGTCACGGAAAACATCATTTTCAATTAGGCGTTAAGCAAGCACATCGTCGTTCTTTGATGGCTAATTTGGCTTCGCAATTGTTTTTGCATGGAAAAATTAAAATTACAGTAGCTAAAGCTAAAGCATTGAGGCCTTTTGCTGAAAAAGTCATAACTTTGGCAAAAAGTGCAGCTTTAACTGAAAAAGTAGAACTAAAGTTACATTTTCGTCGTTTAGCAATTGCTCGTATTCGTAATGAAGCTGCTGTTAAAAAGTTGTTTGATGAAACAGTACAGCAATTTTTAAATCGCAATGGGGGGTATACTCGTATTTATAAATTGTTGTCACGTATAGGCGATGCTGCTCCTATGGCTTTGATTGAACTTGTAGAAGCGCCTATAGAAAAGCGTCGTTCTTCTAAAAAAACATCTAAAAAAGTTAAGGCTGAAACGACTAAGAAGGTTGAAGAAGCTCCAGTAGAAATTGCTGCCCAAGAAGAGGCTGTTGAAGTTTCTGCTGAAAAAACAGATAAAACAGACGATAAATAATTTTTTTGAATAAAGGTTTTACGATGCATTATGCGGATGTTTTAACTTTTATTCAGGAACAATGGGGATGCCATGATTTTTATTGTTCGGTAGATTTTTCATTAAAAGCATGGCGTGAGGTAGCGGATCAAGTTCTTCGAGATAAACTTGAAGGCAAAGAAGGTCCGTTTCCTTTTTGTGTACGATTGGTGGGACAATCAGGCTCCGGTAAAACTTCGCAATTATTGCCTGCGGTATGTCACGCATTGGATGCTTGTGAGGTGCCTTATGTTCGATTAGCCGTTCGAGATTTTGTAAAATATCATCCTAATTTGGAGAAAATTCGAAAAACGTATGGTGAAGCTTTATTGCGCGAAAAAACAAATGCATTTGCGTTAACGCTTTTGACTTTTGTTTTTGAAAAATTGGTGCAGTTACGTTTGCCTATTTTATTTGAAGTTACTTTGCTTTCGCCTATTTATGAAGCATTTATTCATCATTGTTTGCAAGCTTACGATTATTTATGCGATTATCAATGTTTAGCGGTTTCAAAAACACTTTCGGATCGGTGGATTTCGGACCGTTGTGAATCGACCGGTCGGGTGGTTTTAGAAAAATCTTCGCAGTTCTTTTTTGAAACTTTGAAGCCAGCTTTGGAATCCTTGCAATCGTTTCAATTACGTAATCGAGTTTTACTTTGGGATTGTGAAAATGCTGTACCATTAGAGACTTCATTACATGCGAAATCGTTGTGGGAGGCTTGGGAGAACTGTTTTAAATTATCTGCATCTTTATCTCCAGAAGTTTTATTGAAATATAAAATGACTTTTTTGTTGGATTTTTATAAAAAGACAGATTTTGAAAAATTGAAAATTTAGAATTGACAAAAAGGATTGAAGTTTTGATTATTTAATTAGAGTTGCTCAGTAGCTCAGCGGTAGAGCAGGTGACTGTTAATCACTTGGTCGTAGGTTCGATCCCTACCTGAGCAGCCATTTTGCTTATGCGGAAGTTATCGGATCGTTTTTTGAAAATCGTAAGCGAATTGAAACGTCAACATCCAGAATATTCTCCTAATGTATATAGTTTTGTTTATTTAGCACTTGATGCAGCTTGTCAAGGTTTAGGATTGGAAGCGGGTCAACACGTAACTGGTGAGCAGTTGCTAAAAGATGGTGTTGTTAAGTTGGCGCGTCAGCAATGGGGTGATTTGGCTGTTGAAGTTTTGAAGTATTGGGGAATTCATTCTTGTCATGATCTGGCGATTATTGTAGAGCGTTTGGTTGCTTTTAATGTGTTTAAAAAGAATGGTTCTGAATCGTTTAAAGGGTTCGATCAGATGGCACTTGAGGAGCTTTTTGCTTAATGTGTTTCTTGGAGTGTTAATTTTGTGAGGATTGCGCTTGACTTTTTTGTGTTAGGTTTTGCATAATAATTCCGTTATTTTAGCCAGGGTAGCTCAGTGGTAGAGCAGAGGACTCATAAGCCTTTGGTCGGTGGTTCAAATCCACTCTCTGGCACCAATTTTTGGGGAAGTAGCTCAGTGGATAGAGCAGCGGTCTTCTAAACCGAAGGTCATGGGTTCGACTCCCGTTTTCCCCGCCATTTCATATTAAGTTGTTTTTATGTTGATTAGATCAAATGGCTTGCAATTTGTTGCACCTGATTTATACTAAAATTATGATTTGGAAAAAAGTACCTCTTTTAAGGGATCCCGGACTTTTGTTTGCGTTGGCGAATGCTTTATTGTTTTTGAATAAAAGTTTTGTGTCTTTTGTAATTGTTATTTTAGCCCTTGTTTTTATTGTTTTTTCTAAAGTTTATAGTAAAACTTTGGCAAAGCCGCATCATTTTTTCTTAAGACTTGTTTATGAAATGGGAAAAAAACCATTTATGGGCCTAGAAGTTATTGGGTATGCATGTTTTTGTGTGGCTTTTGTGGCAATGACTCAACAAGATTTTATTAGTTTTATTTGTGCGTTTTGCTTTGGGTTTGCAAATGTTTTGTTGGCTATGCGATTTAGTCCAAACGTTTTTGAATCGCAAGAAAATTGGACGAAGATTTTTAAAAAGGTAAGGGAAACGTACTCATTGACGCCTTTATTTTTAGCTTTGTTGCTGGAGCCTATTTTTTTAATTTGTTTAGGTTTTGTTCATGCGGGGCTGGCTGCTGGCGATGAAAGCTTATGGATTTTTCCGCTTATTTGCTGGGTTATTTATTGGGTGTTTTGCAAAATGGATGCAAATCGAGTTGTCCCGCAAGGGTGCTTGTGTGTTTGTGCACTATGGTATACTTTGATTGCAGGCCATCATGGAAAATGGATTTTAGCCCTTTCAAATTTACTGTGTACTTTTGCTTATTTGGAAATTGCATTGCAAGAACAACGCGTTTTTTTAGCTAAATTGGCAGGAAAACGTTGACAGGCCTCTCGAATGTTTGTCTGCTTTTGTAAATTTTGCCAATAAGCCTGCATATTTTTCGGATAAAGATAAAGAATGACAGAAAGTTATTGTTTTAACCGAAAATGTAGAAGAACTTATGAATTTTGCAGGCCAAAAGTTCAACGAATATAATGTTAACCCATGTGTTGATCCTTATAATTGTGGTGGAGATTACGGCTGGGATGGCTATGATTGTGCCAATTTTTATGCAAGATATTCTTATGGCTGCTTTATTTACTAATTAGTTAAAAGTAATACTTGAAGAGGTCTTCCTTTTGGAAGTTTTTTTGTTTTGCAGGATGTTGGGGGAAGTTCTACTTTTTATTAATAAAACAATTGACATATGGAGGTGGTAGGCTAATCTTGTTAATATTATTCGGGACGTAACTCAGTCTGGCTAGAGTGCATGCTTTGGGAGCATGAGGTCGTAGGTTCAAATCCTATCGTCCCGACCAATTTAGATTCGACATTTCATGCAGTTTAAAAATGTAGTCATTGATACTATGGCTTGTGCATTGCCGGAAGATAAATGGTCTTCGGCACGTATTGAATCTGAATTAGCTCCTTTATATGCTAGAATTTCCTTACCGTTGGGGCGTTTGGAAATGATGACGGGTATTCAAGAACGGCGGCATTGGGCTGCAGATTTTTTGCCATCTGAAGCGGCAATAAAGGCAGGTAAAGCACTTTTTGAGAAGACTCAATGCCCACGAGAAGAGATTGATGTGTTGATGCATGCTTCGGTTTGTCGCAATCGTTTGGAGCCTGCAACGGCAGCATATGTGCATCAAGGATTAAATTTGTCTGCAACCACACAGATTTTTGATGTGTCCAATGCTTGTTTAGGGGTTTTAAATGCGATGATGATAGGAGCTTCAATGATTGAAGCGGGTACTGCACGATCGGTTTTAATTGTTTCGGGTGAAAATGGGAAACCCTTACTTGATCATACGATTCATCAATTAAACCAAGATACTTCGATCAATCGTCGAACGCTGAAGCCTTATTTTGCGAATTTAACGATAGGTTCAGGGGCAGTAGCGATTTTATTGCGTCATAGTAAGTGTGTTACAGCGCCTAAACCTTTGTTGTTGGGCGGTATTGCTCGAACGGATTCCAGTGCGAATTGCTTATGTGAGGGTGATGCAGTGACGAGTGGCTTGGCTATGCGGACAGATGCAACAGCACTTTTAGAAGCGGGTATCAATTTATCAAAAGAGGGGTGGAATCAGTTTAAGGCTATTATGCATTGGAATGAGGATACACCTAAGCATATTGTTACACATCAAGTGAGCTTGCAGCATAAAAAGCGGATTTATGAAGCTTTAAATTTGGATATGATGAAGGATTTTTCAACCTTTCCTTTTTTAGGCAATACGGGTTCGGTTGCTTTGCCGATTTCCTTGTGTTTAGCTGAGAAAGCGAATCGCCTACAAGCAGGTGATGAGGTTTTGCTTTTGGGAATTGGTAGCGGATTAAGTACACTGATGTTGGGTGTTTTGTGGCAAAAATAGAAAGGTTTACATGAAAGCTATAAAGTCTATTTATCCATTTAAATCACATTATTGGGAGCTCCATGGTCGTAAAAAATGTCGTATGCATTATTTAGATGAAGGGCAAGGTGAGCCGGTTGTTATGCTGCATGGAAATCCAACTTGGTCGTTTTTTTATCGCAATTTGGTACAGTTTTTAAAGCCGATGTATCGGTGTTTGGTGCCTGATCATATTGGTTGTGGACTTTCCGATAAGCCGCAAGATTATCCGTATTGCTTGCAGGAGCGAGTGAATACCATTTTAGATTGGTTGACAGATCTCAATATTGGCCATTTTCACCTTGTTGTACATGATTGGGGAGGGGCCATTGGTATGGGGGTTGCGACGCATTGGCCTGCAAGCGTACAAACTTTAACGATTTTGAATTCTGCAGCTTTTTTGTCGGATAAAATTCCTTTTCGTATTGAGTTGTGTCGAGTACCCTGGTTAGGTTCTTGGGCCATTCGACATTTGAATTTGTTTGCGCGAGCTGCGACTTGGATGGCTTCAACGCAGGGTTTGTCGGAGCAAGTCAAACAAGGTTATTTATATCCTTATAAAAATGCGCAATCGCGTGTTGCTATTGATGGGTTTGTAAAAGATATTCCAATGTCACCTGAACATCCGTCTTATGGGTTTTTGAAGCAAATTCAAGACAGCTTGTGGTTATTAGAACAAAAACCGTGTTTGTTAGCTTGGGGAATGCGAGATTTTTGTTTTACACCAGAGTTTTTATCGATGTGGCGCAATTATTTCCCTGGCGCTAAAGTTGTTTGTTTTGAAAATGCTGGCCACTATATTTTGGAAGATGCAACGGAGGAAGTTAATTTAAATATTCGTCAATTTTTATTAAAAAATCCGCTTACTGTTTCTAAACTTTAAGGAATGATAGGCCTATTTTTCCTTTTTAGGCTTATTCTATTGTTTTTATAAAAAATAAGCTTGTGATTCATATAGAAATGTATTTACTTTGCGGAAGATTAGTATTGTAAGTAAAGATGGTAGAAGTAGTAAAATTAAAGGATACATTGAATTTACCGCAGACGAAATTTCCAATGCAAGCGCAATTGGTAAAGCGGGAAGCAGAACGCTTAGCACATTGGGATGAAACGCATCTTTATGAACAAATACAGCAGAAGAATGCCGATAAACCGCGTTTTATGCTGCATGATGGGCCTCCCTTTACCAATGGTGATGTGCATATCGGTACAGCACTTAATAAGATTTTAAAAGATATTATTTTGCGCTATAAAAGCATGCAAGGCTTTTCGACACCTTACATTCCAGGTTGGGATTGTCATGGTTTGCCTATTGAGCACAAAGTTTCCAAAGAACAGCCAGAATTATTGAAGGATACAGTTGCTTTACGTAAAACTTGTGATCAATTTTCTGAAGATTTTATTAAAAAACAGGAAAAGCAGTTTCGTCGTTTGGGTATTTTAGCGGATTGGAAAGGGGCTTATAAAACGAAAAATCCGGAATATGAAATGCATGTTTTAAAAACGTTTGCTAAGTTTGTACGAGCCGGTTATGTCTATCGTAGTAAAAAGCCTGTTTATTGGTCCATTCCTTGTAAAACGGCATTAGCAGAGGCAGAAATTGAATATAAAGATCATGTCAGTACAACGGTTTGGGTAAAGTTTTTACTCGAAAATCCAGGAGCTTTAGGCTTAGCAGAAAAGACTTCTGTGATCATTTGGACAACAACGCCGTGGACTTTGCCAGCCAATCGTGCTGTTGCTCTTGCGCCTAATTTGGCTTATGTTGAGGTGAAAGTAGGCGAAGAAGCTTATATTGTAGCGGAAGGATTATTGGATAATTTTGTAAAAGATTGCTCTATACCGTCTTATCAAGTAGGTAAAACGTTTTTAGGAAAAGATCTTGAGGGTGTTTTAACGCGACATCCATTTATTGATTTGAAAAGTCCAATTGTTTTGGCGGATTATGTAACCTTAGATGCAGGAACAGGTTGTGTTCATACAGCTCCAGGTCATGGTATCGATGATTATAATACGGGGTTACGTTATAAGCTGGAAATTGCTTGTCCTGTCGATGATAATGGGGTTTTTATGGCAGAAAGCGGAATGCCCGAATCTTTGGTCGGTAAGGCTGTTTGGAGGCCTAAAGGTGATTCTCCTGCTAATGAGGCTGTGATAGAGCTTTTAAAGGAAAAGAATTCTTTGGTTCATGTAGCACCTTATACCCATTCTTATCCGCATTGTTGGCGTTCAAAAGCTCCGGTTATTGCACGTGCTTTGCCACAATGGTTTATTCACTTGGATGCTTTGAAAGAAAAAGCTGAGCATGCAATTGATCAAGTGGAATGGTTGCCTGGATGGGGAAAAAATCGCATTTCAGGATCGGTTGCTGCCCGTCCAGATTGGTGCATTAGTCGTCAGCGAACTTGGGGAATTCCTCTTCCAGCCTTTTTTGATGAAGAGGGAAATGCCTTATTAGATGCTTCCGTTATTGAGGCTTTAGCGGATAAAATAGCCACTCGTGGTACGCAATGGTGGTTTGAGTCTGATGAAGCAACGTTGTTGGAAGGGATTAGTTTGCCAGAAACTTTTGCAGGTAAAAAACTTCGGAAAAGTCAGGATACGTTGGATGTTTGGATCGATTCTGGTTGTAGTCATGTTGCTGTTTTAGAAGCAAAAGGATGGGAACCGGCCGATCTTTATTTAGAAGGCAGTGATCAGCATCGTGGTTGGTTCCAGTCTTCTCTATTAACGACTTTGATTGATAAGGATCGTGCGCCTTATAAAACGGTTTTAACGCATGGATTTTTCGTGGATGAAAATCGACGTAAGATTTCGAAGAGTGCTGGAAGTCCACAAACAGCCGATGCTTATACTTCTAAGTATGGTGCAGATATTCTGCGTTTATGGGTTGCTTCTGAAGATTATCGGAATGATATTCCAGTTTCTGAAAACATTTTAAATCATGTGATTGCGACCTATCGAACCTTGAGGAATACATTGCGCTTTCAATTGGGCAATTTGTTTGATTTTGATGCTGAGAAGGACGCTGTTGCTTGTGAGCAATTAATGCCATTAGACCGTTGGGCTTTATTGGAAACCAATGCATTGATCAAGGAAGTTACAGAGGCTTATGAAGGATATGATTTTCATAAAGTTTACCAATCTATTAATCGGTTTTGTACGCTTGTTTTATCGGCACGTTATCATGATATTTTAAAGGATCGTTTGTATACCTTGCGAGCGGATGGTTTTGAGCGACGTTCTGCACAAACGGTTTTATTTGAAATTTGTCGTGTACTTTTGCGTTTGGTGGCTCCCATTCTTACGTTTACGGCTGATGAAGCGTGGGGATATTTATGTGGTAATTCGGATTTTGGCTATATTCATGCTATCCATTTAGAAGATTTTCCAATTGTTCAAGAGTGTTGGAATGATGCAGATCTAAAGTTAGATTTCGAAGAGCTTTTTAAAATTCGAGAACAGGTACAAGCAGAACTCGAAAAGGCACGACAAGAAAAATTAATCGGTCAATCCTTAGATGCACAAGTGTTGTTACATTTTGATGGAAGCCATTCATGGGCTGATCTTTTGAAAAAATATGAAACGTTTTTACCGGAATTCTTCATTGTTTCTGCAGTTCATTTCGTAACGCATTCAGACAAAGATTTTTTTATTAGTGTCAAACATGCCGATGGTGTGCGTTGTCCTAGAACTTGGCGTTGGGTGAATAAATTGGTGGAAGTTGAAGGTTTTGGTGAGGTTTCTGAACGTTGCGCAGAAGTCTTGCAATTTTGGAAGTCTAACTTATAATTGGTTACAAGTTGATAAAATTCATGAAAGCGGATGTTAGTAGTATTTTAAAAGCAGTTTACCGTCGTAAGCAGGCAAGTAGTAAAGTGGCTAGTTTGCGCGAAGACCACTTTTCCATGCAGGACGTTGATAATTTTTTAAAAGAAAAAAGTAAAGAAGAAGTTGTTTGTAAGTCCCAGAAGGCGGAGGTGATTTCTCAACACAAGCCGCAAAACACAGTTCAAAAGCGTGTGTTTAAGGCAGCATCTTTAAGTGATATTTTCGGTTTTAATCCTAAGGCTTCTACAGAACCTGTTCCTGAAAAAGAACAGCGAAAAGTTCCTGCTCAATGGAAGTCTTTTTATGACAAACTGATTCGATTACGAACACGGTTACGTGGAGGTGTATTAGATGATCAAGAGCATGAAGATGAATCTTTATCTTTGGATTTAATTTCCGATCCTAAGGAAACTTTGAAAGAAATTGATGCAGCTATAGAGCGAATTTTTGCTGGAAATTATGGTATTTGTGAGATTACTGGAAAACCTATTTTAGCACAACGTTTAGAATCTATACCATATGTTCGTTATTCTCTAGAAGGCCAAAAACAAATGGAAGAAGCTGCACGTGCACGGCGTTTAGCCCAATTAGCAAATAGTTCGGTGCGTATTTCGAGTGATGAGGAAAATGAAACTTCCAAACGTCCTTTTTATGAAGCAGAAGATGCTCAAGAATTGAGTGAGGAGATGGAATGAGGTGCTTCTGTTTGAGTGCATTTATTGTTTTTATATGCGATCAATTAGTTAAAATTTGGGCTCTCGCAACACTTGTACAACCGATTACCGTTATTCCAGGCTTTTTCTCCCTACAACTTGCCTTTAATACAGGTAGTATTTGGGGTATTGGTTCGCAATGGACTTCTGGACTTGCATGGTTAGGTATCGTAGTAGTGCTTTTTTCCCCTTTTTATCTAAAAAAACATGATCCTTCTAAATGCCATTGGATCATGTTGGGGATTTTGTGTGGCGGTATTTTGGGTAATACATGGGATCGCTTCTTAAGAGGCTATGTTATTGATTTTTTAGATTTTTACATAAAAAATTCCCATTGGCCCTGTTTTAATATTGCTGATATTGCAATCACAAGTATTTGTATTTTGAGTCTTTGGGGAGTTAAAAGCAAAAGGTAATGTATGGATGTTAAAGAAAAATTTATAAGTGATTTTAAAACTTATTTAATGAATCTTTCAAATAAACAAACAGGAAATTTTGTAAACGTGTTGGACGAACAAATCCAACATCCGACAGAAATTTTTTTACATTTATTATGCAGAAAAATAGATATTAAGAAAAATCTTTTTGTGGATTATGATGATAAGCAAGACTTGAAACCATTACGTCAAGAAATGCTTGACAATAGTGGTTGGTTAAAAAGTATTTACATTTTAAGTTATTTCTTTTTGTCATCTCAAAATAATTCTATAACGTATAAAGCTTTAAATTCGTTATTAAAAGCGCGAGATTTTATGCCTAAAAATTGTTTAGAAAATTCTTTTGTCCAAATTATCTATAAAGAATTTATAAAAGAAATATTATGAAAACGCTTAATTGTACCATTTTAGCCTATGAAGGACCTATTTTTAGAGCTTATTTGTCTATTTTACATCAATTAGGTTATAAAGCAAAACGTATTATTAAACTCTATAACGGACAAAATAAATTTAAATGGTTGCCAAAATTTTTAAGGCATCCCTTTCTGTATAATCAAGAAGCTTTACGGAACAATTTTTGGCCGAAATTTTTTTATAAAAATAAAGTAATATTTGAACCTATTAAGAAAGAAGTTTTAAAGGTTTATGGTTTAAATGTTGATTTTTTTGATTTGCTAATAAAACCGTGTTTAGATGTTTCATCAATTGCAGACGAATGTCTTTATTTGGATTGGAAAGATTGTGGTTGGAAGAGTGAAGAATTATTTCAATTATTGAAGGGGTTTGGTGCTCAAACCTATTTATTTACAGGAGGTGGGCTTGTTCCTAAGCGTATTTTGGAATTACCTAATACGGAATTTGTACATGTTCATCCTGGATTTTTACCTTATACTAGAGGTGCAGATGGAATTTTATGGTCTACATTTTGCCGTAAAAAACCAGGTGCAGCTTGTTTTTATATGGTGCCACAGCTTGATGAAGGACATTTGATTTTGACAGAAGAGTATGATGCATTACAATTTCAAAAACCAGAAAATGCTGATTTACAGACACTTTATCGCCTTGTTTTTTCTTTTTATGATCCGGTTGTTAGAGCTTTATGTTTAAAACAAGTTTTAGAAAAGTATGGTTCTTTAAAAAATTTACCAACAACACAGCAAGAACTGCATAAAGGGATTACTTTTCATTTTATGCATGATTTATTGAAAGAAAAAGTTTTGAATCTTATTTTTAAATAAAAGCATCCTGCAAAAGTCGGAATAAAAATTTTTAATCTGCATCAATGGTGTAGAAATATTTGTTCTCGACTTTTTGCAAAAGGTTAAAATTTACTTTTTCAAAGCACGAATCATTGCAGTTCCGATATCGGCTGGATGTTGAGCGACTTCTATACCTGCAGCCAATAATGCGTTTATTTTTGACTGAGCGGTTCCGCCTGATCCTGAAATAATAGCACCTGCATGCCCCATACGTTTTCCTGCTGGTGCGGATTTCCCACCGATAAATGCAGCAACGGGTTTATGGACATGATGTTTAATATATTCAGCAGCTAATTCTTCTGCTGTTCCGCCAATTTCTCCGATAAGAATGATGCCTTCCGTGGCTGGATCTTCATTAAAAGCCTTCAAGACATCAATGTAATGGGTTCCGATGATGGGATCACCACCAATACCTATTGTAGTCGATTGTCCAAGTCCTTTCTCAGTTAATTGCCAGACGGCTTCATAAGTGAGCGTACCTGAACGTGATATAATACCGATGGATCCTTCTTTATGAATAGCGGCCGGCATAATGCCCATTTTACATTTTCCTGGCGACATTACTCCTGGCGAATTGGGGCCAATAAGGCGCGTTTTACTTCCTTCTAGCTTGCGTTTGACTAAAAGCATATCACGAGTTGGAATGCCTTCTGTGATACAAACTACAAGCGGAATTTCGGCATCAATAGCTTCCATAATAGAGTCGGCAGCCATTGTTGGCGGAACGAAGATTAAGGAAGCTGTTGGTTGCGTTTCCAAAACGGCTTCTTTAACGGTATTGAACACGGGAATTTGGTCGTGTACCGTTTGTCCACCTTTTCCGGGGGTTACACCGGCAACGATATGCGTTCCATAATCCAGACATTGTTGCGAATGGAAAAGACCTGTTTTGCCGGTAATTCCTTGAATAAGGACACGTGTAGATTGATCAATAAAAATACTCATAATGAAGCCTCCTGGACTTTGTTGACAATAGTTTGTGCTGCTTCTGCTAAATCATCGATAGGAATAAGGGGAAGACTGCTTGTTTGAAGAATTTGTTTAGCGGTATCGACATTGGTGCCTTTCATACGTACAACAAGTGGTAAATGAAGTTGTACGGAACGCGCTGCTTCTACAATCGCTTTGGCAAGCATATCGCATTGTAAGATTCCTCCGAAGATATTGATGAAAATACCTTTTACATTGGAATCTTGCAAAATAATTTTGAAGGCTGCCTCGATTTGCTCTTGTTTAGCCCCTCCACCGACATCCAAGAAATTAGCAGGCTTTCCACCGAAATGTTGGATGATATCCATCGTTGCCATAGCCAGACCTGCACCATTTACTAAGCAAGCAATATTTCCATTTAATGCGATGTAATTGAGTGAATAGCGAGCTGCTTCAACCTCTTTAGGATCTTTTTCAAAGGGATCATCTAGGACTGCGTATTCAGGATGGCGTATTAGGGCATTATCATCAAGTTGAATTTTTGCATCTAGTGCACAAATATGGCCCTCTTTTGTCAGTACAAGTGGGTTAATTTCAATAAGTGAGGCATCTAAGGCCAAAAATGCTTTGTATAATTGCAGCAATAATTGTACACATTCCTTATGTGCATTGCCAGTTAGATTGAATTGAAAGGCAACTTGTCGTGCTTGAAATGCAGCTAGGCCTACGAGTGGATCTATCGGTAGGGTAAGAACGTTTTTAGGCTGTTTTTGTGCAACTTTTTCAATATTGCAACCACCGCAAGCTGACGCAATTAAAATGGGACATTGTTGCTTGCGATCAATTAAAATAGATACATAAAATTCACGATCAATGTTTATTGTTTCTGTAATGTAAACTTTACGAACTTGTTTGCCTTCGGGACCTGTTTGCTTTGTAACAAGCGTATTTCCCAACATTCCAGATACAACAGTATTTGCTTGTTCTATGGGAACAACTTGAACACCATGCGTTCCATTTTCAGAAAAAGTGCCTTTCCCTCTTCCTCCGGCATGAATTTGCGCTTTAATAGCAACCTGATCGGTAGAACCTAGGTGCAACTTTATCGTATCCAATAAGGATGCGTCAGATTTCTCAACACAAAATCCTTTAGGGACATTTATTTCAAATTGCTCTAATAGCGCTTTCGCTTGATATTCATGTATATTCATAATTAATCGTATTTGCGACGCAAACTAGCAGCTGGAATGCCCAATAATTCCCGGTATTTGGTAACAGTTCTTCGGGCAATTTGCACACCATTTTGCGTTAATAAAGTAACAATTTTTTGATCACTGAGCGGTTTTTTTCTATTTTCTCCTTCAATAATTTTTTGAATTTGTTGCTTTATAATAGAGTTAGAGATTACCGTCCCATTGCCAAAATTCAATCCTTTAGTGAAGAAATATTTGAAGCTGAAGAGACCAAAGGGGGTTTCTAAGTATTTATTTGAAGTTGCACGACTAACGGTTGTTTCATGGATTCCAATGACTTCTGCAAGTACTTGTAAAGTTAACGGTTTTAAAAATGCAGGACCTTTTTCAAAAAAATCGTATTGTTTTTTAAGAAGCGCATAAGCAATTTGTTCAATCGTTTTTTGGCGTTGTAAAATGGCTTGGATAAGAAATCGTCCAGAACGAATTTTCAGGCGTAAATAATTACGATCTTCCATTTTCACATTGCTTTGGGATAACATATCTTTATAGGTATTACCTATTCGTAAGCGTGGAATATAGTCGTTATTTAATTCCACAAGCCATTCGCCTAAATGGTTTTTAAAAACACGAACGTCCGGAATAATGCTCTGTGTTGGATTGGATTGAAAATGTCGGCCAGGAGTTGGATCTAATGGGACAATATCGCAATTAATTGCGTTTTGTATATCTTCAGGATTTAAGTTTAGATGACGGGCAATGTCTACGATTTTATTTTTTAATAATAAGGGATAGTATTCATCTAAAATTATGTAAGCAAGCGAACTTTTTTTATTTTGATGCCTCAATTGAAGAAGCAAACACGATTGTACATCTTTGGACCCAACACCAATAGGATCTAATTGCTGAATAATTTTTAAAGCTTCTTGGATTTTGGTAATAGGTTGTCGAGTTTGTCGGACAATTTCCTCTAAAGATAGCGTTAAGAACCCTTTTTCGTCCAAACTGCCAACAATAAAAGAGGCAATCATATCCAAATCTTTTGTAAGCTCTAAGCAACCTATTTGTGAAATGAGGTGATCTTGAAGAGAGACGTTTGAAGTCAGTGACTCCATTAAAAACTCATGTTGTTTCGTCTTAGCAGCTTGTGAATCTTTATTATTTGTGTTGTAATCTTCGAAATTAGAATCTACATTGTCTGTCGTTTCCTTAGGAGTATCTAAACTAATGGAGTCTAAAGGTAGTTCTTCGAGTGTTGGATTCAATTGCAATTCTTCTTGAATGACTGCACGTAAATCAAGAGCCGACGCTTGTAGGATTTTAAGCGACTGCCTTAATTGCGGCGCTATAACTTGCGTTTGCGCTTGTAACTGTTCCATTCGAACGACCATCATCATCTATCTTATAATAAAAATTACCAAAAGGAAAGGTAATTTTTTATCTCATGAAATTTATGTGTGCCAGACACACTTGACAAGCAGAAAGTATCTTGGTAATCTTTATTAGCGAGGAAAGATTATTTTTTCTGCGGAATATGGAATTATTTGCTTTTTAATTTAAGGGGTAACGAGATAGATTTTAAGCTATCGATCTTGAATGCTTTTTATGAGCATTATGAAGAAATTTTATAACGGAATGCTTTTACATGATGTTGATAGTGATGAAAATTCGTTTAAAAATTTTGTAGG
>CAZOPT010000001.1:56137-137540 GCA_964582055.1 uncultured Opitutales bacterium
GAATGCTTTTACATGATGTTGATAGTGATGAAAATTCGTTTAAAAATTTTGTAGGACGTTTGTAATCTTTAATTTTTTCGATAAATTGACTGGTTTATTTAAGATTTATTTAAAAGTTATAATTAATATTTGCTTTTTAGAAAAAATTTACTTTTTATGGAAATAATAAAAAGTACACATGTCTAAAAGGCTGGCGATTTCTGTTTATATTCTCTCAATAATATTCTTTTCCTGTTTCTTTATTTGGCCGATTTGGGAAATCATTCGTGGAGGGTTTTTTGACTACGAGCAAGGTTTTACTTTGGCTTATTTAAAGACAGTTTTTCAAAATCCGGTTTATGTGGAAGGCCTTTTTAATTCTTTTACCATGGGGGTTGGTTCTACGCTTTTAGGCCTTATTATTGCGGTTCCATTGGCTTATTTGTTTAATGGCTATGATTTTTGGGGAAAGCGTTTTTTTTCAAGTTTGGTGTTGCTGCCAATTATGTTGCCACCTTTTGTTGGTGCAAATGGCGTCTTGCAGCTTTTAGGAACCTATGGATCTTTAAATACCTTTCTTGTTAAGATCGGTTTAATGAGTGTTGATCGTCCATTTGATTGGCTTGGTGCTTTTCCAATGACCAGCATTATTTTTATGAATGCCCTAAGTTTATATCCTATTTTATACTTAAATATTGTGGCATCTTTGGCAAATATTGATCCGGCTTTAGGGGAAGCGGCTGAGAATTTAGGTTGTAAAGGTTTTAGAAAATTTTGGCATATAACGTTTCCATTGATTCGTCCAGGGGTTTTTGCGGGTTGTACAATTGTATTTATTTGGGCATTTACAGAGTTGGGTGTACCGTTAATGTTCAATTATAATCGCATTACTTCAGTGCAAATCTATAATGGTTTGAAAGAGATTGGTGGTAATCCGTTTCCATATGCACTTGTTGCAGTTATGTTTATTCTTTCGGCAACCTTTTATTTGTTAGGTAAAGGGCTTTTTGGGAAGAATAATTACGAAATGTTGGCAAAAGCTTCCCATGCAAAAGCGTGTCGACAAATGAATTTTTGGGGTAATTTAGGTAGTGTCCTTTTATTTTCATTGGTAACGCTTTTGGCATTAGCGCCTCATCTTACAGTAATTTTGTTTTCGTTTGCAGCTGATTGGTATAAAAGCATTTTCCCGACGGTTTGGACAACCAATAATTATATTGCTGCTTTGGGGGATTCTTTGACAATTCCGTCTATTCAAAATAGCTTGATTTATGCTTCTTTTGCTACAATTTTAAGTGCTTTATTAGGGATTGGAATTGCTTTTGTAGTGGTCCGTACCAAATTGCCAGGTAGGCATTTGCTGGATACCTGTTCGATGATGCCTTTAGCGGTTCCTGGACTTGTAATGGCTTTTGGCTTTGTTGCAATGTCTCAAGAAGGTCGTTTGTTTGCTTGTCTTAATCCCGTTAAAAATCCAACGATTTTGCTGATTATTTCGTATGCGATTCGAAAGTTACCGCTTATGGTACGTTCAAGTGTAGCTGGCTTACAACAAATTTCGCCAACCTATGAGGAGGCTGCACAAAATTTGGGTTGTTCTTCTTTAAAGGCGATTCGTAAAATTACTTTGCCTTTGATTACGGCAAATTTAATGGCCGGAGCTATTTTAGTCTTTTCGCAAGCGATGTTGGAAGTTTCAGATTCCCTCATTTTAGCCCAAAAACAGGCCTTTTATCCGATTACAAAATCTATTTACGAACTTCTTAACCTTTTGGGTAATGGTACATTCTTGTCTTGCGCATTAGGGGTTTGGGCAATGACATTCTTAGCGGTAACTATTATCGGAACTTCTATTTTACTTGATAAAAGCTTTGGCTCTATCTTTAAGGTTTAATCCTATTGGCAGCTATAACACAACAGGCAAGTTTCGCAGGGAACATAAACGTCATAAGGAGTGCTTGACCAGATGCATTCTTCGTGTTTATTTTTTTGAGCATTAATTGAGTCAATACATTCTGGGCAGATATCTAAGAACGGATAATTTCTGCAGGTTGCTTTACAGTTCGCTTTATGCTTTTTTATGGCTTGCCTTAATGAGGCATTGTGATCTGTGCAAAGTCCAGTTGGATAGCCACAACAGCCTTTAGGATCAATGGGGCTTTTACAGCCTTTTATTAAACAATTGGGGTTGTTTTCATTATCGTAATTTTTTTTTGCTTGGCAAGCAACCTCTAAACACTTAATACATATATTGTAAAGTTCATGATGTCGATTATTACAAGTGCCTTCTTGTTTTTTTATATCTTTTAGGCAATCAGGACAAAGATCAAGCCATGCATATCTGCGACATTCTGAACAACCTTGCTTCCACACTTTTACTGCTTTTATTAATTTTTTGCAATCTGTACATACAGTTCCTGATGCTTTTCCACGCTCGAATTGTTCATGGCAAATAGAACATTCAATTTTTAGCGCATGACAAAGAGAATTAATCGTAAAAAATAAAATAACAAACAAAGGTTTTAATATATCCATACCTTAATTTTAAGAAAGATGACTATTAAAGTCAAGAGGTTGTTAATTATTTACAGATCGTATTGGAAAATAAACTTTTTCAGGCGTTCGTCTAGGGATTGTAGGAAAGAGCTATCATCTTCTGTTTTAAAAGTAACAGAAAAGCGTAAATAAGAGCCACCTTCATCCCAGTCAACAACGACGATGCCTAATTGTTCGAGGAGCCAATGGGAACAGTCTTTAGCTGAATCAAAGGAGTGAAGGAGGGTCCCTGATTCATCTAAAACGAATTTAGGAGCGTCTACATATAAGAAAAAACCGGCCTTAGAAGGATAAGTTTTGAAATGATGTTTTTCTAAAATCTGCCGTAATTGTTGTAAGCGTTTATAGTATTTTTGGCGTAATTTTGGTAACCAGGTTTCAGCATTATCGAGAGCTGTGGCTGCGGCTTTTTGGATCGCGAGGAATTGGCCTGAGTCGCAATTGTTTTTATATCGTGCACAAGCCGATAGAATGGTTTTATTGCCGCATAGCCAGCCGATACGCCAACCGGTCATATTAAAACCTTTTGAAAGTGAATGAAGTTCTACGCAGTAGTCAAGTGCGCCGTCTATTTGCAAAATCGATAAAGGTTTTTCGAAACTAAGTGAGCTATAAGCTGCGTCTTGAAGGATTATCCATTGATATTTTTGGGAAAAAGCGATAATTTTTTCAAAAAATACCTTTGTTGCAATAGTACCTGTAGGATTATTGGGATAATTGATGCAAAAAACTTTAATGTTTTGGCGAATTTTTTCTGGAATTGCGTCTAAATCAGGTAAAAAGTGGTGTGATGCCTTCAATTTTAACGGATAAACTTTACCACCGAAATACTTTGCTTGTGTGGCAAAAACGCCATATCCTGGAACTGTACAAGCCACTACATCACCTGAATTGATTAGGGTGCCAGCCAAAAGAGAAAGTCCAGCTTTTATGCCTAATACGGGTAAAATTTCTGCTTCGGTTATATGCGAAATTCCAAATACACTTTGCAAATATTTTTGTACAGATTGTACAAAAAAGGGAGCTCCATTATCAGCGTAACCGTTGTATGTTGAAAGACCGCAGCTTTCTTGTAACGATTTTATAGCACAAATTGGAGGTAGTCCATCCGGTTCGCCAATCCCAAAATCTAACAAAACGACATCTGGGTGTTTTTCGATAAAAGCTTGTTTTAGTTGTTTAATAACAGCGAATTTGTAGGCTTTTTCTTGATCAAAAAGAGAGCCACCTAACCGATTTGCAATTTTTTGACGTATCCAATCCATTACTCATCAATGACTTTATTGGTACGTATTTGTCGGTTCAAACGTAAGACTGCTATTAGCCAAATGAAAGAACATAACAAAAAGATGATAAATGCGTAAATAGCAATATCCGAGTAGGTTGCTTGTACACCTGAAAAAGCACTTACAAGGGTCAACAGAATGACTTGTAGACCAGAACCGCCGGATTTTCCAAAGCGATAGCCAAATACATCGACAATGGCTTTTCCTTTGACCTTTAATTCCTCGTTAAGAGGGATAAATGCCATTTCTTTACTAATATCAAAGAAAGACATTTTAAAGGCTTTATCGAGAACTAAAACCACGACTCCTACATAAACCACCAAGCTTTGGTAGCTGACTGCTGCCCCTAGTCCTAAGAAAAATTCTTTAGATACCATAGGAATAAACAGCAAGATGCCTCCAATGGTCATGACAAGTGGTGTTAGAATAGCGCCAACTCCCCAGCGAAAACGGCGAAATACATATCCAGCGACGATTAGTACGAACATTGATAAAAAGCCGTAAGCCATCGTATAATTGCTCATAAAGGTATTATATTCGTTAATATTGGGATAACGCTGACCGAGTTCGTGTTTCCAGAAATTTTCGATGATGTTGTCGCTAATGCCGTAGCATAAAACAAGCAAAGCAATTAAGCCGAGATAAGGCGAACGACATACCATTTTTAAACTCTTCCAAACGCTACTTTTTTCTTTTGTTTTTACTTTGACGCCAGGCAAATCAGGCTTGTTATAAAAGCGGGGATCGGTTAATACGTTTCGATAGACCCAATGGTATAAATACATCGAAATTAAGCTGCTTACTAAAACGGTGCCAATAAGCCAATACAATGTAACTTGCCAGGGATCTGTGTTTGCTGAAACTTTATCGCGAATATTTGAGGCTAATACACCAATGTAGCCGGATAAAGTTACGGCCCCTTGTCCAAGAAGTGCTAAGAATGCATACACACGTTTGGCTTCTTTTAATTCCGTAATTTGATTAACGAATTGCCAAAATAGTAGGGTTAGGATAAAACTACTCCATAATTCGGCAAAAATAAAGAATAAGGCATAACTCCATACGCCCCAAATAGCAAAGAACCAATAAGCATAAGGATAGGCAACTTGTAAATGTGCAACGGTTTCAGCAGATGGGTGTATAAATTCTCTGTAGGGGTAAAGAACAAGTGTAAATAAAACGAAAAAAGAGACAAAAAAACCTAAGGTTGCATAGAATAGATGTTCATTTTTTAAACGATCACTCATTTTGGTATAAAGCAACATGCAAATAATTGCAAAAGGAGGAACACCAAAGAGTTTAATAAAGGCAATTGCTTCAGCCCCTGCATTGGTTACTACCAAAGAGTCTTTTAAGTTTTTTAAGCAATAATGATTAAATAAAGCAAAAAACAAAATAAGACCCAATGGAATAATTTTTTTAAGCTCATAGGCATGTATAGGGAAAAATATGCCTCTTAATCCAGAAAATTCTTCGTTTGCTTTCACCTCTTTTATTGTTCTAGAAAGCTAACATTATTTATTGTCATAAAGTTTTTTTGTCAAGTGTTTTCTAGTTTTTAACCCAAAATAGATGGTTTTTTGCGAAATAACAATAAACAACACAATCACCCAAACCAAAGACGATTAACCCATGCAAGTGTTGTTGATTTAAAAATTTTGAGGTAAACTATTCGCAACATATGAATACATTACCTTCAGAACTTGTTTCGCTTTTAGGGTCGTCGCTTTTTGGAAGTACGATGAGACTTCTTAGCTTTTCATTGATGGCCCATCACAAGGAACGTTTGTTGAAAGTTTGCAAAGCGCATACTTTGGAAACAAGCGTATTAAGTGCGCGTAATGTTCATCCTGGACTTCAATTTACACGCCGCTTAATTGCAATCTTAGCTGTTTTTTCGGTGATTGTACTGCCAAAACTAGTTGCCATTATCAAACCGGATATGCCTATAGCCATTGGATATTCACAGTTTTCAGATGGTTTTTTGTTTTTCTCGTCTGCTTGCGAAAAAATTCGTTGGATTCACCTAAATGGCATTGTGATTACTCCGTTGGATACGCATTTATTGTCAGCTATTATTGGACTTTATTTTGGGAGCGCACTTGTTGATTTAAAGGCTTAATTATGAATAAAAATGAAACGATTCGTCACACATTACTTCTACAATTGGAAGCTGCTTATCCAGTTTCTTTACCGCAAGAAACCTTACAACAAGGACTGCGTTTGGCAGGATTTACATTAACTGCAAACGATTTAAACAAGGAATTGCAGTATTTGGTGGATAAAGGATTTATTATGTCTATAAAGAATGAGCTTTGCCCAGCTTGTCGACGCTACAAATTATCGACTAAAGGTATTGATTTTCTAGATATAGACAAATGGAACGGATTATGACTAAAGCATTTAAATCGCATCTTGAGCGCATTAAGTTTGCTAAAAATACAGCATCCTTATGGGAGCAAATGGTCTTAGCTGAAAAATCTATGGGCCTACTTTGGGAACAACTTTTCGATTGTTTATGTTCAAACAATGTGGAATCGGATTGGTCATCTGTCAAAGATTTGAGCAGTATTTTGCATAAATTGCTCCAAAATTATCAGCAATTATTTGCGATTACACAAAAACTACAGAGTGATGCAAGCGACGAAAAGGCATGGAATCTTTCCGAAAATATTTTGAAAACGATAGAAGATCAACTGCAATTGTTATGAATACCTTTTTTTTACCCTATCAAGTTCGTTGGATTCGAGATAATGCTCGGATTAAGTTAATGGAAAAATCGCGTCAAATTGGTTTATCGTGGGCTACAGCTTATCGTTGCACGCGCCAAGCTTTATGTCAATCTAAGAAAAATACGTGGATTTGTTCAAGTGATGCCAAACAAGCGCAACTATTTCTGCGAGATTGCAAACAATTTGCGACGATTTTGGATCAAACGGTACCTTTTAAATGTCTTACAAGCACGAAGAAAAGTACGTTGAAGTTTAAAAATGGTAGTGAATTGACGGCCATTTCTTCGAATGCGGATGCACAAGCAGGTAAGCGAGGTTCACGCATTTTGGATGAATTTGCCTTACACGATGATCCAGAGTATTTGTATAATATTGCTTATCCTGGAATTACATGGGGTGGGCAACTCGAAATTATTTCGACGCATCGTGGTAGCCGAAACTTTTTTAATCAACTTGTTCAAGAAGCATCTAAAGGTGGAAATCCCAAAAAAGTTTCCCTGCATAAAGTTACTTTGACGGATGCTTTGGAACAAGGATTTTTGAAAAAATTGAAAGCTAAACTTCCACCAGAAGATCCGCGTTGTGCCATGGATGAAAGTGACTATTTTTATTTCATAAAAAATGCATGTGCGAGTGAGCAAAGTTTTCGTCAAGAGTACTTGTGTCAACCGATTGATGATGCGACTGCATTTATTGAATTTAAAGAGATAGAACCTTGTTTTTATGCGCCGAATACCGTTTGGAATCAATGCAATAATGGGCCTACGTTTATGGGGGTTGATATTGCTCGAACAAATGATTTAAGTGTATTTGTCGTTTTTGAAAAGCTGGATGGTGTTTACTTTATGCGTCATCTGCAATGTTTGAAAAATGCACGTTTTGATGAGCAAGAACAAGTCTTTGAGCATCTTTTTAAGATGTATTCAGTGCAGAACGTTTGTATTGATCGAACGGGTATTGGAAGCCAATTTTTCGAACGGGCACAGACAAAATTTGGGACGTATTGTATCGAAGGTGTTTCGTTTACGGCAAAACTCAAAGAAGAATTGGCTTATAAATTAAAGAGTACTTTCAATCGATATGCTTTGCGTATTCCGAGAGATGAGACGTTAATTTCTGATTTGCTTAGTGTGCAATGGGAACAGACACATTTAACAGCTCAGCATTCTAATAATGGACATGCGGATCGATTTTGGGCAATAGCATTAGCACTTTATGCCGATCGCAAACCAGTCTCTTTACCTTTTAAAACCGAGCTTTTTGAAGCTCATAAACCCTATAGACTTTATGAAAACTAATACTTATTTAACGGCCTTTCGACAGGATAGCTTATCGCGGTTGCGTTGGAATCCGATTCGTTCGTTGACGCCTGCTTCATTAGCGAGGATTTTGGATGATTTTCATGCAGGCAACTTAAAACAAGCAGCACTTATTTGGGATGCTATTGAACGGCGTGATGATTTGTTACAAGGCGTTATTTCGAAGCGTAAGAAAGCCATTTCTCGGCTTCCTTGGGAAATTTTGACGCTTGATAATTCTGAAGAAGCAATGCGCCAAAAATTTTTACTGGAGCAGTTTTACAACAATCTGCAATGTGTTAATGCTTATGATGAAAATGAGCGTGGTGGTATTCCGCTGTTGATTCGACAAATGATGGATGCCGTTGGCAAGCGTTATGCAGTTCATGAGGTTGTTTTTAAGCCATTTACGCAACACTCGAAACGGTTTTTAACAGCTGAATTTCGTTTTGTTCCACTTTTCTTCTTTGAAAACAAAGAGGGACGTTTGCAGTATATCGGTGGTGACAAGAAAATTCCGTTAAAATCGGATGAATGGCTAATTACAACTGGTGATGGCTTAATGGAATCGTGTTCCATAGCTTATTTATTTAAGCATTTACCGTTGCGTGATTGGCTGATTTATTGCGAGCGCAATGGTATGCCAGGAGTTAAAGGGATTACAAATGCACGTCCAGGTTCCGAAGAATGGGAAATTGCGCGTGAAGCTGTTCAAAATTTTGGTGCAGAATTTCACGCATTAATGACAGCTGGAACCGATATTCAAGCGATTGATATTTCAGGCAAGGGCGAATTGCCTTATCCAAAATTGGTTGAACGTATGGATCGTGCAATGGCGGCCTTATGGCGTGGGTCCGACTTAACAACTTTGGGACAGCAATATGGCCTTGGGAGTTCGGTACAAAGTTTTGAACGGAATTTATTAGAGGAAGATGATGCGCAAATGATTTCCGATACTTTACACGAACAAATCGATCGTTGCGTTTTGAAGTATTTAGAGGGTACAGAATATCCTAAAGCTTATTTTCAGCTCAAAGCGTCTCCGAACAAAAATCTCAATAACGATTTAAACATTATTAAAACCTTGTGGGATATGGGTGTTGAGCTCAGTTTGAACGATGTTCGTGAGCATTTTGGTATTAATCCACCTGCTAACCACGAAGACTTATTGAAAAAATCATGAAAACTTGGATACAATTATCACCATTTGGACAATTTTACCATCGACTTGGTAAGCAATATTTATCGCAGGAAACGTTGAAAACTTGCGTGAAAAAAACAAAAACATGGCGCTTCCGATTAGGTTTTACGAAGATTCCTATTTATATAGGTCATCCGGATGATTCCTATTTTCAGCAATTTCCTGAACACATGAATACAACCATTTACGGCTATGTTCTACGTTTTTGCTTAAAGGATAATGGGCTTTGGATCCAAGTAGATTGGACAGATATAGGCCGGGAATTAATTGATAATGGCCGATACCGTTACGTATCTCCGCGTTGGGAGATGGAATGTGCGAATGATCACTTTGTACCTAAAAAGCTTCTTTCAGTAGGTCTTACTAATACGCCGAATTTGCCAGTGGAACCGATTTGTAAATTAAACAATTTTGAGGTTTGCCCTCAACAATCGGTTCAGAAACGTTCCGAAAAAGTAGCTATTTTAAATTTTGTTCAAAAAGTCTATCAGCGTATGAAAGCCACTGGTGAAAGTTATCCGGAAGCTTGGAATGCTGTTTTTAAAAAAAACAATATCTGATTTCTTATGAAAACAACTAAAAAATTAATTATGGCCAATGCGTATAATGCAGTTGGAGTACACGAAGGAATGCTAACAAAACGTTCAAAAACAGACGATTTACAATCGTATTGTTTGGTTTGTTTTGATGGCGATGCGAATCATGTTAAGATTTGTCCTAAAACAGAAATTCCTTGGGGAGTTTCTCAGTACAGTGCGGAAGTAAAGGAAGATCTTATCTGTGTGCAACCGCTTTCTTCGTGTGCTCGAACGGCTAAAATTCGTATTTCTTCAAACGTTAAAGCAGGTCAATTGCTCTGTCTTGCAGATAATGGACATGCTCAAGCCTTGCCATCTGATGCTGGTACCTATTGTGTTATTGGCTTAGCGCTCGAAGATGGACAAAAAGATGGATGTATTGAAGTACTTACTTCATTGCCACGTAACCTTAAAGTTAAATAATTATGGAAACACTTACACAAGCAAAAGAAAGTCAGTTTAATCAGAACAATTATTCGGAGGTTTTGACACAGTTCACAAAGAATTGGACCGATACGGAAGGTATTGAGAATTTACTTAATTTTATTGCACCAAAAGTACCTGTTTCGCGTCGTTTTGAGTACAAAAAATCGGAAACAGACGAAATATTTTGTTCAGAACAAGATGATTTGCGTGCATCTGGTAGCAGTTTTAAACGCATTGAATTTTCGGGTTCTATGGTTCAAGCTAAAACCTTAAACAAAGGTTTAACGATTCGTGTAGATACCGATGATATCGTTGGGGATGATTGGCAGGAACGTTATGTGCATATGCTTATGAAGCGCTTGTATCGTAATGAATTAAGACGTGCGATTTCTGCGTTAAAAGCAAATGCAAATGTTGTAGAAAAAACATGGACTGCAGAAAGTCGGCCGGATATAGACATCCGAGAAACTTTGCTTTTAGCGAGTTACGAACACGGATTTTATCCCAATCGTCTGCTTTTTGGAGAACTTGCATGGTATTTGCGGCAAGATTGCTATGCGCTTCAAGGTAATGCAGGTGCTCGTATTTCAGCAGAAATGTCACGGGAGCATTTATCGGAAAAATTGCTTGTTGAAGGCATCCAGCTTCTAAAAAAGCAACATTTGGGTATTCAAGGGTATGAGTTAAATGGTAACGAGATCTTCGCTTTTTATGCTCAGAACGGTTTATTAAAGGATGAACCATCGAATATTAAACGTTTTGTAACGCCGAGTGAAGACGGTAATCTTTTCCGTGTTTATTTAGAAGAACATACGAAGTTTACGGATATTACGGTAGAGCATTACAGTAATATTGTTGTGACATCTAATACAAATATTACGCAATTAACTGCAAAACAAGAATAACCTTTATTTTCGGGAATGAAAACCATTCCCGATACTTTACATATGAATACACTTCATTGGATTTTTTTAGAAACAGACGCGATTGCAGATTATTTGGCAAATGATCAATTAACGCTTTTGTCAAATCACGGCATTCGTGAGCATCAAACACCGCTGAAAACAATTGTAAGTGACGTTTGCGCTTATATTCAAGCAAGGGTACCAGAAAAGCTACGTCCAAATCCTTTAGCACGTAATCATCTTCCTGCTGCTTGTAAATTATGTGCTTGTCACTTGGTGATTGAAGCGCTTCAAACGCGTATTCCAGAATTGAAATTGTCAGAAGATCAAGTTCGAAATGCCCAACAAGCACGAACAACTTTGGAACAATTTCAACAAGCTTGGCGCGAACAATTGCAAGAAAATAAAAGTGTACACAAACTAGAAGCTGTACACTTTCGACCGAAAGATACCACTTATAAAACCTTAAGAGGCTTATGAAACCTGTTTTGCAAACTATACAGAAGACGATTATCGAAAATCTTCAAAAGGATGTTATGTTTAAAAATGTTTCGTTTATCCCTGAAACTTTCGATGCTTTGGAAACGTTAACAAGTAAATCGGCTTCGCTAAAACCCTTACAACTTTACTTATCAACACCTTTTCCCGTAGAAACCGTTTCGAATATTTCAGAATTATGTTGGGAGAAATTGTCTTTACAATGTACGCTTATACGAAAATATTTAAATGCTGAAAAAAGTTCATTTCTCGATTTTGCGGAACAAATTTGCTATTTTATTTCCAATAAAAAATTCGAGAATGATCAGTGGGAAGGGTGCTTTGTTTTAGAACCTAAAAATCCTTGGAAATGGTTAGAAGTAGACAATGGATTGGCTCTTCAAATGCATTTCGTAAGTTCTCAATTTTCACTCCTTTTTTGATATGAAAATTACATTAAATGAGCATATTTTGTGTAGCGGAAGTTCGGCTAATGAAACACCTTCTCGGTTCGAAGTTAGTAGTCAAAGGAACCTGCAAATTATAAAAGCAATTCGAGCAAGATTTAGCCAAACCTGTAATCGTGGTAATCTACAAACAAAATTGGTCTTTGAAGTGGGGCGAAAGCATCGATCTCAACAAGAGGCCGCTCAACATGCTTTATTACATGCGAGCGAATTGCAACAGGCGAATGGTGTGTTGCAGATTGATTTTGAGGATAAAGCCAATCGACGTTTTCAGCTTGAATCAGCGACTTTGTATCGTGTTCAAACACATTATAAAGGGAATGCTTCTTATACGTTTTACGAAATTTATGGAGGAGAATTACATGCAAACCATTGAAGATAATAATGCCCTTTGGGACGCTTTATATGAGCAGATTGACAAGATTCATTCTCTGGAATGGGACCTGAAAGAATTGAAAGAACAATTAGAAAATTTAAGGCATTAATATGACTTGGTATTTAAGTTATCAGGGTGTAAAAAAGTCATTAGCAGATTGGCATATTTATGATGTAAATCGTCGTGTATTAAATCAAGGGACTGATATGCTTTCTTTTAAAACAGAAGCCAATAATGTGTTCTTTAAGTGTGATGAAACTATCGAAGTTTTTAAAGATAAAACCCGTTGGTTTTACGGAAAGATCGTACAAATTCCTTGTCAGTTTTCGGCGAATGAAGAAAGCAAATCGTATATGGTTTCTGGCCCCAATTGGTATTTGGAACATCTTATCTTTCAGCAATCTTGGCAATATTTTAATGGCGCTAACGATGGAGAAATGATTTCGATTCCGCGAAGTTTATGCCAATTAGGACAATCAGAGGATGGAAAGGCTATGGATGCAAAAAATTGCCTAACCAATATTGTTTATTATTGTATCCAGCATGGAGCTCCTTTGCAATTGGGTAAAATAGAAGGTTTTAATTTTTTCTTTCCTTGCGAAACCATTAAAGATTGTAGCTGTATGGAGGTCATCCAGAAACTCCTTCGGTGGACTCCAGATGCGGTTTGTTGGTTTGATTATACGACCCCAAAACCTGCGTTTAACATTTCTCGACAAGCTTTTTTGGCGCCAATGACTTTGTCTCTTCAACATTTAAGTCAATTTTCTTTAATACCCCGTAATGATTTAAAGTTGAACGGTGTTGTTTTAAAATATGAACACTCAAATTCGAATGAAAAGGGTACTTGGAAAACAACAACCATTGATGTTTTTCCCAAAAATTGTCCCAGTGATGCAATGAATACCCTTGTTTTAACGATTGAGTTAGAAGGAACTCATACGCATATTCAAGAACAATGGGTTCAGATACAGCCGATTCAAATCAACTCAGTTGACTGGTGGAAGCAGCATTTCCCAACTTTACAAACAATTCCTAACGCGGATATTAAACTTGAATCGGTTCAGCGAGCGACGAAGTTGCCTAATGAGTTACTGGAAGGTGCTATTGCTCCTTGGATGCATTGTAAAGCGCAATACGAAACCATAACTGCAAATATTAGTTATAAAACGAATAATGCGCAAGTGTCGCATCAATTGTTTGCGTTGAAGATTTGTAGTACAGATGCCGTTTCAAAAACCTATCGAAATTGTGTTTATCTTACGGAAGGTGTAAAACCTCCACAAAATTTGGCACAAGTCCTCTACGAATCGACGCAATGTTTACTATATGAAGGTTCGGTGCAATTTGAATGTGAGGAACTGGGAATGTCTTATTTAGGTAAGAAATTAAATTTTTTACAGGGCGATAAGGCTTGGGAATCGCTTCAGGTTCCTATCCAAGAAGAACGTATGAACCTGGATTCCGGTACGATACAACTTAAATTTGGAGCTCCTAAGCATTTGGGACCAAACGATCTGATTCAATTGATGCGTGCCAATCGTTTACGTACAATTTCTAATGATCCTAATATGCGTTTTGCCCAAAAAGCTTCAGGACAATCACGTACCTATTTCCCACATTTAACGCCTATTATTAATTCAAGCTGTAATCAAGGAACGTATTCACAATTAATTTTAAAAAGTGCCAATAAAACCGTTTCTATTGATGCTGCTAGCTTACCACCCAACACGCAAATGTCTTTAAAGCCGTTTGATGTTGTCGAATCTGGCGTGCTTAAGAAAATTTGGCTGCTTTCTTCCTAAAACTTAATCTTTTTATTTATGCCTACAATAAAACCTTTTAGAACCTTTGTTTCACCTTATGGTGTTACAACAAGACGCTTTGTTTATCCTCATCTTGAGAATAAAAAATGCGATATCATTACACATTTGGATGTTCCAACGATTGTGCGTTGTTATTGGCTCCTCGCAAAGCTTACGATTAACTACCATTATCAAATTAATGATTTCCCCATCCAAAATACAATAACTTTAGATGCAACTCGGTTTACGCTTTTAGAACGAATTGCTTTTAAAGATTATGGTTTGTATACGGAATTTTCAGACGATGAATTGGAAATTACGACCGAATGCCATTTTTATCCTGCGCAAGTATTTACTACGAAAAGTTCTTTGGATTGGACGAAAAGTATTGCTTTAAATACTTCATTAACCGAAAAATCACCGCTTTTATGGTGTCCGATAGAGCGTAATCTTACTGAAATATTAAGCTTATATTTGAATTTTAAGGAAGCTGCCAATAATGATGATTTTGTCCTAACTACAAGTGATTGGCTGGATGAACGCCACAATAATCCTTTGTTAGATTCTTATACAGCCTCTTTCCTTAATTATTCAGTTACTTTTCGCTTACGAACACCTTATCCTAAGGAAATTGATGGCAAAATCCATAAGATCGAAATCCTTCCCGAATTTTTTACGGTAGAGTAGGGTGTGTTAATGGAAAATTTTACTACAAAAGTTCTTTGAGCTTTTGAGCAAGTAAGGGTGCTACTGAAACAATATTTAAATCGTTGATGAAGCCGCTTTCTAGAATGGGTAGCGTATCGGTTTCAATTAAACCCTCAATAGGGCTTGCTGCTAGCTTCGAAAAAACTTCTTGTTTCGTAATACCGTGAGTTACTACACAAACGATTTTACGAGCACCGTTTTGGTACAAATAAGTACTTGCGGTTTGTAAGGTTTTCCCTGAATCAATCATGTCATCTATCAAAACTACGGATTTTTGTTCGACATTTCCAACTAATGCTTGGATTTTAACCTGATTGTTTTGGCGAATTTTCCTACAAAACCCAAATGGCATCATTAACGCATTTGCAAATGATTGTGTTCGTTTTATAGCTCCTTCATCTGCGGCTACACATACCCAATTTTCGTTTGTTGGGTGCAGTTCTTTGAACTTTTCTAGAAGTAAATTATTGGCAGAAAGATTGTGAATCGTAAGTGCTTTACAGGGTAAAACGGGTTCATGTAAATCTATTGCAATCCAGTCATGAACGCCTGCGTAAGCCATCAATTCCCAAATAAACGAGTTGGTTGGCAATAGATCTGCTTTTGATTGATTTTGTCGCGCATAAGGTGAACATGGCCAAACTACAATGATGTTTGAAGCCCCCGCACCTTTCGCTGCATTAATGGCCAGTAACAGTTCCATTAAATCGGTATTTGTCTGTTGGGTTTGTTGTACGAAGAGAATGATTGGAATTTTTCTAATGGATTCCGAAAATGTTACCGAAATTTCTCCATTAGCAAACTGAACCTTGTTTAAATAACAAGGCTCAATACTTAAATAAGAACATGTTTTTTGAAACAATTTACACGTTTTCGATGTGCAAAAAGCTTTAATGTTTGGCATCTTGCTTTAGAAAACAGGCTTTCGTAGCGTCTTCTGTTAAATAGGCAAATGTTTTTTCTAAATTATCAACACGTTTAAACAATTCAGGAACGCGCCGCTTCAGACTATCGATTCGATGCGCTAGCATATAGGGTAAAGCAGGTGTACCGCGTACGAAACTATTGTCTTCTAGGTCATGATTAACACCAGCTTGTGCGCCAATCATAACGTGGTTTCCTATGTGTAAGTGGCCTGCTAAACCGACTTGTCCAGCAATGACAGCGTAATCACCAATGCGAGTGCTGCCCGCAATACCAACGAATGCAACAATAAAGCAGTGTTTACCAATCACAACATTGTGACCGATTTGAACCAAATTATCGATTTTTGTACCTTCTCCGATTCTCGTTTCGTCAATGCGAGCGCGATCAATGGTCGTATTAGCACCGATATCTACATAATCTTCTAATACAACATGTCCTAATTGTGGCGAACGACGATGACAACCTTCTTCAGTTTCGTAACCATAACCTTCGGATCCAATAACAACACCTGCATCTAAAAAACAATTGTGGCCAATTTCAGTTTTATCTAAAATGGAGACGTTTGCTTTTATACAAGTACCTGATTTGATGAGAACGTTATTCCCAACAAAGTCATGGGCAGCGAGAGAAACATCGTCTTCAATGATTGTGTGTGCACCGACAATGCATAAAGGCCCTATATAAGCTTTTGCGGAAATTTTTGCAGAAGGATCGATAACAGCAGAAGGATGAATTCCGGGTTTAAATTTTGGCTTTGTTTGCCGTTCAACATCTCTACAGATGGCATCCAAAGCTTTGGAAGGATTTTCCACCATTAAGAAACATTGTCCTGCCTTTGGTGATCCTACATAGCTATTAGGGACTAAAATTAATGCTGCTTTAGAAGAAAAAACTTCAGCCTTATACTTCAAATTTCCTAAAAAAGAAATGTCAGATTCAGTAGCCTTGTCCAAGCTAGCGATTCCCGTAAAAACATCACAAGAAGCACTTCCTTGCACTTTTGAAGGTTGTACAAGTTCAACAATCTCATTAAATGTATATTTAATCGTTAGCATGGCCTATAATACTTGTTTTATTTTTTGTTTATCTTTGGGGCAGCTTTGTTAACAACTGCAATAACCTCTTGGGTTAAGTCGTACTTTGGCTTTGCATACAAAACCCCCATAGCAGCTTTGTTAACAATGATATCAGCTTCTTTTTCCTTAGCTAAAACCTCAATACCTGCTTGGATTTCTTTGAAATGTTCATCCATAACCGCTTGACGTTTTTCACCTAATTTACGTTCGTTTTCGGCACGGTAAGTATTAATTTCTTCGCCTTTTTTATTAATCTTTTCATCCAAATTAGTTAACTCTTTTTCCAGCTTTTCATTGATTTCCTTAGAATTCGCTGGATTTTCACGCTTTTTAATTAAATTTTCGCGTTCATCAAAAAGAACCTTTCCTTCTTGCATCAATTTTTCTAAGCCATCTTGTGACTGTTTTACGAGCAATTGGAAGTTTTCTTGTGCAGATTTTGTTTTGTAAAAATGCTCATAAACCTCACTCAGATCTACAGCATAAATTTTTTGATCATCCCCCATAGTATTTAAAGAGGCGGATATAACTCCCATTGCAATTAAACTTATTTTCTTCAACATAATTTTACCTTTCTAAAAAGAGACTCCAAATGAATATACAATATGGGGTGCTTTCTTCTTATTATACGAATCTGTTTTCAAAGGGAAAGCAAAATCTAAACGAAAAGGTGCACCTAAAACATGAATTCTTAATCCAAACCCTGCATCACTGTTCCAGCCACCTGATTTTGTATCTAAATATTTATTGTTAAGTTCTTTTACTTGACCGATATCAAAAAATCCAACTAGCCGAACAATGGAGTGTACTTTGACAGAATATTCAGATTTTAAGTAAGAAAAACGCTTACCTCCTAAATTTTCATGATACTTGTCGTTGGTTTTAGGGCCTACTTCGCGGTAATCAAAGCCACGTAAATTGTCTGGACCTCCTAAAAATTCGCGTTCAAAGAGTGGAACTTCTTGACCCGATAATCCACGAACCAAACCTGTTTTTCCACCGATAAGAAAAGTTTGTTCATATTCTGGGCTAACTAAAAACCACCTAGCTGCTGTAAAATTTGTACGTAAATATTTAGTTGCTCCACCAAGACCTGCCCATTGATTATCCCAAACCATGTAAGTTCCACAGGTTGGATAAATAAACTGATCACGTGTATCACGTTCCAATAAAAATCCAATTTTAGAAATGGTACGTTTACCTTCTTCGTCCTTGATGATTTGCGAAACATCTGCAGAATGGATATCCGTTAACTTAAATTGCTCGAGATGATAATATAACCGCCCTTCTACTTGTTCAAAAAGGCGTTTAGCTAAATAAACTTCACCACCTAAACGTATTTCTTTGAAATGATCGCTATCAAACTTGCTCATGTTTCGAAACAAGTTGAATCCTAAACGTAGTTCTCGATCAAACAACCAAGGCTCTTCAAACGATAAACCAACTTCGTTCGAGTACTTACCGATACTTGTATTAATTTGAAACTTTTGACCGGCACCACGAAAATAATCTTTGGAATTCTTATAATCAAAGTTATTTTGACTTAAAGTAACACCAAATGTAAACTTTTCAACACTATTGAGTGCACCTGAAAAATAAATACTTCCTGTAGGATTTTCTTCAACAATAACTTTTATGTCTTTTTCACAGGGACTATTAGAATCTTCCGGGGCTAATTGAACACTTTTGAAAAAACCTGTGTTGTAAAGACGTTGTTCTGCTTTTTTAATGCGTGTGCGGTCTAAAATATCACCAGGTGCTAGATTCATTTCGCGTAAAATAACACGTGCTTGTGTATGAATATTCCCACTTAAATAAAGCGAATGAATGCGATATTGTAATCCACGAGTGACTTGAAAATGTAGATCCAATAAACCTTCTGTAACCCATTTACGTGCGACATTTACTTCTGCATCAATATAGCCATAACGTCCATAAAAATCTCGTATACGTTCACAAGCTTCTTCTATTTCTTCGGGCGAAGCAATGCTTCCTTCCTTGAGTTGTACACATTTTTTTAAAACCTCTAAATCTTCTGTTTTATCGCAATTTAATGCAATTTGATGAATTTTATAACAAATTCCTTCATTTACTGGAATAACAACACGTAAATGATTTCCACGCTCTAATAAACGAATTTTATCACGATCAATTTCAACATCCAAATAGCCTTTATTTCTGTAAAGTGTTTCAATTTTTTCTAAATCTTTCTGCCAAATTGTTTCATCAAAACGGCCTGTTTTTGTTAACCAAGATAACCAACCCCATGTTTTGGTACGCATTTGATCTAGCAGCTCTTTTTTTTCGAAAACACTTACCCCTTCAAAACAAATATCTTTAATACGCAAACAAGGACCTTCCTTAATTTCGAAAATGACTGTATGATATCCTGTTTTGCTTGGTTTTGTGCGAACTTTTGCTTCTACCTTACAGTAGCCTTTAGCCTGATAGAAATGCTTTAATACAGTTAAATCTTGGACTAATTGACTTTCGTTCATAGGCTGATTAACCCGACTTTTCATCCCATAAAGTAACTCATTGTCGCGAAAATGCTTATTGCCAATAAATTGAAAGGTTTCAATACGTGGACAGATTTTCCCCAGAAGGCGAACCTTAAGCTTACCTGATTCAACTTCGGTAAACCAGTGTAGCTCATTAAACCAGCCTGTTTTGTAGAGTTGCTTAGACGCTAAATCTAAATCTTTTCCGCGAATTTGATTGCCTTCTTTAAATCCTAATTGTGCACGAACATAATCTTCAGAAATATTTTTGTAACCTTGTAACTCAATTTGTAATTGTTGAAGAGGCAACAATTCACCATTCCAAATGATTTCTTGCCCTTGTAGGAGCAAACCATCTAGTAAAAGACCTAAAATCCATGCTGTTTTTTTCATTTTAATCTAAATCCTTTGCATAATTTTCAAAACGTGTTAATGACTTTATATAGGTCAAATTAACAGCCCCAACAGGCCCATTACGCTGCTTGGCAATCAGTAATTCTCGTACGACAATATCTTCATTAACAGTCTCATCTACAGGACCATTTTCATCAAATTTTTTGGAAAGCAATAACACCAAGTCCGCATCTTGTTCTATCGAACCGGATTCGCGTAAATCCGACAAACGAGGTTGCCGACGTTCTTTTTCGGATTCACGGTTCAACTGACTTAAAACAATTACAGGGACATTTAATTCCTTAGCTAATCCTTTGATGCCTCTGGAAATTTCCGCGATTTGTTGTTCACGAGGAACTTTGGGATCAGTGCCCGAAATCAATTGTAGGTAATCGATAATAACTAATCCCAAACCATGTTGTGCATGCACACGACGTGCTTTTGAACGCAATTCTAATATAGTTGTATTTGAGGATGCATCGATCCATAAAGGTGCTTTCTTAAATTCAGAAGCAACCATCGTAAGTTCGTGCGACTTGCCATCTGTAATGTATCCACAACGCAATTTCGTCATGTTGATGTGTGCGCGCCCACACAGCATACGTATAGCTAATTGTTCAGCGCTCATTTCAAGGCTGAAAAAGAGCGTTGGGACGGGATTTTTCCCTAAAATGGCCACTTCTGCAAAATTAAGTGCTAAAGCTGTTTTTCCCATCGATGGACGTGCTGCCAAAACAATCATTTCAGCTGGATGAAAACCAGATGTTAAATTGTCAAGTTCGATAAAACCACTTTTTATTCCGCTAACGCTTTCTGAATGTTGCAACAGATTCTGAATCGTGTTAACGGCTTTATCTAAAGAAACATCAAATGCCTGCGCAGAATCTTCGACACGGCCACTACTAATCTCTAAAACTTTTCCTTCGACACTTTCAATAAATTGATCGATGTCATCAACTCCTTGATAAGCATCTTCCAGGCCTGTCATAAAGAATCGAACCAAATTGCGTGCAATTTCTAAATCTTTTACTCTTTGAGCGTAAAAACTCAAATTGGCAGGTGTCTCAATGCGGTTTGTGATTTCGTTAAGATAAGCGTAATTCCCAATACGTTCTAGCTTTCCGGATGTCTTTAAACGTTCCGAAACGGTCAATTCATTAACTGGAGCACCTTCTTGGTACAAAAGTAAGCAAATTTTAAAAATTTCTGCATGTGCAGGAATATAAAAAGAACAAGGCGATAGCTTTAAATCGATGCATTTTGCCAAACTATCTTGCCCTCCTTCCAACATACAAGCAGCCAACAAAGCCTGCTCGTAATCCACACTGTAAGGAGGCTCTCGAAGTGCTTTTTCTCGCTTAACTTCGTTAGCCATACTTAATAATTGTAACAATTAAGCAATTGGATTTTCGGAAACAACCTCAACGGATAAGTTTAAATGTATATCCTTGTGCAAGCGAACTTGGAATGAATGTCTTCCTAAAGTTTTTATTGGCTGTTGTAAGCGAATACAGCTTTTGTCGAACTCAATACCTTCTTCAGTATAGCGTTTCCACAAATCGTTGTGTGAAACAGAACCGAATAATTTGCCTTCTTCTCCAGTCTTTACTGCAATTGTCAAAGAAATAGCTTCTAAACGTTTTGCTAGAGTTTGTGCTTCTTCTAACTCTTTTGCCTCACGAGCTGCACGAGCTTTCTGTAAGGCTTCTATTTGCTTTGCATTGGCGCGAACAAAAGGCATAACCCAATGCTTGGGCAATAGAAAATTGCGAGCATATCCTGCCTTTACGGAAACGATATCACCTTCGCCTCCAAGATTCTTTACTGGCTTTAACAACAAAACTTTTATATGTGCCATAATACGATTCTTATTAAATTTTAATTCTTAAAAAGGAACATCTTCATCTGCAGCATTATTGAAAGGTGTATTTATACTTTCACCTTTGGATTCTGCCTTCTCATAAGAAAATGGTGTTGATGTTTTTTCTGTTCCATCTATTTGCTGAGCGTTTGACCCTACAAAGACAAAGTTTTCTAAAATAACCATCAATTTACTACGTTTTTCGCCGGTTTGATTTTGCCATTCATTTAAGCGTAAACGTCCTTCAACAAAAATAGGACGTCCTTTTGTGAAATATTTAGCAACAACTTCGGCTTGTTTTCCAAAAGCTTCTATATCCACAAACGTGGTTTCTTCTCGCATTCCATTTTCTGCTTTTTCAGTCTTTACAGAACGCGAACACGCCAATGTAAAACGGCAAATCGAAAGTCCACTGGGGGTTACACGCAATTCTGGATCGCGTACCAAATTCCCCATCAACATTACTTTATTATAAGAAGCCATACTGCTTTAAGCCTTAACTGCTTCAACAATAACACGATTGACGTTTGGATTTAAACCGATACGTTCTTGCAAAATTTTATTAAAAGAAGCGTCTGCTTTGCAAGTAATCGTAACGTATTGTCCTGCAACAAAATCTTTGCGTGGACAACGTGAAAAAGATTTTAATCCTAAATCTTCTACCTTTACAATATCGGCACCCATTTCTACAATAAGCCCCTTAACTTGTTCTACCAACGCATTAATCGGTTCGCGCCATTTATGCGTGTCTAAAATAAACGTTGCTTGATATTCTTTTTTCATTTTATTATCGTTCTATAAAATTCAGGCCTTTTATGACGCCTTTGTCAATAAGGACTTCAATGTTCTTTTCAAATTTTTTTGTAATTTCGGGTAATTCTGCTATTTCTTGTTCTGTCAAACGCCCCAAAACAAAACTGTTAAGTTGCATTGTAGGCGATCCCAAGCCGATGCGATAGCGTATAAAACCATTTCCTAAATGCGAAATAATGCTTTTTATGCCATTATGACCTGCATCTCCTGGAATAGTTGAAACTTTAAACTTTAACCAAGGAATGGTAACATCGTCACAGATAACCAATACTTCTTCCGTTTTTAGTTTGAAATAGTGACAAAAAGCTTGGACAGCTTCACCACTTAAATTCATAAATGTTTGCGGTTTTATGCAATAAATTTTGTGATTTGCAATAGAAATAACAGCAACTTGACACTTGCACTTTTTATTTTCCTCCCAGCATCCTCCCTTAGATTTTATTAAAGCGTCTAAGAGAAGAAAACCCATATTGTGACGCGTGAGCGCATACAGCAAACCTGGATTTCCTAATCCCACGAGCAAACTTATTGTCCAATTTAGAGCAGGCATCAAGTAGATTTATTTTATTTACTTTTGGCTAACTTCTTTTTCGTCTTCAGCTGCTTCAATATTATCGTCTTCTAGCTCTACACAAGAAACAACAACATCATCTACAGGCGTTTTGTAAACAATGCCTTTAAGCGCAGGCAAATTCTTAACGTGCATAGACATACCTAAACCTAAACTTGCAATGTCAACCTCGATGAATGCAGGAAGATTATCTGGCAAACAAGAAATGGCAACCGTATGACGAGCAATATCCAAAAGTCCTCCACCTTCTTTTACACCAATAGGATCGCCGATAAAACGTAAAGGTACGTTGGTAATCATAGGTTTGTCGGCAGCAATCTCTTTAAAATCAACATGTAAGAAGTTATCCTTGCGAGGATCGCGTTGCTCTGCTTGTAACATTGCTAAGGTTACTTCTTCACCGCAAACGAGCTCTATAAATGCAACTCCGTCTCCTTTTTCTAACATCATTTTGCGGAATTCAGGTGTCAAAATTTGTAACTGTTTTACGCCCGAATGACCATAAACGACGGCAGGAATATATCCACTTTTACGTAAGCGTCCACTTGCCCTGGAACCATTCACTTCACGCTTTTCAACAACAAGTCGTATCTTTTTCATAAATCTTTTATTGCTATAACAACTTTTTATACTTTAAAGTAACTACACATTAAAGAAGCAAAATTTTTTACAACATACAACTTAAAAAATAGTTTTTTTACAAAATGGAAAAATTGGGAAGGAAAATTTGGATAAAAACATACGGTTGTCAGATGAATATGCGTGATAGTGATACGCTAAAAACACTCTTGGAAGCCGATGGACACTGTATTGTTGATGCAGAAGAGGAAGCAGACATTGCACTTTTATATACTTGCAGTATTCGCGATCTTGCTGAAAATAAAGTTTTGGGAAAAGCAGGGCGTTTAATATGTAACAAGAAAAAGAATCCTAATTATCGTATTGGAATTTTAGGTTGTATGGCTTCGCGACAAGGTAAAAATTTATTAAAAAAGTTACCGCAACTCGATTGGATTATTGCGCCACAAAATTTGTCTGAAGCACCACGGCTAATTCGCCAGACTTTAGAAAATAATCTTACGGATTGTTTAGTTTCTGAAATCCCTGAAGTTTTTGATTTTTCTTGTTATGAGGCCAAAGGAGTTAGTCAAGCTACTTTGTTTGTTCCTATTCAGCAAGGTTGCAATATGGCTTGTTCATACTGTATTGTGCCACAGACAAGAGGTCGGCAACAAAATCGTTCTTTGACCTCCATTCTAAAAGAAATTGCAACAGCTGCTCGAGGAGGCACAAAAGAAATTACTTTACTAGGGCAAATTGTTAATTCCTATCAGGATCCAGAAACGCAAAAACGTTTTTCGGATTTGTTGGAAGCTGTACAGGCTATTGAAGGAATTGAACGTATCCGTTTTGTTTCGCCTCATCCTACCTTTTTTATCGATAATTTAATTGAATGTTTTGCGAAACTGCCTAAGTTATGTCCTGCCATTCATTTGCCGGTTCAAAGTGGATCAAATCGCTTATTAAAAGAAATGCATCGCGCTTATACAAAAGAAAAGATTTATGCAATTGTGAATGAATTGAGGGCCATTGATCCACTGTTTTCTATTTCTACAGATGTTATAGTAGGTTATCCAGGTGAAACAGAAACCGATTTTAAAGATACATGTGAATTGTTTGATCATATTCAGTTTGATATGGCTTATGTTTTTAAATATAGTCCACGTCCATCGACCCTTGCTGCACCTCAACAAGATACGATCTTGGGCATAGAAGATGCTGTTAAGGAAGAACGTAATCAGATTCTTTTGGAAAAGTTGAATCGTTATTCGACAGCTTACAATGAGCGTTTTTTAGGTACACAGCAATCGATTTTAATAGAAGGTAAACCGCATCGGGGAGCTAATAAACTTTTTGGTCGCAATGTTTATAATAAGAAGGTTATTATTGAAGGTCCTGAATCATGGATTGGTGCCTTAAAAATGGTATATATAACAAAAACTTCTTCCAGTATTCTCGAGGGTAAAGCTTTGTGATTTATATAAATTCTTTCGAAGGTTTATGCGAAATTAAACTTGACGCAAGAGTGAGCAATGGTTTACTACTAGTTATTATTTAACAGAGTTCATAATTATGGGACAACCAAAGAGAAAACAATCAAAGATGCGCAGTCGTTTACGGCGCGGAGCTCACAATTTTAAAATGCCTGCACTTATGAAAGATGCCGAAGGTAATTTGGTAATGCGTCATCGTGTTAATCCAGTTACGGGCATGTATCGCGATCGCCAAGTGCTTGAAGTAGAGTTATAACTTTCCATGCAACTTTCTTTGCCAAGCAAACAGAATCAGCTGCCAAAATTAGCAGTTGATGTGATGGGAGCTGATTTTGGACCTCAGCAAATAATTGCAGGGGTGCGTTTGGCTTTGGAAATAAATGCATATCGAATAGGAAAGTTATTTCTTGTAGGGGATGAAAACATTTTAAATCCTATTGTACAAGCAGAAGGTTTAAATAGGGAATCTCTGATTGAGGTTGTACATGCTTCTCAAGTGATCGCTATGGATGAAAAACCTTTGCAAACGCTTAAACAAAAGAAAGATGCCTCGATGTTTCGTGCCATTGATTTGGTGAAACAAGGTCTAGCGCAATCAGTTTTAAGTTGTGGAAATACAGGCAGTTTAATGGCTGGAAGCACCTTGAAATTGCGTACAATTCCAGGTGTGGAACGTCCTGCTTTAGCAAGTGTTATTCCTACAAGGATCCACCAATTTGTGTTGATTGACGTGGGGGCTAATCCAAATTCTACAACAAAGCATTTGGTTCATAATGCCATCTTGGGAGCTTATTTTGCAAAAGCAGTTTTAGGTAAAAAAGCACCAAGGGTAGGGTTGTTAACGATCGGGACCGAGGAAGGCAAAGGGAACGAGTTAGTGCAGCAAACACATGATTACTTGAAGCAGTTAGACGGAGAGCATTTAAACTATAGTGGTTTAATTGAAGGTTTTGATTTATTTGAAGATTGTGTAGATGTTGTGGTTTGTGGAGGATTCGTAGGTAATATTTTGCTTAAAACTTGTGAATCTTTATTCCTAAATTTAAAAGAATTTTTGAAGCAAGAATTTGAACGTACGTACTTGCGAAAGTTAGGTGCAACCTTAGCTTCTGGTGTTTTTAAAAGCATGCGCAAACAATTTTCTCCCGACAAATTTAGCGGAGCACCGTTGTTAGGACTCAATGGTTGGGTATTTAAATCCCATGGGTCTAGTAAAGCAGAAGCAATTGCAAGCGCATTAAATATGAGTTTAAATTGTTTAGAGCTTTACGATTTACAAGCAATTTCTTCAGCCATCGAGACGGCAAATTCACTATTAAAATTAGATGAAAAGAGATAGTATGAGAGACAGTTCTATTTTAATTAAAGGTGTTGGCTATTATCTTCCAGAAAAGCGATTGACGAATGATGATTTATCAAAAATCGTAGATACTTCAGATGAATGGATTCGGACTCGAACTGGCATTTCTGAACGTCATATTGCGTCTAACGAAGAAGCAACTTCGGATTTGGCTTATCAAGCAGCAAAAAATGCGTTAAGAAATGCGCAATGCGATCCTGAATCAATCGATGCCTTGATTATCGCAACTGTAACATCGGACATGTTATTCCCTTCGACAGCTGCTTTGGTACAGTCGAAATTAGGTTTACGCAATGTTTTAAGTTTTGATATAAATGCGGCTTGTTCTGGTTTTTTATATGCCTTAGAAATTGGACGTAATTTGCTTAATTGTCAGTATTATAAGCGTGTTTTGGTGGTTGGCGCTGAAAAAATATCCTCTATTGTTAATTGGGAGGATCGTGGTACTTGTGTTTTGTTTGGGGATGGAGCTGGAGCATTTGTTTTAGAACGTTCTGAAGAGCCAAACGTTGGCATTTTAGATCAAACTTTGGGTGCTGATGGAGAGCACGCAAACGTACTTTGTCTACCTGCAGGTGGTTCCCGTTTGCCGGCTTCTATCGATACTGTACAAGCTCATTTACACACGATTTCGATGAATGGAAAAGAATTGTTTAAGATGGCCGTTCGTTTAATGGCTAAGTCGGTTGAAGATTTACTTGCGCGGAACAATTTGACCCATGCCGATATTGCTTGGTTGGTCCCTCATCAAGCTAATTTGCGTATTATTCAGTCCTTAGCTCAAACCTTGGAAGTTCCTATGGAACGTATTTTTTGCAATTTAGATAAAACAGGAAATACTTCTGCAGCATCTATTCCGATTGCTTTTGCCCAAGCAAATGAACAAAATTGCTTTAAAACGGGTGATTACATTGTTTTAGTTGCATTTGGAGGAGGCTTGACATGGGGGGCAAGTTTAATAAAATACGCATGATGAAAGGTTTAAAAAACTTATTTTTTGTGTTTTTGCTCGCTTTAGGAGGTTGTTTTCATACCATACGTAATGATATTCCATCGTCTCAAATTGCGCAGAAATCTCCTGAGCGTGATGCTCAAGCATGGTATTATTTTCAGGAAGCACAATTTCATTTAAAGCGAGGTAAGCCTGAAAAGGCTTTTAAACGATTTAAAATTATTGGTACACAATACCTCGAAACTGCAATTGCTCCTGAAGCTTTCTTTTGTTGGGGTCAGGAATTACGTAGGTTAGGAAAGATCGAACAAGCTTTTGAGAAGTTTAAGTTTGTAACAAAAAATTATGTTAATTATCGTAATTATGGGCAAGTTGTTGAAGAAGAATTTGATTTAGCTTGCCAAATTATGAAACGTTACAATCGACAAAGCCGTTTGCGTTTTTTGTCGTTTTTTAAAGATGCTACAGAAGCTGTTGAGTGTTTTCAACATATTGTAACGATGGCTCCGCATTCTGAAAAAGCTGCAAGGGCATTATTTTTGATTGCACAATTGGAACGTGATAGTGGAGATAAGGTCAAAGCGATTACTGCGTTAGATCAGCTTATTGAAAATTATCCTGCACACCCTTGTGTTCCGGACGCTTATTTGTTACAGGGAGAAATTTATTTTTCTTTTGTAAATGGTCCGCATAATGACCAAGGAATGACGCGTAATGCCATTCATTGTTACGAAGATTTTTTGCAGATTTATTCACAAGATGAAAGTTTGCACGATAAAATTGCTTTAGCTCGTCAGAAACTTCAAGAAATGCGGGCATTTTATGGAGAAAGTCGTCTGGTTTTAGGAGATTATTTTTTGTATCGTCGGCATTATCCTCAAGGTGCGATTGTGTTTTATAATGAAGCTCAATTGTTAGCGCCCTTTACAAAGGTTTCTGAAAAAGCACAGCAACGTATTGATTTCATTCATTCCGGCAAGGAAACGCCTACCAATTGGGCGGATTTATGTTTCGGAAAGGTTGTGCATCATGCTCCGTCTTCTCAAGTAAAGCATTAATATGTTACAAATTATTTCCAGCATTGAGTGGTTTATTTATCCGTTTGGGATTTTGTTGGTTGTTGGTACTATTTTTTTTTTAGAAAGAGCTTTATTTCTGCATAAAGGCCAAATTCGACCAGAAAATTTTCTTACCGGACTTCAAGCGCTATTAAAAAAGGGACGTCGCATGGAAGCCATTACATTGTGTGAGGAAACGCCTGGTTCTGTAGCTCGTCTTATGAAAATTGCTCTTATTTATGCTTCCGAATCACAAAACTTTATTCTCGATGAATTGCGTCGTAATGCACTTTTGGAGTTACCTTTGTTACGGAAACGTATTGAATCGTTGCGTTTTATGGCTCAATTAGCGCCAGTTGTAGGCCTAATTGGTTCTGTTTTTTATTTATTAAAAGGATTTTGGAACTTGGGAGCTTTGCAAGCTTATACTTCTTTAACAAGTTTTGCACCTTATATTACTTCGGCTTTATCGGTAACGTTAGTAGGCTTTATTGAGATGTTTTTATTTTACTTAGCTTATCATTTCTTAAAAGGGCGTTTGCGGGCTCTTATTTTTGATATGGAATGGTCGGTGAATGAAATAGTAATTTTTTTAAGTCGAATGCCAAAAAAATCCAATGAAAGCGACTAATTCATTTGAGCGTTTAAATTTACTTTCGCAAGAAATCTTGGCTGAAAAAAATATTTTTCCGCTACAGTGGATACCCTATTGTAATTTGTTGGTATTAGCTTTTGGTTTACTGCTTTTGAGCTCTAAGTGGTTGTGCCCTCCAGGTGTTCAATTGCAATTGCCAACAGCTACAACTTCTGTTGCTTTACAGACCGCTTATCCTTTAAATCACGCAATTATTGTTGATGGGCGCGGATTTATTTTTTTTGAACGCAAGGTTTATGATTTTGAACATTTGGAAGATTTATTTTCTGATCCTATAGATACAGAAGAAGTTCTTTGGCTGATTATTGATAAGCGTATTGTTTGGGAAAAAGTGCTAAAATTATTTGAGCATGCTCATTTTCGTGGTTATAAATCTGTTCAATTAGCTGTTGCAATGCAATGAAAATTTTTAGAGTGTTGCTTTTCCTGATTCTTATTTTTTGCATAACTAAGAGCTTTTGGAAAAATCCTTTCGAATATGAGTTGCCTCTTTTATTGTTTCCTGAGAAAAAAGCTTGGTTAAGCTACAATATCAATCAGCAAAATACTAGATACCTTTGGGATGATAGGCCTTTATGTTTACAAACTTCTTTTAATTTCTCAGAATTAAAACCACTTTTGTTGCCGCATATATCGGAATTACTAACGAGTTTTAGAAGTGAAGTTGTCAAAGAAACGTGTAATTTAGGTGTTAAAGACTGGCAATTAAAGATCGAAGATCCTCAAACAAAAAAAAAGTTTAGTTGGCCCTGTCGTCGTGTAAAACCAATTACGCCGCAATTGCGTTTTTCGGTTGAAAGAAATTTGCAAGACTCTTATTCTTTTAAAGTTTTATGTATAGGGAATTCGCCTGGGAAAAACACTTTTTATAGCATTTCTGATTCAAAAGGTTGGACAAGTTTTATCTATAAAGAAAAGGCGTGGTCCGTAGTTAAAACCTTTATTCAACAAGTTGATGTTCCGTTTGGTATTTCCAAAATTCGGCAAGATTGAGAGTCATTGACAAATAACTCTTCATTTTATAAACTAAAAGCATGATGAAACTATATACGGGAGTTTTATTGCCAGTTTTTTCATTGCCGAGTCGTCAAGGTGTCGGTTGTTTTGGGAAAGATGCTATGCATTGGATAGATACACTTAAAGCAGCAGGAATGAATGCTTGGCAAGTGTGTCCTTTAGGTCCTACTGGTTTTGGTGCTTCTCCTTATCAAACCCTTTCTGATTTTGCTCTTAATCCTTTATTTTTAGATGTTGAGGATTTATATCGACATAATTGGATTTCGAAAGCAGATTGGGAAAAAATAACTCAAACATTCCCTCAAGACCAAGTCGATTATGTTGCTGTTGAACAACAACTTATGCCCTTATTTTTGAAAGCTTATGAAACTTTTGTGCAATCAAAATCAAAAAGTAAATTAGAAGCTTTTAAGGATAAAGAAGGTGAGCATTTGGCTGTTTTTTCTACTTTTTGTGCACTAAAATCAAAATTTTTCCAAAAGCCTTGGTGGGAATGGCCGGAAGATTACCGTAGCTACTCTACTGAAACAGTACAAACTTACCGTAAAGATTACCATATATGGGTTGATTTTTTCGCATTTTTACAATGGTTGTTGCACGAACAGTGGCATAAAATTCATTGTTATGCCAATGAAAGTGGAATTGCGATTATTGGAGACTTGCCGATTTATGTTGGTTTGGATAGTGCGGCGGTTTGGTCAGATCGTAGCTTGTTTCAATGGGATATGAAAAAGGATTGTCCTAAATATGTTGCTGGTGTACCGCCAGATTATTTTTCCGAAAAGGGGCAATTGTGGGGAAATCCGCTTTATCGCTGGACAGAGCATAAGCGTACGCACTTTGATTGGTGGATGCAGCGTATAAAAAAACAATTCGAATGGTTTGATGTATTACGTTTGGATCATGCACGCGCTTTATTTGATTATTGGGCCGTTCCACAAGATGCTAAAACTGCACAAAAAGGAAAATGGAAGTCAGGCCCTAAGAATCATTTTTTGAATAAATTAAAGCAGAATTGGCCGTCTATGCCTTTTATCTTAGAAGATTTGGGTGACTTACATGAAGCTGTAAAAACGTTTTTAAAAACATCGGATTTGCCGGGTATGGCAATTGCACAATTTGCTTTTGGGGGAGAAAATAATCCTTATTTACCAGAAGCGTGGTATGAAAAACAGGTTGTTTATACTGGAACTCATGATAATGATACTACTCGTGGTTGGTTTAAGTCTTTAAATTTATTGGAGCAAGAACGTGTTGCTAATATTTTAGCCGTTGAAATCTTAACAGAAGAAATAGTAAGTAAGGAATTGATTCATTGGATTTTCAAGCATCGTACTACTCAACATGTCATTATTCCTTTGCAAGATTGGCTGGGTTTAGATTCTGAAACACGTATTAATACTCCTGGAACTATTGGAAACAATTGGCAATGGCGTTGTAAAAGAACAGATTTTAAAAATTTTTTAAAGAATGTCAGTTTTAAGAGATAAGACTGTAATTTTAGAAAGAAGCTTATCAGTTTACAATTGTTTAAAATTGGTATTGAGGCGATCTTTAAGGGTAGTTTGACGAATGGTGCTATCAAGAGTTCGAACGGCGATTGAATAGGCGCGTGGATCTCCAACAATAAAGACTTTTTTACGACCTCGTGTGATAGCTGTATAAAGCAGATTGCGTTTAAGCATTACAAAATGTTGTGTGAATAAAGGGATGATTACAATAGGAAATTCACTTCCTTGGGATTTATGGATACTGATTGCGTAGGCGAGTTTTAAATCTAAGCAATCTGAACGTTCTAGAATGTGTTCTTCAGTATCAAAACGTACATTCAATAGCTCTTCATCGAGGTCGACATCTTGAATAATTCCCAAATCGCCGTTAAAAATGTTTATATTATAATTATTTTTTAATTGGATAACTTTGTCACCAATGTAGAAATTCTGAGTGCCAATTTGTAATTTTCGACGATTCAATCCGGCGGCTTCTTGAAAACAGATATTAATTTGTTCGATGCCAATAAGTCCACGATGCATAGGTGCCAAAATTTGAATATCTCGAATCGGATCGACCGAATACCATTGTGGAATTTTACGCCAGCATAAATCCTGTAAAACACTTATGCAGTCTTTTGGATCTGTAACTTGTATAAAATGAAAGTCTTCTGCTAAATCGATAGGGGTATTGGGTAATACAATCGGACATTCTAAAGAACGTTTCCCCGCTAAAATATTGTGTGCAGCAGCTACAATAGAGCTCCGTTTACTTTGTCGGAAAATATCGCTTAAATACTCCACATGAAAAAATGGACTTTGTATGAAATCATTAAGAACACTACCTGGCCCTACTGATGGAAGCTGGTAAATATCGCCGACGAATAAAACGTGTGCATGATTAGGCAAGGCTCGTAGTAAAGCATGTGTAAGAGCTACATCCAACATACTAGATTCATCCAAAATCAGATAATCTACAGGCAGCAAATTATCTTCATCGTAAGTAAAACGGCCAATCGAAGGTTCAAATTTAAGCGTTCGATGAACTGTACGTGCCATTAAACCTGTTGCTTCAGACATTCTTTGTGCGGCACGACCTGTAGGAGCCGCCAAACATAAACGCACTTTTTTTGCTGAAAGTACGCCCACTAAAGCTTTTAGCAGAGTGGTTTTACCCGTTCCGGGTCCGCCTGTTAATACCGACAATTTTGATCCTAAAATCGCTCGTAAAGCATTTTTTTGTGTTTCTGACCATTGGATGTTTAATTTTTCTTCACTCCATTTTAAGGCTTGATCGATTTGGATAGCAGGCAAATGTGAAGGGGTACAATACAAACGTTGGATATGATCCGCAATACTGGTTTCATAAAAAAACATTTTTTTACGCTGCAATAAGCCTGTTTTGGGATACAAAAATAAGGTACCATTTTCGCTTAATAGCTTTACTCGATTGGAAATGAGATCTTGCTGTAGGTTTAATAATTCTGAAGTATTTTTTATAAGATTGTCTACAAAACCTCCCGTATGACCTTCACCTTCTAATTCCGACAAAACGTACTCGATTCCCGCATCAATGCGAAAATCGCTGTCGTTTTTAAATCCTAAATTCAATGCAATTTTGTCAGCGGATTTAAAACCAATTCCGTCTATTGTTTTTACAATAATGTAAGGATTTTCCGTAATAACACGTTGGGTAGATTCTCCATAATGCTGATATAAGCGTAAACATTGTGTATTTGTAAAGCCGTAAATTTGCAAAAAGATCATTACGTCACGAATGCTTCGTTGCTCATCCCATGCTTTTTTAATCTTTTTTGCACGTTTGGTCCCAATGCCTGGTACATCCATTAAGCGTGCGTAAGAACTATTTAAGATAGAAAATGTCTCTGTACCAAAAAATTCGACAATTTTGTTAGCGTATTCTTTTCCTATACCATGGATGAGTCCGCTGCTTAAGTACTGACGAATTCCATGTACGTCAGATGGTAATGTCGACTCAAATTGTACACATTGAAATTGGCGTCCATATTGATTATGTTCAGTCCAATGCCCTTTGACAACTAAGGTTTCTCCGCATTGTACACCAGGAAAGCAGCCTGTAATGGTAATAGTTCCCTGATGGCGATTTAAATCCAATAAACAAACTGAATAGCCATTTTCTTTGTTGGCAAAAACAACACGTTTCAAGACACCTTTTAAGGTGACATAACTATCTACACCTTCACTATTAGGAGTGTTTCCAAAAAGTAAAGGCTGTTGATTATTTGCCTCCACTTAGGCTTTCCAGCGTTTAATACCCTCAATTGAAAGTACTTGACCGGATGGTAAAACAACAGAATCTCCTACCTTTTTACCCAACATTTCGCTTGCTAATGGTGTTTTATAGGAAAGAATATTCTTCTTTGGATCGCCATCCCATGCGCCCAAGATGGTATAAACAGAAATTTTACCTTTGGCATCTTTCAAGGAAACTTCTGTACCAATATTAACGCTATTGGTTGAAACTTCTTCAAAATTAATGATTTGAGCACGATTTAATTCTTTCTCGAGCATGGACTTGCGAGCCATTAAAACGGTTTGGTCTTGGCGTGCCATTTTGTACTCTGAATTTTCACTTAAGTCACCTAATTCACGTGCTGCAGCAATAGCGGCCTTATTTGCAGGAATTTTTTCATTGATGAGTGTTAAATACTCCTGTTTCATCAATTCTAAGCTTTCTTTAGAAACAAGTAACCGTTCTTCTTGTACATTTTCTTTGTTTTCGGTTAAACGCTGCAATTCTGGGAATACACGAATGAAGCGTGCCATCAAAGATCGTTTCTTTAAAGTATCAAAACCTTGATTTAGGAGTAAATTACGTGCTAAATCCTGGGCAAGATCGATATCCGCATTTTTCAATAAATCCGCAATTAATTGTTGATCATCATTAACAGTTTCTACCAATGGAATACGACGTCCTGGCGCTACATTAAGGGCATCGCTATCAATTGCTTGAAAAATACAACTGAGCAAGCGAACACCTATAATATCAGATAGTAAATTCTCATAGCGTGGCAATGCGCGATGTTTGATAATCCAAATGAGCACAGAACTTTTCAAGGATTGCTCTTGTAGCCACTTGTTGAACGCCTTTTTCAGTAAAGCTTCGCAATCACGATCTAACAAGAAGTTGATGCATTCAGAAGTTAAACGCGCATTTCCATATTTAAGCAAGTTTAAGATAATGTGCTGCCACTCTGTATCATCCATATAAGTGCGTGTTAACAAGTCCAAGAATCGTGAATAATAAATATGTGGTAATTGTGCAACTAATTCTGATAAATTTTCTGTTTCACGAATAATTGATTGTGAAGTTGGTTCTAATTCTTCTACGGATTCGTGTAAATAACGCGCTAGGTTATTACGTACCCAGCAACCTTCTAAACGTTGCGCTTGCGTTAACAGTTTAGCATGTTGGATTGCATGTGTTAATTCATCTAAAACTTGCGGTAAGTCGTTTCGAATAACATCAATGCTGTCTGCTAATTGGTAAAGTTTTGCACCTAATGTGATCTTTTCTAAAGGACGTTTGGTTAAGTAAAATTCTTCTAAAATTTCTTGTTCAGGCAAAATGGGTTCTTCACGTAACACATAGGCATTTGTTTTGGGTTTTGGAGTACCAATACGTGGATCTTTTACCAATAACTTCTGCAAACCAGTCCACCAACGCTTAAATTGAGCGGTATTCAAATGATTAGATAAAACCTGTATCAGAACATTTTCCAATTCTAAAGGTTTTGCGGATTGTCCTGGCATTTTCTTTAAAACTTCCACAACAAGCTCACATGGTTGATCTTTTTGCATTTGCTTGATTTTTTCAGGGTTTTTGCGTGCTTCAACCAAAATATGATCTTCAGGAATAATGGTAAGTTTTTGTATGCAAAAAACAGGATCCATAGACCGTGTCTCTTTTTGCGACTCAAAATTAATCAAAATGCGACGATTAGCTTCGTCATAACCTTTGATGCAACCGACCCCCCAACTTTGATGCCAACAGTAAGTTCCTGCTTCTAATGCTTCAAAAGCTTTGCGCTTACCTTTTAATTGTGGATTCTGTTTTAGAATTAAATCAATTGCTTCCTTATTCATGATCTATAAAAGTAAGTTATGCACTTTCAAAATAAAAATCAAGCCTTTAGAAAAAAAGATTGCAAACGATAACTTTCGAATTGGTTGAAAACTAAAAAATAAATTCAATAAAGCATTCTATGCTATTTAGAAGTTTCTGCAATAAAGCAGAAACTTTTGGGTGGAATTTTGTAGAAAACGAATTTCTTAAAGAATCGTATTGTCTGGAATGACACCATCTTTAGCAATACAAAGAATACCGTCTCGGACAAAAATGGGACCTTGTTGAAAGCCTTCAGGCTTGCCTTCAGGCGACAAACGGACGTTATTCCCAATGCGCACATTACGATCTAAAATAGCATTTCGGATGTAGCAATTCTTGCCAATGCCCAAGTTTGGAATATTTTGAGTCTCATTTTCAGCCATACGATCTAATGTTTCGTAGCGATCTGCTCCCATCATGTAAACATTTTCAAGTTGAGAACCGCCGCGAATAATTGATCGAATACCAATAATGCAACGATTGAGTTGGGTACGTGTCACAATACAACCTTCCGCAACAATGGAGTGATCCACCGTACAACTATTAAGCTTAGAAGCTGCCAAATTCCTTGGATTCGAATAAATCGGAGCAATTTCATTATAAAAATCGAACTTTGGTAAGGAATCCGTAAGCATTAGATTGGCTTCAAAGAATGAGGCAATGGTACCAATGTCTTCCCAGTAATCATCAAATAGATAACCATATAATTTGTAACGATTGAGAGCACCAGGTATGATATCTTTACCAAAATCGTGATGTTCTGAACACAAACATTCCTTCAGTATTTTCCCCTTAAATGCATAAATCCCCATAGATGCCATACAATAAGCTTGATCACTGGAGTCTTTTACTTGTGCTCGCAAATGATCGCATAAATAAAGAGATTTTAAAACTTCTGGATCGTTCGGTTTTTCAACAAAACGCTTGATTTGCCAATCCGATGCAACTTCCATAATACCAAATTGGTAAGATAAGTGTGATGGCATTGCTTTTGCAGCGATCGTAATGTCTGCTCCAGTCTCAAGGTGCTGATTAACAAACGCATTTAGATCCATCCGATACAATTGATCTCCAGAAAGGATAACAACTGTTTGTTCGTCTTTTAAGGGAATATGGATTAAATTTTGACGAACTGCATCCGCTGTTCCACGATACCAATTTTCATTAACTTGCGTTTGTTCGGCAGATAGAATTTCTACAAATCCGCCCGAAAAATAGTCAAAACGATAACTTTCTTGAATGTGCCTGTGGAGGGATTCTGTGTTATATTGAGTTAATAAATAAATTTGATTATAGTCAGAATTAAGGCAATTACTGATCGGGATATCGACTAAACGATATTTGCCCCCCAAGGGGACTGCAGGTTTGCAACGTACTTGGGTAAGTGGAGCTAAACGTGTTCCGCGGCCTCCGCCCATAATAATGCAGCAAACATTCGATTTTAAGCGACTCATAATTTTAACCTTGATCTCATAAGTTTTTCGTTCATTGTTGTAATAAATGTGTGGTATAATTAGTTATATAGGAAAAACGGACGCTTTGCAAGTTTTAATCAAAGGCCTCAAATGTTTAGAATATAGAGGTTACGATTCAGTAGGCTTAGCGATTGGTGATGAAAGGCATCCTTTTTCTCTTATAAAATCAGTGGGACGTGTAGAAAATTTAGCACAAAAATTAGCCTCCATGAACATCTCTGGAAATGTTGGTATTGGTCATACCCGTTGGGCTACACATGGAGGAGTTACGGAGCAAAATGCGCATCCACATATTAGTGATGATGGAAAAATTATTTTAGTTCATAATGGCGTTATTGAAAATTGTGCGACCATTAAACATTTTTTAAGCGAAAAAGGTATTCATTTTTATTCCGATACGGATACAGAAGTTTTAGCTAATTTAATTGCCTTTCATTACAAAAGTCTTACTGATTTACCATCTTCGCAACGTTTTGAGGAAAGTGTACGTATAAGCTTATTAGAGCTTCAAGGGACGTATGGAATCGCTGTTTTGTGTTGTGATTGTCCTACCGAACTTGTAGGTGCTCGTAAGAGTTCTCCACTTATTTTAGGTGTCCATGAAGATGGTCTTTTTTTGGCTAGCGATGTAAGTGCTTTTGGTGGACATACCAAAGAAGTTGTTTTTTTATCGGATAATGAAATGGTGCATATTCAAGGTCAAAACTTTTCCGTTATGGACCTAAATAAGGCTGCTCTTAATCCTAAAATTGAAATCATTGATTGGGATACCAATTTTTCGAATCTTGGTGATTATAAACACTATATGCAAAAAGAAATTTTTGAGCAAGCGATTGCACTCGAAAACACCCTATTAGGGCGTTTTTCTAAAGATGGAAGTTCGACACATTTGGGAGGTTTACAAATGTCTCCACAAGAATTACGTCAAGTTGATCGTATTTTATTGCTCGGTTGTGGTACTGCTTCTTATGCTTGTAAAGTTGGAGAATATTTAATTGAAAAGTATGCCCGAATTCCTGTAGAAGTTGAATGTGCTTCAGAATTTCGTTATCGTAATGCACCTTTAGATAAAAATACGCTTGTTTTTGTCGTAAGTCAATCTGGGGAGACCTTGGATACCTTAGGTGCTCTTCATGAAGCACGTCGTAAAGGTTTTCGTACTTTAGCCATTACAAATGTTGTGGGTTCAACGATTGCACGTGAATCTGATGGTGGTGTTTATCAACGTTCTGGGCCAGAAATTGGTGTTGCTTCCACGAAAGCTTTTACAGGACAAATTTGCGTTTTAGCTATGTTGGCATTGTATTTGGGACGTATGCGCGACATGAGTTTTTCGGAAGGTTGTGATTTCGTTCAAGCTTTAAAAGATCTCCCAGAACTAACACGTAAGGTATTGGTACAATGTGATCCAATCATGAAGGGTATTGCAAAAAAATATGCGCATTATCAGCATTGTTTTTTCTTGGGACGCCAATCGCTTTGTCCTATTGCACAAGAAGGTGCGCTTAAATTGAAGGAAATTTCTTATGTACATGCCGAAGCTTATCCATCTGGTGAACTTAAGCACGGACCTATTGCTTTGATTGATGAAACCTTGCCAACAATCGTTCTTGCTTCAGATCCAATGATGCTGCAAAAAAATATTAGCAGCATGATGGAAGTGAAAGCGCGCAAAGGTAGTGTCATTGCGTTAGGTGTAGAAGGTATGGAGATTCCCGAAAAAGCATATGATGATCTTATCTCACTGCCTAAGGTTCATGAAGCTATTTTACCGATTCTTACGGCTATTCCATTACAATTATTTGCATATTATGTGGCTTTGGAACGTAAGTGTGATGTTGATAAGCCACGTAATTTGGCTAAATCCGTAACAGTAGAATAATATGGATCTCAACAACATTATTGAATTTCTTGAAACAATTTTCGAAGTCAGCAAAATTCAAGATTTTCCAAATGCTTTCAATGGTCTTCAATTAGCGAATAATGGTAGTGTTCATAAAATTGTTGGTGCTGTAGATGCTAGCCGTGTCAGTATTGAAAAAGCTATTGAAGAACAGGCTCAATTGTTGATTGTACATCATGGTTTACTTTGGAATGGGGCACAACCGATGGTTAGTCCACTTTATGAGCTTTATAGAAAAGCAATAGATTCGAATTTGGCTATTTATAGTATACATCTTCCACTTGATGTTCACTTGCAGTGGGGTCATAATGTAACGATTGCCAGACTTTTAAATCTTACCCAAGAAGGCGATTTTGCCCATTATAAAAATCAAGCTTGTGGACTCATTTGTAGCGATCAACAAGAGGCAATTTCTCTTGAAGAACGTTTGAAAAAGTTTTTCCCTCATTCGTTTCATGCCCTCAAATTTGGACCTGCAAAACCTAACCATATCGGTATTGTAAGCGGAAGCGGAGGCATTGAAATCTTCACAGATGCTCTTAAACATTCGATAGATACTTTAATTACAGGCGAACTTCGTTATTCCGCAGTAAGCTTTGTACAGCTGCATTCTCTTAATGTTTTTGCTTGTGGCCATTATGCGACCGAATGTTTCGGTGTGCAAAATATCCTTAATTTACTCCAGGAGAATTTTCAAGTTCCTTGTTCGTTTATCGATACTTTCTGTGAATTGTAACTGTCGAGAGGATTTATCAAACTTTCTTTAAAATTAAGCAACATTGTGGTGCAATAGAGAACAATTTTTAGAGTGGTTTTGTTTTAAATTTTCTTTAAAATGTTCTCTACGACATGTTATGGTGGTGAAATTCGCCTTGCCTACAGATAAAAAGCACAAGTATCAGCACCTACTCACTTTTTAATTAATCTAAGTGAATATTTTTTTCAAAATTCTACCTTAAAATTTTAATTTTTAAGTGCTTCTAGTATTTAAAAAAGTAAAAGCTTTTAAAAGAAATTTTAGGAGGAAACTTTTTATAAAAAGATTCTTCCTAACTAGAAATATTAAGCTCTACGGTGTTTTTTGTTGGAAGCAGTAAGTGCGAAGAAAAATCCACCGATAAAAGAGGCGAATACGAAAGATAAAAGGACTGCATTCCAACCCCATAATTTACTTATAAAAGCAATACCAATGCCACCAAAACTTCCGGCCATATACCCAACCGTTCCTGTAAGACCTGTAGCAGCAGCAGCAGCTTTTTTAGAACCAAACTCCGCACCGGAAAGTCCTCCCAGTGTTTGTGGTCCATAAAGCAAAAATCCTATGATACACCAAAAAGTATAATCAATAACAGGATGATTAATGAGAGCCACCAAAAATTTATCTTGAATAAGAGTGGTATGAAACATCCAATAAACGGCTAAGATAATACCTAAAAGGATCATCATGTAAGCTCCACAAATGCCGCGACGTTTTGGCATAAAACGGTCTGTAAACCAACCAACAAAAAGTCCACCGAGAAGTCCACCGGCTTCCATCATAGAGGTTTTACAGCCTGCTGTAACAACGCCGCAGTTTTGACTTTGTGCGATCATAACAGGGGCCCAACAGAACAATCCCAAACGTACGAAATAAACAAAGAAATTTGCAATACACACCATCCATAGACGATAATTAAAGAGGATATGTTGGCGCATCATTTGCATAAAAGATTCTTTATTTTCATCAATAGGCAGGATTTCCATTTTTTGAGGAGAAATGCCTTCAAATTCTTCAACAGAAGGTAATCCAATCGATTCAGGCGTGTCACGTAGACGGTCCCATAACCAAATTGAAAGTAGTAAGCAAACACATCCTGGAACGATGAATAAATAGCGCCAATTATAATGTGCTAAGAGCCAAGCCCCACCCATTAGGATAATAATAGCACCAATTTGGTGAGAAGCATTTACAATTCCCCAACGTGTACCAAGTTGTCTTGGGCCAAACCATTGTGTAAGCGTTCGAGAAACCGAAGGCCAACCCATTGATTGAAAACAAGCATTGATTGCATAAACGGATCCAAATAAAAACGCAGAATTACAACAACCTGCAATAAGACTTGTGATAGATGCAAACGCCAAACCAATAGGCATAAATAAGCGTGCACTGGAACGATCACAGAGCGCACCTGCAATAAACTTAAACGTTCCATAAATAAGCGTAAATGCAGTGAAAGCCCAACCAATGACTTCCATACTAAAAGGAAATTTATCAGAAGCTTTAGCAACTACGAAGTTTTGACGTACCATGTAAAAAGCGGCGTATCCAATAATAAGCGCATATGTCAATCTAAACCGCCAATAGGCATATCGACGACTTGTCGAAGATTGTGTTTCAAAAACATTGCTTACAGGTCCATAAGAAGGTGTAATATCTTGTGACATTTCGTTTCCTTTTTCTTTCAACTCAAAAACTTATTAGTGTTTTATCATGCATAAAGATTTTGTTTTGCCAACCTTTTATTTGCTTTATTTCAAAAAAACAGTTAAATACTTTGTAAAAAATATAATAAAAACTCTACAAGGTTGCATGAATCCTGCAAAAACAGTTGTTGTTATCTTGGGCTTTCTTTTGTATTGTATCTTTTGTAAATGCATATTTTTAAGAGTTTTTTGGAGATGTTTTTTCAAAAATTCCATCCCTCAAAAATATAAAATATTACAGCAATTGAGAGAAATGGACCAAAAGGAACACATTTATCGCGAATGGCTAACGGTTTTTTTTGTGTAATCCACTGCACAAGGCCCCAAGCAAATACAACAATAGTTCCAATAACGGCACCCCCTAAAATGCTGAATAAGCATCCTTTCCAACCACAAAAAGCACCGATGCATCCAACTAATTTGATATCTCCAAATCCCATGGCTTCTTTTTTTAGGAAAAATTCCACAAAACTAATAAAACAAACCAATCCTCCCATACCCCAACAAATACCTTGAATACTTGCCAACATTCCTTGAAATGCATCACATTCGGCATGCAGTTTAGGGAAAAAATAACTCATCAAAATGCCAATAACGATGCCTAATAATGTAATTTCGTCAGGTATAAGCATCGTATCTAAATCGGTCCAAAAAGCAACCCACAGCAAGCATAACAAGATAAAATAAGGCCAAAATAAATCTTTATGAAACCAATAAATTACAATGGCCAACAGTCCAACAAAAATTTCAGAAAAAAAATAACGAATGGAAATTCTTTTGCCACAACAAGCACTTTTCCCTCTTAGAAATAACCAAGCTAGGATAGGGATGTTCAAATACCATGGAATTTTTTTTTTGCAATGAGGGCAGTAAGAAGCTGGATATATAACTGATTGTTCTTTGGGTAACCGCTCAATACAAACTGAAAGAAAACTTCCTATGCAACTTCCAAAAACAAGTAAAACTAATAAAATGCATCCTATAGGCCACACATCCATGTTTATCATTTTCTCACAAAAAACCTTATTCTACAAGTAGTTTTTCTAAAAATTAGAAAACTAAAACTTTTTATTACGGATTGTGTAATTGCTGATGGAATGAACCTTCACGCCAAACAAGATAATCTCTTAAAATTTCTGCATGATCGAAGGCAAGTTCACTCCATGGAATTTTGTCGAGAGGACAGACCCAAAGTTTTGCTGCATCTGAACCGGCCTGTGGAATAACATTATCACAACGGGAAATATGAACAGCATCAATGCAACGTCTGCGAGGATCCCGATTAATAGAATCATAAACTCGGAATTGTTTAATGTCAGTTAGATCCAAGTTGCATTCTTCTTTCATTTCGCGTTTAGCAGTATATTGGACGGTTTCTCCATATTGAACAGGTCCACCTGGAAGTGCTTTACCGTAAGGTTCTAAACCACGTTCGATCATTACAATACCTTTAAAGACATTTTTTTCGTAAACTTCAATGATAACTGTCGTTGCTAAAAATGGAGGCCTATAAGCATTTTTAGAAATCTCTTTAAGATCTTTTTCTTCGCGTTCTTTTTTATCAGTAATAGCCGGAAAACTTAAGTCGTTTTTCAATTCTTTATTGTCCTTGCTTAATTCAAATTCTAAAAAATCTTTTAAAATTTGAGCATGGTCAAAAGCCAAACGATCCCATGGAATTTCATTAATAGGACAAATAAAAGCATGCTTAGCATCGGTTCCTGCAGAAAGAATGGATTCTGTACATTGAGCTATAAAGACGATGTCGATCATATGGGTTCTTGGATCTCGATCTGAATTTGAATAAACATGGAATTGCTTCATATTTTGAATGTTTAAACCGCATTCATCACGAGCTGTTCTGACAACACAATCTTCACATGTTTCTTCATAGCGAATAATGCCACCTGGAATTGCTTTTCCCAAAGGAGGACGTCCACGTTCAATTAAAACAATTCCCACGAACTTACCTTGATTGTAAACTTTGATAATCACGGAACTTGCTAAAGATGGTGTTTTCTTGAAAACACGTTCATCAAAAGAACCCTTATTGTTGTCGGAAATTTTATGTTCTTCTGTTTGTAAAATTTTGTCTTTTGCTTTTGAATTTTTTGATCTCGAAGGAATGGCATCTTTTGTTTCGACACTTGCAGTTATGATTTTCTGATTTTCGCTTGTTGCAACTGCTTGAGACGACTTTTCAGAAATTGTTTTTGCTTTTACGTCATTCGTAAAACCATAATTAACCGATAACGAAAATACAAGTAGCGTACCAATAACCTTCCACATATTTTTATTTGTAGATTTATAAAAATAAAATGGCAATCATTTTTTAGAAAAATTTTTCTATTTTATTTTTTGTTTTATCTGTAGAAATCCACTGAAAGTTTGGCGAATTGTTTTTACAATTAGCATCCCAGGATTGATGTATTTGCAGCTGAATGTTATCCTTAAAAAGATTGAAGTCGATTCCTAATTCATGGCAACGCATTACAACACGGTCGATATGTTGGGCATGTAATGTCGCAATAACCAGGTATCCCGATAAACAAGCGTAAAAAGCTGCTTTTGCAGTTTCGTTATCTCTAATTTCTCCGATGAGAATAACATTAGGATCTTGTCGTAATATAGCTTTTAAACCGTTTTCAAATGTATATCCAGCTTTTGTATCTACTTCTGTCTGCGTCCAATCATCGATCTCAGCTTCAATAGGGTCTTCCAGAGAAATCACTTTTAACCCTTTTTGACAAAGTAATTTCCCCAAAGCATATAGGGTTGTTGTTTTGCCGCTTCCTGTGGTCCCAGAGATAAGAATCATACCATTTAGTTCCAGTTTATGATCAATAAAATGGAGCAAATTATTCGGTAATCCTAATGTTTTTATCGAAAAAGGAAACAAATCTTCACTTAATAAGCGCAAAACCAAACTTTGTGTAACTGTACTTGCAAGATAAGATAAGCGACAAAATAAAATTTTATTTTCATATTCATAACGAAAATGTCCTTCTTGAGGACGACGCGTTATATCAAAATTTAAGTGAGCTAAAACCAAAAAACTTTTCAATAAATGCTCACCAACGTTAAATGTAAAAGTTTCATTTCCAACCCAAGTTCGTTTGCTTTTAAATTTTAAGACAGCTTTTTCGGGGTAAATCGTTAAATAAATATCTGAAGCCTGTAATTGATAAGCTTTCCCTAAGACAGAATGTAGAAGTGTGTTTTTGTAAAAAACGCAAGTTTCTGTATTTAAAAGCGTATTTGTAGGACCTACATAAACATGTAATTGACAGCCTAGGATTTGTTCAAGCCTTTCAATGTAATTTTGAGGTAAAGACTTATCAATACCTAAAATACTAACTTTAGGTGCTATTTCACTATAATACCATCCTTGTTTATGAATAAAACGAAGAACACTTTCTTGCGATTTACCTTTAAGCCTTATGAGGGCATGCTGCTGCATTTTCCTTCTTAGGACATTGATCGCACTTTGAAGAATGTTTATAGTCCGTTTCATAAAACCCATGTCCTTTGAAAATAAGTCCTGCCCCTTCTCCTATTTTTCGATGTAATGTTGGTTTTTGGCAATAAGGACAAATTGTTTTTGCAGGTTCTTTTATGGAATGAAATATTTCCAATGTTTTTCCGCATGAACTACAACTGTAATCATAGGTTGGCATAATTTTATTATTTTACAATCATTTGCGACTATCTTGGCAAGCTCTTTTTAAAAATTTCTTATTTTTCGCTTGTAGAAAAGAGTTTTTATTGGTAAGCCTATTAACAGTAGGGCATAAAAATGTCAGGTGTCACGTGAATAATTTAAGTAATAATAAAGCTAACAAGGCGTATTGGACGCTACTTATTATTTTTTTCTTGTTTTTAAAATTGTTAAGAGCAGATGAACGTAAAGAGGTTCATGAAACGCTCTTGCAAGGTATTCAAGAATCTTGGCCGGTACCTAAACCTACAGAAGTAGCTATTACTGGTGAACTTAGTGATGTTGACAAAAATCCTTGCGGAAATCAGTCTCTAAGTGAACAATTAGCCCGTATCATTATTCCGAAAGTCAACTTAAGTCAATTGCCATTGTCAAAAGCATTGACGTTTTTAACAGAGTTTTCTAGCGTTTACGATTTAGAAGGTAAGGGGGTTAGTTTTGTGCTTATCGATCCTGATCATAAAGATCCTTATATTGACCTCAATGTGCAATCTTTATCCTTGGAAAAAATCTTGCGTTATATTTGTGAAATGACGCACTTTTCCTTTCAAATTGAAGGAAATATTGTTGTTTTTCGAGATGGTACCAAACGAACGTTAGATTTGCGTACACAAGTTTTTCCAGTATCTCGCGGAAGTGTTTTGCAGATTTTGAATTATGCGCAGCCTTCTGCAGAAGAAAAATCTCTTTCAGACGAAGCTTTACTCAAGGAGTTTTTTGGAAAAATTGGCATTTCGTGGACTGAAGAAGGTGTTGGATTTGCTTATGATGGATGTCGAATTGTTGCAACACATTATCCTGATGTTTTATGTCGTATTCAAGCGCTACTTCAACAGTATAAACCTTTGCCTCAGGTTGCCATTGAAACTAAATTTTTAGATATTCAACAAGGTATTTTGGAAGAACTTGGTTTACGTTGGAATTCAGGTAAGAACAACAATGTTACAGTCGATACAACGACAACTTTGCGTCCTTTATCACGACTTGATAGTATCAAGTGGACAAGTGAAGCAAGCCGTGAAAATACCACATCTGCTATTCCTAAATTTCCTAATGCACTTGATTTTGGTAATAATGTAGCGTCATTTTTAGATGTCAATACAATCCTTAATCGCTATCAAATGCAATTTATTTTGCGCGCGATTGAACAACGTTCAGATTCAGACCTCATGAGCACTCCAAAAGTAACGGTTTTGTCGGGTAGAAAAGCAGAAATTGTTATTGCTCAAGAGTTACGTTATCCAGAAAGTTTTCGTGATGGCCGTGCTGAAGTGGGAAGTAAACATTCGGATGCATCATCGGCTGGAACGGCCATCATTGCAGGGGTTCCTGAAAACTTTGTTACACGTAATGTCGGTGTTGAAATGAGCGTTGTTCCTTTAGTTGAAAGCAATGAGCGTATTCATTTGTCGCTCGAACCTTGTGTTACCGAATTGGAAGGGTTTGTTCCTTATGGAGGTAGTAATATTATAACGTATGGGGCAAATGTTACATCCTACGATTCTGGCTATTATCAGCCTGTTTTTTCAACTCGACGTATTAAAACCGAAGTTTCTCTAGCCAACGGTGCTACATTAGTTATGGGAGGCTTAACACGCGAAGAAGTTAAGGAAACGAAAGATAAAGTACCGATTTTTGGTAATATTCCTCTTATAGGAAAATTGTTTACATCAAAGGGTCAAACGGCTCAAAAACGTAATTTGTTGATTTTTGTGACTGCAAATTTGTTGAATGAAGATGGAAAAACTTTTGTCACACCAGAGCTACCGACACAGCAAACGTTCTAGTCCTTTTCAAGGTAATCTTACGTTTACGGTTTTGTGTCTCATTGCGCTTAGTTGTGGAATTGCTGCGCTTTCTTTAAAAAACAACCAGTACAAACGCTATTGTCAACGAATACATCGTAATTATTTTGATGAAAAACAGGCATTAGAACTCTGTTTTGCGGCCTTTAAAAAATTGAAAGAAGCCGCTACTAAAGATGCAGTTATTACTTATGAAAAAGAAGGAAAAATCCATTTTGTAGATGCTATTAGCAAAGAAGATTTAGTGAATTTAGACGAAATTCTTTTTGAAAATTCTGCAAAAATTTCTGTTTTCTCAGATCCTGAGGCGAAAAATTACATTCCTTGTTTACCCCAATCAGAAGGTGTTCGACAAACACTTGAAGAGCTTTTTCAACAAGAAATACGTCCAGAACCTCTAAAAAATAATTACCCGCTTATTCGAAATCGTTGGTTTTCTTTAAAAAATAATACTGCTTTAGATGCTAGCCTTTTTGAGCCTTATTTAAAAGCTTGGGATAAACTTGATAATCAATTAAAATTAACCTTCTTAAATCCTTTCGATCGATCATTAAAGAGAAAGTTCAATCTAACCGTAACATGTAATGTATCAGATGAAGTAATGTCGCCTAAATCTCCAGTTTTTGACTGCTCTTTAAAACCGGGTGAGTCTGTTTTTCATAACGTAGAAATAAAAACAGAAAAAAATTTTTCAAATTTTACCATTTGTTATGGTACAATTTCGGTTGAAAAAACTTTAAGATCTGAGTCATCTAGAAAAACAACTCCTAAATGGAGGAGGCTATCGCCTCCTGCACCTGAACCTATAAAACTCAAAGAGATTATCGATAAAATTTATTTTAAGACGCAAACGCCGCTACAATGTTTGAATACATGTTTGTTTTTTCATGAGACTTTAGAGCCAATAGTTGCATTTGGGAAAAAGGATGAAATCAATAAATATTTTTGGAATAATGTTCTTTTTGATAAATCTGCAGTTTATTTTAACTTAAATGCGAACGAGGTACAATTAAAACAAAAATTGGAGGGCTTGTTCGAAGAATCTGTTGTTAAAATGTTATGTGAAGATATTTTAAAAAGCCAACCTTTTTATGATATTTATTCGTTTACTTCTAAGCTTTCTCAAGATTTGGCGAGCCATTGGAATGCATTGGACAGTCTTCCTATTTTTGTGTTACGTGAGGAGAGTTTTATCATTGAAGCGCAACTTAAAAGTCTTCAAAAAAATGTCTTCATACGATGTCGTTTATGGGTTCATCGTGAGATAAAATCGGATAAAGAGCGTGAGTGGAGTATAGACCAAATCGAATATAAACGATTTTAATTTAGGTCTTTGTATCAATTTTGGAATTATCAAAAACTTTATCTTCAAAAACAATCATGCGTTCCATCGATCTTGCCCAAGATTGAAAAAGAATGCCATTTAAGAAATGTATTTGTTGTGTACGGTCATAACCTAAATTTTCTAAACGTTGAGTTACACTTGCTAAGGAATTTGCATGTAATGTTGCCAGTACACAATGTCCAGTCAATGCTGCATTAACAGCCATTTTGAGATGTTGTACATCCCTTATTTCACCTATGCCAACAATACGCACGCTTTGCCGTAGTAAATTTCGAACAAAGTTGTCGGAAGGCAAATTTGTTTGCAAGGTAAGTTGAACAAAATCGTTCGAAGGGACTTCGATAGGATCTTCCAAACTTACCACACGTAACTGCTTAAAATGTCTTAAAATACTGTAGTAGGTTGTTGTTTTTCCATTTCCAATAGGTCCTGTAATGAGCCACAAGCCATTTGGATTTTTGCACAAACTTTGAAAAAAATTCGTTTTGTCTAAGCCTAAATTTTCAGGGGTGTAATAATTTGTATTTCTTAAAAGCCGAATAACAAGCGTTTCGCCATGTAAACAAGGCAAGGTTGAAACGCGACAATTGACGATTGTATCGGGTAGTTGCATATCAAATTGGCCATCGTGTGGACGTCGCGAATCTGTTATGTCAATTTCTGCTTTCAACTTGATCAAATTAAAAAGTAGTTGTTGATTTTCCACACTTAGTTTTTGTAAAACCGACAATTGACCTTTTTTGCGTACACGAATGACACATTTTGATCGATGCGCTTCGAAGTGAATATCTGAACAGTTTTGTTGATAAGCAGAAAAAATTAATTGTGCCAATTGGTGAGGAATGTCTACTTTTACTTCTTGTTGAATCAGCGGCACAGTCCCCTTAAAGCTTTGAATACTTTCTTTAAAATGGTTTTCATCAACAATTTCAATGTCGATTAATTTACCATAAATTTGCGAAAGATAATGCACGTATCGTTGTGTTTCTGATGAAAAAGAAGGTCGTATTTTGCAAAAAAGTGTGTTTTTATCTTCATAAATTGGTAGGATTCCAAAGCGACGAAAACTTTTTTGTAAAATCGGCAGATCTTCCATGTATCTAACTTATGGACAAAGGTAATTTCTCGCAAGATTTTTACGCGATTTTTTTGATAATGTATAAAAATTTAAAAATTGGATAATTGGCTTGACACGTCTTATTGTAAGATATTTTGTAAATAGTGTATCAATTTAATAAGTAATGGCGAATATTAAATCATCAAAGCGAGCGATTCGTAAGATTGCAAAATTAACTGTAAAAAATAAAGCAGAAAAAAGTCGCTTGAAAACATTTTCTAAAAAGTTGCAGAAGTTGCAAGAGGGTAACGATGTTGTTGCTATTAAAACAATGGCAATGCAGTATATGTCGATCATCGATAAGGCTGGGAAGCATGGAGTTTGGCATGCCAATAAGGTTAATCGTATGAAAAGTCGTTTGACGCCTCTTATTTTTAATGTTTCTGCGCAAGCTTCTCAAGAGGCTGTTTCTCAGCAGGTTGAAGAAACAGTAGCGGCAGAAGCGTAAAACATTTCTCCCATCCCATCCGAGGCCTTGAGTTATTGAGGCCTCTTTTTGTTTTAGTGTATTTCTTAAAAGTTTACGCTTGCATATTTTGTCTAGAAAGCTTCGAATAACAGTATGTTAAAAAGGCTAGATTTTGTTTTTTTGGCGTTTTTAGGTATTTACAATTTATTTGGACAGGAATATCCATCCGTTCTTGCTCGTGTGAATGGTGAAATCATTACACGAAATGAAGTAGAACGGCTTGTGGAAGGCAGTGGGTTATCTTATGAAAAAATTATAGCTCAATTAATTGATCGGAAATTGCTTATTGCTGCATTTGAAGCACAAAAAGGCAAAGTTCAAACAACGCAAGTTGATTTGCAAATGGAGAATATTATTCAAAACAGTTTCCGGGGTAATCGTCAACAATTTGTGGCTGTTTTGCAGGCTGAAGGGCAATCAATCTACGAATTAAAGGATGAAATTAAGAATTCGATTGTAGAAAATGTTATGCGACAACAGAATTTTCAATCAGCCAATATCCTTAGCCCTAAAAAGATACAAACGTATTATCAACAACATCCAGAACAATTTTCAAAGCCCGTGCGTTATTGTATTCAGCAAAGCGGATTTAGGGCAGATGCGACGCTTCAAGTGGGTGAAAAAACTGTTTTAAAGAGGGAGTATTTGCAAGAATTAATAGAAAAAGAAACAGATTTCTCAACGATTCAATCCTTGTTGGACGAATTTGCAACAGATGTCATTTGGTACACAGAATCTGAATTAGATCCGTCGTTAGCCAAGCAATTATCTAATTTATCAGTAAATCAAAATACAGCCTATATAAAAATGAATGAGGTGTTTGTGACTTCGCGTCTTGTTGGGAAGGAGCCAGCTTCGATAATTCCTTTGGCGGAAGTCCAAGGTCGTATAGAAGAGATTCTGATTTTTGAAGCGAATACACAGGCTTATAAAAAGTATATTCAAGGATTACGCGAAAAAGCTTTTATTGAAATTCTTTATAAGAATTAAGAATTTTTAAGTGCTAACATTTTATCGACAAAAAAGACTGGTGGTTTGATCAATTTACGTTGAGCATTGATAAACGCATGTACGGTAAACCCTTTAGCAATTAGAATATTCTGTCTAAAGAGTTCGTACGTCAAGGTAAAACGGGCTCGCTGGCAATCTTCCGGAGGAAAAAGCTTTATAAGCAATGTATCATCAAAAAAAGAGGGTAATTTATACGTTAAATCCGCTTGTACGACAGGAAGAAAAAACCCTTCTTGTTCCATTTTCTTGTAATCAATACCGAGCGATTTTAGCCATTCTACACGTGCTAATTCCAGCCAAACAAAATAACTACTATGATGTACAACACCCATAGCATCTGTTTCGGCATATCGTACCTGAATTGGAATTTCAAAGGCTTGCATTAACGTTTTGCTTGCTTCGTTAATTTTTGAGCTACTTGAAAACGAAAGATTTTATCTAAACGTTCTAATTCTTCATCATCAACAGCTTTTTCAGTTTTTGCTTTTTCCAAAGCTTCTTGAGCGCGTTGAATGGCCGCATCAATCGAAGTTTCATCTAAAACTTGTACGTCGATTGCTGCTTCTGTAAGCAGAACCAATTCTGAGCCTCTCAAACGAAAAAATCCGGTATCAATTGCTATTGGAATTGTGGTTCCAGCTTCTTTATAAAATACAGTTCCTACCTCTAAAACACCAATAATTGGCAAATGACCTTCGAGAATTTCGATTTCACCGAGTGCTGTTGGCAAAATTACAGATGTAACTTTGCCTTCAAAAACGGTCTTTTCAGGAACTATGATCTTTAATGTTAATGCCATAATTACGCCTTAGCCGCAGCAATTACTTCATCAATCGTTCCTTTCATGTAAAACGCATTTTCAGAAACATCATCCAATTCACCATCCAAAATCTGCTTAAAACCTTTAACACAATCTTCGGTTTTAACGTATTTCCCTGGAAATCCAGTGAAAATTTCAGCAACATGGAAGGGTTGCGAAAGGAATTTTTGAATTTTACGCGCACGAGATACTGTCAATTTATCTTCAGCAGATAATTCATCAATACCCAAAATTGCAATGATATCTTGCAAATCTTTGTAACGTTGCAAAACCGTTTGTACGCGACGCGCTGTTGTAAAATGCTCTTCACCAACAATCGTAGGATCCAAAGCTTGAGAACCAGACGCAAGAGGATCTACAGCTGGGTAAATTCCTAAAGCAGCAATACGACGATCTAAAACAATTGTTGAATCTAAATGCGCAAAAGTATTGGCAGGTGCCGGATCCGTCAAGTCATCCGCAGGTACATAGACCGCTTGGAATGACGTAATCGATCCCTTTTTTGTCGAAGTAATACGTTCTTGCAATGCACCCATTTCCTGACTTAAGGTTGGCTGGTATCCCACTGCAGATGGCGAACGACCCAATAGGGCAGAAACTTCAGATCCTGCTTGAGAAAAGCGGAAAATATTATCAATAAAGAGCAAAACATCCTGATTATAAACGTCACGAAAGTATTCCGCAATCGTCAAACCTGTCAATCCTACACGCATACGTGCTCCTGGTGGTTCGTTCATCTGGCCATAAATCAGCGCAACCTTAGAATTTTCCGGATGTTCCAGGTCAATAACTTTTGCATCCGTCATTTCCTTATAAAGGTCATTACCTTCACGCGAACGCTCTCCTACACCAGAAAAGACCGAAAAACCTCCGTGTGCCATGGCAATATTCTGGATTAATTCCATAATAACAACGGTTTTTCCGACACCTGCTCCACCAAAAGCTCCGACTTTTCCACCTTTAATAAAAGGACAAATAAGATCAATAACCTTAATACCGGTTTCTAAAATCTTTGCTTCCGTACTTTGTTCTAAAAGACTCGGAGGATTGCGATGAATCGACAAATGATCTTCGGCCTCGATTGGACCACGATTGTCAACAGGTTCTCCAATAACATTTAAAATACGTCCTAAAACCCCTTTACCAACAGGCACTGCAATAGGTTTACCGGTATCTACAACCTCCATACCACGGCATAAACCGTCTGAAGAAGACATAGCAACCGCACGTACTAAACCTTCAAATAAATGTTGCTGTACCTCCAAAACAAGGCGAGTTTCTTTTCCATTAACCGGAAATGTTACTTCTAAGGCATTATAAATTTCTGGGATATTCTGCGCGTCAAATTGGACGTCTACTACCGCCCCAATAACCTGAACAATCTTTCCTTTATGCTTCATGCTACTTCCCTATTGTGCGTTCTGACTTGCCGTAATTTCGACAATTTCTTGCGTAATTCCAGCTTGTCTAGCTTTGTTATATTCCAATTGTAAATTTTGTATTAAAGATTCAGCGTTGTCAGTTGCCCCTTTCATGGCTACCATGCGAGCGCTATGTTCTGAAGCTTTTGCTTCCAAAATGATTTGATAAAGCGTTTTTTTCAAAAAGAGTAAGGGCAAACGTTCCAATATGGTGCGACCATTTGGTTCTACAATAAATTCTCGATCATCTGTTGCCAAATATTTCGGATCAACTCCCATCCATTGATATAAAAGCTGCAACTCAGCTTCAAAATCAACCATAGGAAGCAAACGTCGTATTACCGTTTCTTGAACCAAAGTATTCTTAAAACGCGGAAATAAAACTTCTACTGTATCGATTTTACCGGATTCAAATGCATCTACTAAAAAATGAACAATTTCTTGAACCTGTTTAAAAGTAATTACATCTGGACATGTAAAATGCCCCAAAACTTCCGAACGATTACGAGACAAAAATTGAACGCCTTTTTGTCCCATAACAATAAATTTTGTTTCACGAGGCAACTGCATGGCGGTTTTTATTAGGTTTTGATTAAGTGAGCCACACAAACCTTTATCAGGTGTAATCAGTAAAACCCCACGATGATGAATCTCTCGTTGCTTCAAAAAAGGATGCTCAATAGAATCCCAAGAAACTTGTTTTGTTAATGCGTGCAACAAATCTGCTAATGCGTAAGCATACGTCCGACTTCCCAAAGCACTATCTTGTGCTTTCTTCATTTTTGAAGAAGCTACCAATTCCATAGCACGCGTAATTTGAGCTGTATTTCTTACCGCACGAATACGCGTTCTAATCTCTCGCATGCCCTTCATTGCTTACCCTTGCGTCTTTTTCCAATCTTCGAAAATTACTTCAAGTTCTTGCACCAAGGCATCTGACAAAACTTTTTCCTGAAATAACTTTTCCAAAAAATCCTTATGCAAACTTGTGAAATAATCCATTAAACGTTGTACATAATTTGCCATATCATTCAGCGGCACTTTATCAAATACCCCTTGCTGAATTCCCCATAAAAGCACTACTTGAATTTCGACAGGACGCGAACAATGAATACCTTGCTTAAGCAATTCTACAATATGCTGTCCACGTTCTAATTGTTTTCGTGTTTTAGCATCTAAATCCGAACCAAATTGCATAAATGCTTGCAATTCTTGATACTGAGCCATTTCCAATTTTAATTGGCCGGCAACTTTCTTTAAAGCCTTTACCTGAGCAGCGGATCCAACACGCGATACTGAAATACCCACCGAAATAGCAGGACGCGTTCCCTGATTGAATAAATCCGTTTCCAAGAAAAGCTGTCCGTCTGTAATCGAAATTACGTTTGTGGGGATATAAGCCGAAACATCTCCAGCTTGTGTTTCAATAATCGGCAAAGCTGTCAATGACCCACCTCCGTAATTTTTATTAAGACGCGCAGAACGTTCTAATAAACGCGAATGTAAGTAAAAAACATCTCCTGGGAAAGCTTCACGACCTGAAGGACGTTTTAAAACCAAAGAGATTTGACGATAAGCTACAGCGTGCTTCGAAAGATCATCGTATACAATAAGTGCATCCATACCATTTTGCATGAAGAACTCACCCATTGCCGTACCTGAATAAGGTGCAATATATTGATTAGCTGCATTTTCAGAAGCAGGAGCCGAAACGACAATCGTGTACTCTAAAGCTCCATGGTCTTCTAGAACTTTTAACGTTCTTGCAATAGTTGCATTTTTTTGTCCAATTGCAACATAAATGGAATAAACAGGCCGAAAATTAGGATCTTTGCTTTCAAAACCACGACGATTTAATTCTGCTTGATGTAAAATGGCATCTAGAGCCAACGTTGTTTTTCCTGTTGAACGATCTCCAATGATTAACTCACGCTGTCCACGACCAATAGGAAACATTGCATCAACAGATAAAATGCCGGTTTGTAGAGGTTGATCAACCGATTGACGGGCAATGATTCCAGGCGCAATTTTTTCAACTGGATAAAATTCTTTTGAAGCAATCTCACCCTTTCCATCGATGGGTTGGCCTAAAGCATCCACAACACGTCCCAACAATTGCTTTCCAACAGGAACCGAAAGCAACTTACCCGTTGTTTGGCACGTATCACCTACTTTTAACCGAGAGGTATCTCCCAAAAGAACAACACCTACCTCGTCTTCTTCCAAATTCAGTGCTATTCCAAAGACATTATTGGGAAATTCGATCATTTCGTTCGACATAACATTCGAAAGTCCATCGACTTTTGCAACGGAATCTGCCAAAGAAATAATTTTTCCGACATTAGATTGAATCGGTTTTACCTCAAATGATTTAATTGCCTCTTTTATATCTGAAAGAATAGCCATAATTTTCTACTTTAAAGTTTTTATAAGAGCTTGTAATTGCCCTTGTATAGAATAATCCCAAACATTATCTCCGTGTTGCACTTTGATACCACCAATTAGCTCTGAATGCTCTTCTGCAATAATTTGAACAACGTTCTCGTTGGCTAAAAAAGCATTTAATTGCTTCAAATCTAAGGGTCCCGCGTAATCAATGATCGCATATTTTTTCCCAAATTCCTTCTGTAAACACGTCCAAAAATAACTTGCGAATGTTTTTGTATTTCGGGGATAATTTGCCCCAAAAAAATGCATAACGTCTTTCACGCGATTTATAACATCTTCCGAAGAAATTCCTTTAAAACAACTTTCTGCTAATTGTTGAATTAAAGTCTTATGTTTACGCTCAATGATCATGCGTCACCTTTTGAAGCTAAAACTTCTGAAGCTTTCTTGTTTAATTGTGTACGAACTTCATCTGTTAATACATCCTTTAAAACATGCTCTGTTGTTGCTACCACTAAACTGGCAACTTCAGTCTTTACTTCAGTTAACATTTTACGACGTTCAGATTCAATTGCACTTTGGGCTTGGGTTAATATTTGTTCAACTTTTTGCTCAGCAACTCGTTTCTGCTCTTGCAAATACGTTTCACCCTCACGTTTCGTTTTATCAAATAATGACTGTGCATCTTCCTGTGCTTTTTTCAATAAATCTCGACGTTCTTGCTCAGCAGCTGCTAATTGCGCTTTCATTTCATCGGCATAGTGCAAACCTTCGGAAATTTTTTTCTGACGTTCTTCAACGGTTTTTAAAACAGGTTTTATACCAAACCGATACAGCACGTAAGAAACAAGGCAAAAATTAATGACTTGAGCCATCAATAAATCCCCTTGTACACCGAAATTATCCATCAAACGCGTTACAGCATTGGTGGATTCAGTTGTAGTTGCAAAAAACAAGAAAAAATTACACGTCATCATTCGTAAAACTTATAAATTCTATCCTTGATACAAGAATAGTGAATAAAAGGCAACCGCTTCAGCTAAAGCCATACCGAGAATAGCTTGAACCAAAATTTTTCCAGAAACGCCAGGATTCCGTCCTACCATCTCAACAGCCTTCATGCCGATTAAACCTACCCCAATCGCTGCACCCAAACAGCCCAAAGCGGCAGTTAAACCACGTCCGATATCTCCTCCTAATGCATTCATATCCATATATTTATTTGATGATTGTTATTGTTTTTTTCAAAAATTTTCATTCGTGCGATTCCTCCTCGTCATGATTACAAATAGAACCAATGTAAACCGCTACCAGCAAGGTAAACACGAAGGCTTGAACAGCGCCAATAAGAATTTCAAGAAAGTAAAAAGGAATGGGAACAATATATTTTGTCCAGGGGGCTAAAGCCATAATGCTGTTAAGTAAGTTTTCTCCTCCAAAAACATTTCCATAAAGACGAAAAGAAAGTGAAACAACTCTGAAAAGAATCGAGATGCATTCAATAAACCCAACGCCTAAGAAAATAAAGAATAAAAAGCTATAAATTCCAAGAGAAATTTCATTACGATCTGCCTTGTTGCCAAAAATGTGGAGAATTGCTCCTTTGCATCCTATATATTTCCATACAAAAAAACACCAGGCAAGTGTTGCAATAATAGCTAAAGCCAATGTTGCATTTAAGTCAGCATTTGAAGGTCTGAAAAAGTAAGTGAAGTGTCCATGATCATAGTAACCGATCGTACCAACTCCAGGTAACAAACTGCTCCAATTTTGCATTAAAATATAAATAAAAAATCCGACTAGTAAAGGAAATGCTACTTTAACAACGTTTTTTCCAACAATCGGTGTTACGACATCATAAAGACTACTTATAATTGTTTCAACAACTAATTGGCCTTTGCTAGGTACCCACTTGGGTTTTCCAATGAGCCAGCGTATAAAAACGAGAATAGCTAAGGATATGATCCATGTATATAACATCCCATTGGTTATTGGAAAAGAACCTATTGAAAAAAGTACATAAGGCTTAGGGCTTACTGCTGCACTTGATGCATAAGTCCATGTTGACATTAAGCAAGCCGCTAACACTAAACAACTTTTTTTATAGGTTAACATCCTATTAATTAACGTTAACCTTTTTTTTATAAAAATCAATTTATTTTTTTAATTCGGAAAAAATTTCTTATTTTGTTGTTTTTTATAGGTTTTAATCAAAAAAATTTTTTCTATAATCAATATAAAAATAGAATTACCTTAATAATGCTGTAAGTAAATTCATTAAAAAATAATTTCAAAAAAGCTTGCATTTGAAAATTTACAAAGACAAAATGCTGATAAAAACTTAATGGTACATATTATGCTTGAAAGGAAGGGTTATATGAAAGGTTTTAGTAATCAAGCAATTGGGGTGTTGCTTATATTATCGGGATGTACTTCTATGAGTTCTAAAGTAAGTTCGTGTGCATCTCACGAATGGCAGCCGGTAACCTATCCTAAAAATGCTGTAATTATGAAAACACCTACTTTTGATGCAAACGGACAATATAACTTAGCAGATTTGTTAGATTTAGGGCTTTCTAAAAATCCACAGACGCGTTCGGCTTGGTGGCATGCAAAGCAGGTTTTAGCACAAAAGGGTCGTACAAATTCGCAATTTTTCCCAACAATTTCTACACATTTAGATGCAAATCGAAATCAAACAGGAGCTGTTTTAGGGGCTGCAAGCACTAAGATTGACAATTGGGGACCTTCATTGCAAGTTTCTTATCGTTTGTTCCAGTTTGGGGCAAGTGTAGCCGATGCTAAGCGTGCTGCTTGTATGCTAGCTGCAGCGAATTATGACTTTAACAATACTTTACAAACAGTTGTTTTTAATATTCAGCAATGTTATTACAAGTATGTTTCTGCGATTGCGACAATAGAAGCTTGTGAGAGTAACCTAAAGGATGCGGAAGCTTCTTTTGAGGCGGTACAAAACAAGCAGGAAAGCGGATTGGCAAGAATACAAGACGCATTGTTGGCAAAGGCAGACAAGTTGCAAGCGGATTACGAGCTTCAGTCGGCTCGTTCGGCTTTAGAAGCTACTCGTGCAGAATTGGCTTTGGCGGTAGGTGTGCCCGTTTCGAAGCAATTTGAGGTGGTTACACAAGCAGGAGAAGTTGAACGTACGGTTTTGACGGATCAGGTTGAAGATTTATTGCAAGAAGCTCTTCAAAAACGTTCGGATATTTTATCTGCAGAAGCAAATTTACATGCACAAAATTGGGCTCATTTGAAAACACAGCGAGAGGTTTTGCCAACCCTTGATGTTGTTGGAAGTGTTGGTACCTTACGTTATGATAAAGACAGTCATTGGCAGCGAAACTATGGTATTGGAATTGGAGTTTCTTGGAATTTATTCGATGGTTTTGATACGCAATACAAAAAATTGGAAAGTTATGCTGCTTTAAAAAATCAAACTTACTTATTTCATCAACAGCAATTGCAAGTTTTACGTGATGTTTGGTCGACATTTCACGCATTTCAATCGTCCGTTCAGTTGTTGAATTCCGCTAAAGCTCTTGAATCTGCTGCTAAAGAATCATTTATTGCGATTCGTACCGGTTATGATGCAGGATTAAATAGTTTATTAGACTTGTTATCGGCTCAAAAAACTTTGTCTCAAGCACGTGTAAAACGTATTAGTTCTCAATCCAATTTGGCGATTCATTGGGTCCAATTGGCTTATGTAACCGGACGTTTACAAACAAAAGATTTTTAATCGTTTATTATGAATACAACAAAAAAACAATGGTTTTATTACCTTGCTGCTACCATAAGCTTTTTGATTTTGGTATTAGCTTGGCAATTTGTTTCAAAGCGTTTGCACAAAAAAGCAGAAGAAGCAGCTTCTTTAAAGTTAGCGATTTCGGTTGCAAAACCTCATGTAGCTTCCGTAAAAAGTTATGTAGAATCTGTGGGGCAGTGTACTGCGTTTCAGCAAATTTCTTTAGTGCCCCAAATTGAGGGTACTTTGGTTAAAGTTGCTTACCCAAATGGTGGGCAGGTAAAAAAAGGAGATCTTTTGTTTCAAATCGATGATGATTCCTTTAAAGCTTATTTAAAGCAAAGCGAAGCGCAATTAGCGATGGATGAAGCCCGCCATCAATTGAATGTATTGCAATTGAAACGTTCGGAAGGCTTACGTTCAGGTAATTTCGTTTCTCAGCAAGAATATGATACTTATAAGGCTAATGTGGATGCAAGTGCTGCGCAAATTGAATTCGATAAAGCTGCTTGTGCGTTGAAAGGTATTGACTTAGATCATTGCTATATTCAAGCACCTTTTGCGGGGGAATTGGGAAAATCGTCTGTTGATCCAAATGCTTTTGTCACCAAAGGAACCCATTTGGCGGTATTAAATCAATTACAACCGATTTATGTTGATTCCTTTTTAGCTGAAAAACATTTAGTAGAATTACAAAAGGCATTAAAAGAACACCAGGATGATGTTACTGTTGAAGCACGTCTTATTGATGACAAAACAGTTTCTCAAACCGGGAAATTAATATTTGTCAGCAATGAAGTTGAAAAAAATACGGGAACATTTGATGTACGTGCTCAATTTGAAAACGATCAATTACAATTTTGGGCAGGCCGTGGTGTTGATTTAAAAATTTATTACAAAACTTTATCTAACGTTTTGTTAGTACCCGAAAGTGCAATTCATGAAGGTAACAAAGGAAGTTTTGTTTATATTGTTAATGCCCAAGGTTTATCGGAAATGCGTTATGTCGAAATTGATCAAACGTATGATAATTGGATTGTTATTTTATCCGGTTTGTCGGGTGACGAGCAAGTTATTGCAGAGGGTCACGCACTGTTAGCCCCTGGAATGCCTGTTCAAATAACGACAACTGTAACAGCCCCTACTTCTTTAAAATAAGACAAAAGAGAGGTTTTTATGAAAAGTATCTGCGATCCATTTATTCGCCGTCCTATTGCAACTATTTTGTTGGCAATTAGTGTAACATTATTAGGAATTGCTTGTTATCGCAAGTTACCCGTTAGTGCACTTCCTAAAGTCGATTATCCTGTTATTCAAGTTTCCGCATCGTTTCCAGGAATGAGTTCTGAAATGATGGCTAATTCTATTGCAAGTCCATTGGAAAAAGAATTCATGGAAATTGATGGAATGAATGAAGTTCTTTCGGAAAGCCGTTTAGGTTCGACAGCTTTAACACTTAACTTTGATTTAGATAAATCGATTGATGTTGCAGCGATGGAAGTGCAAGCAGCGATTACGCGTGCACAACGTAAGTTACCAAAGGATTTACCATCAACGCCTCAATACCGTAAACGAGACCCTAATAGTGATCCTATTTACTTCTTAGTTTTAGTTAGTAATAGTATGACCAAATCGGCTTTGTATGATTATGCTAAAACAAAAGTTGGGCAGCAGCTTAATAAAGTTGAAGGGGTTTCGCAAGTTCAGGTCTATGGAGTTCCACGTGCTGTTCGCGTAGATCTAGATAACCGTAAATTGCGTTTATTAAATTTATCTGTCAGTGACGTTACGAATGCAGTCCAACAACATACGATGATTTTAAGTATGGGGCGTTTAAAAGGAGAAACAAGTACTTTGACTTTGTCGTCTGATGGACAATTGACGCGTGCCAAAGAGTATGGAGAAATTGTAGTTAAAACGGTTAATGGTCGTGCAATTTATCTGAAAGATGTAGCTCATTGTGTTGATGGATTTCAAGAAGAAGACTTTCAAGTTAAATTTTGGGCAAGTGGTGTAACAATCGATATGGATTCCATTATCGTTCTAGCGGTTAGCCAAGCTCCTGGAGCGAATACCGTAGAAGTATCATCTCGTATCAATGAAATGTTACCTTATTTATATAAAACATTGCCGCCTTCCGTTAAATTAATGCCTATTTATGATAAAGCTAAAAGTATTTTAGATTCTATTAATGAAGTAAAAGAAACGATTATTATTGCATTTATTTTAGTTGCAGTCGTTATTTTCCTCTTTTTAGGACGCGTTCGAGAAACCATCATTCCTGTTGTAGCTATGCCATTGTCTTTATTCATCACATTTATTGTCATGAAGCAACTTGGCTATAGTCTCGATAACTTGTCATTGATGGCTTTAACCTTAGCAATCGGGTTCTTGGTGGATGATGCTATTGTGTTTCTGGAGAATGTAGTTCGGCATATGGAAGCTGGAATGGGGCCCTTGGAAGCAGCATTTAAAGGAGCTTCTGAAATCAGCTTCACCATTTTATCCATGACATTTTCACTGATGGCCACCTTTTTGCCAATTATTTTCATGGATGGTCAAATTGGTCGCGTATTTCGTGAATTTTCTGTAACTATTGTCGTATCCATTTTCGCCTCCGGACTCGTATCGTTAACAGTTACCCCTGTTATGTGTGCGCGGTTTTTAAAGAAACATAAAAGAGATGACAAAACTGTTATTGAACGTTTTGCTTATAATTTAGAACACAGCTTTTTAAAATGGTATCGTAAACGTTTGTATTGGTTTTTTGAACATCGCTGGTTTTCTTGGTGGGTTTGGTCTGCTTGTATTATAAGTATGGTTGTACTGTTCCTTGCCATTCCAAAAACTTTTTTACCTGCCGGTGATAGTTCTGCTATTATGGGTGTTTTTATGACTCAAACGGGTACGTCTCCAGACCAAATGCATCGTTATCAAGATCAAATTAAAGCTATTATTTCGAAGCACCCAGCTGTTAAAGTTACAATGAATGCTAGTGGTATTGGTCAGTTCATGGCAAGTAACCAAGGCGTTGTTTTAGTTGTTTTAAAGGATTTAAAGGATCGTAAATCGTTAAGTGGTGGTAAAGATGTTTCCATCGATAAACTTTGTAAAGAATTGCAAGGAATGTTGTTCCAAGTCCCAGGTATTTTGCCGTTGATCAAGCCAATGCCAGTTTTGGAAATTCAAACCAGTTCTGCAGATAATCGCCGCGGTAAATATGTTTATACTGTAACAGGTATGGAAGCAGATGAAGTCAATAAAGCAGCTCAAGAATTAGTCAAACGCTTTGCTTCGGTACCCGGTATTGATATACGTTCGCTCAATTGTAACGTTGAGTTGAATGATCCGACTTTGGATGTTCATTATAATCGCCGCCGTTTATTCCAATATGGACTTACACCTTATGCGCTTGAAAATACGATAAAGGAAGGTCTTTCATTAAATTATTCGTATCTAATTAAAGGTGACATGGAACAATACGAAGTAATTGTGGCTTCGCAAATGTCTCAACGTCGATCGATGCAACATATGAATTCCTTAAGTGTCGCCAATCCAAATGGACGTTCTATTCCAATGGATGCTTTAGTTGATATGGAGCGAAATGTAGGGCCTGTAAGTGTATTCCATAAAAATAATTTCCCTTCAGCAGATATCTTTTTTAATTTGAATGGTAAAGTTGCTTTGAGTCAAACGATTGAAGCCATTGAAGCTATTGCTAAAGATGTTTGTACTAATGGAGTTGATGGTGAATTAGGAGGTGAATCTAAAGAATTCCAGCAATCGATGAAAAGTCTAACATTTTTACTATTCGTAGCCATATTTGTTATGTATGTTGTGTTGGGCTGTTTATATGAACATTGGATCCATCCTTTAACCGTATTATCAACTTTGCCGGTAGCTTTGGCCGGTGGTTTAATTACGCTTTACCTCTTTAATGCCGAGTTTTCTCTCTACGCCTTTATCGGATTGTTTATGTTAATGGGTATTGTAAAGAAAAATGGTATTATTTTGGTCGATTTCGCTGTTGAAAAACAACGTTTAGGGCAAAGTCCAGAAGAAGCAATTTTGGACGCTTGCTGCGACCGCTTTCGTCCAATTTTAATGACAACCGTCAGTACCGTTTTCGGAATTTTGCCGATTGCATTAGGTTTAGGAGCCGATGGTGCTTCGCGTATTCCACTCGGACTGTGTGTTGCAGGAGGTCTTATTTTTGCTCAAGTTTTAACTTTATTTGTAACGCCTGTTATTTATTTAGGCATGGACCGTTTCTGTAAAACAGAAGTTGAAAATCTAAATGAATAAGCGGATTTTAGTGGCGTTATCGGGAGGAGTCGATAGCGCCGTAGCAGCTTATTTACTAAAAAAACAAGGATATCATGTTCAAGGTGTTTTTTTTCGATCCTGGCAAAATGAAACCGAACTATGGAAAGAATGTCCTTGGCGTGAGGATCTAGATTCAGCACGATCTGTAGCCGATTTTTTAGACATTCCTTTCGAAATTATCAATTTTATTGATGTTTACCGCAAAAAAGTAGTCGATTATTTGATTGAAGGTTACCGTTCCGGCCAAACTCCCAATCCAGATGTTATGTGTAATCGTTACATCAAGTTTGGTGTGTTGGTGGAACACATGGAACGTGAACATTTTGATGGATTAGCTACAGGACATTATTGCAGAAAAATACATGTCGATGAAAATCATTTTTCGTTAGCAGAAGGACTGGATCCTAATAAAGATCAAAGTTTTTTCCTTTGTTTAGTTCAGCGTGAAAATTTGAAAAATGTGCATTTCCCTTTGGGTGAGATTACTAAGATGGAAGTACGAACCTTAGCTCAAAAAATCGGGCTTCCTAACGCGCAACGTAAAGATAGCCAGGGAATTTGTTTTTTGGGTAGTAGTAAGGTTTCGATTAATAAATTTTTGGAGAAATATGTGCCTGATACTCCTGGAGAAATTGTGAATTTGGATGGTAAGATTTTAGGACAACATCGTGGTTTACATCGTTTTACAATTGGCCAAAGAAAGGGGATTGATGTACCTTCAAACTGCGATTTTGAACATTATGTGGTGGTGGCTAAAGATTATACTACCGGTCGTTTGATAGTTGGTTTTGATCATCTAGAGACAAAGGGTTTATATGCAAAAAAAGCTCGTATTTTTGGTCTAAATTTTTTAGAAGAAAAGCCAAGAAATGCCGAAAAATTGCTGGCCAAGCCACGTTATCGTGATGTTTCCCAAGAAATTACTTGGCATTGGCTTTCTGATTCCATAGCCGAAATCGAATTTGTGCAAGCTCAACGTGCTTTAGCTATCGGTCAAGCCATCGCTTTTTATCGAGGAAATACTCTTATTGGTGGTGGAGTCTATCAAGAAATTTTGTAATTTATAAATTTTTTAGGAGGGAAATAATAAAATCCCCCTCCTAAGTTATTTAAGCTTCTTCGTGGTCAGTTTCGACAACTTTACAGATACCGACTAGCTGATCATCGGATGTTAAATTGATGAGTCGAACTCCCATTGTTGTACGACCAATAACGCGTACATCTTTGACGGGAGAACGAACGGATTGGCCAGATTTGGTAAACAGCATCATTTCATCCGAATCACTTACGGTAATGGCACCTGCAACTCCATGCGTTTTAATAGCAATGATACCATAGCCGCCACGATGTTGAACGCGGTATTCGGAGAATTCGGAACGTTTGCCTTGGCCTTTAATTCCTGCAATCAACAAAGTTTGCTTGTCATCAACAACGATTAAAGCTTTTACATAGTCGCCTTCGTGCAAACGAATACCACGAACACCTCGTGTGGCTCGTCCTTGTTCTCTACAATCAGATTCTGGGAATCGTATCGAGAGGCCTTGATAAGTAATCAAGATTAAATCGTCATCGCCTTTAGTCAATTCTGCGCCAATAATGATATCACCATTATCTACATTCATACCGATTAAGCCAGTTGCACGACAATTCTTATAAGCTGAAAGGACGGTTTTCTTAACTACGCCATTGCGAGTTGCCATGACTAAAGAATATTCATCATTAAAATCTTTGAAGCACATCATTGCCGCAATTTTTTCGCCTTCTTGCAAATTGAGTAAATTAATCAAAGCACGACCTTTAGAAGTACGTGTTCCTTCTGGAATTTCGTACACTTTTTTGATGTACAAACGCCCATTTTGCATTACAAAAAGGATGTAATCATGCGTACTTGCAGTGAATGAATGTTCGATAAAGTCTTCATCGTATTGACCGGCACCAATGACGCCTTTTCCACCACGTTTCTGTGAACGGAAGGAGCTAATGTCGGTGCGTTTAATAAAGCCTTTATGCGAAATGGTTATGCTGCATCCAACGTTGGCGATGACATCTTCCAAGCGGAATTCAGATTCAGCAGGAACGATGCGTGTTTTACGGTCATTTCCGTACTTTTCACGTTCTTTGAGGAATTCTTCTTTTAAAACTCCGAGCAATTTTGCATCACTGGATAAAATCGAACGTAATTCTTCTGCAATTTTCAGTAAATTTAGATATTCGCCATCAATTTTTTCGCGTTCCATTCCGGTCAATTGATACAAGCGTAAATCCAAAATAGCGCCTGCTTGAATATCGGATAGTTTATACTTGGCGACTAAAGCAATATGAGCTTCTTCGCGAGAATTGGATCCACGAATGATTTTTACAAAATCATCGAGGTGGTCAATAGCAACTTTATAGCCTTCTAAAATGTGTAGACGTTCTTCAGCTTTACGTAAACGGAATTGTGTACGGCGTGAAACAACTTCTCGTCGATGTTCTAGATAACATTCGAGCATTTCTTTGATGTTCATCTGCTTTGGACGTTGTTGATCCAAAGCCAACAAGATAACACCGAAAGAAGACTCTAAAGGTGTCATTTTAAATAATTTATTCAAAACAACACGAGGAACTTCACCGCGTTTCAATTCAATAACAATACGCGTATTTTCATCTGATTCATCACGTAAATCACTGATTTCTGTCAAAATCTTTTGTTGAACCAATTCTGCAATCTTGGTTACCAAATTAGCGCGATTAACATTGTATGGAATTTCAGTAATGATAATTTGTTCTTTGCCGTTACCGATTTCTTCACAATGAGCTTCGCCACGAACATGTATGATGCCACGACCTGTTCGTAAATAATTCGAAATTCCTTCAAGGCCTACAACTGTTCCACCCGTTGGGAAATCCGGTCCCTTGACGATCTTCATTACATCTTCAACTGTTGCATCTTGATTGTCTGCAAGTAAGATAAGTGCATCTATTAATTCGCGTAAATTGTGCGGTGGAATATTTGTCGTCATTCCAACGGCAATACCTGTAGAACCATTGAGTAACAGATTTGGGAGTGCTGCCGGCAAGACCATTGGTTCTAGGGTACTTTCTTTGTAATTAGGAACGAAATCGACTGTATCCTCATCAATGTCCTTCAGCAATTCCTCTGCCATTTCTTTTAAGCGGCATTCCGTATAACGGTAAGCAGCTGCAGAGTCGCCATCAATTGATCCGAAATTTCCTTGTGGATCAACAAGTGGGTAACGCATCACCCAATCTTGTGCTAAGCGGACAAGTGCGTCGTAAACAGAACTATCACCGTGTGGATGGTAGTTTTTTAAAACTTCTCCGACGACACCTGCGCATTTGTCAAAAGGACGATTGTGCAGTAATCCTTCGCGGAACATAGCGTACAAAATACGCCGATGAACGGGTTTAAAGCCGTCACGAGCATCCGGTAAAGCACGGCTAACAATAACAGACATCGAATAATCGATGTAAGCCGACTTCATAATTTCGTCGACATTGGTATCTATTAAGAATTCTTTTTCTGCGTACATGATGATTAGATGTCTAAGTTAGCCACATTTAAAGCGTTATCTTCAATAAAGGTACGGCGTGTAGGAACGTCATCTCCCATAAGCATCGTAAAGACTTGTTCCGCTTCTGCTATGTCTTCCATGCGTACTTTCAACATACGGCGTGTTTTAGGATCCATAGTGGTTTCAAATAACTGTTTAGCATTCATTTCTCCAAGACCCTTGTAGCGTTGGATATGAAGGCCCTTACGACCCAATTTTCGTACAGCTTCAATTAGCTCCAAGAGGGAAAGTACTGGTATTTCTACCTCTTTGGCATTTGCAGCTATATCTTTTAGGAAATAACGTGGATTTTCGCCCGAAGAAAAACGATTCAGTGTGGTATCTAAAGAGAGAATTTGCTTTAAAAGCTGCGTAATTTGAGTATGTTCAAAAATCTCACTGACAATAATACGTTGTGAAAGTTTTTGACCATCTTGTTCAATTTCTCGAATCGTAGTGCCATTATAAATGTCATCAACGATATTGTTTTCGATATAAAAACGGGAACGTTCTTCGTCATCCTTCAAAAATTGAAAGTTTTCTTGATTGCCGATACGCATACGAACAACAAATTTGGGAACTTCGCATGTTTCCGGATTAAATGCGTCTAAATAATGGTCTAAACTGCAGCCATGACGAATGACAGAGGCTCCTAATTGTTCCAATTTTGAGATCAATTCTAGAAGTTTTTGGAAACCTTCTTCGGAAAAATTATGATGATCTTGTGCACGAATGAGCTGTATCCCTTCTGAGCCAAGCTCTAACAGGATTTTATTCAGTTGTGCATCATTATCGATATATTGTTCACGTTTACGCCGCTTAATTTTATATAGAGGTGGTTGTGCGATATAAACATAACCATTTTCGATTAAGCCGCGCATTTGACGAAAGAAAAATGTAAGGAGTAAGGTGCGAATGTGGGCTCCATCAACGTCTGCATCGGTCATGATAACTACTTTATGGTAGCGTGCTTTGGAAATATCAAAAGCGCCTTCGCCATTTTCTCCAATGCCTGTTCCGCAAGCTGTAACGATGGTACGAATTTCTGCATTGCTGAGAACTTTATCTAAACGTGCCTTTTCAACATTAAGAATTTTTCCTTTGATGGGCAAAATGGCTTGATAACGCCGATCACGACCTTGTTTAGCGGAACCACCAGCGGAATCTCCCTCAACAATAAAGAGTTCACAAAGTTCTGGATTTTTTTCAGAACAATCAGATAATTTTCCGGGTAATCCGCCTCCAGTTAGAGCGCCTTTGCGTACTGTATCACGGGCTTTACGAGCAGCTTCACGAGCACGAGCAGCTCCTAAGCATTTCTCAATAATGGCTTTTCCTAAACTTGGATCGGTTTCGAATGCATACTTAAGAGAATCGCCCATGATTTTTTGTACGATGCCATCAACTTCGCTATTGGAAAGTTTTGTTTTCGTTTGGCCTTCGAAGCGTGGTTCTGGAACTTTTACTGAGATAATTGCGGTTAATCCTTCACGAACGTCTTCACCCATTAAAGCTGGATCTTTTTCTTTAATGAGGTTGTTGGCTTTACCATAATTATTAATAACACGTGTTAAAGCCGTTCGAAAACCTGATAAATGTGTTCCGCCTTCAACATTAAAGATAGAATTGGCATAAGCGTAAATTTGCTCGCTGAAACCGTCGTTATATTGCATAGCGACATCTACGCAAATGCGTCCTTGTTTACCTTGATGATCGGTTACAACGGAACTTCCTGAAAAGGTAATAGGGTTGTCATGTAATAAATTTTTGCCACGATTTAAGAATGAAACATATTGAGCAATACCTTTCCCAAATAAGAAAACTTCGCTTTTATCAATCCGTTCATCGGAAAGCTCTATACGTATGCCGGGATTCAGGAAGGCTAATTCTCGTAAACGTTTTGCTAAGATTTCGTATTTGAATTCTCGTGTTTCTTCGAAAATTTCTGGGTCAGGTAAAAATGTAATTTTGGTACCTGTTCGTTTACTTTGAGCGATTATGTGAAGGGGTTGCGTTGTTTTGCCTTGCGAAAAACCCATGTGGTAGACATTACCTTCACGACGTACTTCTACTTCAAAACTTTCAGATACAGCGTTAACGCATTTTGCACCCACACCGTGTAACCCTCCTGAAACTTGATAAGCTCCTTTACCAAACTTACCCCCCGCATGTAGATTGGTCATAACAAGTTCGAGAGCTGGAATTTTATAAATCGGATGAATGTCAACTGGAATACCACGACCATTATCCTCAACTGAACATGAACCGTTTAAGTGCATTGTGACTTTAATCTCGGTGCAATATCCCGCAAGCGATTCGTCTATCGCATTGTCAACGAGTTCGAATACACAATGATGTAATCCGCGCTCGTTTGTATCTCCAATATACATGTCAGGGCGTTTACGAACCCCTTCCAATCCTTCCAATTTCTGAATTTTGGAAGCATCATAAACTTCCTCTACTTTTGTAGAAATTTGAATTGCGTCCTCTAAACTCAATTGATTTTCTTCAGCAACCATAAATTATATATCTATTTGTAACAAACTTCGTCAATTTTGCAAGGAATCGTTTCAAAATTTTTAGTTTGGGTGCTTTTTTGTTGAAGTTTAGACTATAGCCGAAAATGTAGACAATTCAATATAGAAATTTGCTTGCAAGATTAAGGCTGGATTTTTATTTTGAATATGTGCGCTACAAGGAGTTTTTAATTATCATAATTTTTTTTGCGCTAAGCGTAGGTGCTTGTTGGATTATTCAGTATGTTGAATATAGACCTGCGTTTAAGATTGGCATTAATGCTTGTTCGGGAGCGGAATATTTACAAATAGCTTTAGAACAAAAGTATTTTGAAAAAGCAGGTTTGCGAGTAAGGTTTGTTGAATTTGGATCTTTGCAAGATGTTCAGCAGGCATTTGAATGGCAGCAAATAGACGCAATGATTTGTCCATTTGTAGATGCAATGGTTATGCAATGTAAAAGCAATAACTATGATTCTAAGATTATTTTATTTACTTCTTTTGCAAGAAGACAGTTTTCATGGAATTTGATGACTTGGTCTACCATAAAATCGATAAAGGAGTTAAAAGGGAAAAGGATAGGAGTAGAGATAAATTCTTTTAGTAATTATGTACTTTGTCGTGCCTTGAAAACAGAAGGATTAACCTTGCAAGATATTGAAGTTGTTCCTGTTGATCCAACAGCACATTTAACCTTTTTGCAGAACGAAAAAGTCGATGGTGTTGTAACGTATTGGCCTTTTAATAGTGATTTGCAAGTTTTAGGGAATGATTTACATTCTATTTATTCTACTGAAGAATGGCCTCGAGAAATGAAGCTTAATGTATTATTGATACAACAAAGCAAATTAAAGATTTTTCATAGGAATTTAAGTCGATTTGTCGGAAAATGGGATGAAGTTTTGTCTGTATACAAACGAGAATATTCTTATTATCATTCTTCGGTAAGTTTTATGAATTTACCTGATTATTACGCAACTTTAAAAACAATACATCCACTTCCGCTTAGTGAACAAATTTCATTGATTTGTAATAATCGTTACATTTTGGATTTGATGGAAAATGTAAAAACAGAAATGTTAGTGCATAATCATTTGGACTATAACCGTTCATTGGAATCGATATTTGATTCTTCTGTTATTCGTAATTCTTTAAAACAATAAGTGATGAATTTTGCATTTTTTAAAAGTTTTAAAACAGGTCCATTAAAGGTAAAAATTTTATTTCCATTGATTGTTTATGCGTTTTTTTGTGTAGCTGGAATCATTCTTTTTGCGAGATACTTTTATTCGAAGCATTTGTTGAATAGTGCGATTACACGTGGACAACAATTAGCGCATTCTTTAGGAACATGCATTCAAATTGTACATTATCCTTATGAGTTACAGCGAATTGTATATGCTTTTGCTAGCGAGAAACATATTCGTTTTGTTGCTGTTTTAGGTGGGACGCCTTTAAGGGTTTTAGCCTGTAATCGAAATGCTTTAAAAAACAAACCTTGGCAACATCGTAATTTGCCAGATGGTATTCGCCTTCCTAATTTCCCGAAAGAACAAGACGCTTACGATTTACTTCCAGAACGCTTTATTTTTAATTATGCATTGGCATTTTATGTTGCACCCAATTCGTGTATAAAAGGTGATCCTGTTTACATTGTCATGCAAATCAGTACCTATTCTTGGCAAAAAGAACTTTTACAACAAAATTTTATTGTGTTTATCTTTTCTTTATTTATTCTAGTCGTCCTTATTGTTGTAAGTATTACGCAAATAAATTATTGGATTTTGAAGCCTTTGCAAGCAATTCAGCGACAAATGAATAAGCGTCGGTTGGGAAATACTTTTGCGATGGCTCCAGTTTTGTATAAGGATGAAGTTGGAGATCTTGCAAATACGCTTAATGAAATGATCCGATCGCAAGAAAAAACGGAAAATTTGTTTCAAAAGATTGTAGATATTGCTCCTATCCTTATGTGGACTACCAATGAAACAAATTCTCATTTTTATTTTAATCAACGTTGGTGTGAGTTTACCGGGCAAAAGTATCTTTCTTATACGGATTGGTCTTGGTTGAAGTTCCTTCATCCAAGTACGGCACGTCATTATCAAAAGACCTTTTTAGAAGCTCAAAAAATGCGTAAAGCAACCGTTTTTGAGTGTCGAATTAAAGGCGTAAATGGTGATTCACGTTGGATGCTTTGTCAAAGCGTGCCACGTATTCTTTCGGATGGGCATTTTGAGGGTTACATTTCGTGTTTAGTAGATATTACGGAACGAAAAGAAAACGAAAAACGTTTGGCAAATTACGCTGAAAAATTGGCTAAAGCGCGTGATGCTGCTTTAAAGGCTATGCATGATAAGACTGCGTTTTTAGCGACTATAAGTCATGAATTACGTACTCCGATTAATGGAATTTCTGGTTTTACACATTTATTAAAAGAAACTCCTCTAAATACAGAACAAAGCGATTATGTTAATACAATTGCGTCGAGTACGCAACTTTTGTTGGATTTGATAAATCAGGTGTTAGATCTGTCTAAAATTGAGGCCAATAAATTGACTTTAGAACCCATTAACTTTCACTTGAATAGCTGTATCCATGAAGTTTGTATCTTATTTCAACCTTCCTTGCAAAAGAAGAATTTAACGTTGTCTGTATGGCAACATCCTCAATTAGAATCGTGGCTTGTAGGTGATCCACAGCGCTTACGTCAAATATTGATGAATTTATTGAGTAATGCGATAAAGTTTACGACGGAAGGAACCATTTTTTTGAGGTTGACGGGACGTTGGACATCAGAATTCGATTATCAGCTATTTGTTTCTGTAAAAGATCAAGGTTGTGGTATTCCAAAAGAAGATCAAGAACGTATTTTTGAAGCCTTTGAACAAGTCGCTTATCAAAATAAGGGAGGTACTGGTTTAGGTTTGTCCATTACGCAATCGCTTATTCATTTAATGGGAGGTGGCAGACTTAAGTTGTATAGCAAACCAAAACAAGGTTCTATCTTTTATTTTTCCATCCATTTAAAACGAGGAACCCCCCAGGCTTTAATAAAAAAAGAGGTTGTGGAATCGATTGTACCGGTGGTTGTTCCAGTTGCCAATAAGATCATTGCTAAGGTACTTTTGGTAGAAGATAATCGTGAAAATCAAAAAGTAGCGCAGAGAATTTTAGAGAAAAAAGGTTTTGTTGTTACGATTGCAGAAAATGGAGTACAATGTTTAGATTGGTTACAAACACATTTGGTGGATATCATCATCATGGATATTAATATGCCGGAAATGGATGGTTTTGAAGCAACGCAGCATGTTCGTTCAGGAGAGTGTGGGCTCGATAAAGCCGGTATTCCAATTCTCGGTTTAACGGCTCGTGCTTTGCAAGATACATATGATCAAGCGATCGCAATTGGTATGAATGCCTTACTTACAAAGCCGTTCCAACCACAAGATTTGCTCAATAAAATTTATGAGTTGATAAGACTCAATTCTGAATTGATAGAAAAATAATAGGGTTCCTGCACAACTTGAAAATAAAAAGTTTGCTGGTTCACATAAACACTAGGCAAACAGTCTTTTTAAGAGTGTTAGATTTCTTTGATGTTATTTTTTTCATCCTAAATCCCATGAATGCTGAATTTATTGGTAATTTCTGCTGCAAGTTTTGCTAGATGTCTTATGAAATTTCTTTAAAAGTTTTTAAAAAATCTTGTTATTGTAAATTAAAGTTGATTGGATTAATTAAGATGAAAAAAGTTTCATTAGTGTCACTTTGTATCCATTATTTGTCACATCGAAAGTCTTTATTTGTATGTGCAGTTGTTTGCGGAGGTATTTACGGGGTTATGAGTGGCCTTGGGTTGCCACTTATTTTTGAAAAAGTTTTCAAGAATATTTTTGAGAAGCCTGAAGATTATAATGTCAGTACTATTTTGTTTATTGCTGCAATGGTGCCTCTAGGATTTTTTGTAAGAGGGCTTTTTGGGTATTTAAGTACGTTTTGGATGAATCGTTGTGGCTTGGAAGTTCTTACGGAATTGCGATCGGATATTTTTAGAAAGTTGCAATATCTTCCTTTGAGTTTTTTTGAAAAAAAGGCTTCTGGTGATCTTATTCATCGTGTAGTTTCAGATCCTAAAAGTGTGCAAGATTTATTGTTGGAAATGGCATCGGAAGCTATTAAACAACCGTTACAGATGGTTATGGCTTTTTTAGGGCTTATTTATTTTTCGGTAAAATATTGTGATGCCGCTTTACTTGGAATTTTTCTTATCGCAATTCCGCTTTGTTTTTTACCTGTGCATTTATTGCGTTCTCGTGTTAAAAATAATAGTCGTTTGATGCAACAAGCAGAGGCTGAGGTAACTGCATGTGTTTCAGAGAATTTACAGGCAGCGCAGGAAATTCGTAATTTTTGTATGGAAGAGCGAGCTCTAGTCCGTATAAAAACTATTATGCAAAAACTTTCGCAACGTATTGAGTTAGTGGTTATATGGCAAAAGATGCAGCAGCCACTTATGGAAGTCGTTTCTGCAGGGATTATTTCGGTTATTTTCGTTTATGCTTATTGGAAAAAAATTCCGTTTTCGATTTTTAGTGCGATGGGAACGGCCTTGTACTTTGCGTTTGATCCTATTAAAAAGATTACCAATTTAATCGGTTCTATGCAACGGACGACGGGGGCTTTAGAGCGTATTGCAGACATATTGAATCAGCCGCTTAGTATTCAATCGCCACAATCAGGTTTTAAAACAAATGTTTGTGATGGATGCTTTCAATTAGAAAATGTGTGTTTTCGGTATGCTAGTTCAGAAGAAAATGTTTTAAATGCAATAAATTTCGAAATTCCGTCGAAACAATTTTGTGCTCTAGTAGGTCCAAGTGGGGCAGGGAAGTCGACATTTATTAAGCTATTGCCGCGCTTGTATGACATTTCTAGTGGCAGTATTCGGTGTAATGGTGTGGAACTTCGAGAATGGGATTTGGAAGCTCTTAGGAAGCAAATTGCAATTGTTTCGCAGTCAACAATTCTGTTTAATGATACCATTTTAAATAACTTGCGTATTGGGAAGCCGGAGGCAAGCGATGTTGAAATTATTAAATCAGCGAAACTCGCTTATGCGCACGATTTTATCATGGAAGCGGGTGGTTATGATGTGATAATTGGGGAAAATGGTAACCGTTTTTCAGGTGGTCAACGCCAGCGTTTAGCGATTGCACGTGCTTTTCTGAAAAATGCACCTATTCTCGTTCTGGATGAAGCGACGTCTGCGCTCGATTCTGAAAGTGAGTTTTGCATAAAGAAGGCCATTGAAAAAATTGCGGAAAATAAGACCGTTATTGCTATTGCGCATCGTATTAGTACCATTCAAAATGCTGATTGTATTTTTGTGTTTGATCAAGGTAATTTAGTAGGGCAGGGGACTCATAATCGCCTTTTAGCAGAAAATAATCTTTATCAGCAATTGGTTGCTAAACAGCTCTTAAATACATGAATACGATTGAAGTAATTGCACGTGGGGTACTTATAAAAGATGGATACTTGCTCGTCTGTCGTCCTATTGGTAAAAATTATTGTTATCTTCCCGGAGGCCATGTGGAGTTTTTTGAGAATATCCAAGAAGCCCTTTTGCGGGAATGGCAAGAGGAGTTGAATTGTATTTGTGAAGTGGGGGCTTTTTTGAATTTTTTTGAAGAACGTTTTACGGATTTAGATCAGCAATGTCATCATGAATATACATTTTTATACATTGTCAGTTGTTCTGCATTGCAACCTAAAAATGAAGTAAAGAGTAATGAAGCTCATGTTAATTTTGAATGGGTACCTGTAAAAAACTTACATAAGCACCCATTATTACCTAAAAGTATGCAAGCTTTTCTTACTGCTTTAAACACTCCAGAAGTAGTTGATCGATAAGTTCTACCGGTGCCTTCCCTTGGGTTTTACGCATCATTTGCCCTTTGAGTACATTGATGGCTTTCTCTTTACCAGCACGAAATTCAGCTACAGGTTTAGGAAATTCAACGATGGTCTCTTGACATAACTTACGCAAAGTTTCAACATCAACCTGCATTTCCAGCCCCTTTTGGCGTACAATTTCTTTCGGAGAAGTTCCTGTTTTAAACATTTCCAAGAAAACTTCCTTAGCGCTTTGTTTAGATAAAACTTTATCGTCAATCAATTGTACTAATTCTGCAACCGATTGTGGGGTTAATTTGAGGTTTTCCCAGGCTAAATTTAAATTTTGTCCAGATAGTTCTCGTAGCAAATCGTTTGCAATCCAATTAGCAATTGCAAGTGGATTTTTGTCATAAATTGTCAATGCAGCTTCGAAAAAGTCACTTAACTTCTTTTCGGGACAAAGTACAGAAGTAACCGTATAAGGAAGGCCTAAATCCTTTAAATAGCGTTCTTGTTTGACAAAAGGTAATTCTGGAACTTTTGCGACTTGCTCTGCGATAAGTTCTTCTGATAAAACGATAGGACACAAATCTGGATCTGTAAAATATCGATAATCGTGTGCATCTTCTTTCGAGCGCATAGTATAACTCGTAGCTTTGTCGGCATCCCAACGACGTGTTTCTTGTTCCACTTTCCCACCAGATTCCACACAAAGAATTTGGCGTTTAATTTCATGCTCGATACCGTTGCAAACACCTGAAATGGAATTCAAATTCTTTAATTCTACCTTTGTTCCTAGATAGTCTGTACCTACAGGACGAATACTGATGTTGGCATCGCAACGCATCTGTCCTTTTTCCATATCGCAGTCAGAAGCACCAATGTATTTCAAATGCATTTCTAAGGATTTCAAATAAGCAAAAACTTCTGCAGTTGAATGCATGTCGGGTTCTGAAACTATTTCAATAAGAGGTGTTCCAGCGCGATTATAATCGATCCAGCTTTCATTCGTGAAATGGGTTAATTTTCCAACATCTTCTTCCAAGTGGATCCGATTTAAAGCAACTTTACGATGCTTTCCTTGAATATTGCGTGCAGGACCTTCCAACTCAATTTCGACAAATCCACCGGCGCACAAAGGCTGATCATATTGCGAAATTTGATAGTTTTTGGGAGCGTCGGGATAAAAGTAATTTTTACGATCCCACTTGCATTTACGAGCAATTTTACACCCAAATACAGAGCCGACTTCGACTGTCTTTAAGATGGCTGCCTTATTGAGTACCGGCAAGGTTCCGGGCAAACCTAAGACAACCTCATCCACTAAGGTATTGGGAGCTTGTCCATACTGATACGCCACTTGTGTAAATAATTTTGTACGTGTTTTTAGCTGAACATGTACCTCTAAACCAATAACAACTTCGTATTTTTCCATAATCTTAGAATTGTGGCGTTTGTAAATTAAAATTGTGATGTGCTTCAAATTTGTGTGCAATGGACAACAAAGAACTTTCGTCAAATGGTCGTCCTATGAGTTGCATTCCAATGGGTAAGCTGTTTTTTGTAAAGCCACATGGAATGGAAATACCTGGAAGGCCTGCCAGATTAACTGAAATGGTGTAAATGTCACTCAAATACATTGCAAGCGGATTTGAAGTACGTTCGCCTTTTTTAAAAGCAGGTACGGGAGATGTCGGTGTTAAAATGGCATCGACATCTTTAAAAGCTTCCATAAAATCATTGTAAATTAAGCGACGTACTTTTTGTGCTTTTCCATAAAATGCATCGTAATAACCGCTACTTAAAACATAAGTTCCTAATAATATACGACGTTTGACTTCAGTACCAAATCCTTCACTTCGAGAAGCATCAAATACCTCATTAATGTCTTTTGCCTTAGGACTGCGATACGTGTAACGAATGCCATCATAACGTGCTAAATTTGAAGAGGCTTCAGCTGTTGCAACGATATAATAAACAGGGACAGCATACTCAATGGATTTTAGATGAATCGGCTTGATTGTATAACCTTGCTGTTTATAAAAGGCGATACTTGCTTCAATGCTCGAACGAATCTCGGGATCTAAGCCTTCTCCAAAGTATTCTTCAGGGACCCCTAATGTCCATTTGCGTCCTAAATTGGTTTGTATGTCTGATAAGAAATTAGGAACAGATTTGCGAGCACTTGTGGCATCTTTTTCATCAGCTCCACATAAAACTTGAAGTAGTTGTGCGACACCTCCGACTGTTCTGGCGAAAGGCCCAGCTTGATCTAAAGAACTAGCATAGGCAACAATTCCATATCGACTAATACGCCCGTAAGTTGGTTTCATGCCTACGATTCCGCACAACGCAGCAGGTTGACGAATGGATCCACCTGTGTCTGTTCCTAATGATAACGGTATTTGTCCGGCTGCTACAGCTGCTGCACTTCCTGCACTACTTCCTCCGGGTATACGTTCTAAATCCCATGGATTGCTCGTTACCTTAAATGCAGAGTTTTCAGAAGACGATCCCATAGCAAATTCATCCATGTTAAGGCGTCCCCAAAGTACCATTCCGGCTCGTCGTAATTTTTGAACAACTGTAGAATCATAGGGACTTACAAAGTTTTCTAATATGCGACTAGCGCACGTAAGCGGTTGTCCTTTTTCGGCAAAAATATCCTTTAATCCAACAGGAATACCATCTAGTTCACTTAGGCATTTGTCTTCAGCACGGCGTTTGTCGGATGCGGCTGCTTCAGCTAAGGTTTTTTGTTCATCAAAACTTAAAAAGGCTTGTATTGCATCTTCGGTAGCTTTAGTTTGATCAATGTATGCTTGTGTGAGTTCAACGGAAGAAATTTTTTTTTGTTTTAATCCGTCTATAAGCTCTTCTAAGGGTTTAAATAGCCAACTTTTCATTATAAAACCTTTGGAACGACAATTTGATTTTCTTTAATTTCGGGTGCATTTTGCGTAAGGTAATCTGTAGTTTCTATTGTTTTTGGAGTATCTTCATGCCAAATATTTTCGTCGTGATCAAACGAATGAACCATCGGTTCCAATGAATCGACTTGAGCTGTTGCAACTTTGGAACAGTAGCCAACAATTGATTGTAATTGTTGCAAAAGTTGTGCTTTCTCCTCTTCTGACAAGCGAATACGCGCCAATTTTGCCAAATGATCTATGTCTAAATTTTGATTGCTCATATTGTTTGCTTCCTTACTTGATACCCATAATTTTTTTCAATACCTTCCTGTAATGCCTCAAAGACAGGGTTAACCATTTCTTCGGTTAATGTACCATTATTAGAGCCAAAAACAAGATTAAAGGCGAGACTTTTTTGCGTTAAATTTTTATCATCTTTGAAAATATCAAAAAGACGCACATCACGTAATTGTACAGGTTTTTTTATAAGCTTTTTAAGCTGCTTAATAAGAGATTGACGGACTTCTTCTCCTAAAGTTTCAAACGGTACCCAAAGTGCTAAATCCTTTGTTACCACAGGGCATTCGGAATAAGGTTGGAAGGTTTTGTCCTCTTTAAAACGGATGCGTTCAGGTAGCCAAATACATTCTGCTGCAAAAATAATATCATTTTTGAACCATTGTTGTGTAAAATTCAGATTCAAGTAGCCTAGATTTGCTTCGAAGCCGCGTTGTTCCCATGAGCCAATTTTCCCGCAATAACCTTTTTGCCATAAAAGGGAAGCTTCTGCTTTTGCGGATTGTATAGATGCAGCATTTCCGCTAGCAGTTATCAATGAATGTACATAATTTTGGCCTTCGTAAAAGTTAAACGGTTTTGTTTTTAGCCAATGACGTTCTTGAGAAGGGCAAACGATGAAAGCAGTTGCGAATAATTCGTGAAGCGTTCCTTTCGAATTTGCTTTAAAAATGCGTCCAGTTTCAAACAAACGTTCGATTGGATTTCCTCGATGACGATTTTCACAAAGCGTTTCAATAAGGCCAGGAATCAGTGAATAACGTAGACAATTATGTTCTTCACTTACAGGATTGTGAAGCTGTAAAGGGGTTAAAATAGCTTCTGGCAGAACCTTTTCGTACCAAGTTTTTGGTTGCAAAGAATCTGTATAGCATTCAAAAAAGCCAGCGTTAGAGAGGATTGCCGCATGTCGATTACGTAATTCATTTTCAGGAGCATCCTCGATCGAGCAAGCGATGCCATCGGGCAATTTAGACGGGATTTGTTCGGTTCCTTGAAGGCGAATGAATTCTTCAATGAGATCTGGGAATTGTTCGATGTCTGCACGGTAAGGCGGAATGGAGACCCTCCAATGATTTTCGTGAATAGTTTCAAAAGCAAAGTTTAGACGTTCAAGTGTTTTTTTGAAATCTTCTGATGAGATGTCGAAACCTAACAAACTCAAAACTTTATCAAAATTGATTTCGATTGTTCGTGAGGGTTCATTAGAAGAACCTTTTTGGACATAAGATTTTATGACGAGGTTTGGGCAAGTTTCGCGAAGCAATTGGATTGTTCGTTGAAGGACTTGTGGTGCTTGGGTTTTATCGACAAAGCGTTCGAAACGGTAGGCACTATCAGAAGCAATGGTTAAGTTTCGGAGTGTTTTGCGGATAGATTTATAAGAAAAGTGGGCGCATTCGAGGAAAATCTTTCTGGTTGTTGAAGAAATTTCGCTGGAGGCGTCTCCCATGATGCCTGCGAGTGCAATTGGTCTGGAGTTATCGGCGATGACGAGAGTATTTTCAGGTAAAACGCGTTCGATGTTATCCAAGGTTTTTATGGATTCGTTTGGATAGGATTCACGAATAGTAATGTTTCCTTGAAGCTTATCGGCGTCAAATGCGTGCAGAGGTTGGCCGAATTCAAGCAAAAGAAGGTTGGTTACATCGACGACATTATTGATGGGGCGCAGGCCAGATTTTGTTAAAAATTCCTGTATCCAAGCTGGGCTGTCCATGATTTGGATGTTTTCGATGGTGCAGCCAGAGTAGTAATCGCAAGCGTCAGACGAGATGGTTAAACTTGTTGTTTGGGTTTGTGGCAAAGTTTCTGCAGTGTTTGGCAAAAGCACTGGGGTGTTGAAATATGCGCTGAGTTCTCTGGCGATACCGATATAGCTGAGACAATCGCCGCGATTTGAAGTAATTGAGAGGTCGAAGACGACGTCTTTTTGGTTGCCAAAAAGTTCCTCGATAGGTGTTCCGATGGCTGGCTTTAAATCGTTTAAAATGTACAAACCATGGCTTTCTGCCGATTCAATGCCAAGTTCACTGGCGCTACACATCATGCCACAGGAATCGAAACCACGCATGGATGTTTTTTGGATGGTTATGTTGCCGAGACGAGCGCCTTCGAGGGCAACGGGAACTAAATCGCCGACTTTAAAGTTGGAAGCGCCACAGATGATTTGAAGAGGGTCGTCATTATTGACTTGAACCCTGCAAATACTTAAGTGGTCTGAGTTAGGATGTTTTTCTTTTTCGAGCACTTGGCCGACGACGATGGGGCCATAACCGCAATATCCTAATTTTTCCATGCCTTCGACTTCGAAGCCGAGAGATACGAAGACTTCTGTCAAAATTTCCGTGCTAACATCAATTCCCACATATTTTTTCAACAAACTTAGGGCAACTTTCATAGTATTAGAAAAATCTTTATTGTCGTTCCTGTCAATCCAAATGCCACAAAGAGCTTGCAATAAAAAAAGAGGTGTGATTTTGGGGTATATTTCTAACAAGGCATCTGTCTTTGTTGCTTCGAT
>CAZOPT010000002.1:0-19407 GCA_964582055.1 uncultured Opitutales bacterium
GTTCCAAGCAAGAATGCCCCAACAGCTAATATTAATCGATTTTTCATAATTATGATTTGTAGTTTGATTTTTTATTTCAGTCAAGTGTTTTTTTTGTTTGTTTTTTAAAGTGTAAATGTTGAGTTTTTATAGGGAAATACCTGGTATTTAATGAAATAAATACTATCTTTATTGGGCAAGATAAGTTTTTAGAGTTTATTACAAAAATTTTTTACTTTATAATTGCTTTTGAAAGAAAAGTGGTTTTACTTAAAGAAAGAATTTAATACGCTTAGGTGGTGGAATGGTAGACACACACGTTTGAGGGGCGTGTGCCGAGAGGCGTGGGGGTTCGAGTCCCCTCTTAAGCACCATTTTTTATGTTAGATATTCATTATTTTCGTGTGGCATTTGATGAAATTCAGCGTGGAATTTCAAAAAAGCATTTTGCTTGTGATTTGGAAAAAGTTCGTCAATTAGATCAAGAACGTATTGCTTGTTTGAAAGTTTTCGAAGCAGCTCGGGCTCAGCAGCAAGCTGCCAATAAGTCAATGGCCCAACTCGACAAGAGATCGGAAGATTTTCGTAAGGCTATTCAAGAATTAAAGGCCTTCTCTGAGCAAGTAAAACAGTTGGAAGAAGCTTATAAAAATGCCGAACAAGCTTTTCAAAAAGAGTGGTTGGGGATTCCTAATATTCCAGATCCTTCTGTGCCTGTAGGTCAAACTCCGCAAGATAATAAAGAACTTTATCAGTGGCAACCTTCAATTGCCCCATCGGAATTTGCTTGTCCACATTACGAAATCCCAGGTTTTCAAAAATATCTTGATTTCCAACGTGGTACAAAAGTTATGGGAGCCGGTTTCCCATTTTATGTAGGACCGGTAGCACGATTAGTTCGAGCATTAGTAGCCTTTTTTCTAGAAGAAGCTCGTTGCAATGGTTATATGGAGCTTTTGACACCGCTTTTGGTTAATGCGACAAGTGCAACGGCAACAGGTCAGTTGCCGGATAAAGAAGGTATGATGTATGCTACGGATGAGGGTTATTTAATTCCGACAGCAGAAGTACCAATTACGAACTATTTTCGTGATGAAATCTTTTCAGAAGAAGATTTGCCAAAAAAGTATTGTGCTTATTCGGCTTGTTTTCGCCGTGAAGCAGGTAGTTGGGGTAAAGATGTACGTGGTTTGAATCGTTTGCATCAATTTGATAAAGTTGAATTGGTTCAATGGGTACATCCAGAGAAAAGTATGGAAGTACTCGATCTTTTGCGAAAAGATGCGGAGGGTTTGATTCAAAAGTTGGAATTGCCATATCGTGTTTTAGCAATTTGTACGGGCGATATGGGATTCCCACATGCGAAACAGTACGATTTGGAAGTTTGGTCGGCAGGACAAAAACGTTGGTTGGAAGTGTCTAGTTGTAGTTGTTTTACAGATTTCCAAGCACGTCGTGCCAATATTCGTTTCCGTGACAGAGATGGTGGCTTGAAATTTGTCCATACTTTGAATGGTTCTGGTTTAGCTGTTCCACGTATTTTAGCTGCTATTTTAGAAAATAATTATGATGGTAAAGGGATTGTAAAAATTCCGTCCGTTCTTCATAAATGGTTGCCAGAAAAAGAGATTAGATTTTAAACGTTTGTTCTTAAAATTGTACGTAGCTTGCATACCTTTTTTGAAGTTTAAGGGGTTTGCTATGCGCGTAAGGTAACCTAGAAAAAGTATTTCCAGACTTGCGCTTAAGGTTGAAAGTGTTTTACTAAAGATTATTAATAAAATTAAAACATATTAAAGAGGTTTTTTAATGAAATTAATTTTTATAACGGGTGGAGTGGTGTCCTCTTTAGGAAAAGGACTAACGGCAGCTTCTTTAGGTGCACTTTTAGAAAATCAAGGTTTTAAGATTGGTTTACAGAAAATGGATCCTTACTTGAATGTGGATCCAGGTACGATGAATCCATGTCAGCATGGTGAAGTTTATGTACTCAAAGATGGGGCAGAAACGGATTTAGACTTAGGGCATTATGAGCGGTTTACACATGTTGAGCTTTCGCGCAAAAATAGTGTTTCTTCAGGAAAAATTTACGAAACGATTTTGCAAAAAGAGCGTAATGGTGATTATTTAGGTAATACCGTACAGGTTATTCCACATGTTACAAATGAGATTAAAGAGCGTATTTTTGCTGGTGCTAATGCGGATACAGATATTTTGATTACTGAAATAGGCGGGGTTGTAGGAGATATAGAAGGCCTTCCTTTTTTGGAAGCATTACGTCAAATTGCGCTTGAATTAGGGCATGAAAACGTTCTGTTTATTCACGTGACCTTATTGCCTTTTTTGAAGGCTTCTTCAGAATTAAAAAGTAAGCCTTCGCAACAAAGTGTAGCTAAATTGCGTGAAATCGGTATTCAGCCGGACATCTTAATTTGTCGAACGGAAGTTCCTATGGATGATTCCATTCGTGAAAAATTGAGTTTGTTTTGTAATGTCCCAAAGTCGGCTGTTATTGAAGAACGTGATGTTGAACATTCCATTTATGAGCTGCCTCTTTGTTTGCATCGTGAGCATTTAGATGCGCTTGTTTTAGCAAAATTAGGCCTGCCTTTTGAAGATAAACCTTTAGAAATCTGGGAGAATGTGGTTCGTCGAATTTTAAATCCGAAAGCTGAAACCACGATTGGTGTGGTTGGAAAGTATACAGATCTTCAAGATGCTTATAAATCGATTTACGAGGCGCTTTTTCATGCGGGTATTGCCAATGAATGTAAGGTGCATATTCGTACTATAGATGCGGAAAAATTAGAAAATACGAATGGTGTTTCTAGCCTAGAAGGTTTAAATGGTATTTTAGTGCCAGGAGGTTTTGGTTCACGCGGAATTGAGGGAAAGATGTTGGCGATTCGTTATGCTCGTGAAAATAGAATTCCTTTTTTAGGTATTTGTTTAGGTATGCAGTTGGCTGTTGTCGAATTTGCTCGACATGTATTAAATTATGCTGATGCCAATAGCACCGAAATGAATCCCCAGACCACGCATCCAGTTATTAGTTTGATGGAGCAACAAAAAAGGCGATCTGGAAAAGGTGGTAACATGCGTTTAGGAGCAACGACTTGTTTGTTAAAATCTGGTAGTTTGATACAATCTGTTTATCAAAGTGATACAGTTTCTGAGCGTCATCGTCATCGTTATGAGTTTAATTCGGAATACAAAGATGTGTTTGAGGCTAAAGGTATGATTGTTTCTGGGCAGCATCCTGATTATCAATTGACGGAGGCTGTGGAAATTCGTGAACATCCTTGGTTTATTGGGGTGCAATATCATCCGGAATTTCAATCTAAACCGCATCAACCTAATCCATTGTTCGTTCATTTTGTTCAAGCTAGTTTGAAGCGTTAAAAGTTTTACAGGTTATTTTCAAAACTTTAAAAGAGGTGCTTGACAAGACGTAGGAGAATTTATACAAAAAGGTATGACTGAAAAAACTCTTGTTTTGTTAAAGCCAGATTGTATGCAAAAGAATGTGGCAGGTGTTGTTATTGCTCGTTTGCAAGAAAAAGGTTTACGCATTATTGGCTGTAAAATGTTAGCACTTACGGAAGCAATTTTACGTGACCATTATGATTTTTTGGCCGACAAGCCCTTTTTCCCAAGTATTTTAAGTTATATGCAGGAATGTCCTGTTTTGGCACTTGTTTTGGAAGGAGAGGATGCTATTGCAACAACGCGAAATTTAATGGGACCAACGGATTCTTCGATTGCACCTAAAGGTACTATTCGTGGGGATTTTGGTGTGGATAAGTCACGTAATGTGATTCATGCTTCCGATAGTGAAACTTCTGCTAAAAAAGAAATTGAGAGGTTTTTCAAAAAAGAAGAAATTTTTGCATAAACATGGAAATTTTACCTGGATGTTTCTTCCCAACGGAAGTCGTTTTTCTTGATAATAGTAAAATTTATTTACAGACCTTTGAACTTTTCTTTGAAAGGCATTTAAAACATATCAAACTTAAGACGTTTTCAAAACCGCAAGACGCTTTGGATTATATTTCATCGAAACCAAAACCAAATTTTGAACAGTTTTTCCAACCTGAAGATACTTTTTGTTCAAATTGTTATGCGATGAAGTTAAATATGTTTTCATTGCATAAAATGATTTATGATCGTAGCCGCTTTTCTCAAATTTCCACAATTATTGCGGATTATAATTTGGATGTTGGTGAGATGAATGGGGTTGAATTTTGTCAAAAGGTTAAAGGTGAAAATATTCAAAGAATATTGTTTACTGAAGAACGGGGACGAAATTTTGTTATTCAGGCATTTAATGAAAATTATATTCAAAAGTATATTTCTAAAGGAAAAATTCATGATTTGAAAGCAATACAAGATCTTGTTCAACAATCTCAAGAACGTTATTTTTTTGAAAATACAAAGTCTATACAAATTGCACTTAAGAAGAATCCTAATTTTCCATTGGCAATTTATTCTGAAGCTTTTCAGTCGTATTTTCGGGAGTTTTTACAGAAAAATAGTATAAGGGAGTATTATTTATTAGATGCAGTAGGAAGTTATTTAATGATTGATAACGAAAATCGTATAAAAATACTTTTTGTACAAAATGAAGATCAATGTCGCGCTAATTATCTTGAACAAAAAGAAGAAGTCGATTCAGAGCTTTGTGAAAAATTGGAAGTAGGGGAAGTGGTTTATTGTAATACGAGTTTTTGGACGCAAGAGAATAAGAAAACCAATTCGTTTTTTGTTCCAGCAGAATGTATACAAGATCTTCAGTCTGGAGCCAAATTCTATTGTGCTTGCTTGCAAAATGTTGATTTTATTGATACCTCGAAAATTGCATTAGAAAATGCTTGAATAAGATTTAATAGAGATCCTGCAAAACTAAGTTTTGCAGGTTTTTTTTATATCTTTTTCTTTTTCGGAAAAGTAATCCAAAATAGAACTGTTGTTATTAAAAGTAAAAGTGCGATTACCATTAAACTGATTTGGTAGGCTGTTTTGGCAGAATAAATAGGTGTAAAGTAGTCAATAATCCATCCAGATCCGGATTGCACAAAACCACAAAACCACATAATGATCATATTAACAATGGCAATAGAACTTGCACTTGCTCGTGGCGGATTTAATTCTGCACATGTGATAAAACTGATTACTTGTCCACTGGATGCGATGCCTAATAACCCTAATAAAACAGCAAATTCTAAAAAAGAAACATTTTCTAACACTAAGATCCAAAGAAAAAGTATTGTTGTTGCTAATCCGCTTATAACTAAAGGCATTTTTCTTACCTTAAAGGAATCAGAGATCCAGCCTAAAATTGGCGCACCTAATGCCCAGCTTAAGTAAAGAACCGCTGTTAATTGTACTGCTTGATTGTTTGTGAAATTATGAATTTTGGTAAAATAAGGAATGGACCAAAAATCGGCAAATACAGCTAAAGGCATAAAAAGAGCTCCTCCTAATAACCCTAGTGTCCAGGAATGTCCTTTTCTAGCTACACATAGAAGATTGTCTTTACATTGAATCCAAATATGTTTTCCGCGCGGTTTAGGTACCCAGTCCGGATTATTGGGAATGAAGATAAGTAATAAAAATGTAACAAAAATTCCAAAACCAAAAGAAAACCACCAAATGTTTTTCCAGCCGCAAGCTGAATTGATCCAGGAAAGCGAGGATTGCGCAGCGATTGCTCCAATAAGGCCTAAAGCGGTTGTCATTCCAGAAAGCATAGCTAAGCGCTTTTTAGGAAACCAAATGGTGCATAAATACATGACACCAACAAAACCAAAGGCGGATGAAAAGCCCATTAGAAAGCGCCCTAAACCAAAACAAAATAAGCTTTCTGTCGGTAATAATGGCAATAAGCAGCTAAAGGTTAGGATAAGACTTGCGGGTAAAAATAATTTTCGGCTTCCGCACGTATCAAATAGAGGACCAACAACAAGTTGCATGGGAGAATATGCCATTAAATACATGCCTACTGCAGCTGCAACTTCTGTTGCGGTTGCTGAGAAATTAGTTTCTAATTCTGTTTCGATAACGCTTGGAACGACACGTACATAATATTCATAAAGGTAAAATAATGACCCCGTCATCCAAATAATGTATGCTCGTAATCCTCCTTTTTTCATAAAAAACAGTTTTATAAGATCCTGTTTTTTCCGTCAAGTTGAAATTTAAGATTAAAGGATTTGTTGTTTTTAATCTTTAAGCTTTTTAGAATTTTTATGTTTCTGAAAATTTTAATAAAATAAACATTGCTTTTATATCTATTAGAGGTACAATAAAAGCGTATGAATGAGTCGTCTATCATAATTACAGGAGTGCACTTATCTTTGACGGATGCAATTAAAAATGCAGTCAATGAAAAAATGTCGAAATTGTTTCTGCATGAGCCATCTATTATTCGCGTTCGTGTAGAATTGGTGCAAGATGTACACAAGAAGGATCAAGGCGAATTTATGGCTAAAGGCTATATTGAAATCCAAGGACCTGCACTTGTGGTTGCTGTTTATTCTGAAAACCTTTACAAAGCAATTGATCTTTTACAAGATAAGTTGCAACGTAAAATTAGGCGTCGTTCTCGTTTACTTAAAGACAAAAGAAAACAGGTTTTAGTTAAATAAATTAAGAATTTTTTTATTGAGTTATTGTAAGCCTTCCATGTGGGAGGCTTTTTTATGCGCAGAGACCGAGAATACCTTGGATAATAAAATCGGCAGAAAGTGCTAAAAGGATAATACTGCTTAATTTAAATAAGAAAAATAGTGTGTAATGGTTTAAAAATTTTGAAGACCAGGCAGCGATGAAAAAAAGGCCGTAAAAGGTGGCCATAATAAGTAAAATCGCTAAAAATACCCAAAATGATTCAATTGAATTTTTTGTATTTGCCTGCGCAATTAAAAGAGACGAAATAGCTCCAGGACCTGAAATCATAGGAAATGCTAAGGGTACAATAATCATTGTTTCTGAAAGCGTTTGCAACGTTTGTGGAATATTTTTTAGCATTTGTAATCCCATGCGACCAATAACAATTCCTCCTGCAATACGAAAAGCATCTATGTTAATATCTAACAGCTTTAGGAGTTTTATACCGAAAAATGCAGTTATTAAAAGGATTAAGAGTGCGATATGACAAGCTTTCCTTGATAATTCCCACCGTTGTTGTGGGGTATAATGGGGCGTCATTGCAACAAATAAAGCTACATAAATAAGCGGTGCACTTGCTATAAAAAACAAACTATATGTTTTTAAAAGAAAATGCATCGGTATAATCAAAAAAGCTAATTATGGTATTTAATCTTCAAATGTACCGTCTGGTTTAATACCGAGTTGACGCAATTGCGAAATAAGTTCCATTTTTTCTTGTTTGCGATTAGGTTTTTGAAAAACTTCAAAGCCAACATCCAATTGTTCAACTTCGCCTTCTAAGAAGCCTTTAAATTGACGTAAGCGCGTTGGATGGCGCATTTTACGGAGTGCCTTCGCTTCAATTTGACGAATGCGTTCACGGGTAACATTAAAGGTTTTACCAACTTCTTCTAAGGTTCTGCTATACCCATCATTCAATCCAAATCGTAACGAAAGGACATTGCGTTCGCGATCTGTTAAGGTATTTAGTACAGCAAGGAATTTTTCTTTCAACATGTTGTAAGCAGTTGTGTCAGAAGGGTTATCAGCGCTTTTGTCTTCGATAAAATCTCCAAAACAACTATCTTCGCTTTCACCAACAGGGCTTTGCAATGAAATCGGTTGTTGAGCCATTTTAATAATAGCTTCGATACGGCTTACAGGAACTTGTAATTCTTCTGCAACCTCTTCTGGCGTTGGGTCGTATCCTAACTCCTGCACTAGTTGTTTTTGTACTTGAATAACCTTATTTAAGGTTTCGATCATATGAACAGGAATACGAATTGTACGGGCTTGATCAGCGATAGAACGTGTAATAGCTTGTCGAATCCACCACGTTGCGTATGTTGAGAACTTGTAACCTCGGCGATATTCAAACTTTTCTACAGCTTTCATCAATCCCATATTACCTTCTTGAATAAGATCTAGGAAAGATAATCCACGATTGGTATATTTTTTAGCAATGCTGATGACGAGACGTAAATTGGATTCAACCATTTCAGTTTTTGCTAAATGTGCTTCTTTCATGTGTTTGCGTACAGAACGAACAATTTCAATTAATTCTTCTGGTTTTAGCCGTAATTCACATTCAATTTCGTACAAGCGTTGCTTCATTTTTTTATCGTCAATGGTCTTAAATTTTATATTGCGAGCATTGCGTTGAATTGAATGAAGACAGTCGTGAATCGTTTCAATTTCGCGAATAAGAGACGAAAATTGGTTTAAAAATTCTTCAAAAACTTTTAATTTAAAACAAAATTTTTTGAAAATAGGTTTTAATTGCGCTTCATATTTTTTATAACGTACAAACAACTTGGTACGAGATTCTTCGTCCGTTGCACCTAAATATTCTTGCCAGATTTTATTAAGTTGGTCACCTAAAGAATCACATTGTGCAATTAATCTTTCTAAACCTTGATAATAATCTTCACGACTTTCAATCTTTTTATCGACAACAATACGATCGAAACGTTCCTCATGACGCAATAACTTATTGGCTAAATCGCGTTGAAAGTTGAGTGATAAAGCAACTGAAAAGAGCTTGTCTTGTGCAGCGTATTCCGCTTTTTCGATGCGTTTTGAAATTTGAACTTCTTGGTCACGAGAAAGCAGCGGTACTTGTCCCATTTGCTTCAAGTACATGCGAACAGGATCTTCTAAGTTTTCTTCAGCAATTTCTGCATTTTTTTCTTGTTCAGCAGCTTCTTCTTTTTGGCGTTGTAATTCCGCTTCCTCATTATCGAGAATGTCGATTTCTAAATTTTCAAGAATATTGATGACATTTTCGATTTCATCAGCCTTTTTAACGCTTTCTGGCAGATGACGATTGATATCTTGAACTGTTAAAAAGCCTTGTTGTTTAGCGAGCGCAATGAGCTGGCGAATTTTTTCATTTAAAATTTCGCTTGCTTTAATAACTTTTACTTTACGTTGAATGACCATTCGAGAAAATTTTTGAGATTATTGTTCGTTTAAATAAATAGATGTAGAAACAGTAGCTAGTTCTTTTTTATATTTGATTCGCTCCATTTGATATTTTTTTACAAGTTCTGCATTGATGTTAGAACTTTTTATAATTTCTTTGTCAATGTTAGAAATGATTTTTTTTAAAAAACGCCTATAAAAGAGTTGTAATAGAAGCGTTAACGTTTCTTGTTCCGATTCAGTATTTAAGGGTGTTGCCAAGATTTGACACCAAATTTCTTCTTCTTGAGCTGTTAGTTGCCAATGATCGCGATTATTCAGTGGCTCAATTCCATTCTCTGAAAATTCATTGATGATTTTTAGTAATAACTGACCTTCGGGTAAGTCATTATGAATCCAATCGAATGCAAGAATATGTAGAATTTGTTGCGTCCAACGAGGTGCATGAAAGAGAAAACAAAGCAATTGGCCTTCTAAGGATTGTGTGAAAGCTTCTGTTTTTATTAATTTCTTTGCTGGTTGGGGTTCAAATGCAGTTTTTGTGCCTAAACGACGAAAATCTTCTTCTAGAATTTTAGGAGGAATACTTAATTCTTGCGATAGGGCTTTTAGCAGTTCAAATTGAAGAACGGCAGAATTGCAGTGAGTCATAATGTCAAATGTAAATTGAATTACTTGACGACGTATTTGTTCTTTATCTTCGCTGAACTTAGAAAAAACTTTTGTAAAAAATGGGATGGGCGATAGCGTTTGTTGTGCTAAAGTTTGTAGACGTTCTGGAGCTTTATAAAAACTTGTATCTGGATCTTCACCATCTTCTAAGAGGTAATAACTTAGAGATAACTTAAGGGGAATTCCTAATTCCATTAAACGCATTCCGGCTTTTATTCCAGCTTTATCGCCATCAAATAGCCCAATGATAGGTAAATCGTAACGTTTTAGAATTTTTAGCTGTTCTTCTGTTAAACCTGTTCCTTGGGGTGCTACAGCGGTTTTTAGACCGCATTCCCAACATCGAATGACATCCAATGGGCCTTCAACTAGGTAAAAATGTGTAGTTCCTGGCTTAGTGGATTGACGGGCTCGAAATAAATTAAACAATTCACGACCTTTAACGAAAATAGGTGTTTCGGGTGAATTTACATATTTAGCTTCATGTGTAGGATCGTTGGGTAAAGCAAGAAAGGGCAATAAACGTCCTGAAAAAGCAATAACACGTCCTTGGATATCGTGAATCGGTAACATTAAACGCCCTTGATAACGGCAAACAAGCGGATACGTAGGTGATTTTGATTTATAAAAAATGCCGCTTTGTTCTAATGTCTGATGATCAACCCCTTGCTTTTTTAACAGTTTATAGAGTAAAGTAGGATCAACAGGTGCGAAACCTACATTAAAAGTTTTAGCTGTTTCTAGTTTAAATTTGCGCTCATTTTCCCAATAATTTCGAACCTTTAAGCCGATATCTGATTTTTCCCAGAAACATTGTTCAAAAAACGCAGCACTTTTGGCATAAATCTCGAAAAGAAGCTTTTTAGAAGTATAAGCTGATGGTTTTTGTGGTTTTGTAGTGTGTGCGTATTCTACAGGGATATTGAAGTGGTCACAGAGCCATTCAACGGTTTCTGAAAAGCTTAGTTGTTCCTTTAACTCTAAGAAGCGAAAAAGATCTCCTGCATAACCACTGCTAAAGCATTTAAAAATATTCTTTTGTGGATCTACAAAGAAAGAAGGTGTTTTTTCATGAGAGAAGGGGCTAAGTCCTTTCAAATAATGCCCTGAAGGTTTTAATTGCACGTAAGGACTAACCACATCAACAATCGATACTTGTTGGCGAATACGTTCCAGGCACTGTTGAGAAAAATAGGGCATAGTTATTTAGGTGCGAGTTGTCTGTAGAGAAGTAGTCCGAATGCCAACATCAATAAATTGGGAAACCAAGCTGCCATAAGCGGTGATAATGTATTTTGTGTGCCTAACATGCGTCCAATACTGCCTACAATATAATAAATAAAAAATAAGCCTGCAGCTTTCGATACACCAACCATGGGATTTGTCCGTACACCTTTAAGAGAAAAAGGAATGGCGAGCAATACCACCATAAAACAAATGAGCGGACTAGATAAAATAGAATAATATTTAATTTGGTGCTCTAAAAATCGTGGATGGTTTTTGGGAACAAATGATAAAATTTCCTTTAATTCGTGTGCTCCTAAGTATTTTAAAGGCTTATGAATAAACGTCATTAAATTAGGATTTTCAGTGCACTTAAAGGTCCATTGTTTGAAGGGCGTAAAACGTTCTGGTACATAGGTATTCGTATCAAAAAACCAATGTTTGCCATTTGCAAAGATCCATTCTCGATTTTGGGAATTATAAATAATGGTTTCGGCAGTAATGCGTTCTATTTCGTTACCTTGTTCATTGATTTTAGATAAAGTCACAAATTTCCCTTTGTTCGAATAAAGGCTAAATTGAGAAATGTGCCATAAACGTCCTTCTTTGACGTTATGTAGGCACAGATGGGATTGAAGTCCGATTGCATTTGCATTACCTGTGCGTCGTTTTTGTTCTTTGTACTCGATTTGTTGGACGATTTTTTGAGCCCCATCGGATGCTTTTGGCAGCAAATAAGCGTTAAAAATCGCCATTAATCCCATTAATAAGAAAGCTGCAGCCCAAAAACTTCGAGTGATTTGGAAAACCGTCATTCCTGAAGCACGCATCGCAACGACTTCGTTATGTGCTTGCATGTCATTTAAAACGTAGAGTACAGAAATAAAAAAAGAAATAGGCAGTACCGTACAAAAGCAATTTGGTATGATATAGGCGTAATATAAAAGTAGAGTTGAAAGGTCAGCACCACGCTCTAAGAAGTTTTTTAAGTTTTTGTACATGTCTTCAAGGAGTAAGATACCAAGAATAAGCATGAGCGTTACACCAAAGGTTTTTAACCATTCTTTAAGGATGTAGCGATCGATAATTATTAGTTTCATTACAAAATCAGCGTTCTAGAATGGCGATACATTCCATATGTTTGGTTTGTGGAAACATATCAAAAGGTTGAATGTATTTACAGGTATAATGGGGTGCTAAGGTTAGCAAACGATTTAAATCTCGTGCTTGTGTATCGGGTGCACATGAAATATACGTAATTACTTTTGGATTATATGTTAATAATTGCTTGAGAAAGTTTTCCGAAGTACCTTTGCGTGGAGGGTCCATGATAACCAGGGACTGATTGGAAGGAAAGCGTACATCTTTAAAAATAGTTGTTGCATCTCCTGAAACAAAAGCTCCATTTGTTAGCTGATTTTCAATCATATTTTTTTGAGCTAGCGTAATTGCTTTTTCATCAATTTCGATGCCCAAAAACTTTTCTACTTGATTTGCTAAACTAATGCCAAAAACACCTACTCCGCAATACGCATCGATGAGGTATTTGATTTCTGGTTTTTCTCGTAAATAGTTTTTTAAGAAATCAAGAATGACGTTGAGAATATAAGGATTGTTTTGAAAAAAGCTACCGGCAACAAATTGAAATTTTAAATTTTGAACAGTAGCTTCACAAGTGGCATTGAAATCCGTTTGAACCCCGCTTGCATCTTCACGTAAAAGCAAAGTTCCATTACATGTATCTGATTGTTGTATTTTTTTGCGAATTTCAGGTAAGTGTGCGTTGATTGCTTCACTCGCAATAGGGCATTGAGGAACATCTACAATTTTTCGGCTACCATTTTCTAAGAAACCAATGGGACAATGGATGCCTTTTCGTTCAAAATGTGGTGTTAATTTCGTGCGATAAGCGTATGTTTTTTCAGAAGGAATAACAGGATTTACTGTTGTTTGTACCTTACCGATGCGTTCCATGCAATCGATTACATGCTGTTGCTTCCAACGTAATTGTTCTTCATAAGATATGTGTTGGTATTGGCAGCCGCCACATTGACCAAAAAGTGGACACTTGGGTTGAGTTCTTTGAGAAGAAGGTTTCAGAACTTCTACCAAATCCGCTTCAGAGTAATTTTTATGATTTCGATAAATACGAACACGGACCTTTTCACCAGGAATGACAAATGGAACCATTATTATCCAGTTATTATAACGACCTATTCCACGTCCTTCGTTTGTCAAACTTTGAATATCTAATTCAATTTCTTCGTGATAAGCAAAGGGTTCTGCAACAAATTTTTTCGGTGGTAATCGGTTCATAAAAGACCTCTCGAAGAAGGTTGTTGGACGAAGTCTAGAAATGTTTGTCGAATCGTTTCGAAGAATCCTTTTTCGGGCGATTTTTGGATGTTTTCGATAGCTTGTGTCCGATTTAAGTTGGATTCATAAAGTAATTTAAAGAGTTGCTTGATATAGATCCGTTCTTCATCTGAAAAGCCTTGTCGTAAGATACCGATCCGGTTGTAACTTTTAGCAGTCGCTGGTACACCAAAGGCAATCATAAATGGTGGAATATCTTTCTTTAGGAATGAATGTGCACTGAGCATAGCAAAGGTTCCGATACGACAAAATTGATGGATAGAAGAATTACCGCCAATATTGGCGTGATCTCCCACTTGGACATGTCCTCCCATAGCAACTTGAGCACTTACAATAATATCATTGCCTAAGCAGCAATCATGGCCCACATGTGAAAAGGCTAAAATGTAATTGCGATCTCCAATAAGCGTTGTATCTCCATCATTCGTAGCTGTATGGACAGATGTGTATTCTCGAAAAACATTTCTGTTCCCAATTTTTAGATAACAAGTCCCTCCTTTGTGTTTTAAGTCGTGAGTTTTTGCTCCTAAAAAGCTATATGGATAAATAACATTATCAGATCCAAGTGTGGTGAATCCATCAATTGTAGCGTGATGTTCTACGATACAATTATCTCCTAATTGCACGTGAGGTCCAATAAAAGCATAAGCACCAATGGTGGCATTTTTGCCCAATTGGGCTTTCGAATCGACAATTGCGGTTGGATGAATGGCCATATTTTTCTTTCAATTAGTAGCAATCATAAACATTAATTCTGCTGAAGAGACAAGCTTTTCTCCAACAAAACATTCAGTAGCAGCTTGTCCAATTCGATTGTTTTTGATTTTTAGCAATTTTACTTCTATTCGTAATTGATCGCCAGGTTGAACGATATTTCGAAATTTGACCTTGTCTGCACTCATGAAAAAAGCAGCTGTTGTTTTTTCTGAGGATTCTAAAGCGATACCCATCAACAAACCTGCAGCTTGTGCCATAGCTTCGAGTTGTAATACGCCAGGGAAAACAGGGTTTTCTGGAAAGTGTCCTGTAAAACACGGCTCATTGATACTTATGTTTTTTATTGCTACAAGCGTATCATTGGTAGCACTTAAGACGCGATCGATCAGAATAAAGGGATAACGATGCGGCAAACGTTTCAAGATTTCATGAATGTCAAGTAAGGCTTCTGTTGTTGTTGCTTCTTCAGGTTCAACTTCTTGTTGTTCTTGGTCCCAGAGCGTTTTTGTAAGTTCTGCATTGAGCGCATGACCTGTTTTTACAGCAATTATGTGACCTTTAATCGGATTACCTAAGAGTGCTAAATCTCCAATGATATCTAAGATCTTATGTCGAACAAATTCATCAGAGTAACGTAAAGGTTCGTTGGATAAAATTTTATCACCTTTAATGACGATAGCACAATCGAGCGTTCCACCCTTAATTTTTCCCATTTTAATGAGAGGTTCAATATCTTCATATGCGGTAAATGTACGGGCATTGGCGATCTCGTGGCGGTAGGTTTCTGGATCGATTTCGAGTGAAAGATACTGCGTATGTGTTTTGCGATCATCTGTCGATGTGCACGTAATTTTAAAGGAATCATGCGGAAAAATGGCAATCGATCGGTCTCCTTTAGTGATGGAGATCGGTTCCATAATTTCCCAAATAACCTTTTCAGGTTCTTGATTTTCAATGCCAGCTGCTAGGAAAGCTTCTACCCAAGGTTTTGCAGAACCATCTAAAATCGGAATTTCATTGCCATTGACTTCGATTAATGCGTTATCAATGCCTAAGCCATAAAGCGCACTCATAAGGTGTTCTACGGTATAAATTTTGACACCATCTTTGGCTAAGGTTGTTCCACGAATCAATTCATCAACATGTTGAATCGTAGCAGGAATACAAATGTCATTGTTGGCTTTAAGTTTAAAAATAAGCCCATGATTTGCTTCAGCTGGATAGACACATACCTCTACCTCTTGTCCGGTATGTAAACCGCGTCCTGCTAATTTAACTGTGTTTTTTAAAGTCTTTTGTTTCATTCTTTTTAGTTATAAGGATTCACCCTGGAGGCCATTGTAAAGAACGTCCTCCAAGTAAATGAACATGTAAATGTGGAACGGTTTCACCACCGTCTTTTCCGTTGTTAATGACAATACGAAACCCGGAATTATCTAGACCTAATGTTTTGGCGACTTGAGCGGCTACCAGCAATAAGTGCCCTAAAAGAGCTGCATCCATTTCTTTTGCTGCTGCAATACGTTCGATAGGTTTCTTTGGAATAATAAGACAATGCACAGGTGCTTGTGGTTCAATATCTTGAATACAAATACACTGTTCGTCTTCGTATAGAAATTTTGAAGGAATTTCCTTATCGATGATTTTTTGAAAAATGGTTTTTGTCATAAATAGCCTTTTCTCGTTCTAGTAAGGTAGGGTGTGAATAGTGAAAGCAACTGTACCATGGATGTGGAAATAAATTACTCAAATTTTCTCGATATAATTTTTTGAGAGATTGAATGAGATAATGTCCACATGTTGGTGATTGCGCATTGGCAAAAGCATCTGCTTCATATTCATATTTTCGCGACCAATAATTTAAAATGGGATTAAACCAGTAAAGTAAGATGGGCAGAAATGTTGAAAGCAGAATTAGGATTAATAACGGTGTAGTCTTTAAAAGGCCTAATTGTTCTGCTATCCAATTCGATTGTAAAGCAATATCACAGATTTTTAGACCAATAAGCGTGAATAGAGTCGATGTTAGCAGCATTTTAAAGATATGTTTGCGTTTATAGTGACCAATTTCATGAGCTAAAATTGCTTCGATTTCTTCATCAGAAAAATTCTTTAATAAGGTATCGAAAAGAACGATATGCTGGATTTTACCCAAGCTACTACAATAAGCATTAGAGTGAGTTGAACGTTTGCTGGAATCAAGTACCTGTATAGCCGTTGATGCAAAACCTGCTTTGTGTGCTAATGCTACAAGACGTGTTTTTAAACTACCATCTGCTAAGGGTGTTAATTTGTTAAATAAGGGTAGTATAATTTTGGGATAAAGCCAAACCATTATGATTTGTAAGAAAAGGCTGCCTATAGCTCCCCAAATCCACCAAGAAGTAGGAAAGGTTCTTAATAGGTAAAGCAGTAAAGTAAAAATAGGAATGTTGATGCAAGCACTTACCAAATTACTTTTTATTTGATCCAAACACCAAAGTTGAGGCGTGGAACGGTTAAATCCAAAATCTTTTTCAATTTTAAATGTATGCAATAGGTCTAATGGTAAAAAGAGTAAATTAAATAAAAATAACCAAAAAAAGAGCAAAGTACTTTGTATCCAAAGATTATTTGTGGGTGAAAAATGATTTAAGAATAAAGGAATCAGGTCTAATTTTAAAACAAATCCTAAAACAAGTACTTTGTAAAAAAGTGTTAAAAAAGAAAAGTGATTTTTTACAAGTGAGTAAGCAATTGTCTTTTTAAAAGTTTCATTATCGATAAAGTCATTAAATATATTATTATCGAAATTTTGGGAAATACTTCGATGATTAAGGAGTAAAAGTACCGCTTCGCCTAAAAGAAAAGCGATGAGTAGTATCCATAAACTTTCTTTCAACATTTTATTTCCTCCTATTAATAACGTTGACCTTTATTTTGTAATATGCTTTTTTCTAAAATAGACATTATGGAGCCTAAGAAAAGAAAAAAAACGCTCTCTTTTGAAAATTCTATAGAAAAGTTGGAAGCAATCGTAACTTCATTAGAATCAGGAGAAGTGCCTTTAGACCAATTAGTAGAGACTTATAAAGAAGGTTTAACCTATTTACACATTTGTCAATCACATCTAGATCGTGCTTCCATCCTTTTAGAAACTTTAGACCAAAAAGGAAGTTCGAAGATTTTAACTTTGAGCGATGAAAACGGGGCTGTTTAATACCGTCTTAAATACCTTACGACCTCTTTTAACGATTGAAGGGCCTAAACAAGGCCTTATTTGTGATATTGTAACTCATCAGATGTTTTTATGTTGCTTGTTAGGACCTGGTATTCAAGTACGCGATAAATTCATTTTTTCATATAGTCGAGCGCCTTTATGTAATCTAGAAAATAGTCTTGGAACGCCTTTGGGTTTACATATCATTTGCGAAAAAATCGGTGATGGAGTGCCTGTAAATGGCGAATTTGTTGTTCGAAAATTTACGGGGCAAATCGTTCCAGTAGCAAAATCAGAAAATGAAAAAACACGTATAACTACACGTATATTACGTTTACAAGGGATGCAATGGGGTATTAATAGAGGTGTTGATCTAAAGGCAGGTCGAGTTTGTGATACTTATAAACGTTGTGTTTATATTCATGGGACGAATTTGGAAAATTTTATACCTAAAGCTTTGTCGCATGGTTGTTTGTGTTTGAAAAGCCAGGATTTATTACATTTATTTCAGCAAATAAATGTCGGTGATTTTTGTTTAATAACAAAAGTTTTGTAAGAATCTTTGTGGGGTGTGTTAGAAAAATAAATTTTAATTTTATAAGGATTTATGCAACTTATAGGCTATTTTCTAGATTTTATAAAGCGCTTAACTAAAAATAGGTTGCTTTTCTTTTAGAAAAGATTATTCTTAATTACCATTAACTTGTAAATTTTATGATTAAACGCACTCTTTTAATTACTTTTGCAGCTGTAAATGAAATATTTTGTGGAATAAATATCGATTGCTTAAGACAAAATAAGATTTTTTATTTTTTTGACTGGAATAATGGTTCTGTTAATAAAATTAATTCGTATATTAAAAGTATAAACCCTTTACCAATTAATAAAGTACCTTTATTTTTAACAGATTTTTGTTGGGGGAAAGAACCTACTTATATTTTTTGTGAAGATAAAAAAATATGTACCAATACCAGTTTACAAGTGAAAACTTTATTGGGTTCGGCAGGTAAAAAATGTATTCATATTGCTTTGCAGAACGAAGGTTTTGAGCAAAATGTACATAAGATTACTTGTATATTTCCTGATTGGCCAGGTTTAGATGCTGTTTCTAATACAGCAGCTTATGATTCAAATAGAGGTATTATGTTATTTCCATTGATTCCAACACATCCAGAATGGTATACTGAAATGAATGGAGTAACGATTTATACTGATTTTTGGGATGAATTAGATAATTTCGTTTTAGCGGAAAGTTATGTTGAAAAACCTTTTTATGCAAATACTCATGGACATTTATGCATAGCTTTACCTTGTTTAGTAAATTATCATGAGGATATTTTATCCTTTTTTTGTCCAATGAAGAATGCGGGATTTTCATTAAATTTACATAAAAGTATCGTTCGTTTTTCAAATCAGGTACGTGTTGTTACGCCTCCTCCTAACAAATTTGCTTTTTGCATGGATATATGGACACCTCGAACGCAAGTAAAAAGTATAAGTGTGCATGTTTTTTAATAAATTTTGCTGCTATTTTGAATCTTTAATTGAAAAATTATGAAAAAAAACACACTGCTCAGCGTATTGTTATTAACCCTTAGTATCAACTTGTATGCTGGTAAATGCTTAAAATACTTTTTTAATCCATCCACAGCAGCCTTTACAGATAGGCAGGGAATATCCATACCAATTAATGCTAATTTTTTCTTGTTGCCAAATGAAATTATAAGCAATAAAAAAATGCTTTCTCTGATTAGCATAGGTTCGCAAAAGTGGTTTGGGCTTTCAACTTATCACATTAAAAAATTGGCAGAACACCAAGGTAGAATAGGATTTCTTATGGGATTTAAAGCTAAAGCAGGGGGTGATGGTGTAAGAATTGTTTTTTATTTTGAACAATGGCCTGGCTTGAGTAATTTACCTTCTTGTTTTTCTCAACAAGTAAGAGGGGTTATGTTTTTCCCTTTTTTCCCTGAGAATCCTAGTGTTGATTTGATTTATTTACAACCTTATGTTAAGGTGCCTTTTTTGCAAGCTAAATCATGGAAAAAATTACCTATGTATCAAAGTGTAGCCTTTCCTTGTTATGCTCTTTTTGATCGAGGTAGACTTGTGTTTGGTATGTCCCCTAACGGTCCGTTTTTTGCCCTAAATTTAGAAGGTAAAGA
>CAZOPT010000002.1:19507-56860 GCA_964582055.1 uncultured Opitutales bacterium
CTTTGAAGATATGTTTTTTGAATAGAAAAACTTTCTTCAAAGAGTAAGAAAAGTTGACGTTGTAGGACCTTCCCAATAAAAAGATTGCCTTGATTATCCCATTCAAGTGTATTACGATTACCATGTCGAATGCATTCATTGCGATCGTTATAATTAATGGAAAACTTTTGTTTTATCGAGTGGTACAAAGGTGTCCATTTTAGAGGTACACCTAGCCAATTAAATGCGATTTGCCATCCCTGAAGCTTTTTTTTATTATCGATAGGACTTGCTAATAAAGCAGGGTTTTGTTTTATAAATTCGGGAAATTTTGAAGTCGCAATCGTACATTCAAATGCTATCGTTTGTTCTTTGATGAATTCTAAAAAAGGTTTGCTAGAACGATAAAAAGCTAGAGGATCCAGGCCTACTAAATTAAGACCATTCCAAGCTCCATGGTAATTAGGAGTTCCAAATTTTTGTATCTGGTACCAATTAGTAAAAGATATTTCTGAGCCTAATTGCAAACCGATTTCGAAGTGTAAATGTGCTAGATGCATAGGGATTTTAAAATTGGAAGTATTGCCTAGAGTTCCCAATAAAGTTCCTTTATTGACAGATTGATAACGTTTTAATGTGTTTGAAATGGAGGCAAGGTGGGCATAAAGTGTATAAAATTGTAGTCCAGCTTCATTATGTTTTAAAACGATATAGTTGCCATAATTACTTCGTTCAGGTTTGTTGTTAATATAAGCAATTTCTCCTGGAAGTATGGCATAAACAGAATCTAGAGGTATTTGTTTTCGAGTACGTTTAATGGCTTTTATGTCAATCCCTTCATGAAACTTATGTCCATTATTCCGAACGCAGCCGAAAGTGCCTGATTCAGGTTTTCCAGAGGCAGTTGCTTGAATATAATAAGCTAAAGGTTGACCTTGATTAAAGGCTTTGTTATCTGTTGGCCAACGAGGGGTTTCAAGAGTTAAAACAGGTTTGAACGGGATTGGGACCGATTGTTTTATTGTTGGAGCAGCTCCTTGGCAATAAAAAGTAAAAAGGTAGATTGACGTAGCAAGAAATTTTAGGCAAAACTTTACCATAACATTAATCATCATGACATCTGCCATTAAAAGTCAAATTAATAAAATTTTAGACAAGATTCCATCGCTTAATATTTTGGTGGTGGGCGATTGTATGTTGGATCATTACTTATGGGGGGATGTATATCGTATTTCACCGGAAGCGCCTGTTCCTGTTGTCAAAATAGAACGTGATACCTATCGTTTAGGAGGGGCTTGCAATGTGGCTTTAAACCTTAAAAGTTTAGGTGCTCAAGTTGAATTAATGGGACCTATGGGAAAAGATGCGGCAGGTTTACAAATGCAGCAATTACTAAAAGATGCTGCTATAACGGTAGGTGCTGTTAATTTTCGTGAAGATTTGATGAGTGTGGTTAAATCGCGTGTTATTGCGAGAAATCAACAATTGTGTCGTTTAGATCGTGATACGATTCTAGAAGAAAGTGTTACCGCTTATTTTGAAGAAATTTTAGAACAAAAAGTTAAAGATGTGGATGCTGTTCTTATTTCGGATTATGCAAAAGGTGCAGTTACACAGAGGTTATTAAATCATTTGATTAAATTAAAACAACAGTATTCTTTTTTCTTGGCGATGGATCCTAAACCTACACGTGCTTTGAATTATAGTGGTTTGGATCTTTTGAAACCTAATCGTTCAGAGGCTTTATTGTTGAGTGGTTTGACATCTGGAAGTCCATTTTCTGTGCAAAAGATTTCTGAGCTTATTAGGCAAAAATATGCTATTCAAACATTGGCAATTACATTAGGAGAAGAAGGGTTGGCTTTGTCCTCTTCTGAAAAGGTTTGTCAGATTTATCCAACACTTTCTCGGGAAGTTTTTGATGTTTCTGGAGCTGGAGATACTGCATTGGCAGCCCTTACATTGGCTTTTTGTTCGGATGTTTCAGAGGAAACTGTTGCGTTTTTTGCCAATTGTGCTTCAAGTGTGGTTGTTGGAAAATTAGGAACAGCTACAGTTACCCCAGAGGAGATTTTGAATGATGTTGCATAAACAACCTTCTTTGGCTTTATTTTTAGATCGTGATGGTACTTTAATCGTCGATGAAGGATATTTGTCAGATCCGCAAAAAGTGTGTTTATTGCCTGAAGTGCGTGAAACATTGGCTGTTTTAAAGTCGCGAGGTGTGCTTTTATTTTTACATTCCAATCAGAGTGGAGTTGGACGAGGATATTATACGCTTAAGGAAGCAGAGGCTTGCAATCAACGTATGTTGGATCTTTTAGGACTAGGTAATGATTTATTTACCGAAATTTGTTTGGCAACGGGTACTCCTGAAAAGCCTTGTCCTTACCGTAAGCCTTCTCCACGCTTTATTTTAGAATGTATCCAAAAGTATCATTTAGATCCTGAAAGCTGTTGGATGGTTGGTGATTGCTTATGTGATGTAGAAACAGGTTTAGCTGCCCATATAAACGTTATTTGTTTAGATCCAATGGTAAAGATTCCTGCAAAAGGGCACTATTGTCCATCTTTTGGTGAAATTTTGAAGTGGGTACGCTGAATTGTATGAATAAGTTTTTAGACGTCCTATAAAAGTCAAATTTTTTATCTCTTGACGCACTCTTTTTGGGGGAATATAATTAAATTAAGAGGTCTGTTATTGAGATTTTATGAATCTTTTATCTGTTGTAACGAAATTATTTGGAGGTTTGGCAATCCTCATTTGGGCTTCGCATTTGTTGCTAAAAGCTGCAGATGATGTGATGGCCAAGTTTCGCTTATCACCGATTTTTATCGGAATGACATTGATTGCTATCGGAACTTCTTTACCGGAAATTTGTGTTTCATTTAGCAGCGCTTATATGGGTCAATACGATGTTTGTTTATCTAACATCTTAGGCAGTAATTTATTTAATGCTGGTTTTATATTAGGTGTTTGTCTCTGCATTTGTTCTTTTCCTTTAAGTAAAACTACAATCATTAATCAGTTAGGAATTAATGTTCTTGTAGCTTTTTTCTTAGCTTGTTTTTTATGGAAAAGTGGACATCTTATGATTGTAGCTTGCTTTGGGTTACTTATATTATTTTATATTTATTTAAAAATTGCTTACTGCAAAAATCCAAATGCTGTTGCCCCTGGTGCACACAGAGATATTTCTTTAGGTCGAATTCTTTTTTGTTTTGTGGCCTGTTTGCCCATGTTTTATTTTAGCTCTCGCTGGGTAACACTAGGAGCATTAGATTTGGCTTCTTTGCTAAACGTGTCCAATGCTTTTATTGGGTTTACTGTTATTGCAGCTGGAACCTCTCTACCGGAATTAGTTACTGGTATTATGGCTGCTCTCAAGCGCCAAAATGACTTTGTTATTGGTAACGTTTTTGGAAGTAATATATGCAATATTTGTATTGGTTTAGGATTTGTAGGATTGTTTTTTCGTATAAAAACACAACACTTCTTTTATTTACGTTTACAACTCTTTATACATTTTATTTTTGCACTCATTGTAATTGCTTTTGCCTTTAAAAAAGTACTATCTCGTTTTGTTGGTGTTTTTTTTGTTACCGTTTATATGGTTATTATTTGGGTGTTATATTATTATAATCCTAACTGATGATAAAGGTTTTGTCAAACTTGGCACAGCCTCTGGGTAGGGTTTTGTGCTAGTAATAAATGTTCTTGTAAATTTCTAAGGCTTAATAAAAAAGACCGCAAAACTTGCGGTCTTTGGGGATTTTTTATTCACTTAAGAGTTGTAACCAATCGTGTAATTCATCGCAAGAATAAGCCTTTATTTGTTCTAAAAACAGTATTTCTTGAGCTAAATTTCTTAATAGGTTTAAAATGCGTTCTGTTGAACATTTTTTTAAGAAATTTACCAGTAATGGATAGTGTTCAGAAGGTAAAATTTCCATTATATCAAAAAGTATATAACTTCCTTTTATTTCTTGTTCAGAAAGATAAATAATATTATCTTTAAAAATAGTTGGATAGCTAATAAACTCTTCTGTGTTGTTTTGCGTGAAATAGCAACGGTCTAATTGTGTACCTTTAGGAATAAATACTCGTAATTTAGGATTGTTAATAAAGTTTTTCCCATCAGAAGAATAGTGACAGAAAGCACCTTTGATTTCTTTTTCATCTTTTCTATTTAGAGTTTCTATAATATTTTGACTAACTATCTTTTCTAGGTTGGGCAAAATTATGATTTCAAGTTGTGGTGTTCCCATAAAAGCTTCTGGACTGATAAATTTTACTTTAGGGAAAAGCACTACTTCTATAGGACTTTCAAGGAAACAATGGTCTTCTATTTTTGTTACTTCTTTAGCAATTACATGCTTAAGGTTTTGGCAGTAAGAAAGCGCACCGTATGGAATTGTCTTTGTACCACCTAAGTTTATTTTGCGTAAATTTGAGAATTTAAAGCATTCTTTATTTAATTTGATATTGTAATCGCCAAGTTTTATTTCATCTATTGGTGAAAAGCTTAGCCCCCAGCTACTTATTTCTCTTAAATTAGGGAAATCGGCAACACATGGAAAAGCTTCCCCAAAATTACGAGGCATTGTCTGAAGACCTGAAAAATCTACGTGTTCTATATTAGGAAAACTATATTGGCCCCAAAAATCTTTGGAAAAATTTTCGATACAATTCATGTTCAATGTGGTAACTTGTGGGTAGGCATGTTTATATTCATATGTCGTTGTTAGTATTATCCTTACGCCATTGTAGTCTATTTTTGTTACTTCATTGGGTATATAAAAAGTTTCATAAAAATGGATGGTTATGGCATTATTGTCCATTATTTGTTTTGCAGTTTTTGATGTCAATCCTCCTTGAGTTAATAAGTCGAGCACAGAAGCAGTGCCATTTGTATGTGGTAAATCATTTCCAAATTCTTCAGTAAAAATATCATTTATGCAAAAGGTTAAAGAAAATGAACGTTTGTATTTTACTATTTCTTTACAAAGAGTTTCGTCAAAAGGATAGGTAAAGACTATTTTTTTATTATAATTGTGATAACAAGTTCTAATATCAGGGTTTTGTTGATTGACTTTTAATCTCATCTCGGGATATTTTACTTGTTTACCTGGAACTAAATATTCTTTCATTAGGAATGACTTACCTGTATGTTGTAATTCTATATCTCCACAGCTATAGGTGTTGCCTGATGCTGTTGTGATTGTAGGATTGGTTATTAATGTTTTGTTGGGATTTATGTTTTCGAAATTTCCAGTAACAATACCTGTGAGTCCATTTACTGTAATTTCTATATCTCCATTTTGTTTACTGTTAAAAACTCCTTTATATTTACAATTGAACATAGTTTGTGAGGCTTGAGATTCTTCTTCAAGTAATTTTTCGCATAAAGCAAGGGCATCTTTTTCGGTATAGATTGGTTTAGTGTTGGTTTTTGTTATTTGTAATCCCGTTTGTCCATTGCGTGAAACTTGCCTGAGTTTTGTTTTTTCTTCTCTAGGCAAATACATTGCTACATTTGTTAAATAAACAGGTTCTAATTTAATTTTGCCATTATGTCCATCTCCCTTTAATATAGATGAGGATATAATGGCGCCTAAGAGTATGTTTATCGTTGTTTTCATATTTGTATAATTAAAAAACATGAAGGATTGTTGATGTTTTTAAAGATGTCAACTTGTAATTATTTTAAAAAAACAAGCTTGACTTATGATAAAAAATGGGACACTTTAATATTCAGTTTTGCGAGCGTAGCTCAGATGGTAGAGCACCACCTTGCCAAGGTGGACGTCGAGGGTTCGAATCCCTTCGCTCGCTCCAGGTTTTTATAGGAGTTTAAAAAGTAAAGTAATTTTGGGACCCGGAGCGAACGTTCATGGAGAATGTTAAGCCATTGATTCAAGTTAAAGATTTAAGTAAGTATTATCACCAGGAGCCTGTTTTAAAGGAGATTTCTGTTGATATAGAAGAGGGGGATTTGGTATCTATTATAGGACCTTCTGGTTGTGGCAAATCGACGTTTTTGCGTTGTTTAAATGGGATGGAGATTTTGGATTCTGGCTTCATACAAATTGATGGAATGCAACTTTCTCGAAAGACCCCTAATACGCCTCTTGGGCTTGGCTTCCACAAGAAAGCGCACGATTTGAGGCAACACGTAGGAATGGTTTTCCAGTCTTTCAATTTATTTCCCCATAAAACCTTATTGCAAAATGTTATGTTAGCTCCGATGATTGTGCAAAACAAGTCTAAGGAAGAAGCAGAAGATATTTCATTAAGATTTTTAGATAAGGTAGGATTGAAACTGTTTGCACACCGTTATCCGATGCATTTATCAGGAGGACAACAGCAGCGTGGAGCGATTGCACGTGCCTTAGCCTTATCACCGAAAGTTATGCTTTATGATGAGCCCACTTCGGCTATTGATCCCGCACGTGTGGATGAAGTTTTGGAAGTTATGCGTGATTTGGATAAAGAAGGTATGACGCAAATCATTGTAACCCATGAAATGCGTTTTGCTAAGGATGCTTCAGATTATATTATTTACATGGAACAAGGGGAATTTATTGAAATTTCCGATGAAGATGAAATTTTTATTGCGCCCAAAGATGAACGTACGCGTCAGTTTTTAAAACATTTTATGTAAAATGAAGTATAGATTTATAGGTTTGCTTTTAGTTTTGCAAGTATTGGTAGGGTGGGGGGCTCAGGAAGAAAATGTTTTGCGTTGGGCTGCAGACGCAGAATCTGGAGTTCCTAATGTTTTTTTTGATCCCTTAGATCCCAATAAAATTACGGGATTTGAATATGATATTGCTCAAGCAATTGCTCAGAATTTAGGGAAGCAATTAAAGTTTTTTGCAAATGACTGGGAAATGCTTGTACCAGGTTTGCAACGTGGCCAATACGATATATTATTAAATGCGATTGAATGTCGTACTTGGAATTTGTTTGCTGGGAAAGCAAAAGTTTTACTTTCAAATCCTTATTATATTACGCATTTACAATTGGTCGTTTTAAAAAATTCCTACTTAAATTATTTTGCGGATTGTGAAGGTAAGACAATTGGTATTTTAAAGCAATCTTGGCATGCAGAAAAGGCATTGAAACGCTTTACAAATACGCAAATCGTAATTTATGATGACGAAGTTAAAGCTTATGCGGACTTGAAAAATAAGCGTTTAGATGGGGTTCTGTTGGATCATCCAGAATCGTATTATTATGCAGCTATTGATAAAGAAGTTCGGCTTATTGATGAGCCTATTTCACGTTTAGAATATGCCGTTATGGTTCGCAGCGAAGATGTTGAATTGCTTAATAAAATTAATAGCATTATTGATAAATTAAAAGCAGATGGTACTTTAAAAGCGATTTTAGAACGTTGGGGTCTTTGGAATGCAGAAACAGCGGCTTATTTTAATGCTCCATTAACGAATTATTCTCCTGCGATTGCTTTTGATCACTACGTTAATTCTGTTTTAACCGCACAAAACAATTCTAATCATTTCTATTTAACCTGTTTGCCTATTTTTGCAAAAGCGGCCTGGGTAACTCTAAAATTATCGTTAATCGCCATGTTTTTTGCAATTATAATGGGATTCCCTTTGGCTGTACTGCGAACCTATGGAGTAGGGCCCCTGCGTTGGTTAATTTCGCTTTATGTGGAATGTGTACGTGGAACGCCGTTGCTTATTCAATTATTACTTATTTTTTATGGATTGCCAACACTTGCACCCTATTTGCCAGAACCTATGGCCAGTTGGATTTGCTTGAAACCATTTGTAGCGGGTGTTTTGGCTTTAGCCATTAATTATTCAGCTTATGAATCAGAAATTTATCGTGCCGGTTTGCTGTCCGTTCCTTCGGGGCAAATGGAAGCGGCTCGTGCACTTGGAATGACGCATTTTCAAGCTCTTTGGTATGTTATTTTTCCTCAAACGATTCGTATGGTAATTCCGCCTGTTACAAATGATTTTATCATGTTATTACAAGACTCTTCCTTAGTTTCTATGATAACAATCGTCGAGTTAACGCGTACGTATCAATGCTTAGCTGCAACTCATTTTAATTACCTAGAAACAGGTTTATGTGTAGCAGGTTTCTATTTATTGTTAGGCTTGCCATTTGTTCGTTTAGCACGTCGTTTTGAGAAACGTTTTAATCGTAAAGTAAGAAAACCTTCATGAAGTATTTTAATCGTTATACACAGCAAATAGAAACAGAAAATATTCCCGGAAAGAGTGGACTTGTTTTTTTGTATGATACAGTTTTGGGAAGACATGTAGTTGAGTTTCTGATAAAAAAGCCATGGTTTTCTCGTTTGGCAGCTGTTTGGGCCAATTCTAAGCTTTCTAGGCGTAGTATAATTCGTTTTATTCAAAACTATCATGTAGATATGTCTCCATTTGAAAAACGGAATTATTTACATTTTAATGACTTTTTTTATCGTAAATTCAAAGCTGGACAACGTCCTCTTGCACAAGCATCTGATGCGATCTGTTTTCCTGCAGAAGGGCGTCATTTAGGTTTTCAGGCTATTAACGACAGCCAAACTTTCTTTATAAAAGGCAAAAACTTTAATCTTGTGCAATTACTTGGAAATGATGAAACTGCAAAGCGTTTTCAAGGTGGCAGTTGTATTATCAGTCGTTTGTGTCCTGTAGATTATCATCGATTCCATTTTTGCTGTTCCGGAACTCCTCAAAAAGCTTATACCTTACCTGGGCCTTTGTATTCGGTAAGTCCTATTGCTTTGCAAAAAAATTGTCGAATTTTGCAAGAAAATAAACGTTCGGTTACTTTGTTGCAGTCTGAGCAATTAGGTTGTGTTGCAAATGTTGAAGTTGGAGCGACATTCATTGGAAGTATTCAGCAAACTTATAGTCCTGATAAACCCGTCAAAATAGGGGATGAAAAAGGTTATTTTTTGTTTGGAGGTTCCACGATTGTAACGCTTTTTGAGCCTGGTCGCATTCAATTGGCAGACGATTTATTAAACTGCACACGCAATCGTTTGGAGTTGTTTGCACATGTACGCGATTTTATGGGAAAGTGTGTTTGAGTATACCTTTCCCTTGTTTTTAGACATGTTGCAAAAACCGAGAAATCTTATTCCTAATTAAAAATATAGCGATCAAAATGAATTTGGTGACGAAACCAAGTCATTTGTTTTTTAGCGAGAGCAAAAGTATTTTTATTAATAGCTGATTCGAGATCAAACCCATTGGGATTTTGCAAAAAATGGATCGTTTCGCGATAACCGATAGCAGAAGCAGCTGGCATTCCAGGAAGCAAATAATGATTTTCTAAAAGGTTTTTGACTTCATCGATAAGACCTTTACGGAGCATTTGACGTATACGTTTAGCAATTCGTAATTTCAAAATTTCTGTTGGACAGATGAGGCAATACGTTTCTTTTTTGAGGTTTGCAAAAGGTTTTTCTTGATGTTTAAAGCTTTCGTACAAACTTAAAAGTGATTTACCTGTGGTCCAACAACGTTCGAGTGCTTTTCGAACTTTTCTAGGATTGTTTAAGTCGAAATTAGGAGGCAAATTAAAATTAATGTTTAATAATGTTTCGACAAGTCCTTGAATACCTTTTTGATGCTCTAAATCGTCTATTTTTTGTTTTACTTCTTCGTTTGGACTTACGGTATCTACAACAGGCTCTAAAAATGCTTTAAGATAAAACCCAGAACCTCCGACTACAAGTACGTTTTTGCCTTTTTTGATGATTTCTTGCACGCAAGCTTGTACGTAAGAAACATAATGTTGGATTGAGAAGGTTTCGTTGGGATATATAAGATCGATTCCCCAATGAGGTATTTGTTGACGTTCTTCTAGAGAAGGTTTTGCGGTCCCAATATCCATGCCTTTATAAAAAGCAGAAGCATCACAGGAAAGGATTTCACAGTTGTTTTTTTGTGCAAAATCGATTGCAAATTCCGTTTTGCCTGATGCCGTTGTTCCTGCAATTAAAAATAAACGTGTCATGGCAAATTGTTATTAAAATTGATAAATGTTATGTGTCTTTCTTTAAAAGGAGGATAATTAGGATAACAAAAATAATTTAAAGTTTGTTGTACGAGTTCTCGAGAAGGATTTAAAACAAGTTTAGGTTCTAGAACAAGTTGCGGTAAATACGTTTCACGTATGCTTTTCCAAGGTTCATGATTGAAAAACCCATCGACATGTTTTTCTAAACTTGTTATAAGTTTTTGAATTTTATTTCTGTCTTTATGGGCTAAAGCTAAGTTTAGAAGTTGTTTTAGCGGTTTTTGGGGATTTGTGGTTGTTTTTAAACTTTGAATAAACCAAAATTCTGCCGCCTCTTGTAACTTTGCTTTTTGACACAAGCGCGCTAATTTATAAGATTCTTTCGAGCTTATTTTATCTTTTAAACTTATTCCATTAAGGAAAGCAACAAGTGCAGCATTCCAATGTTCGAGTTGCTTTTCAATATCAGAAAGAGCAAACCATGCTTCTATATCTTTGGTAAAATGATCAATATAATGCCGATAACAACAAGCAGTAGCTTCGTTATAATGAAGTTGCTTATAAATTTGTGCCGCATATAAAATGTCTTCAGTATAGCTCTGATGTAAATCGGAATAAAACGCTTGAGAAAAAGTTTGTGCAGATTTAATTAGATTTTTGTTAGCTTCATAAGCAAAAGCCAATAATTCTAAGAGTTGAGGTTGTTGATATACTTCTAAAGCTTCTAAACGCTGAATAACTTCTTTGTAACAACCTTTTTCACAATCTTTTTGAACTTCTTGGACGATTTTTTCAAGATCACAAACTGGTTTTGATGATTTACATCCTCCGGTAAATAATATTAAAATGCTTAAAAGCCACCGCCCCATATTTCTTAATTTCACAAAAAAATTACTTTTTTTGCAATGAAATTTTGTACTTATAAAAACTTTGTAGGATGGCTAATTAAGAAAGATAATTTAACCTTCTTTTAAAGTGGCTTGTTTCGCTAGGAGTTTTTGTGTACGTGAATTTTTTCTTTCACTAACTTTTTGATCGCTGGCATTTAAAGCGAGAGCTAGTTCCAGATCTTCATAATCATCTTCGTCATCATCGTATTCTTCCTCCTCGCCATAATCATCATATAAACTATTTTCTAGATAATCTTCAACAGAATCACTTTCGGCTATCGGTTGCGTTTCTATAAGCAGATTATCGGTTCGTATATATTGCGTATTTACGTGTTCTGACTCGGTTAACAAAGACGAAGGAGTCTGAAATAATCCTTTATAGTCATCTTGGCCATAAGAAAGACGAATGATTTTAGGAGTAATAAGAAATAAACGTTCACTAACAGTTTTATTTTTAGCACTTGATTTAAATAAGTTTCCTAAAAGTGGAACATCTTTTAAAAAAGGAACACCACTTGCTTCATCCTTATAAGATTCATTGAAGTAGCCACCTACAAGTACGCTTTGACCTTCATATACAACAGCTTGTGTAGAAATGGACGAAGAATGTACATTGATTTTATCCTTTTCGTTGGTACCTGGTGACATATTTTCATCTTTAATATCCAAAATAAGTTGAATTTGTGGTTGTTGCGATAAATCATCTGAAATAATGTGTGGTGTTACAGATAAACTTGTACTACCTGAAATTGAATATAGATCTCCTTTACTTTCGCTTCCAGATCCTGAAACAGGTAAATAGTAAGTATGTTTGTTATCCATGACAGCAGCAATATTATTCATAGTAATCACAGAAGGACGTGCTAAAACTTTGCTATGATTTGAGTTTTCTAAGCAAGAGATTTTGGACATAAATTCATGCCCATTTACAATTCCTGAGCATTGAATGCTAAAATTTTCATCAGAACCTTTAGAACCAATAGGTTGAAATTTAATTTTATCTTTACCTATTTGAAGCGAATTAACCCCTAATGTAAGTCCGGAATTTTTGTCAACATTTACGATAGCAGCTTGTATCTCTATTAATTCAAGCGGAATATCAAGTTTTTCTATCAACTTTTCATAAAGAGGAAAGTTCTTTTTGAAATCTTTAACAATAATAGCATTTTGACGCGTATCTGTCATAATAGATCCACCATTAGGAATTCCATCCGTTTTAACAGGATCTTCTTGAATAATTGTATTGTTTTGAGCCTGTAAACCTTCCTCACGGATCGATTGGACTTTTTGTGCAGATCGTTGAAGAGGTGCTTGCATATTAAAATCACTTTTTTGTTCTTTATCGCCCAATATTTTAGTTAATAAATTGGCAACACCGGGTACGGTAATATTCCCAACGGTTTTATCATCAGCCCAAGCATGTTTGAGTGTAAAAATAAAGACATCAACGGTATCTGTATCTACATTTTGATAAAACTTCATTTTTTCCGTCATATCTTTAAGAAATTGGATGTACTTAGGTGCACCGCTCGCTACAATAATACCGCCTTCTTTCATGTAATTAAGCCCCATATTGGATCCATAAAATCCAAGGGCTTTCATCATAGCTAAAGTGGGTTCAATTTGTTGTGGATGAGTTTGTAAGGTTTCTGTAACACTTTCTCCTGATTCATAAACAAAGAGGATATATCCATCCCAAAACCACATAAGTCCACAAGATTTAACTAAACGATTCCAAATTTCGATAGGGAAAACGCGCTCAAACGATTGGTTTACTTTTTGAGTACTTGCTTTTACGTTTTCACTAAGAACAACATCAATATCTTGCATTTTACAAAAATCTATAATGGCATTCGGTAATGGTTTGTCACGTAGATATAAATAGGATGGAGACGTTGGCCAAAACTGATGTTCTAAAATAGGTGAGTTGTCCACGACAACTTCGTTGTCTTCATCCTTTGTTGAAATGGAAATTTGTGGAATGGCTGTTTTCCTCTCTCCAATAACAATACTGTCATCGTTTAAATTATCGATAAAATCTATGCCAGCAGGATTTGCTCCAATAATAATATCATCCGAAGAAAGTGCTGCTTGTAAGCAATTTCCAAAAATGAACACTAAAATGAAGCAAACAAGTTTATGCATAAGTGTTGTCACTGAAAAATCGTTTTTCAATAACAGTTATGTTGGTTAAAAAATCGTCAAAAATATCCCAAGAATTCTCTGGTGTTAAGTTTTCTAGTGGTAATTCTTTACGTAAATATAATTGTTTTGTTTCTGGATTTAAAGATAAACTCTCATCTAAAACGCGCATACGTTTTAGATTAAATTGTAAAATTTCACTTAATAAAGCAGCATTTTTTGAAGCCTCGGAATCTTTTAATTGAGGCCCCAAAGTTGCTTGAAAAAGAATGTTTTCTCCTATCATGCTGATAGAAATTTTACTATTTTCATAATCAATAAAATAACTATTATCTACGGGAGCAGTAGGAATACTGACCTCCAATTTTTTACAAACAAGCTCTATAAAATTTTCTAACTTCATACACACCTCAAAAAAAAATTTTACGATATTTTTAAGAAAATGTCCATATTTGATTTCATTTCTAATAAAATTTTCCTTATGAAATAACAAAAGCTTGTCTTTAGATAAGAAACGGTTCATAATAACAGAATGGGCCTAGCTGATTGGAAAAAGAAGTTTATGGATATGAATACAGGCGTATCCAAAATTACGATTGCGGAAGAACTTTCGCAAAATTGTATACAAAAAAATGTAACACTTGCTAAGCCGGCATCTATAGATGATCGTTTGGTTCGTATATTGAATGTTAAAACTTTAGGTAGTGAAGTGGCGGATGTTTTAAAACCTAAGATGCAGACATTTACCAATATGACGCCAATGGAATATCAAGGTAAGTTGAATGACCTTATAAATTACTTGCAAGAACTTAAAAAGCATGAAAAACGGGCAGTTATAAAGCCGATTTATCAAGATGCAATACGTGTGCTTCAGGCTGAAACAATTAGCGCAGGACTGTTAGAAGAATTTCGTATTATGTTGTTACAAGGATAGGACAATGGATGAGAGGTTACTGTTTTATAGTTCGGAAAAGTTTGCGTGTGATTATCCTGCATTTTTCCCTTTTACCCAAGGGATGTGTACGCAAATAACGGAAGCAGAAACTGCGATTTTAAATTCTTTGAATACGACTTTAGATCATACATCCATTCAGTTGCGACTTGCGAGACCTGAAGATGAACCTTTATTAGCAGCCATGCTGTATTCTTATGGAAGTGCTCCAGAGGATTATAACGATTTGGAGCTTTTTAAAGAAGAGAAAATGCCAATTATTACTAAAAATGTCTCTTTTTGTGCTCATCATCGTTATTTTCATACATTTTTGTTATTGGACGGTAAGCAACCTATAGCGTTCTTTCAAATTGATTCGTACAAATTGAAGACGATAGCAGATATTTTTGATACGAAATTATTCATAGAGTGGAATCCTCTTTTTACCGAATCACTTTATTTAGATTTGTCTAAAAAAGAACCTGAAGATTTGTATGAATGGCTAGAAAGTCATTTAAAAAAAGATATTTTGAGAGAATTTGAAGCCAAAATAGGTGAAACATTAGTTCCCGAAAAAGTCTTTAATTTTATTATTTTAAGTTTACAAACCTACCAGCTTTTAGCTGAAGTTTTGAAACAACCTGATCAATGGGTTGGTAATGTGTCTTATAACTTGTTACCTCAATATCGTAATTGTGGGTTATTGACACGAACAATAGGATATGTGGAGCAATTACTACCACGAACACACTGTCAGGCACTTTTTTCAGATCGCGTTGCCTGTAAAAATGAACCGTCGAGAGCTTTATTAAAACGGTTAGGGTTTAAAGAAGGGTATCCCTTTAAGATTTATTATGGGCCCTTGTACGGAACGCGTAAGCATCCTTTAGGAAATTTTTCTGAATCTTGTGTTGGCTTTTACAAAAAGATTGCTTAACTTAAAGTTGTTTTATGAAAGTTGGGATTGTAGGGGCAAGTGGGTTAGTTGGTCGAGCTTTATTAACTGAACTTTTGGAGAGGTTCGGTAATGAGCATGTTTTTTATTTGTTTTGCTCTGAAAATACTCCTGTAAAAATCTTAGAAGTAGAAGGAAAAACGTGGAACTTAAAGCCCATTACGGATTTATTAAAAACATCATTGGATGTTTGTTTCTTTTCAACCCCTGCTCCTGTTTCAGAAGAATGGATTCCAAGACTTTTAGATAATTCTACTTTTGTTATTGATGGTAGCAGTGCTTTTCGTCAAAAGCCGGACGTTCCACTTATTATTCCTGAAATTAATCCAGAAGATTTAAGGCCGATGGATCGATGTGTGTCCAGCCCTAATTGTACAACAACCTTAGCTTTAATGGCCTTAGCACCTTTAGGCCGTTGGTGGTCTTTGGAATCGTTCTCAGTGTGTAGCTATCAAGCAGCTTCAGGAATGGGACAAAAGGGCTTAGAAGAATTATTACAGCAATCGAAAGCTTATTTGAATGGTGAAAAATTATTATCTCCTCAAGTTTTTCCAAGAAATTTGGCATTTAATGTAATTCCACAAATAGGAAGTTTTGTTACAGATGACCAAACCGAAGAAGAAGAAAAAATTTGTAAAGAAAGTTGTAAGATCTTACATAATCCAAATTTAAAGATTTTTGCGACATGTGTCCGTGTGCCTGTATTACGTTGTCACTCAATGCATTTGGTAGCTACGTTTAAACAAGCTATTTCGCTTATTAAAGCCCAAGAGATATTGCAACATATGTCGGGCATTCAATTTTATCAAGATACGTATCCTGACACGCAAGACGCTTGCCAAAATTCACTATGTCACGTGGGTCGTTTACGCCTAGATCCCACGCGTCCAAAAACATTGAGTTTATGGTTGGTAGGTGATCAATTGCTCAAAGGGGCAGCAAGTAATATGCGCCAAATCTTTGAGTTAAAGTTAAGTTTATAGATTAAGAAACTTTACTTTGCCACCTTTTGCAAGGTGGCTTAATGATCTGTGATTTCTTTAGCTATGTTTTTTATGATTAAGTATGAAATTTTTGACAAGTGATAAAAATGTCCTAAAAATTTTTTTATAGGTGAATTATTCAAGGTCATTTTTTGTCTGAATTTCAGAAGGCAAAGCATTTTCCTCTGTTGTTGTCCCAATAGCACTTTGTGTACTCAAGGCACTTACAGTTTTATTGACTGTATTGTCGTCTTTTCCTATTTCCTCTTTGCGAGGAGCATTTTCTGAAATCACGATTTGATTAAGATTTATTCCACTGGCAACCACAATGTCAGTCGATGTCTGTGCCGTTTTTGCAAGATCAGTCGTTGGGTTTTGTAACGGCGATTGCCTTTCTGTCTTTTCGATTTCTTCAGTTTGTCTTAATTCATTTTGAATAGTTTCTTCGCTATAATTGTTTTGTGTTACACCAATGCTATTAATAGATCCAGGCATAATTCCTCCTTTTTTATTATTGTAATATCGGACATTTTTTAAAAAAGTTTAGTTTTTTATGAAATTTAATAAAATAATCTTGAGCAAAGTACTTACTTGTATAATTTGAAGTTTTAATATTGAAATAGATTTTTCTTGCGCTTTAGAAGGAATTTTGAGATCTTAATAAAAGATGGTGCGTTGGTTATGGCTAATTTGTTTAAGTTTTTTGCTCAGTGGATGCAAAAATGATAAAAATGTTGTAGCAGAATTAGAAGAGTCATTGTACCAAAAAGGACAGCAATGTTTAAAAGAAAATAGAGCTGAAGAAGCCTTTAAGTTGTTTAATCGCTTGCTCACTCAGCGCAAGGATTTTAGTCCCAATACTCATTTTGAATTGGGGCAATTGTATTTAAGTATACAGAAAGATCCTGTTTTTGCAATTTACCACTTTCGACAATATTTAATACAAGAGCCAGAAGGAAAACGTGTGCATTTAGTGTTGCAGATGATTGAAACTGCTAAAAAAGAATTTGCACGTACTTTGCCTTTGAATGATCGTTATAGTGAGTCACCGGAATATTTAAATTTAATCGAAGTTTTAAAGCAAGTTCGAGCAGAAAATAGTCGTTTGAAAACAGAATTATTACGTTTACGAACTTCACAAACAAAGGCTGTTGCCATTACAGGTGAGACCGTTGCTCCGATTGCTCCAACTTCTTCTTTTACCGAAGAACGTATTTATACCGTCCAAAATGAAGATTCGTTATCTAAAATCAGCTTAAAAATGTATGGTAGTGCTGTTAAATGGAATATCATCTTTGAAGCTAATCGTGATGTTCTGCCTTCTGCTAATAGTTTAAAAATCGGCATGAAATTGCGTATTCCTCCTTTGAAAAAATGAATAGTCGGCGAAACTTGTGGACGAAACACCTAAAAGAAAGGTCGCATTTCGTTAAAACGCCCATTTTAAAAAATGCAAATTTTGAGGGTGTTGTGTTGGGGATTGATCCTAGTTTGCGTGGTTCAGGGTTTGCTGTTGTGGAGGCTCAACAGGGGCACTTTAAACTGTTAGATTCTTTGACTTTAAAGCTGAGTCCTAAATTAGATTTTGTGCAATGCTTGGGGGAGCTATTTCTTACAACTCAGCGCTTTTTAGAAACATTTGCGATAAAAGCGGTCAGTGTTGAAAGTACGATTTATGTTCAAAATTCTAAAACAGTTCATGTTTTAGGGTCTGCACGTGGAGCTTGTTTAGCTGCAGTTGCTTTAAAAAATTTGCCTGTTAAGGAGTTTCCGCCATTGCGAATTAAGAAGTCTATTGTTGGTGTAGGACAAGCTACCAAAGAACAAGTTGGGAAGATGTTAATTCAATTGTTGCAACTTCCGGCTTGTTTACCACTGGATGAATCTGATGCTGCCGCAACAGCTTTGTGTTATTTTTTCTCACTTAAAAGCTTGATTCATTAATCGTTTTGTTTTTCTAATTAAAAATGGGCGGGATGTAGCTCAGCCTGGTAGAGCGCTACGTTCGGGACGTAGGTGTCGCTGGTTCGAATCCAGTCATCCCGACCAGTATTATGATCGCTTTGGATAAAGAGTTTTTAGCAAGCAATTCCATTTTTTTATCCGCGTTTTATTAAATGTAAGATCTGCTAAAATTTAATTGAAGTGTTTTAGGTTTTTATCGATAATAAATGCATGGTTCGTTTTGACACATATCGTTCCAACTTAGGACGAATTCGCTTTTTGCAAGTAGTGATTACATTGTTATTTTGCATATTAGCGGGAACGATATTTTGCCGTCAATATTTGGAATTTGTTACCTATAACCGTTTAAATGAAAAACAATGTTTGCGTAGGATTTTGTATCCAGGAATTCGTGGGGTTATTACCGATAGGAACGGAAAGGTTTTAGCGACCCATCGTGATTCTTATTGTTTGTATGTCGACTTAAATTTTTTCAAGAATAAGGCAGAAGTCTTTTTCAAAAAGAACGTAGAAACAGCTGCACGACAGGAACAATTATGGGCCTTAGTTCATGATGCTTTATTGCCTTATGCTCAAAAAATAGGGCCTATTCCGTTTCATATTTCAAAAAAATCTTTATTGCAACATTATCAACAGAATATTTTGCTTCCATTGGCTCTAGCAAAAGATCTTTCAAAAGATTTATATGCACAGTTATTGAATTTATTGCCGATAAATGGCCCTTTTCAGGTGGCTATTGAAAAAGTGCGTTATTATCCTTATGGTCGTACAGCTTGCCATGTGCTTGGTTATGTAGCACGTTCACCGGAACTCAAATCCGACAATATTCCCGGAAATGATTTGCGAACATTTTTTCTTCCCAAAGAAAAAGGTCGAACAGGTATAGAAGCCTTTTATGATGAGGAACTCAGTGGCTATAATGGAGGTGATATTTGGCGTGTGACCCCTTCAGGACGAGAACAAAAACGCATTTTATCCATTCCCAGCGTTAATGGAAATCCAGTTCAAGTTTCTTTAGATATTGATTTACAAAAAATTTGTGAATGTGCACTTGAGGGCTATAAAGGATCGATTTCTATTGTAGACGTTAAGTCTGGAGATGTATTAGCGATGGTAAGTAAACCAGATTTCGATTTAAATGAATTAACTCCTTTTATAACGAAAAAACTTTTTAATGAAATTACTGAGAGTGGAGCGTGGCTAAATCGGGCTATTCAAGGCTTGTATCCACCAGGTTCTACATTTAAATTGGTGTCGTTAAGCGCACTTTTACGTGCTCATTTAATCAATGAACATTCAACCGTTTATTGTGAAGGAGTTTATCGTATTGGCAATCGATTTTTCAAATGTCATCAACATAGAGGGCATGGATTATTAAATACCATTGAAGCCATCCAAAAGAGTTGCAATCCCTTTATGTTTAAGTTTGGTTTGCAGTTAGGTCCTACCCTTTTACATCGCGAAGCTTGTTTTTATTATCTAAATGTTCCAACAGGTATTGATTTACCTTATGAAACTGATCGTTTATTGGTACCTTCTCCAGAATGGAAGAAAAATCGTATTGGAGAAACTTGGTCGGATGGCGATACGGCTAATATGCTTATTGGCCAGGGATATTTGCTAGAAACTCCTTTTAAGATGGCCTGTTTTATAGCAGCTCTTGCAAGTAATAAAAATGTTTTTGTACCTCATTTGGTAAGACCTAAAACATGGACTGCTGAAATGGCTTTGCCTGTACCTGCTTGGAATACACTTATTCAAGGTATGCAAAAGGTTGGGGAAGGTTATTTCCCAAACCTTTCTACAGCCATTAAAACGGGAACCGCTCAAATCAAAATTGCCGGCAAAAATCAATATACACATATCGGTTGGCTTGTCGGCTTTGCTCCCGTAAAAAATCCACAAATCGCTTTTTGTGTCGAAATTGAACAAGACGGTTTTGGCAATAACTTTTGGGGTGGAAAAACCTGTTCTCCTATCGCAAAAAGCTTTTTAAACTATTATTTTGGGAAGTCGCGATAAGAAATATGTTTAATGTTGAATAAATTTTTCAAGCAGATTTTGTTCAACATTTTCAGATTTTACTGCCAATAAATGAGTTTTTTGTTCTTGTAAATCTTGCGTAGTAAAGGTCCCATGGTCACCTTGTAGAATAATTATAGCTTTTGGATCCTTCGAAATTATTTGTTTTAGACATTTAAGAAGTTTTTTATTGAGCCCTTCTAATTGTATTTTGTACAAAGTGCGATAATTTTCTGTTGAATATGCATTTTCACCAACTTCATTTTCACCCCAAACAATGCTTTTTTGATCATCATTGAAATAGTTATTTACATCTCTAACAAAAGGTGCATGAGGTGAATCAATGTGAATATAAAAGAAGGAATGTTTAAAATTGTTAGGAAGATTTTCTAAAAAATAAAAATTGTTTTCTTGATGTTCGTAAAGTTTTTTATTTAATTTGGTTTCAAGTAATTTCGAAATATATTTGTTTTGTTTAAGGCAATAATAACTAAGTTGTAGCGTTGATAAAGTTGTCCTTGAGCCTATTGTTTCCATATTTAATTTATGTAAAAAAGGAAACCTTGATTGCATCCCATAAATTTTATATCCTTTCTTTTTCAATATATCAAAAAGTTGATTGTCTTTTAGACAGTAATGTAGTGTGAGTGAATTTTCTTTTGTTACATCAAAGCTATTAAAGTTGGCGTAATAATTGAGTGCTTTTAGTGTAGGAAAATTGTTTACTTCATTATACTTCAACTGATTATCAAGCATTTTGAAACCTAAAGTTTTCAATTGATCATAAAAAGACGTGTTATCAAAATGGTAATAATTTTTCAGTGTATCTAAACTTGCATAAGCGTCACAAATAATCCAATAAATGTTTTCATTGGAGAAAATAATATCAGAAGTAGGAAGTTTTAATAATTGCATTGCTTTAGTTTTAGCTCCAATATCTCTTTGGACTATTTGAGTAAGGTTAAGCATTATTATTAGGGTACATAACAAATACAGGAGTTTTTGAGGCAGTTTTTTTATAATGAAGTAGGATGTACTTAGTGTTAGTAATTTGAGAATGAATTCTATATAAAGATTAGTATTAAAAGAAGGTAAAAAAATTACCATCCACAAACTATTTATAAATGCATATCCCAACTTATGCAAACATACATTTATAAAGAGTAAGTATCCTAAAAGGATACATAAACTTTCGTAGCTTTCGGCAAAGAAACCATGATTTTGGTTATAGTGATAACAGATGAAAACAAAGGGAAATAAAGAATTAAGTAAAGTGTATTTTAAGATATTTTTCATAGCCATGAGATCGTTAAGTTTAAGTCTGCAGTTGTATCAAATTCAGCCCATTGATTATGAATAGGAACTCCAAAAATTGGAAATTTTTTGTCAATGAGATATTGTAAAAAATCCGTCATGTAAGCATTTTTATAATTTGTAATTTGTTGAGAAAAGTTTTTATAAGCTTGTTTGAATGTTTTTGTAGTTGTTGCAGAAATTTTAAGTAAACCAATATACTGGCCTTGGATTTCTGTTAAACTTTTTGGTTTTTTGCCTAATTCAAAAATTTGGTGTGTTTCCTGGTCCCAACGAAAAGTTTCAGCATCTTCAAGTGGATTTTCCATTCGATTGGTCCAATAATTTTTCCAATCGGTATCTGTAACGACGTTATAAGGATGTTTTGCTTCAAGCAATGCTTTTAAAACAGAAGGGTGATAAATGATATCTCCATAACTGATGATCCAATTTACAGATTCATCCATGAAATCATTTGCACAAAAAAGGCTATAGACCATATTGGTCGTTGCATAGAATTCATTATAAATTATGGGAAAATTTTTAGGTAAGGCTTCATGCCGATAACCACCAATAAGCACAATGTCATTCAGTCCTAATTCTTTAAAGACATCAAGTTGATACTGAAGTAGTGGTTTACCTTTATAAGGAACAAGACATTTGGGTCGATTTTCAGTATAAGGGCGTAGACGTTTGCCTTCTCCTGCACATAAAATAAATACTCTAGTGTTTTGCATAAAAATTTTCTAAAAACTTATTAAACCAGTTCAAAAAAGGTGGTCGTTCTGGATGCCACATAAAGGTTACAATCGGTAATTCTTTATGATACATTGCTTCACAATGTCCATCTTTATCTTCGGCGAAAGAAATAAAACCTTTAGGAACTTTATTGAGTGTAAAATTGTGGTATGAATTTGTTAACATCGTTCCAGTTGGGATATCATAAGGATTGCTTGTAATGGTTATAGGATGGTTTACTGCAACATTATTTTCTATTTTTATTAAAGTTGAGCTCCAATATTGCCCTATAAATTGCATGCCATGACAAATACCTAATAAAGGTAATTTTTTTTGAATGCAATAATCTATACAAGCAGTTTCACACATAGATCGTGTTTCATGGTCATTACCTCCACTAAGAAGAATGCCATCTAATTGTAAATTTTTTATGAAAGTTTGTGGCATATTTACGTTTGGAATGGGGATGCACAAACAATTACTTTCATTTAATAATTTGCTCCATCGTTGATCTAACGTATCACGTATTTCATTGTAAACTTTAATGCATTCTACTCGTTGTGTAATTCCTATTTTTAACATAATCAACGAATGATATTTAGGCGATGACCTGCGCAATCTAATTGTACGAGTTGAGCTTGTTTTAATTGATTAAGTAAATTTTCACCAATACCAATACTTGCAGGTAGATGAAATTCAGCAGAACGAATAGCCATATGAGAATTAGGGCCACCGTAAGCTGTAATTAGACCTGCAATTCCATAATTAAAAATCCAATCAAAACCAGGATCTGCTTTTTCGATTAAAATGATTTTATTTTTTAATTTATTGCCAGCTATTTCGTTTGAATTTTGCAAATAAATAAGTTCTGCTTCAAGGCATTGATTGCCAATAAAATTGGGTATTGTTTTGGGGACAAAAAAGCTATAAAAATCACTTAAATCTGCTAATAGTGGTGGGAATTCTATGCACTGAACAATACGAAAATATTCTTTGTTAAAATCTATGCTTGCTTTTAATAGATGTTTGCTATCTGCAGGAGACACCAATCCGTTGCGTATATCTTCAAAAATGCTGATAGGAAGATGGGACATATCTTCTGCTGAAAAACCATTTTCTTTACCAATTGTTTCTACAAGATCTAAAATCAATGAAATGTAACGAGTAAAAATGAATTTGGAATATTCTCTTCCAGCAATTGCTTGTTGTAAAAAGCGTTCAAATGTTTCGATAGAAATACCGAATGTTTGCTTTAATGCATTTTGTAATTTACTTTTGTCAAAGCTTGTTTGATGTTTGTTTTCAACACTGGTACCACTATTATTTGAAAATAAATACTTTTCAGGATCGGATCGATAGGTGGGAGAGGTTATATCATAGGTTCCAGGTCTTAGATGGCCATAAATTTTAATACATTCTTCCTTGGAAATTTCCCCAGAAACAGCTTTTTGGGTCTTTTCAAAAAATTGGCCCGTGATGGTTTGAATGGAACTTGTAAGTATTGTTTTTTCTGTTTCAGAAAGAATACCCTTTGCTACAAATGACCTTAGGAAGGAACTAGCAATGAATCCACACCGTGCCAAATGAGAAAAATTAAGTGTACCTATTCTACAGGTTTGTATCAGTACGTAAATCTTATCATAAGCACTTAAATTGGTAGTTTGAATTTGTTTAAAGCGTTCTTCTATTTCAGCTATTTCTGCATAATGGCGATTACATTTTTCAAAAGCAGATTGCGTTAATTCCAATAAAGCTTGCTTATAATCGGAAAATTCTTCTAGAGATAATTGAGCGTCGTTTATTAACAAATCTTGCCAACGGTCTTCAAAATCAATTGTGTAACAAGTTGGCATAACCATAAATTCTAGTTTATCATGCCAAGCAGGATTGTTTTTTAGGCGTTGAACAAAAAATGTTACCAATTTTTCAACCGTTTGATTGGATAATGTTTTAGGTAGAAACGAATGGATGCTCGCTCTAACATCTACATAAGGATGTCCAACGAAATTAATAATAAGTGGATAAGGACGCACATCTTTGTAGCCAAATTCTGCACGTTGTTGCGCCCAAATTTCATTGGTAATAAGACTTTGGTATAAGGATACAGCCAAAGTATGTGGCTTTATTCCGACAATTTCTGCTGGATTCCAATCTGGCATAACTCCAAAAATTGTTTCTTTGCCTTGGATATTTGGCTGAGCGATTTGCCAATTTTTGAATCGTTCTACTGCAGCATCCAAATGTTTTTGCAAGTGGTTGTCGCTAATTTCTCTAAGATGTTGTGAAGCCAAAGGGCGAACTTGAAAAACGTATAATTGATTGTTGTTTGTAACTGCAAATTCGATATCTAGAGCATCAAATTGTGTCAATTGTTCTATTTCTTGTATGGTTTTAAACAATTGCGGATAAAAATCAGGTGCTTGAGCTGGAATTTTTGCATATTTCCAATGGTAAAAAATTTGATCTTGAGTACTGGCTCCACTTGTAACAGCGGCTGTATCTGCTTCGTCATAATTTACAATGTAATAAGGAGCTCCATAATTTAATGTTCGTGTAAAAACAACACCACTTGTTTTTACATTATGTAACATGGGTTGTATCAGAACTTGATCTTTTAAGTTAATTGTCCCATATGATGTGATAACTGTTTCAATAGCTTTTTTTAAACAATCGCTGGTCGGTTCAACATTTAAAATACTTTCAAATTTTCCTGCATTTGCTTTAGAAAAACTATCTTCTTGTAAAGAACTGCTGCGTACGACTAAGGTTTTATTGCCAAAAACCTTTAAACTTTGTTGAATGATATGTTCTGAATTTTCTTTCCATTGTTGTATAGAAAAATGAATTTGATCGGCAATTTTAGCTGTTGTAATTTTCTTACGAAGTGCTTGTAATGTTTGAGCTTTAGTGGTTAAAATAAACTTTGCCACATCTAACGGATTCAATACTTCTGACCATAACCCGTTTGCATCAACGTAATTTATTTTTAAATTTTTTTTAATTAAACAATCAACAATTCCTGACAAACGATGTTCTTCAAGTTGATTGCAGAAACAATTGTTTTCTTTTAAAATTTTAAGTGCTGAAGGTTTTAAATAAATACAACCAATAAAAGGGTATTTTTGTGTTATACCATTTAATGTACCTTGAATAATTTCACAGTTTTCTTTTGTATTCAGTAATGTTTGATTGGAATCAATAGCTACAATGATATCACTATTAGATGACATGCAGATTTGTTCCATGTGATCAATTAGTTGTGAACGAAGTAAGAGATCACTGTAGCAAACAAATGCCGGATTTTTCGTGTCGAAACAGGATAATTGTAAAGATACATCACAGGCTGTTTTCTCCCAATCAGGGTTAAAAACAAAGTGCAAACAAGGATATTTATGAGCAATTTCATCAAATTTATAACCGCCAACAAAGGTATAATGTGATTTCTCCTTGTCAAAAGCACTCAGTAACCAATCTAATGCACACTTAGCTGCATCTACACGTATCGTAGCTGGATTTTCTATGAATTGTTTTGACTTACCGGCTCCTAAAATGATTACTTGTTGCATATATGTTTACTTACCTTTCTAATCTGTTCAATGAGTATAAATCTTTCAATCTTTTTTTTAGTGAAAAACACAAACAACATCGTCAATTAGTTTTTTATTCCGAACGGAATATTTATTATCAGACATTTGGTCCTTTCTTGGAAGAATTATTGAAAGATCCTACGTTATCGTGTAGTTATATCACATCTGATAAAAATGATCCTATTTTAAAACAACATTCGGAACGCTTATATCCTTTCTGTTTTAATTATTTCTTAAAATCTGTTTTTGATAAAATGGATGCTCGATGCTTTGTATTTACAATGCCGGATTTAAATACGTATCATCTAAAAAAATCAAAATGTACAAAAGAATATATCTATTTATTTCACGCATTTTCAAGCACACATTTGCAATATAATGAAAAAGCTTTTGATGCTTACGATACTGTCTTTTGTGTCGGTCCTCATCATATAAAAGAAATACAAAAACGTGAAGAGCTTTATGATTTGTTACAAAAAAAGTTATTGCCCATAGGTTATCCAAGGATGGATGTTGTGTATAGGAAATTCCAAACCTATAAAAAAGAGGGAGATACAAAAACGATTTTAATTGCACCTACTTGGAGTATGGCGAGTTTGTTTGAAAATGGCATCAAAACAATTGTTGAAGAATTGAGTAAAACAGATTATTGCGTTATCGTTAGACCCCATCCTGAATTTTTAAAACGACGTAAAGAGATAGCAGCTCGAGTAGAACAAATAGTAAAAACGTTGCCAAATTTTATTTGGGAAGACCAGTTGTTAAATGAAAATAGCCTTTATCAAGCAGATTTATTGATAACAGATCGCTCAGGAATCGCATTTGAATATGCTTTTGGAACAGAGCGTCCTGTTTTATTTATTGATACTCCGCTTAAGGAACATAATAAAAATTGGAAACGGCTCGGTCTTGAACCCATAGAATTGCAATTAAGGAATGAAGTAGGCCTCCATTTGGAAATGAATGAATTGAATCAACTTTTGCCTACCGTAAATACTTTATTAGATAATGCTGCCTATTGGAAAGATAAATTAAAAGAATTACGGGAAATGTATGTTTTTAATTGGAATAATTCTGCAAAAAAAGGTGCTGAGTATATAAAAAATCAATTAAAAAGTTGAGTAAACTTCCTACAAAGTTTGAATGAAATTTGGGTAAACATAATAGAACTTTTGCAAAAATTTGAAATAAAAAGTTCATAAAATTGCATCAAGATTTGCGAAAAGTAACTTTTTTTAAGTATTAAATTTAGTATAAATTTCTGTTATCCAGATCACATAAGTGTTGAATTTATTAAGTGTTCCTACTCCAACTTTTTCAGGATATTTAATAGTCATGCGGTTTCGGCGGTGAAAATTATGGCAAGATTTTAGCATTTTAAAAAGGATTATTTTAGCTAGTAGGCATAAGTTATAGTAATTTTTATGGGGAGCTGTATTATAAATCACTTGCAATTTAGAGGTGACAATATTAGAATTAGTACATGGCACTTTTATCTAAACTGACAGGGCTTTTGAATTCAGAACAGGTTTTTATCGAAGGTTCACCTTTTTATTGTTTAAGTGTATCGGCTTCAAAGGGGAGGAACAAGTCTATAAAAATCATCAAGCCAACTGCATTTGAAAACAATATTTTTAGAGATAATGCATATTTAGATGTTAGTATTTTAAGGACATTATCTTCATATAAGAAGGCAATTTATCATATACAACCGACTTCACAGTTTATTTATCGGACCAAATTGGAACCTAAGATAAAAAATCAAGGGATACGGGGTTTGTCGGTATTAATTAAAGAACGGTTTAACGTTGATTTGGTGCAAAATAAGGTGGCTGTTTTATCAGCGGATACAGGGCTTGAAATCAATGAAAAAACGAAAGAATTTCCAGATAATATTTGCATTATAGGTGCGCAAAAAAATGAATTGAAATCGATACAAGAAGAAATGATGCGTGCGAATATTTTTTTGCAAAAATTATATTTTACGTCATTGGCAATACCGTTTGGGTTAGGTGATTATAATCACATATTTAATTTAAAAAAGCCTGTTATGGTTATTGATTTTTCAATGCAACGATCTTGTGTGTATGTAGTTGGTGGAGACAAAATTTTAGCGGCTTATCCACCTACGCATGGCTTTAAAAATTTATTGAGTTTAGCACGTAAAGAATGTAATTTGCCGGATGATATTAGTACCTATCGTTTCATTACATCAGAAATTTCTCCAAATCATGAAGCGGTTTCGCAATTACTTCAACGTATGATTTCAGATATAAAATCCTACATAGATTTTTTTGAGGTACAAGCAGGAGATGTAGTTGATGCATTGTTTTTTGTAGGACTTCCGGATAAAATGAGTTGGTTACGAGAAGCCCTTTCTAAAGCATTAGAATTGGCTTCTTTAAAAATTGACTATAAAAATTGGTTCGAAAAGCGGAAAATTAGTTTTGATTCCGATGCAAGTTTAAAGAAATTATCAAATGATAACTGGTTTGGCATGATAAGTGCTATCATACAGGATATAAACTAATGAAACTGGATTTAAAGAGTTTTAAATTGTTAAATGAAGGGAATCCTTGGCAAGTTGATTTTAGAGATTCTGCTTTAGCTAATGATGCTACATTCAATGCCATTCGAGTTTACATTATTTACGGATTGGTTGCAACAACAGCTTTATTTGGAGTTTTATGTATCTTTAATTTTTTTGAAAAGTTAAGTAAACAAGGAGAATATGAACGGCAAAAAGGATTTATTGCACAACATTCTCAGAAGACTAAGCAAATGACTGCATCTAATCAAACTTTTGTACAACGAAAAGATGAGTTATTAGGTATTATACAAGCGTATGCATCGCATTTTAATGTTTTGGAGTTTTTGTCTGAATTGGCAGCTCATAAGGGAGAGAATCTTTGTTTTTCAAGTATTAGTATTAAAGATAATAAAGACATAAGTTCAAGTAATACGCGCCAACCGATAGAAATTCAATTATATGGTAAGTTAAAAGATGATGTGACCTTTTTGGATCAGTATAAAGAAGAAGTCCTAGATTTTACATCCTTAAAGACGATTAAAAAAGGCTGTAAAGGATTTTTGCAAATTGCCAATAATAACGGAAGTGCATCTGACGAAATTAACTTTCAACTGACAGTACAATCGAATGAATAATTTATCTAACATTACCATAGAAGACATTAAGCAGTTTGTAAAGAATAATAAACTGATGTGTGTTTTGGCGATTGCAAGTATTGTGTTGTTTATTTTACGTAACAATTTTAGTGCAAGTTGTGATGAAATTTCTTCCCAGATGGATTCCATTAATTTGCAAGTGAAACAAATGGAAAAGCAAATTAATACGTTGCGTACTGTAGATGTCGATTTAAAACATTTAGATGAAATTAAAGCTGATATTTTCAAGAAATGTTTAAATTTTGGTAAAAATACATCTACGTATAAATTTTTTAATAAGTTGAATGAGATCCTTAAATCGCATCAAATTACTTCTACGAATTCGATTACAAAATCTTATAATTTGATAAAAAAACAAAATCTTACTTTGGAACAAGATTTAAGTAGTTTTAATGGGGATATTATTATAGTGGAATATACAATGGCTTTTAAAACAAATTTTAAAAACTTGATGGCTTTTTTTAAACAAATGGAGCAGTTAGATCGCTTGATTCGTTTGAAACAATTAGATATTCGTCAAGGAGAAACGAATAATAAAGATGGAGAAAAAATAAAAGATGATTTAAATGTAAGTCTTGTTTTTTCCATTCTTGGGAAAATTTCGTTGAAGGAGGATGCTAATGCTTAAGTTTGTATTTATTTTATTGTTAAGCATTTTGCAAATAGAGGCAGCTCCTCGAAAGAAAGCAAGAGCCCAAACAACTCTTTTAACACAACAAGAGCGTCAAACTGCCGTTACAACATGTAAAGCGTTTTGGGCAAATGCATTTAAGCCTACATTGACTGAAGAACCCTTGAAGAATTTATTCCTTTATAAAGAGGTAATCGAAGAAGAAATTCCGGTTATTGAAGAAGTTGTTGTTCAAGAACCTGAAAAACCGTCTGCGGATGAATGGGTTATTTTGAATCAGATAGGCCGTGCTTTAAAGCCACAAGGTAAAGTTTTCTTTGATCAGCAATATGTATTATGTATCAATGGACATCGTACGCTTAAAGCAGGTGATAATTTCTTTGCAAGTTACAATGGAATGACGTTTACAATAATACTTGTTAACGTTGAGGAGGATAAATTTACTTTAAAACTTAACAACCATACGCTTACTTTTAATTATTAGATTATGAAATTAAAAACCATATTATTGTTAATGATAACCTGTAGCTTACAGAGTTTTCTACAAAGTGCTAGAGATCCTATCTTTAATTTGCCATCGTTTGATGAGTTGAAGGAAGTTAAAGAGACGCCTAACAATGAGCAATACGATAAGGAGCAAATCTTTTCTTCTGGTAATATTGTTGTAACTTTTGATGATGATAAAGAGGTACCTGATATAAGGGCAGGTAATTCGAGTCGTGTATCGGTAGATTTTATCGATGAAGATATTAAGCAGGTTTTACGTTATATCTCGGAGTTGTATGATTTAAATATTATCATTCCAACATCTTTAACAGGTAAAGTTACCATTCGTCTCAAAGATGTTACATGGCAAGCATTGTTAGAAGCAGTTTTGGCGCCATTAGGATGTAGTTATGTGGAAAATAAAGGGATTGTTCAAATTGGTTCTGCGGAAACGATGCTGCAAGAACCTTTGCAAACTAAAACTTTTTTGTTGAAATTCGCAGATGCAAAGACTTTAGTAACTGAATTGGCCGAATTTGTGGATAAGGAAAATAAAGAACGCGTGACCTTTAATGAACGTACCAATATGCTTATTTGGACCGGTCGTAGTAAGAACTTACAACAAGTTGAAACCATCATTGAACAATTGGATAAACCTGAAACGCAAGTTATGATTGAAGCTAAATTCGTTGAAGCCCATAATAACTTTTCAGATAATTTTGGAATTCAGTGGCCTTCAGGATTAACTGCGTATTTGGATCAAAAAAAGCAAGATTCGAATTCAGAAGGAAGCACAAGCGATAGTTCTAGTAGCGATGAACATGGCCAAATGACTTATGGGCTTAATGGTAGTAAAGCATTAAGAAATCATAATCTTTTTGTTCAAACATTAAATTCCACCTTCAATTTTTCAAAGACGGATGATATTGGGAAAACTTTATCCAATCCAACAATCATTACAATGAATAACGTTCCTGCTACGATGAGTGTTATTACAAAACATCCGATTCCTAATTATTCTTATAATTCAGATCAAGGAGTGTTTGAAATTAGTGGGTTTGAAGAAAAACCAGTTGGTATTCAATTAAATGTTACTCCTAAGGTCCAAGCTGAATATATTACGTTAAAATTGGAACCAAGTTTATCGGAAACTTCTGGAACGGAAACTTTTAAAACAGATAAAGGAACATCCGTTAACTATCCTAAAATTGCTGAGAAAAAAACAAGTAGTATCGTTACCATTAAAAGTGGTTATGCGATTGCTATTGGTGGATTAATGTCGCAAACAAAAAATACTACAAAAAATAAAGTTCCATTTTTTGGTGAATTGCCACTTGTAGGAACATTTTTTTCAAATAGGGATAAGAGTGATAAAATTACTAATTTGATGATCTTTTTATCGGCGACACAGATTGCCTATGATGGAACAATTCTTTATCCCCATCAGCAAGGTGTTAAAAATATTTCTCGTAAGCGTATGTTTGAAGCGGGTATGACCGATAAAGATTTGCCTGGAGAAGTTGATTTGACAGAGCAAGAAGCTAAGATTTACAAAGATATTCATAGCCTTCAAAATAAGTTGGATGATGTCTTAGCGCGCAGAAAGGCTCAAAAAGCGAAACGTTTGATAAAAAACAAGGTTGACCGTTATCGTGTGACAAAACCTAATACAGGTGTTCCCACTAAAAATCGTGCAGCGACTTTAAAACAGAAAGCAAAGGCAACTAAGAAGTGATTTGTGATTAAGGGAAAAGTTTCTTATGAAAGCTTTCTCCTTAATCTTTTTTCTAAAATTCTTTTAATTAAAGTTAGGTTTCTTTTGTGGTAGAATTTTGAGAAGAAATAGAAATAATAGACAATAAAAAATTTGTGGATGTAATTTAATTTCTAAAGTAGCCCAAGGAAGGGATTCCAAGCAAGTAACACTTTTAAGCAAGCAAGTAATCGCAGTCTGAGCGATTGTGTGAATGAGCGGCAAGACGAATGGACAACAAAGACTTGCCAAAGCACTTATAAGTCCAAGAATTACGATTCCACTTGCGAGAGGAATAAGGAGCAAGTTTGCAGTAAAAGCCCAGGGACTAAATAAGTTCCAATAATAGATAGAGAATAAGCTACTCATTGCACTTGCACAAAGCGAGATGATACAAGTTGCGCGCCAAGCAGAATGATTACGTGAAGAGGAATATGCAAATGGAATACCTATGTACAAAATACTTGCAACGACGCCATAAGAAAGTTGAAAACCAACATCCCATAGAGCATAGGGATTGAAGAGGAGGTTTAGACCAATTGTGTTGAAAAATGCAGCTCGTATATCTATGGGACGGTTGAAGATTTGAGCAATCAGTATGAAGGAAATCATGCAGGTCGCTCGTAGAGTGGATGGACTAAAACCAACGATTGAGGCGTAAAATAAAACGCTTGTACCGGTAAAAATGATTTTTAGCCATCTTGGAAACAAGAGAAGTTTGCATGTGAAGAAAATAAAACTACTAACAACGCCAACATGTAGCCCACTAACCGCAAAAAGATGCATAGTTCCTGTATAGAAAAAATGTTGCAATTGATCGCGTGGGATGGCTTCCTTTTTCCCCATTAAGATTGCTTGAAAAACAGAAGTTGCTAAAAAATCATTTAAGGTTAAAGCCTTTGCAAAATAATTGCGGCAAAGCTGTAGGAATTGAGTTGTGGGTGAAGGTTTGTATAAATGAGCTTGTGTAGCATGATAACGAATCCCTCTAGACCAAAGGTAGAATGAAAAGTTTTGTTTCGTTATGAAAGGATTAATGAGTGGCTTTACATAACCTGAAAATTTGTATGTATAAGAGGGATCCATTGTCTCTTTTTGTTTACGAGTATGAAGATAAAGTGTTTTTTGTGTTCCATCTTCCAAATGAAGGATGCCAATACCTCCAAGATTATTTTCCTTGGTTTGAAAGCGTTTTTCAAATGTAAATGTACCTTTTGTAAAAAATCCTTTTGAAGAAATGGTTTGTACTTCTTGTACCATCAAAAATGCAGATAAACCACTTAAAATAAAAGCGAGGATTGTAAATTTTTTGTAAGGCCAATGGATTTTTTTGTATTTTATCCAAAGGAGTAGTAGAAATGCATAAAATAAACAAGAGAATATCTGTATTTTTGTTTGTAGCCAGCAATAGGCAAAACTTAGATTGAAAATACAAACGATGGTAAGAATGCCTAATGGATAGTGAATCACAAACCTTATAATTCCTTTTGAAATTCAAGTAAACAGGTTACTTTTTGAAAGCTTGTATCTAGATCAGAAATAACTTGATAAAGGCCTTGTTTGATCTGAAGGGTTATGGTTTGTTCGGTTTTTTTATGAACAATTCGACAAACATAAGTTCCATCTTTTAATTTAAGTTCACAGCGATGTTGGAATTGGTAAGAAGGTGTGAGATAACCTATACAATGGTAGGGTTTATAAAGGAGTTGATTGGCAAAGGAAATCAAACCATCCTTAAGGGCCTTTCGAATGCATGTGCTACAAATTTTTTCGCCATTTTGTTTTAGATGAGGAATAACATGAAGTTGAATAGCATTTTTCTGACAAAGGGTTTGAAGTATATTTAGTGTCCCTAGTCTTTTATGTCCAAAGCGAAAGTCTTCTCCTACATAGAGATGAGATAAATTAGGGAAGAATTGCATTAAATAAGTAAAAAAGTAATCGGGTGTTGCATGTGACCATTGTTCTGTAAATTTTTTAATAAAAATGAAATCGCAACCTAATTTTTTTAGTAACCAATAGCGCTGTTGTATTGGATAAATAAGCTGTGGAGCATCTGGTAAATGTAGAACTTGTTTAGGATGTGGATGAAAGGTTAAAGCACCCGACCAGGCATTTGTTTTTTGGGTAGTTTCAATTGTGGATTGAAGTAAGTAGCGATGTCCGCGATGTACTCCATCAAATATACCAATTGCTAAGTGTAGAGGCTTCATGCAAATGGGTTTTTTACGAATTGTTCGCAAGGAATAATGTGTTCCATTAAGAAGGTTGTATTCTGTTCCAATAATTCGTCTAATGTGATTGCCTGATCGATGTCAAGCGATCCACTACGAGTTCGTCGTAAAGAAGCTAAATGGGCTCCACATCCGACTTTCTTGCCAAGGTCATGAGCAAGGGAACGGATGTAAGTACCTTTTGAACATTTTACACGAAAGGTGATATTCGGTAAAGAAAAGTGCTCTATTTCAAAGCTAAAAATGGTAATAAAATTGGGATTACGTTCAACTTCTTGTCCTTTACGTGCTAATTTATAAAGCGGAATGCCATTCTTTTTTTTAGCAGAAAACATGGGAGGTTGTTGATATTGATCGCCCAAAAATCCTTTTATTGTTTGTTTAATATGTTCTTGAGTAATACCGTCTATTGGATGAGTACTTATAATTTCACCTTCTGAATCGTAAGTAGACGTCTCAACACCGAGTTGTATGGTACCTGTATACTCTTTTTGACCACACATCAATGATTGCGAAAGTTTTGTTGCTTTACCTAAAACGACCACAAGCAATCCTGTTGCTAATGGATCTAAGGTACCTGCGTGCCCTAATTTCGTTATGCAAAAATGGTATTTAAGTTTTCTAAGGACATCAAAGGAAGAGCACCCATAAGGTTTGTCGATGAGGAGTACGCCATTTAAATCTAACGAAGGTTTGGTTCTCGAATTTCCCATAGTTAATCGAGTGATTTTGCTAATTCGTGGATTAATTTATCTAAAGAAAACTGTTCTTTAGGACAACAAAATCCAGCAGCACAAGGGTGCCCACCACCATTCCATTGCTGTGCAATTTTATTTACTAAAATGGATGGTTCGGAAGATCGTAAACTACCTTTTGCGAAGGTTGTATTGTATTCCAAAAAAACACCTATTTTTACATTTTTAATAGTTAGTAGTTGGTTTACAAAACCTTCAGTATCCTTGTGTTCCGTTTGAGTAGCTTCATAATCTTTTGTAGATAATGAAGCGATCGCTATTTGGTTCTTTTCGTAAAGTGCGATGTTGTTTAAAAAAATACTTTGTAGTTTTAGTTGTTGCGAACTTTTGTTGTTAAAAATTTGTTGTATGATCTTATAAGGCTTAACACCCGCTCGTACCAAGTGTTCTGCGCATTCAAAGGTATGTTGTGTCGTATTACTATGCGAAAAATTACCAGAATCGGTTAATAATCCTAAATATAGGGCATTATTAATACGGCTATCGCTGAATTTATAGCCATTTTGGCTGAGTAAAAACGTAAGAATTTCACATGTGGAACATGCATTTGTTTGGATACAGCTAAATTTTGACCATGTTTCTTCTTTGGGATGATGATCTATGATAAGCGTATAATCTTTCGTTTGAACTGCAGGTGCGATACGTGTGCGTTTGGGACAATCAACTGCAAACCAGGTTGCAGGTTCATTGATTTCCTCTAATGTTACTTGAGGAACTGTTTCAATAAAAGGCTTATAAACATTTGTAATATCTTCAGTACGAACTGCGTAAGCTTCCCAACCTAAAGCATTTAAATGTAAGGTTAAAGCTGTTTGGCTTCCAATGGCATCTCCGTCTGCTCGTTCGTGTCCGACTACATAAATAGGATGTTCACGCTTTAAGGTATTTAAGATATTCGACAAAAATGACATAATTTTACACAAGCTTATTTTAGGATTAAGAACAACGATTATTTACAAATTTTTTGAGGAGAATTTTCAATACATTCATTCATCAGTATATTATTGGGAATAACAATAAGCGTATTTTGTTCAGTGCGCAAGCGTGTAGAACGTAAACCAATGGACTCAACACGTCCACAAGCTTTACTGCCAATACGGATCCAATCTCCTTCTTTAAACGGTTGATCGAGTAAGATTGAGACTGCTCCCCACAAATTACTTAAGGTATTTTGGGCAGCAAAAGCAACAGCAGCTCCACCAATTCCCAAAGTTGTTAAAAGGCCGCCAATAGAATAACCTAAGTTATTGGCAGCGACTACGCACCCGAGTAATACGAATCCAAAAAATAAAAGTTTTTGAAGCAAGGGGTAAAAATCAGATAAATTTTTAATTAACTTTCTAAAAACAATGAGACCTACTAGGCATAAAAAATCGCCTAAGATCAGACAAAAAACGAAACTAGAACAAGCTTTACAAACTTTAGCAGCCAACCCTAATTGTAAATAGTTAGAAGTAAACCATGGAAGTAAAAACCCCCAAAGTGTATAGATTTTAATTCGTAATTTAAAAAATAAATGCTTAAGAATGGTTTTGTTAAAGTCAAATTTAGCAAACCATTGTTGCAAATGTTTGATATTATGAAGAATTATAAAATGCAGCGTTATAAAAAGTAGAGTATAACAAACACTTTTATAATGTTCTATTAAAAATGCTTGTATCATTTATTTTTTTTCTTCAATAGTCGTTTTTATTTCCGGAATTTGGGAGGCAACTTGTGGGATAACCGTTCCTCCGGAAATGATAAGCTTAATCGCGTCTCCAACAGACATATCCAACAGTACCAATTCTTCTTCGGGAACCATAATAAGGAATCCAGTAGTAGGATTAGGAGTAGTTGGAATAAAAACATTGCAGACATTTTCTTTTGTTTTCTCTTGAACTTCCCCTTGAGATCGATTGGTTAAAAATCCTATTGAATACATACCTTTGCTAGGGAATTGCACCAAAACAGCTTTTTCAAATACAGCTTTTTGATTTTGTCCAATGGTATCGACAATTTGTTTTACAGTATTATAAATGGTATTGATAAATGGAATATTTTGAATTAAGCTTTCTGTAAATTTCAAAAAAGTCTTTCCTAAGAAAAATTTCGAAAGCCATCCGAACATTGTTATTAACCCAATAACGATTAATATAGACAGAAGACTTGCAAAGAATTCAAGCCATTGCTTATCAAAATTATTGAGCCATGAACCAAAAAAAACAACACTAGCAGGTTGTCCGATTTTTTCGAGCAAAAACCGAATAACTATAAAAGTAACACCCAATGGCATTAGAACGATTAATCCGGCGATAAATGAACGTTTCAATCCTTTTAACATGCCTTAAATTTAATAGAGAATATTGTTTAAATCAAGCGTTAAAAGCGAATAAAATGAAGAAAAGAGTAAGTCGGTATAAAAGTTGCTTATGGAAAAGTTGTGGGTATTACAAGTAAGCAAATAGAATCAGGTACAATTTTACAAACTCCCGTTGATTCAATGGGAACAGGTCAAAATGTGCAACAAAATCTAAATGCTGTAATATTTCAGAAAGGGGGGGAGATAAGCAACCAATTAAACATGTCTGCAGCCCATAGTAATATTGCGCGCCTTGTTACAAAAAATGAAAATGGTGTTACAAGTCTTGGACAAGGAAATTATTTTGCAGAAAATGTAACTCTTTCAAGTGCATTAAAAAAGCTAGAAAGTGTACAAGATTACAATGAAGATATGAAAAAGGTTGTTTTAGATTCCATTGCAAAAGCATCAAATGAAGCCGGCAAAATAGCCATATTAGAAAAAGGGTTAGCGTTTTTAGAAACCGA
>CAZOPT010000003.1:0-8241 GCA_964582055.1 uncultured Opitutales bacterium
GTTTTTAGAAAGGATTATTGTAAGTTGTTTGTTTATAAAATTTCCAAAGCGAGACTATCGGCTAACAGCAGGCCTTTTGGGGTGCAATGTAAAATGGGATCTTGATAATTAATCCAACCTTGTTGTTGGAAGTATTGCCATAAAGGATTAAATTGAGCTAGATCTATATTCGGGAAACGTTTTTGTAGTTGTTGTAAATCGATGCCTTCACACATTCTCAAACCGAAAATAAGACAATCTTTACATAGTGTAAGTTCATCTAACGTTTCTAGAGAAGCAAAGGTTTGTGTACCTTCAGGATCGATTTTAAAATGATTTTGGAAGCGTTGCTGTTGGAATTGTGAAGCGGCACTGGGGCCTATTCCAATCCATTCTTGCATGTGCCAAGTATTTACGTTATGTTTGCATTCAAAACCTGGTTTGGAGAAATTAGAAACTTCATAATGTTGATAGTCAAATTGAGGTAAAAAATTCCAAGTAAATTCGTAAAAGTCAGCTTCTCGGTTATTATCTACCAACTGGTGGGTTTCTGGTATAAAGGGTCCTATTTCACTCTCGTAGGTTAGACAATAGGTTGAAATATGTTCTGGATTTAAACCTACAATTTCCTCTAAGTCTTTTTGCCAAAGTTTAAAATCGGAAAAATCTGGCGGAAAAATAAGGTCTAAATTAACATTGTCAAAACCAGCTTTTCGTATCCATTCGTAAGCTTCAAAAATCTGCTTACGTGTTTGTTTGCGGCCTAATTGCTTTAAAATGAGAGGATTAAAACTTTGTACTCCCATGGAAATACGAGTTACGCCAAGTTGTTTTAACTCCTGAAGTTTGTCGAGCGTTATTGTAACTGGTGAGATTTCCACTGTCCATTCTTTAGGCTTCATAGCAAGAGATTGACATAAATATCCTAAACGTTCGATTTGAGTTACCGACAAACAACTTGGACTACCCCCTCCCCAAAAAATAGTATTGATATAACGGCCTTTCAAACGTTCTTGCCATATCCGAAATTCTCGTTCTACTTGATTAAAATAAGCTTTTATAGTTGCTTCCGTGGGTTGGACTTTGTAAAAATGACAATAAGCGCATTGATTTGCACAAAAAGGTACATGGATATAAAGACCTAAAGATAAAGCTTGTAAATTCATAAAAAATTGTAAATTATATAAAGTATGAAAGTCAATTCGCCAATGTTAAAAAGTATTTTTTCGTTCAGTTGCAAAACTTTACTTATTTTAAGCTTTTCAGGTTGTTCAAAAACGTTAACAAATGTTACACCTGATGATGCTCAGCGTAACCCTTCTAATTTGTATCGTTTTACGACGCAATGCAATGTTCGAATGAATAAAATTATTCCGGAAACATTGAAGCTTTCACTAGTGATTGATGGAGAAAAGTTTCCGTTAAAACCTTATGAATTGACACCGTCATTTTACTATTACGATTATTTTTTAGATTCAACTCGTACAGATGCAAAATACTTCTTTGAGGCTTGTTATACTACTAACAATCGGGGAAATCGTGTTGAACGCTGTGACAAGACGCCTCTTGCTAAATTCAAAATTAAAGAGCATTTTTGTTCTTGTTTAGGTGGTGAACGTGCTCCCATAAGTGCAGAAGTAAAAGTATTAGGACAGGGATTTACTGCAGGTGATCTTGTTCAGGTAGGTGAATATAATGCGGTTACACATTTTATTTCGGAAAATGTGCTTTCATTCCAAGTCCCTAATGTTGAAGCTGGCAAGTTTTATCCTGTTTATTTTATTTCTAATGGAGAAAAGAATTTTATTGGAAACCTGCTTATCGATCACGGTTTGTTATCGATAGATACCGATAGTATTGAACTCAGTACAGGTGACAAAGAAGAAATTACGATTTTTTCCTCTATAAAAGCAGGGCCTGGTGGTTTATACGTAAATGTTACTACTGATATCCCTAACAGCGTTATTATGCCAGAAGTTATCATTCCTGAAGGAGAAAATTCGGTAGCAGCTGAAATTGAAGGTGGTGATGCCGGCGAAGGACATTTGTATATTTCTGCAAAAGGTTTCAATGAGATTGAATTACCAATTATCGTTCAAGGTGATGAAGACGATACTGATTCTGAAGAGTAATTGACTTTTCCATATAACTCTTAAGAGAGAAAATCTAAGGTTTTCTCTCTTTTTTATTAAATTTTATAAGGAGCGACCAGAATAACAAATTCTCCTTTTTCAGGAAATGATTTTTCATTAAATGTTGTTAAAGGACCACGATAAAAAGATTCATTTAGTTTTGTTAATTCGCGTGCAATCATAATATGTCGCTCAGGTTCAAGCCATTCCTTTAGTTGTATCACGAGTTTATGAATACGGTAAGGTGATTCGTAAAGAATCCAAGTGCCATCAAAGGTTTTATAAGCTTCGATAATTTTTTTCCTAGGACCTGGTTTTAAAGGCAAAAACCCAAGAAAACAAAAAGAATTACTTGGAAAACCAGAAACACTTAAAGCCGTGATAACAGCACTTGGCCCTGGAATTGGGACAATTGATACTTCTTGTTCGCGACATAATTTTATAAGACGGTAACCTGGATCACTGATTGTTGGCGTACCTGCATCGCTTACGAGAGCAATCGATTGACCGTTTTTTAAATTCTTTAAAAGATGTTGTGCACTTTTTTCTTCACCTGCATCACGATAAACAAACAATTTTTTATTGTGAATGCCCAAGGCTGATAACAAACGTTGTGTACAACTTGGAGTTTCGCAGGCAATACAATCGCAAGTTTCTAAAATACGAATGGCGCGCAAGGTTAAATCCGCTAGATTTCCTAAAGGTGTTGCGACGACATAAAGCGTACCCGTCTGGGCAGTTTGATGTTCGCAAAGCGATTGAAAAGGGATATTAAGCATGTATTTTAAAGAACAGTTTTTTACCCACTTTTACAATCGTTTCTCCTTCTGGTAAACTTGCATTAATGTCGTTTATACGTTGCTCATTAACTTCTATGCCGCCTTGATCAATCAAACGTTTTAATTCTTTTTTGCTGCTATTAAACAACTGTGTTGCAATGATCACATCCACAAGAGTTTTGCAATTTGTCAATTGCGAACGATCAAATTCTGGCATGGAATCTGGAATTTTCTTTTGGGAAAAAATTGTTTCAAATGTTTTTTGCTCTTTTAAAGCCACTTCTTCCCCAAAGAAATGCCCTACAAGCTGACGTGCCAAAAACTTTTTCATATCCATTGGATGCTGCAATTTACGTGCTTCAATTTCTTCAGGTGTTTCAAGCAGCAATAAGCGAAAATATTCCCACATAGAATGATCTGGAATGGACATTATTTTCCCAAACATGTCTTTAGAACTATCATTAAAAGCAATGTAATTTCCGAAGCTTTTTGACATCTTTTTAGTACCATCAAGTCCGACAAGCAAAGGCATACACAAAACAGCTTGTTCACTTTGCCCGAAGATCTTTTGGAATTGGCGGCCTAAGCACATGTTAAAAAGTTGATCAGTTCCACCCAATTCAACATCGGCTTCTAGAACAACTGAATCGTAAGCTTGCAAAACAGGATATAAAAATTCAACCAAAGCGATAGGGGTTTTTTCTGTATAACGCTTGGTAAAGTCATCACGTTCTAGCAGTTGTGCAACGGTTAAATGACGTGTCAAACTGAGTAAATCTCCAAAACTCATTTTACCAAACCATTCACTATTACGACGTGTTTCTGTTTTTCCTGGATCAATGATTTTAAAAGCTTGTTCTAAATACGTACTGGCATTTTGCTCGATTTGTTCGGGTGTTAAAATTGGACGCGTCGAAGAACGTCCACTTGGATCACCAATTTGCGTTGTATAATCACCGATTAAAAAGATGACCTTATGGCCCAATTCTTGAAATTGGCGTAATTTGTTAAAAACAACCCAATGCCCAAATGTTAAGTCCGGACGTGTAGGATCCACACCTAATTTTATACGCAATGGTTTTCTTTGTGCTAATTTTTCCTTAAGATTTGCATCACCTACATGTTTTTCAACATTTTGAACAATTTCATTCCACTGTTTTTCTACATTCATCATTTTGCTTTAATATTACGACTTCTCATTAAACATGCAATGCATAATGCCAAAAAAGCTGTATTTAATAATACGCCTAATGCAAGCTCATAATCGCTTGCTTCGTATAATCGTAAACCATTGGCGTTAACAGTACCTGACCAGTACTTATCTAAGGAATGTGCAACTAAATATTGCAAAAGTGTAAGCCCTAACATGTTAACGGTGTTGACCCATCCGACAATAAGGCCTGAAGTTTGTGGTGTGGATAATTGTGCTGCTAAAGCAAAACATAAAATATCTGCATAAGCGAAAAACCCGAGAGCAAATAATACTGCTTGCAAAACAAATGATGGTAATTGACTAGGGCCATAAATGATAATACCAAACAAACAAATTATAACAATACAACAAACGCGTACACCAAGTAAACTACGCTTCCCATTGAAAAGCATTGGTATAGCCAAAGCACCGATTAAAAAGCCTGCAAACATAAATTGATTATAAAAAACGGCCTGTACATCGCTTAGATGATATTTGGTAATCAATAAGGTGTTACCCCACAAATCCGATAATGTTGTTACAACCGCACATGTACCAATGGTTAACAAGGCGTAAAGAAAAATCCGATAATTTGTAATAACCGACCAAAAAGTCTTCCAAAAATTATCTTCAGAAGCTTTTGCTTTGACAATTTGAGTTTTTGGTAAAACGAAATAACAGATAATAAACAGAAAAACACCAACACTATTTAAGAACCATAAAGCTTTTTGCCAATCATTAGTTAAAGAACAAATGTATTTTAACAAACCATTACCTAAAATAACAATTATGGTTCCCAAGGTACAGGTAATGCCAATAAAAATACCACAAAGTTTGTCGGGAAAGGTATCAGAAACCACTTTAACGGTACTCATAAAAGCAGGAGCTGCGCCAATTCCAATTAAAATACGTCCCCATTGTGCACATGCTATCGAGCTTGTATGTGTAAAAAGGAATTGTCCTATCAAACATAGGCCAAATGCAATTAATATAAACTTACGAACATCTACTCGATCTAACAAAATTCCAAAAGGAATTTGCATGCAACTGTAGATAAATATGCAATAAGTACTTAAGGTTGCAAATTCGTGAGCAGAAAAATTAAAAGTAGCTCGAATGTTATCTGTAAATGTGCTAGGATAGACTCTCAATAAGTATTGATAAGCATAAAATAATGAAAGTAAAAACCAATTAAGGTAGGCTTGCCGATTGTCTCGATTCATGATTTTATTAATCCAATCAGAAATTTTTTCTACAAGACAAGCTAAAAAAATATTTTTTTAGGCTTATATGCCTTTATTTGAATTACGCATTATCATCTCGCTGCTACATAGAGAGATGATAACAAGTACATTTTATTTACATAAATCTAGCAATTCTTGTACACGATTCGTTTGTTCCCATGGCAAGAAGGCTTTTGTAAAATGACCAAATTGCGTTGTTTGCCGATAAATGGGACGTTTTAAATCTAGGGCTTCTAGAATTGAAAAAGGACGTGCATCAAAAACTTGTGAAATCGCTTTGTGAAGTATGTCAATATCGCATTTTTCTGTTCCGTAAGTGGTCAAATCGTAATGAATGGGTTTTGTCCCTCCAATCGTATAAGCAAGACGTACTTCTACGCGACTCGCTAATTCGGCTGCAACGATATTCTTTGCAACCCATCGGCAAAAATAAGCTCCTGAACGATCTACTTTAGAGGGATCTTTTCCTGAAAAAGCACCACCACCATGATGAGCCCATCCACCATAAGTATCTACAATGATCTTGCGACCTGTTAGCCCAGAGTCTGCAGAAGGTCCTCCATGAACAAAACTTCCGCTGGAATTGATATAATAAGCGGTTTTATCTGAAAGCCATTCACCAGGAATGACATCTGGAATTAATTGCTCACGACAGTAAGCTTTGATTTTTTCTTGGCTGACACTTGTACTATGTTGAGTAGCCAAAACAATATTTTCAATTTCAACAGGACGGTTATTTTCGTAAAGCATAGTAACTAATGCCTTACAATCAGGACGCAACCAAGAAATTTGATTTTCTTTCCTAGCTTTAGCCAATTGATGACATAAACGTTGAGCTAATATGTAAGATGCTGGTAAATATTCTGGCGTTTCGGCACATGCATATCCAAAGAAAAATCCTTGGTCACCTGCTCCAATTTCATTGGTATTTTTGGAAACAGCATCATTGATTTCACTCGATTGAGCTGTTAACAAATTAATAACAAACACCGAATCTGCATTAAAATCTTCTTTAAGATCTGTGTATCCAATATCACGAATTGCTTTGCGAACGATTGCTTCGTAGTTAAGTTGAGCAGTGGTAGAAATTTCTCCTGCCAAAACAACACAATTCGATTTTACAAGTGTTTCACAAGCAACATGTGCATTTCGATCTTGTTCTAGACAGGCATCTAAAACTGCGTCTGAAATGTAGTCGGCAACTTTATCTGGGTGTCCTTCCCCAACGGCTTCTGATGATATGTGTTCGTATTTCATTTTATTCTTTTTTACATTCCTTGTAAGTTAAATAAAGCGTGCAAGGTGCAATAATTGCAAATCCTAAACATGTAGATAGGGTTGGTTTTTCTGAAAAGAAAATAGAACCAAATAATGCTGACACAAAAAAGTCACAATACCGAAAAGGTGCTAAGGCTGATGCATCCATATAACAAAAGGATTTTAATAAACAATAAAATATAAGATTAGCTCCAATGCCTAAGGCAATTAAAAGTCCTATGTTGTTAGTAAAAGCAAACGAATAATGTTTCATGGCTGGATAAGCGCTTAATAAGCAAGTGAAAAAAGCCGTATAAAATAGCATGTTTATCATAGATTCTTTACAAACATATTTCTTATTAAAGACGTCTAGCAATGCAAAAAGAAGCGAAGAAATAAGGATGATACAAGAACGTTTATCAAAACTTACATCTTGTGGATTTAAGACAACAAGAATTCCAATAAACCCAATTATTGTGGTTAACCAACGATCGCGATTAACGGACTCTTTCAAAATAGGAATCGATAAAACCAATGTGAAAAATGGAATAGAGTAATTCAAAACAATTGCTGTACTAATTGGTACTAGCAATAATCCGTAACACCATAAAACTAATCCTACAAATAGTAAAAGCCCTCTAAATACATGAATCTTCCAATAAGGAGTTAAGGAAAATCCTTGTTTGTACCACTGCCAAACCAAAAAGGGTAATAAAGTTATAGCACCTAATAAAAAACGGAAAAAAGTGATTTCTTCACCTGTTAAATCTTTCCCTAATTGTTTTTGGATAACGTCTAAACCCACTCCAATTACTAAACTTGCTAAAAACCAACTTACACCTCGTAATAATTTCATACGAATTTCAAAAAAGCAAATTGTTATTACAAAAGCGAGCTTTTTATTATGATTTTATTGGTTCCCTTTTTTTATTACTAGAAGGTCTATAGGTCGCATACAAAAGTGAAATTCTCCATATGTACCTTTGTTATTAAATCGAGATAACTCTAATCCTAATTTAATCTTTTTAGCCAATTCTTGATGATAGCCTATGGCATCCAAATGTTCATTTTTTTCCATGTGGCATTTATACGCAGAAATGTCTCCTGCTCCCTGTGCAATGAAATGACAAATGATATTTGCTATATAATTTCCACGCATATTATAATTCCGAGGATTAAGAAACATTTCACTTAAAAAACTTTTTGAGCCTATTCCAAATTGTTTAATAAAATTTTGAAGATTTGATATGCTTTTTTCTTGAAACATACAAGTAAAAAGTAAAAGTCCTGAATTTTTTAATAGTTTTCCAAAAATTTCCCATGTTTCTGCAGGAATATACTCTATTGTTTGTCCTCCAACAATGACATAATCAAAAAAATTATTTAATTGCGGGAATTTTTCTAATAAATTAACATATTGACGAAAATCACACTTTAAAGCGTTATAATCAGACCCAGGATAATTTTCCCATGCACTGGTAAATATACTTTTTTCATAATTTTGTGTGTTATATCGTATTTCTGATCCTTCAGTAGGGTATGATTGTTCAAATCCTACAAATAAGACACTTTTAGCTTCAGAGTTATAATTTAATACTCTTTGTATAACAGCTTCGTCAGTTTCTTGAATTTTATTGTTTTCATAAGGACTAATTTTT
>CAZOPT010000003.1:8341-45141 GCA_964582055.1 uncultured Opitutales bacterium
TATAACAGCTTCGTCAGTTTCTTGAATTTTATTGTTTTCATAAGGACTAATTTTTTTCTTTATTCAAATGATTCAATATTTCTGAACATTCTTGATCCGTTAAATTATATTCAATTTTATTATTAAGGTATTCGTGTAATTTTCTCTGAAAAACATTATGCATTCGTAAATATATTGCAGATAGAGCGTCTTGAGTAGTATGAGGTGTTGGCCATCTCACACATTCTATTGTTGTTTCTGCATTTAAACTTCCAATAAGCAGAGTGGTGCTTATTCCGATTTGATGCAATAATTTATTTGTTTTCGTGTGGATGTAGATCGGACAAATTCTCTAAAAATAAAGTTTTATTTTTTTCAAAAAGTGGCATAATAAAAATATGCTCTATTATTTGTGTTTATTGGAAGATGTATGGGGACCGTTTCGATTGTTTCATTACGTGACATTTCGTGGCGTAATGGCTTTGCTGACGGCTTTAATTTTCATTTTAGGCGTAGGGCCTACGGTATTTGCTTGGTTGCGTGCTAAAAAAATAAAAGATATTGTTCGAGATGTAAAAGATATTAAAGATTTAGCTTCTCTACATGCGCACAAAGGGCAAGTCCCAACGATGGGTGGAATTGTTATTATTGGAGCTGTTGTTTTGTCAGCTTTGCTTTGGATTCGTATTAATGCTTATGCTTATGGAGCCTTGTTTGTAGGGCTCATGTTGGGAAGTATTGGCTTTTTAGATGATGCGTTAAAGCTTAAGTATAAGAATTCAAAGGGGATTGCGAGTCATTGGAAGTGGTTTATTCAAGGTTTGGCGACCTTTATTGTATTGTATATTTTGTTAAGTACGCCAGGAGTAGGTACAAAAATCGATGCCTTGTACCTTACTTTTCTAAAACATCCCGTGCTTACGTCTTTGCCGGCAGCACTTTTATTTTTGTACTGGTTTTTTGTAATTGCTGGTACAAGCAATGCACTCAATTTAACAGATGGTATTGATGGTCTTGCGATTGGTTGTTCTTTAACAGTAGCGGTTACTTATGCTATTTTTTCTTATGTAACAGGACACATTGCCTTAAGTCATTACTTGCATTTACCTTATTTAAATGGCGTTGAAGAACTATCTGTGCTCTGTTTAGCTATAGTAGGGGCAAGCGTTGGATTTCTTTGGTATAATGCTTATCCTGCAGAAATTTTTATGGGGGATACCGGATCATTGGCACTAGGAGGTTGGATTGGTTGTATTGCATTGATGACCCAACAAGCATTTACTTTAATTATTGTGGGTTTTGTATTTTTTATAGAAGCTTTATCGGTTATTCTTCAAGTTGCTTCTTACAAGCTTTTTAAGCAGCGTTGCTTCAAAATGAGTCCTTTGCACCATCATTTTGAACTCATGAAAATCCCAGAATCAAAGATTATTGTACGTTTTTGGATTATATCTTTTTTGTGTGCTTTATTGGGCTTAATGACCTTAAAATTGCGATAAATGAAGGAACGATTAAACCAATTATTTCCTCAGTTGCGAAGAGTGGGTATTTTGGGGGCAGGAATTTCTGGTAAAGGTTGTGCGCTTTTATGTGATAAATTAGGTATTGCTTACGATCTGCTAGACGAATCAGAAAAATACTGTAAAAATCCTCATTTTGAAAATTATGATTTATGTATAATTAGTCCAGGTTTTGCCCCTCATCATCCGTGGATACAAATCCTTCAGAGGCAAACCATTCCACATGTAACAGAAATTGATTTTGCAGCCTTATGGTTAAAAAATCCTATTATTGCAGTTACAGGGACAAATGGAAAAACTTCTGTAACGGAAGCACTTACACAAATACTTTGTTTAGCTGGGAAATCTGCATGTGCTACAGGAAACAACGGTAATGTTTTATCTGAAGTTGTTGCAAAAGGTTTAAATTTTGAAACGATTGTAGTATGCGAAATCAGTTCATATCAAGCTTGGCAATTACGTTATTTAAAGCCTGTTTATACACTTTGGACCAACATTGAACAAGATCATATCGCTTACCATGAAAGTTTTAAGAATTATTTTGAAGCAAAAGCTAATTTGCTGAATTTGACACAAAAGTTCGCTATTTGTGGAGCAACGTTGCAACCTTATTTTAAGCATAATCCAAAAATCATTTTTGCCGATTCTCATGAGAAATTGACTGATTGGCTTGCTCAATTTCCTCTTTGTTATTCTCAAGGTCAATGCGAAAATTTTGCTCTATTAAAAACTTTTGTTGAAGTGTTGGGTATTCCTCAAAAAACTTTAGAGCTTGGTTTAAAAACTTTCAAACAATCGCCACATCGACTTTATTGTTGTTTTAAGAAAGATGGTTGTGAATTTTGGAATGATTCTAAAGGAACGAATTTACATGCCGTAAAAGCTGCATTGGAAAGTTTAAAACATAAGACAAATGTTTACTGGATCTTAGGAGGACGTTCTAAGGGTGAAGACGTAAAAAACTTTCCGGAAGTCTTCAATTGTTTCCCTAATGTTAAAAAAATTTTTCTTGTTGGAGAAACTGGAAAAGAACTCATTAATGATATATCTTTATTTAAAGCCCAACTTGATTATGTTGCTAACCTAAAAGGGGCTTTTACGAGTTTAAAACACGTTAAACCCCCTTTTACAATTGTGTTAAGTCCCGGGTTTTCAAGTTGGGACCAATTTTCATCGTATGCCGAACGCGGCAATTTATTTGAAAATTTGGCTCAAACATTTACCTTAGGTTGAAATTAAAGAATTGCTATATTTCTTTTGATTTTGTATCGTCGAACGATACTGCTTAGGAGAAATATAAATCGTTCCATTTTCATATTGAGTGATATAACCTTCTCGGATTAAAAGAAAAAGATTGCGTTTAAATTTAAAAATTTTTTCTGCATTTACACAATTTTCTACAGTTTTTTCTTTGTCAGAAATATTGAAAAAGGAACGTATCAAGCGATCCACTGATGAATTTTGATTTTTTTCAATGAAATCAATAATTTGCTTTATTTCACCTGAAAATTGTGTTTGTTCATCTCGGATACGACGCTTTATTGCACATATATAAAGTATGGTATTCTTATGTTTACCTTTACGATAAATATGGAAACCAGCTTTATGCATACGTTTTCTGCACCAGCTTGCCATTCGTGAATGTGTTTTATATTCTTTTTCTAGTTCCTGCTGTATTAAGTTTTTTAAAATAGGATCCGTCAGATCAGAAATCCTGTCTGGGTTTAGATTAAAACTCGAAACTTCATTAATTACGTTATCTGTACAGTTTTTTATAAGGTATTTCCTTGCAGACAAACGACTCATAAAGTACAGTTCAGGATTAGACTTAAGTCGATATCGTATAGCCGATTTCATATATTCAAGCCAATTGTTTACCTGTTTAGGATCTTTTTCATTTTTAATTCCAGAAATAAACTCTTTCCAGGAATATTTACCTGCTAACGATTCTTCATAATGTTCCTGCAGTAAATCATTATAAATATGATAATTAGGCGGTCCTAATAAAACACCTGTAAAGCCACATCGACTAATAGAAGTAAATTGTCCTTTCGGAGGTTCTATTTCTATTTTTTCGGAATAAAAGAATTTATCCCAATGTTTTGCGATGAGGTAATCACAAGCGCTTGTATAGGAAATAAAAGGCAAGTTTTCTGGAAAAACGCAATAAATACAATGATTTTCCTTAGCCTTTAAAACAATTTCATAACGTTCTGGTTTTTCCAAAAAAAGTGCTACCAACGGATTAAAGTTATACGTTATATAACTTTTTTTTAATGTCTGTATAAGTGTATCTAAGACCGCTTTATTAGGCCTAATATCCACCATTAAGACATTTTTTTCAATGTTTAATCGTGTATCTTCACGGTTGGATAACCATTCTTTGGATGTTTGGCTTGTCGAATTTAGTGTACTTTCTTCATATTTTTTTTCAGTCCACATGGGCCCTAATGAAAGAGCCTGTATCTTTTGCAAGATAATTTCTCTCGTATTCAAGGGAAGAAATAAAAACTATTTAGTTGTGTTTCAACTGAACATTACATACCATAGTGGAATATTTTTTATTTGTGAAGGAAAATTTTGCTATTTATGGAAAATTTTGAACATTTAGCCTTTAAACCTTGTTATGGTTGCGAAACGTACGTTGCACCACAATCGGTTATCTTGGGGCACGTTATAATTGGGAATAGATGCAGTATTTGGCCTTTTGCGTCACTTCGTGGCGATATGAAACAAATCAGCATTGGAAATGGAACAAACATTCAAGAAAATGCTGTTGTGCATGTAAGCAGTGATGCAGATGCTCAAATCGGCGATTATGTAACTGTGGGACATGGAGCTATTGTTCATGGCTGTCACATTGGATCTTATTGCCTTATTGGTATGCATGCTACGATTTTAGATGGTGCTAGAATTGGAGATCATTGTATCATTGGTGCTCAAACACTTGTCACCCAAAATAAAGAAATTCCACCATATTCGCTTGTGTTAGGTAGTCCTGGGAAAGTAGTTCGTACTTTAACAGAAGATGATATAAAGCTTATAGAACATAGCGCTCAAGTCTACATTGATGCTTTGAAATATTGGATTTAAAATTTGGTTTTTAGGAATGTTAAAGAACTTTTTCGAGGATTACAAACATTCTAATGTTCTGTACACTTAAGCCTTTTCAATGATTGTTCGAGTAGAGGAAGTTTTAAGTAGATGATAGAACCGGTATTTTTTTTACTTTCGATTTCAACAAAACCATTATGTTCTCGCATCACGCGTCGAACAATTAACATACCAATTCCATGACCATCAGGTTTGGAGGTGTAATTTTTTTCAGAAAGCATATTTGCGGCTTGTTCTCCAGTAATACCGTCCCCGGAATCTGCAAAAGCAATGATAAGGTATTGCTCATCTTGCAAGCAGGAAATACGAATCCAGCCTTTCGTACCAATTGCTTCAATACAATTTTTTAATACATTAAAAATTGCTTGATGAAGTCGTGCTTTATCGATAAAAATAGGCGGTAATTGATGTGGAATATTTAAGTTTACAGCAATATTTAAATTTTCCAATTGTGGGCGAAGAACAGACAAAACACTTTCAATTACAGGTTGTATCGGTTCTTTTTTTAACTTTAATTCTTTTGGTTGGACAGCTTTTAGAAAATGCCGTATAATTTCATCTAAACGTGCAATTTCATCCTGACAAATTTTTAAAGAATGGGTTACTTTTGTTAAAATAGGAGCTTTGCTTAAAGCCCGTTGAATAAGTTGCAGATGGATAGCTATAGAATTAAGCGGATTTCCTAATTCATGTGCAACTTCTGAAGCGAGTTGTACAACAGAATCAAAACGTTCTTGTACCAATTGTTCTTCTTTTTCTTGAACCTCTTGGGTTATATCTTGCAGCAAGACTATGAAACGTTGTTCTTGGGCATGTTCAGGAAAATTTTGTATATGTAAACGAACTTGTTTTTTTTCTGGATAAACCAATTCTGCTTCTTTTGTCCAAATGTCGGGATGTAAATTTCCTTGTGTAGGGGCAAAAAACTTTTTTAAAGAAGGTAACCAATGCCAAAGAATAAACTGTTTAGTATTATCTTTTGGCAAATTTAATAAATGTGAAGCTGCTTTATTAAAAAACTCTATTCTTCCCTTTGCGTCAACTAACAATATAGCTTCTTGTAACAAATTAAAAATAGCATCAAGTAAATTACGTTCTCGGTCAAAATACTGTAACAAATTACTTAGCTCAGCTTTGTTAAGTTTGTCTAATCGAGCATATAATTTATCTCGTACACTTTTTTTTATCATTTCAAGAGATCTGAAGGACGTTGAGAAGTTGTTGACGTGATGGGTTCTTCAAAAATATAGCAAACACATTCTCCAGAACTCAGTTTATCAAACTTACAAATAGATTCCATTTTTTCCTGCAAGACCTTTATTTCTGCTGATGAAAATTCCACAGGCGTTGGGATATTGGTTTGTTTTCCATCTTTAATTTTATAATGATATAACTGCAAGTAAACATGGTTCAATTTTGCTGAAATATTGCCATACCAATATGCATTAGGAAAAATATTGGAAAAATCTGGATTAAATGGTTTCCAAAAATTTTTAAGCTTCTCAAAAGAAGACAATTTACCGCTAGATTCTGGTAAAGTCCCACGTAATTCATAATATGTTTCGATAGCCGTTTTTAAAATAACGACTTCTTGAACGAACGTATCTGCCATATGGGCTATTTTTGCACGTTTAAATGAAAAACCTGCTCCTGTTACTAAAACAGCGATACAAATGATAACCAATAAAAGTTCAATAAAAGTAAAGCCTTTACGTTTCAATGTTGCCTCCCTTGATTAGCAACTGCTTGTTGAGCTTTAGCGATTTCTTCGGCATCTCCTAAATAATAATGTTTCAAAGGTTGTAAAGTATCATCCAATTCATAAACCAAAGGAACGCCCGTAGGAATGTTCAGATTAAGGATATCTTCATCTGAAATCTTGTCTAAGTATTGAACTAAAGCGCGTAGAGAATTACCATGTGCAACAATGAGAACATTTGAACCGCTTGAAATTTTAGGGGCCAATGTATTATGCCAATAAGGTAATAAACGGTTTAGTGTGTCTTTTAAACATTCACATAAAGGTAAAGATGTTTCTGGCAAATTTTTATAGCGTGTATCATTCCCTGGATAACGTGGATCATTCTTTTCGAGTTCTGGTGGACGAATTGCATAACTTCTACGCCAAATACGAACTTGTTCTTCACCATATTGAGCGGCGGTTTCGGACTTGTTTAAACCTTGAAGAGCTCCATAATGTCGTTCATTTAATTGCCATGCACGTTCTACCGGAATCCACATTAAATCCATTTCATCTAAAGTAATCCAAAGTGTTCGAATTGCACGCTTAAGCAAAGAGGTATAAGCACAATCAAATGTAAAATTATTTTCCTTGAGCAAGCGAGCTGCATTTTGCGCTTCTTGTTTGCCTTTTTCGGTTAAATCTACATCTGTCCAGCCCGTAAAACGATTTTCCTTATTCCAAATACTTTCTCCATGCCTCAACAAAACTAAACGATTCATAAATCTCATAAAAGCATAAACAGTCCCTTTTGACAAGTCATTTTTAGGGTTAGCTCTAAGTCCACATGAGCAAATTTAGGCTTAATCTAAGAAAAAACATTTTATAAACTAAGCGGTAAACATCCTGCTAGAGTAGTTATTATAGGATGTTTTTTGTTTTATTTAAGCGAAAAAACTTGCTTAGTCAGATTTTTTGACTTACTTCGATAGTGTGGAGAAGATTATTTGTTCATTTATTTTTATGTTTTTTTGTTGTTTAAATGGTCAAGAGATATGGGAACCTTTACGAGGAATGGCTTGCGATTTGAATCAGGAAAATATTTTTGATTTTGAAATTGTTTCTTTTGAAAGAGAACCGTTTTGGATTCAATATAAGGGGTTTTTTACCAAAGAAGATGGTGAAATTCGTTATTTGTTTACGGTAGAAGGACGTTCCTTAGTTCAGGTTGCGTTTCAAGAAAGGTGTTCGGAAGGATTTTCCTTAGTACAGATTAGTGATACTAAAAATGAGGTGGTTGTACATGATGCTATTGAAGGGAAGGATTATTCTTTGAAATTGGGCGAAATAACATATAGAAAGGATCATTTTCATTGTACAATTAGAAATCTTAAAGATGATCAAATTTATACATTTTCTGATAAGGCATTGCGGTGGTTAGATGACCAAAAAAGCTTAAGTTTAAGCTATAAAGAGGATACATTAGTTTTGTTAGTCCAAAGAAAAAATGAGGTTCCTTTAGCTTTTAGATTTATGCTTGAATCTTAGAAATTTCTGAAGTAGAATTTATAAAATAGGATAGAGGTTGTATGTTAAAAGTAGGAATTGTTGGGTTACCAAATGTTGGGAAAAGTACTCTATTTAATGCGGTTACAAGAACACATAAAGCGGAAGCGGCGAACTACCCCTTTTGTACCATTGAACCGAATGTGGGGATTGTAGAAGTCCCTGATGAGCGTTTGCAAGTGCTTGAAAAATTGGTGCGGGCGCAAAAAATAGTACCTGCGGCTATTGAATTTGTAGATATTGCTGGTCTTGTAAAAGGGGCTTATAAAGGTGAAGGGCTCGGAAATCAATTTTTGGCCAATATTCGCGAAGTAGATGCGATTATTCAAGTTGTTCGTTGTTTTGATGATGAAGATATTTTGCATAATATGGGTAGCGTAGATCCTGTACGAGACATCGATGTAATACGTACAGAGCTTTTATTGGCGGATGTTCAATCGGTCGAGCAGCAAGTAGAACGTTGGGCTAAAAAAGTAAAATCTGCAGATAAAGAAGCGCTTGCAATGTACAACTTATTAAAGCGTCTTTGTGAGCATCTGAATCAAGGAAAACCGGCCAATACGTTTGTGGTTGAAGATGACGATACAATACGTATGAAAACTTTATGTTTGCTCACCCAAAAACCGGTTGTATATGTATGTAATGTGTCCGAAAGTGATTTGCAAGATCCTGGAAAAAATCCTTACGTACAAGTCGTTCGAGCTTATTTAGAGCAAGTAGAGGAGTCTTTATATTGTTGTTTATCGGCTAAATTGGAAGCAGAATTGGCGGATTTATCAACTGAAGATGCGGCGGAATATTTACAAACGCTTAATTTAAAAGATAGTGGGGTTAATCATCTTATAGAAACCGCCTATCGATTGTTAGGACTAGCTTCTTATTTTACGGCAGGTGTTCAAGAAGTGCGTGCTTGGACATTTAAATTAGGTATGAAGGCGCCTGAATGTGCAGGTATCATTCATACCGATTTTCAACGAGGATTCATAAAAGCAGAAGTTGTAAGTTATGATGATTTTGTAAAATATGGTGGTTTTTTAGGTGCTCGAGAAAAGGGAAAAGTACGCTTAGAAGGTAAAGAGTATGTTTTTAAAGAAGGGGATGTGACTTTATTTAAATTTAATGTTACAAAATAGAAACTTGATTTTAAAAATAAAATAAATTACAATACAATTATGATAAGTAATAGATATAAGAACAATCGTGGTTTTTCTCTGGTTGAAATATTAGTGGCTTTGGCTTTAATGGGAATGATTTTGGGGTTGGTTATTGTTAATTCCGAATCTATTTTTGGAGGAGGTCAGAAAAAGGTTGCGAAGTTGTTTGTTTCTAAAACAATTGATGTACCTTTGATGGCTTACAGAGCTCATGTTGGGAATTATCCTACAACGGAGGAAGGTTTAATAGCATTATTAAAGGCTCCTATGGGTAAGTCAAGTCGTTGGCAAGGTCCTTATATTAAAGATCGTGAAGGTTTGGTAGATCCTTGGGGAAATCCTTATCAATATCGTTACCCGGGTGCTCATAATCGTAATAGTTATGATGTATGGTCCATGGGACCTGGTGGGCAAAGTGGTGACGATGATGATATTGGGAATTGGGATGATAATGACCAAGAATAAATCTAACTTATTTTAAATGTGTCGAATAAGACGTATAGATCTTTGGGATTTTCTTTAATAGAATTACTCCTGGTTGTAGCATTGATTGGATTGATTTCTACTGTTTGTGTTATCCATTTTGATACACTACAATCTGTGTTTTCAGGAGAATCCATGCGTCCTATAGATATTTTAAAGAGAACAATTGCTCAAGGGCGTTTATGGTCTTCCCAAAGATGTTGTGAGATTTATGTCGAATGTCGAGAAACTGCATTTGCCTTAAAGGATGATACAGGTGAAGACTTGAGTGTTGTTCCATTTGCTAATGAGGGTGATAATTGGCGTTGTAAATTTTGGGCAGGAGAATTAACTCATGATGGTTTATTAAAACCTTCGCAAGAATCGGTAACGCAGTTTAAAATTCATCCATCGGGAATGATTACTAGTACCTTTGTCGAATTTGCTTTGGATGAAGATAAAGAACAGTATGAGATTAATACACTTTCGGGAAATTGTATAGAAGCACAATGGTAAAGAGAAGACGATTCATCCGTGGGTTTACACTAATAGAGGTGATAATTGCACTTTCTTTATTTGCTGTTTCAGTCATGGTTTTAACACAAAGTTTTGTTAATGGATTAAGTTTAAAAGCTAGTTTGAAACATGAAAGCAAGAGACCCTTAATGTATGAAATGATACGTGCTTCTCTGTTGCAGATGAAACGTGAATCGGTTACTTCAACTCATAAGTTTTTTTATCCTGCAAGTGAAGAAGGTTTTTCGTGGCAAGGGAAGGTCGAAACAGCTAATTGGCTTAGTTTGTTCAAAGTTATCGTAAAGGTAGATGGAGAATCAGAAGAAGAACTGTTTTGGTTGCGTCGTCCTGATTGGGTAAGTGAGTCGGAAGCTCAACTATATATGTCAGAAATTCTTAATGAATCGGAACGAGAAGATGTTAAATTATAGACGTAAGAATGCAGGTTTTACTTTGGTTGAAGTTGTCATTTCTTTGGCCTTAGGTGGCTTAATTATGACATCAGTAATGGCATTGTTTGTTGGTTTTGTACAAGCTTGGGAAAGCAAAGAGACTAAATACGATCAATTTATTGAGCAAATTGATGGTTGTGTACGATTTCTTTCAAATGAATTGAAAACAGTAACGGTATTGCCGAAAGGGAGGGATGTGGGGAGCAGTGCTTGGCAATTAATGCGTTTGCAAGAAGCAGAATATGCTCAAGGAGAACGTATCGTTTTGGGTTGTAAGCATGTTTGTAATTTTAATATTTCTACCAAAGACACTGAAGGTATCAAATTCGTTGTCCTTATGCATACAAACGAACAGTTGATCTTTTGTTATGAAGAACCTGAAGTGGTTGCTAAGCGCATGGCAGAAGGTGTTGAAACTTCCGGAAATGTAAAAATAAGTCGTTGGATATTAAGTCCTTATCTGAAGAAATGGAAATTTGGTCATTTCGACTTCGAAAAAGGAGTGTGGGAGTTCGCTTCAAGTTTAGAACAATATTCGCAACGATTCGCAAATAAAAAACAGCCGAGTGTTTTTCCTGATGGATTGCTTTTAACCTTTACATTCGAAGATGTAGAGGAACAAAGATTTATTTCTTTGATGAATGAAATCGATTCAAGCAAACTGGATATTAATTTTAGAAAAGGCGTAGAAAAAGGTGGGAAAAAAAGTGAAGCATAAAACGAAAGGAGCTGTTTTAATTTTTGTTTTAGGAATGCTCATGGCACTTTCTGGGCTTGTAAGCGTGTTTATTTCAAGTGTTGTCCAAGAGGTTTTGTTAAAATTTCAGATACAAGGCAAAGGAGATCTCAAGCATTATGCGCAAAATGCATTTAATGCAGTTTGGTGTGGTTTGGAAGATGCACTTCGTAAAGATGAATTATGCAGTCCTTTACAAGGATGGAATCAAATTATTTCGTCTGTAAATTTAGGTATGCCGGATTCGGTAACGGTTGAAGTTAATGTACAAGATGAATCTAGAAAAATTCCTTTAAATTTTGCAAACCACGAACAATTAGTTGCTTTATTTAGCTTTTTTACGGAACGTTGGGATGCGCAGAATTTAATGCGTGAGTTTTCAAAATGGAAGCAGCGTAAACAAGTTGAGAGTAAGTTGTTGGAAGTGGATCATTTAAGTGGGGTTGAAAAAAAAGTTACAAACAAATCTAAAAAATCGGAAGAAAATTCAGATGAACCTAAAAAAATGTTTCCTAAAGTGTTCTTTCCAAAAGAACTTGTTGCGTTTAAACAGTTAGAAGAATTGGAGTCTTTTCGACGAATATTTTTTGCAGGTACGCAAGAAAGTAATAAGAAGTTAGAACAATTAAAGGCTTGTGCTTCTTTGTGGACCAATTGGCCTATTAATATTAATTCTGCTTCGAAAGATTTATTGGAAATTTTGTCCAAAATTATTTCTTTTGATGTAGATGCAGTAGCTAATTATTTAAATCTCGAGAATAAAGCGGAAATAAAATCAAATTATTACAAGAATTTAGATGAATTTAAAAAATTAGGCCATGGAACATTAGCATCCAGCATGAATCTTGCTTCAAAAGATAATACGACTCAAGACTTTATAAAAAAAGAAAAAAAAGGAAAGGTTAATGAAAAGGCTAAGAATTTACTTTGTACTCAAGCGCAGGTTTTGCAAGTGGATATTGTTATTCGACAAGCGGATATCGTTTATCACTTGTTTGGATTATTTAAAGTGGAACACAACAAGGACGTTAATCGTAAACAATTAAAAACAAAGGGCATAAATAACAGTAAAGAATTCATAGAAAGAAAACTTACGCTGTTAGCTTTATCAGAAAATCCGTTACAATGATGAGTGAGAATATAGAGAAACCAGAAAACGAAATGTCCGTTGAGTCCACATTGGATATTGTTGGGAATTTTTTATTTATTCCGGATTCATTTTTCATTTTCAAAGCGTTTGATGTGGAATCGGGAACTGCGAGTAAAAAAATTTTAGATACGGCATTTAATCAAATTGTTGAGCAAGCTCCATTGCCTATAGAACAGTTGATGTGGGGTATTGTCCCAATTGATGAAGAAATGGGGCAATGGCTTTGGTATGCGGGCTTAAAAGACAGAATACAAAGTTTCATTGGAGATATCGAAGACAAGCATTTGCTGCCTTATGGTGCCTTAGGTGTTTTACTTGCAAAGAAGGCAGAATGTTGTATGTTTGTTGCACATAATCATATTTCTGTCATTGTTGATAAGAAGCCTATGCATTTTTTAACGGAAGAAGCAAATGATTTTTCATTTGTGCAAGGCTTGCTGTTGGAAGAACAAAAGCAACTTCCTTTACGTCGTATTTCTTTAGAAAATATAAAAGAAACAACAACATACGATTATGCTTTAACTCTTCTTTCACAAGTGCTTGATGGAACTGAGGAAAAACAAGAGGTAGATGTGTTAGAGTCGCATTTGTGGCTGGCAGATATTCGCGATAAGGAAGTATTGACGCATTTAAAATCGCAACAAAAGTGGACACGTATCTCTAATATAGGTGTTAAATTGGGTGTGATGGTGTTTACTTGTGTTTTAAGTTTGCAACTTATTTTGGGATTGGGATTTTCACTTTTCCATGGTAAAGAGCGTAAGTATAAGCGTTTACAACCTATTGCTAGAAAAGTTGAAAACAAAGATTTGTTAATTGGGCAAATGCAGACGATTATGACTCAAGAATTACGTCCTTTTGAATTATTAGGGTTGTTGAATGAGTTACGACCCAAAACCATTTATTTTTCTTCTGCAACGATCGATAATATTCACAATATTATTGTAGAAGCAGTTGCTGAGAATGCAAAGGATGTGGATACCTATGCGCGTGTATTAAAGGAGAGTGGACGTTTTTTGGAAGTTAATATTGATAATATTAATGCATCTTATCAAGGTACGAAATTTAAGTTATCTTGTGATTTCAAGGAACAAAGAGCTGATCATCCATTTCGTGAGGAAGGAGATTAAATTATGAAAGCTTTTATAGAAAAATTACAGTCTCGATTTAACCGGTTTAATTGCCGAGAAAAAGTGTTTCTATTATTATTTATTTGGGCATTAAATGTTGTTTTCATTGACTTATGCATCAAGCAGATGAAAACATTAACATACTGTTTTAAGGTTATTAATGCTAAAATTAATAATTGTCAGCATTGGATAGACAGTACGGTTCATGTAAACGATGAATTTGATATCATGATGAAAATTATGGATCCAGAAAAAACCTATTCAGGTGCTGCTTTTGCTGGAGAAATTGAAACTGCTGTTCGTGAAAATGGGATTAATTATTCTATGTCTTCGCCCAAAACGCGGCAAGGAGAAATCTTTGATGCCCATACCTTGCAACTGCATTGTACAAATGTTTCATTGCAGCGTTTGATCGCTTTTGAGGATGCTATTTATCAAAAAAAACCTTATCTTAGCATGGAAAAAGTAAAAATACATGCCAATTTATTTAACCCAGAATTGCTCGAAGTCGATTTTTCTTTGAGTGCATTACAACTAAAGGATTTAAGAAATGAAAACTAAAATTATGAATTTTAAAAATGTAAAACCCTTTGCTATTACTACTGCATTAATTGGTAGCTCCTTATTCGGATATTGGGTTTTTGGAGCGGATGAAAATCCTTCTTCTACTGCTGATTATAATGTGGCTACATTAGAACTTAATGAAAATGAGTTTGAGACGTCAAATATTACTACGGAGCCTATATTTATAGATTCGTTAACCTTAGTGAATGAGTCTTTGGAACAGACTTTGTCGCTGTTGGGACAATGGACGAATAAAATTTTAGTGCCAAGCAGCAATTTGCCAAAGGCTTCGATTAATCTCGACATTCAAGTACCTTTAACACGTTCAGAAGCCATAGCGGTATTAAAAAGTGCTTTGACAGCTAATGGTGTTGCAGTAACACCGATGGGAGAAAAAGCTTTGCGTGTTATTCCTTCGAATCGTGCCAAAAGTAGTAGTCCTGCTCTTAAGGATAGAGCACTATTGAGTACTTTGCCAGGAAGCCAAGAAATTTGTTCTACGCTTTATCGTCTTAACAATCTAACAGCTCGAGAAGCAGCACGTATCGTTACGCCTTGGGTGACACCATTGACTTCTTCAGTTGTTACTTTAGATAAAGCTAATAGTTTGTTGATAACCGATGTTTTGAGTAATTTGCAACAACTCGATGTTATTTTGAAAAATATTGATAAAGTAGGTGATATTCAAGAAGCTATTTTGTTCTTTGACGTAAAAAATATTAGTGCAGAAGAAATGAAAAAGAATTTTGAGGAACTTCAAAAAGGTGCCTTAAAATGTTACTTGTTGGGAAATACCAGTTTTGCTGCAGATAAACACACTAATTTGTTTATTGCAGTTACTCCAAAAGGTAATGAAGCACTTATTCGGCAATTTGTTGCTAAATTTGATGTTAATGTCGATTCGCTTACACAACATCATGTATTTAAAATACAACATGGTTCTTGTAGAGAAATGACAGATATTATCAAAAAACTTATGCAACAACAGCAACAAACTAATCGTGAGCATGGCAATACGGCAAATATGCCTAATGCAAACACTCAGAAAGATTCTTTTAGTTCACAACTTAGCATTGAATGTGATGAACGTATGAATGCGATTGTTGCTTATGGAACACCTTCAGACATTCGCCAAATTCAAAATTTGGTTGATCAATTGGATGTTGTTTTGCCACAAGTTCGTATAGAGATTATTATTGCAGAAGTTAAGTTAACGAAAGGCCAAGCAAGTGGTTTGGAAAACTTTACATATGCGTTAACGAGTGGTAGTAAAGATCATAAGTTAACTACACAAGCTGCGAGTATACCTGGAGGAACAGCAGCCTTTAGCATTAATCGATTAAACTTCCCAAAATTTGGAATGGAAACTGCTTTGAATGTTGCTAAAACCGATTCTAATGTTTCGATTTTATCTTCGCCAACTTTACTTACAACTCATGCGCGCGAAGCTTCTTTAAAGATTACAGAAACACGTCCTTATATGACAGGTACAAAAACCAAAATAGGTAGTGGTACTGATCCAGATATTAACGATAATACCTATGAGCGAGTAGATGCAGGTATTGAATTAACTGTAAAGCCATTAATTGGTACAAACGGTGTTGTTCAATTAGAAATTGGTCAAAAAGTTGATAATTTCGCAACAAATCCAACAGGAGCTAATATGCCTTACATCAATCGTCGTGAAGCGAAATCTTTTATTTCAGTTCGTTCTGGAGAAATGATTGTTTTGGGTGGGTTAAAGCAAAAGGAAATTACGGATCAAAAGAAAAGAATGTTTATTTTTGGAAATATACCATTGTTAGGAGATGCTCTTTTCTCAAGTAAATCAAAAGCAGAAGAAGTGCGTGAATTGATTATCTTTATCCGTCCTTATGTTTTAGCTGATTTAGATACGGCAAAAGAAAATTCGGATGAATATAAAGCAGATCTCGAAAAGATTACTCAAGAAGAAGTTAATAACTATATACAAACAGGACAATTTTTGAAGCGCGATATTTTTGAAACGAAAAAGCGCAGAAAGAATGCCCAAATTCAACGTCCGACCTTACATGGCAAACGTATGCAATTAAAGGAAAATTCAAAAAAATAAGCATATGAGATTTAAAATTGTTCGATTAGGTGCAGGGTTGCTTGTAAGCACCTTGCTTTGGGGAGAAGATACTGAAAGTTTGGAAGCAGATTTTGAAGGAGAAGAAGTTGAAACAGTTGCCGATACTGCAGTTGATGTCATAAAAGACAAAAAAAATTATTCAGCGTCTTTAATTAAAAATTCACCATTTATTCCTTTTAAATCAAGTAAAGATGCCTTTTCATCAGTAGAAAGTTCAGATTTGGAATTTTTAAGTGTTGTTAATTATGCGACATCGAAGTATTCGTTTTGCTTGAAGGATAAACATTCTGGAAGAAGTTTTTGGCTTCATTCTGATAATAGCGACGAGAATGACTATGGAGTTACTTTTTATCAATATGATCCTACAGAAAAAATTTTAGTGGTTGAGAATGATGAGGGCGAACTCATTAGTGTGGTTCAACAAAAGCCGAAATTAAGCCCATCAAGTGGATCAGGTTCTTGGGGTAACGATTCTTATTCGGAATTATTAAGAAGCCTCGAAGACGATGATGATGACGATGAAGATTAATAGGAGGTAGATAATGAAAACAAATCCTTTATATGCCTATACGGTTCAGGTTCCAAACCTATTGAAACGTTTGGATAAAAATCAACGTTTAGAACTAGAAATGCTGCCCCTTTTTGAACGAATGAAACGATTAGCCAGTTTCTTGGAGCGTTCTGAAGATTCTATTTGCCGGCAACTCGCTAGTGAATGTAAAATTGATTTTATTGAAGATTTTCAAGTTGCTTCAGAGGCGGAACAACAAATCCCTTTGCGTTTGGTTCACGAATACCAATGTTTGCCTATTGCAGTTGAGGATTCAACAAATTCAGACTGTTTACATTTGGTAACGGTTTGGCCACCCAGCCATGATATGGTGCGTTGGATTGAGATTTCTTGTGGCCGAAAAATTGTTTGGTATTTGACGTATGCGCGAAATGTAGCCAATACAATTATTCAAAACTTTGGTGTTGGATCAGATAGCTTAGATAGTGAATTAGTCGGAGCAGAGGCTAACTCAGACGAAGCAAATGTTGAAGAAGATGAAGATGCAGCTATTATTCGTTTCGTAAATGAAATTATTGTAAAAGCTGTTACGGATCGTGCAACCGATATTCATTTTGAGCCACAAAAGAATTCTATTCAAATTCGTTATCGTATCGATGGACAGCTTGTTGCCGTAAAATTACCTGAAAACTTGGTAAAAGTACAAGCAGCAATTATTTCGCGTTTAAAGATTATGGCGCGTTTGAATATCTCCGAAAAACGGCGTCCTCAAGATGGTCGTATCCGTTTTTCTTCGGGTCCTATCGAATTAGATATTCGTTTGTCATCTTTGCCAACGATGTATGGAGAAAGTATTAGCTTACGTCTTTTAGCTCAAGGAAATCGACCGGTTACCTTAGAGGAATTAGGTTTGATGGAGCGTGATTTAGAGGTCATTGATCAGAATATTCACAAGCCACATGGAATTGTTCTGGTTACAGGTCCAACAGGTTCGGGTAAATCAACGTCGTTAAGTGCTTTTGTACGTCGTATTCGTACTCCTGAAAGACGTATTATTACGGTAGAAGATCCGGTCGAATATGAAATCGATGGTGTCAATCAGTCTCAAGTTCATAGCGAAATTGGATTCAATTTTGCAAGTGCTTTGCGCTGTATTTTGCGGCAAGATCCAGATGTTATTATGATCGGAGAAATTCGTGATAAGGAGACTGCAGATATTGCTGTTCGAGCATCTTTGACCGGTCACATGGTGTTAAGTTCCTTGCATACCAATGATGCGGTAGGTGGTTTGACACGTTTAATCGACATGGGAATTGAACCCTTCTTAATAACATCTTCAGTCGAAATGATTCTAGCGCAACGGCTTATTCGCCGTTTATGCCCAAATTGTAGTATTCCGGCATCTATAGATGAACGCAAGTTAAGAATGCAATTGGAGCAATTAGGTATTCCAGAAAGTGAAATGCAATATGCTCATTTGATGCGCGAACCTAAGGGTTGTGACAGTTGTCGTAATTTGGGTTATAAAGGTCGTGTGGGTATTTTCGAAATCCTTAATGTTACCGATCGTATCCATGAGGCTATTCTTCAAAACAAATCTGCTTTTGAAATTAAGAAAATTGCGATGGAAGAAGGTATGACGACGTTATATCAAAATGGTTGGGAACAAGTAAAACGAGGTTTGACAAGTTGGAGTGCGGTTCTACGCTTTGCTGCAGTCGATTTATCAGAATCTTCATCGCAATAGTTTGGTTATGTTAAAATTTAAATATAAAGTTTCGGGCAGCAATAAAGAAGGGATTATTTTTGCTGAAAGCAAGAAACAGGCCTTTAATTTATTGGTACGTCAAGGTATACAAGCTTCTATTTTAACACAAGTAGGAGCTGATAAATCGAAAGATCAGACCAAAAGAGTAAAAAAATTAGATTCAAGAATAGCACTTCCTTTTTTGAAACGGTTGTTACAATTACATGGAGCTGGTTTGCCGATAGGAGACACGCTCAAAATTTTGCAGACACGCTTGCAAGATGAGAATTTAAAGGAGTTGGCAATTGTTCTTTGGCGCGAACTTAGTGAAGGAAAAAGTTTGGGAAGTGCTATGAAAAATTATCCCAATATCTTTGGTGATGATATTATTTATCCCATTGAAGCGGCTGAAACTACCGGAAATTTAGTTCCTGTTTTACACGATATTATTCGTTTGTTAACCGAAAGAGAAGAACTAAAAAAGAAAGTAATTTCTGGGATGTCTTATCCGATTATCGTTTCAATCATTGCGATAGGTGTCGTTATTTTCTTCTTGTTTTTTTTATTGCCTCGTATTGAAAGTATGTTGACAGCAATGGGAGGTGGATTGACATTACCTGCAAAGATTTTGGTTGGTTTTTCTCACTTTTTGTTGTTTGGAATGCCTATATTTCTTATTTTAGCCATAGGAGGTTGGAGTGCATTGCAATGGTGGCGTAAACATTCCGAAGTTGGTTTGTTAAAAACGGATACATTTTGCTTAAAACTGCCGATAATTGGAAATTTAGTCCAGCTTGTTGAAGTTTGTCGTGTTTCTAATTTGTTGTCAACCTTGTTAGCTAGTGGTGTCAATCTGACTGAAGCAATGCGTTTAACGGAACGTGCCATTCGTAATACTTGTTTGCGAAAAATTTACCAAGAAGCTCGCAGTAAAATTAATGATGGTGTAGCTTTAACAATAGCTTTCAAAAATAAGGGACAAGCCTTTTTTACAGATTTAGCGCTTGATATCTTAATGGTCGGAGAAAATACCGGTAATATGAATGATAGTTTTAAGGAGGTTTATATGCTCCATAATCTTGATCTTGATACTCGTTTTAACAAATTGACAAGCTTGATCACCTCTGGAGCACTTGGGTTTGCCTTCTTCTTGGTAGGTGTACTTGCACTCGGTATCGTCTCAAGCGTCATGCAGTTTAGTAGCTCTATTAAATTTTAAACTTGGGGTTACTCGCCCTTTGGGTGTAGGAGTAACCTTCTTCAAAAATTCCTGCTTCAAGCCATTTAGCAGCATTAAATTGCGAAGAAGCTGATAAGGCTTGACGAATGGTAGAAGCACCTTCTTGAAAAGTTTGACGGGCTTTTTCAGGATATTGAAGATAAGAAGACATTTTTTGGGCAATGGTAGCAGCTTGGTAGGGCAAATCTTGTAAGCATTCCGGGTAAAGTTCTTGTTTGAGAAGAATATTTGCCATTGAAAGATAAGAAACTTTTACGAGATGCTTGCCTATGAAAAAGGTCCATGGATGTGCTTTGTAGGTTACAACACCGGGAATACCTGCAAGAGCAACTTGAAAAGATGCTGTTCCTGAGGTCATCAGTGCACCGCAGACACCTTCTTTTAGTGAAGTTAACGGACAAATAGTAACAGAGTCTTTTGGAAATTTTTCCAATAAATGTTTTATTCTTTCATTTGGATAAGGAACAATGGCTTGCAATTGTGGAAATTCTTTTTGTAGTTCATGAAAAGCTTCTAATAGAAGTGGATAAATACGACGAACCGCAGCATTACGACTTCCTGGCAATAAAAGTAGTTTTCCATTGGAATCGTACAAAAAAGGATTTTGTTCTTTTAACAATGGATGCCCAACAAATTGAACGTTTAAAGATGTATCGGCAAAGCAAGCTTTTTCAAAAGGGAAAATAACCCCCAAAGAATCGATCCACTTAGCGATTTTAAAGCGTCTTTTAGCTTTCCAAGCCCAAATTTGTGGAGCAATATACTCGTAAACTTTAACCGTCCCTCCTCCTTTAACACTCAATTTTTCTTGAAAGAGGCGTTGAGCTAATCGCAAATTAAAGCCGGGAAAATCAACCAAACAAACGATTTTGGGTTGATAGCAGCGTATCCATTCGACCGTCCAATGCATGAGTTGCATAAATTGGTTATAGTGTTTAATGCTTTCGACAAGGCCAACAACTGACCATTGAGTTAAGTCGAATAATAAATGCGCACCGGCAGTTTGAAGAGCGGGTCCACCTATTGCGTAAATGGATAAAGACGGGTATTTACCCTTTAATTCGCGTACAATTTGCGCAGCATGATTGTCACCAGAATGTTCACCTGCAATCACTAAAAGGTCGATAGCCATTAAGCAGAGAGTAGATTATTTTGAATTAAATGGGTAATTTCTAGGGCAACAGCCAGTGCTGAACGCGCAACTTGACCATCTACTTTCGGTTGGTGAGATTGTAAAACACAATCTATAAAAGCATTGAGTTCTACTCGTAGCGGTTCTTCTTTATGTAAAGGAATTTCTTCTTTTTTGATCTCTGCATTCTCTTTATAAAGCACATGGCCTTTTTGTTCCATGAAATCGAGAGAGAGGTACTTATTCGGTTGAAAAACACGAATGTCTCGAGATTTTTTCAAACTAACACGCGAAGTATTAAAATTAGCGATACAACCATTTTTGAAATAAATTCGAGCGTTAGCAATATCCTCTGTTTTAGAGATAACATTAACGCCAATGGCTTCTATGCGTTCTATAGGTGAACGAACTAATTGAAGAACGATTCCCAGGTCATGAATCATGAGATCTAAAACAACACCAACATCTGCTCCTCTTGGAGTGAATGGTGCAAGTCGTTCTGCAGTGATAAACTTTGGACTTTTGACTTGTTCCTCCAAAAAACTTGTTACCGGATTGTAATGTTCCACATGACCTACTTGCAAATAACAATGGTTGGCTTCTGCTGTTTGAATCATTTGTTGTGCTTCTTCCAAATTAACACAAAGCGGCTTTTCTACGAGCAAATGTTTCCTTAATCTTAAAAGAGGAATAGCGGTAGCGGCATGTGTTGTCGTTGGCGTTACAACGCTCAAAGCATCGCATTCTTGAGCGAGCTCTTCAGCAGAATAAAAAACCTTACATCCATAAAGATTAGCAATTTCTTCTGCACGCTTTCTATTAAGATCACATATACCGACTAAATGAACTGAATCCATTTCAGAATAAATACGCGCATGATGCGCTCCTAAATACCCTACACCTACAACGCCACAATTAACAGGTTTCATCGATTAAAGCTCCCTTTTTTAAACAAAAAATTCGATTGGTTCGTTTTGCAAAAGAACGATTATGTGTTACTAAAATAAAACTGGTTTGAAGATCTTGGCAAACGGAAAAAAATAAATCCATAACTTTTTGCCCTGTAGACTCATCTAAACTCCCTGTGGGTTCATCCGCTAATAACAATTTAGGTTGGGTTATAAGTGCACGTGCAATGGCTACCCGCTGTTGTTCTCCGCCGGACAAGGTATTGGGTAAACGATTTCGTAACGAATCCAAATCTAGTTTTTCTGCAATTTCTTCAGCATGCTTACTCATTATTTTGAGATTAAATGGACCTTGAATCTTAGCAGGAAGCAAGATGTTATCCCACACACTCAGTTCTTCAATCAGTCGATAATGTTGAAAAATATAAGCAATTCCGGGTGTATACGCTCTTTTTTGTATTGGGTTTTGAAAGAATAAAACTTGTCCTTCTGTTGGGGATTCTAAACCTCCTAAGGTTAATAATAGAGTTGATTTTCCTGAGCCTGATTCCCCACAAATTGCCATGTTATTACCTGCTTCAAGCGAAAAACAAATATTTTCCCAAAGCCGTAATTCTTTACCTTCATTATCCTTAAATACCTTCGATAAATTCTGTACTTCCAATAACTTATTCATGCCGCAATCCTTTTGTTATTGGCATTAAACTCGCTCGGAAAGCCGGTAATAAAGCGGCTATAAGAGTTATAATAAAAGTAAATATTATAATGTAAATAAAGTCTTCTTTACAATAAGCAACAGGTAATTGCTCAACGGCGTAAAAATCCCATAGAGCATTTTGTGGTAAAAACCAGCCTGTTAACAACTGTACAATTTGATTTCTAAAGGTTAAAACGAGCCAAGAAACCGTAAATCCCAAAATAATACCGCAACAACTCAAAAAACAAGCTTGGTAGCAAAATAGACGTAAAATTTGCGTTTTAGTTGCTCCCCAAGTACGTAGTAAAGCGATTTCGCGCTGTTTGCGAACAATGGAGGACATGAGTCCACTGCTGATCGAAAAAGCAGCTACACCCACAATGAATAAAAGCACAAAAAAGCACATCATTTTTTCCAAACGCAAAATGTATAAAAAATCTTTATTGAGGGTATTCCAGGCATAAGCGTGCATCGAGCTGGGGAGGCGACGATTCAAATCCTTACAAACTGTTACAATGTGAGCTTCGTCTACATCTAAACTAAAGCCATGTATCTGATCTTCTTTTAGACCATAAATTTCTTGCAAATGTTCCAAGGAACATAATAACGTGTCACGGTCAATTTCAGCCCAATCGGTTTTAAACGTACCAGCTACTTCCCATTCTTGTGGCAAAAGCATTTCGTCTTGCTTAATAGCTTCAAGTGCTAATGGTGAATAAAGATTGATTGTGTTTCCTTTTTGTACCCCCAACTCTTGCATAAGCGGAGCCGTTAAGAAAACCCCTTCATTTAAATCTTCTAAGATTCCTTCTTGAATGAAAGACTTTAACGGAAGGACATTGTTTGCTGTCTCTGGATCCAAACCTAAGCATTTGGGAAAGGCAATTCGATTTCCGCATTGAACTAGAGCCACACCTTGAATAAACGGAGTGATTGCTTTTACATGGGGGACTTGCTGAATTTCCGCAATCCATTCTTTGTAATTTCTAATGAGTTGCGAAGATAAAATTTTTATGGGACCATTAATTTGCACCAGACGGCTTTCTATGGTGCGATCGAACCCACTCATAATGCTTAAAATGACACACAACAAAATAACCCCTGCTGCGATTCCTAAAATCGAAATCCATGTGAAAAACGTTCCCTTGCGCTCTTTAGGAAAAAGATAACGAAAAGCTAATGCAAGGACCCATGAACGCATGGTACTTATTGCAGACGCAATGGCATGACGACACAGAGGAATTGATCGTTTGTTTTGATCACTCCTGGGCTCAATTCATCTTTAAATTCGAAGAAAATGTCATCATCTTGCAAAGCTTTTAGCGGATCTAACAAAAAGCGTGGATTAAACGCAATCGTAACCGGTGCTTCTTCATAAGCGATAGCAATGGATTCTTGAGCTTCGCCAAATTCTGCGCTTGATGCAGAGATTTCTAGGAGATTTTCGCCAAACTTTAACTTAACTGTACTGTTGTCCAAATTTGATACCAAAGCAGCACGTTGAATACATTCTAGAAGTAATGCTCGTTCCAAACGAATGTGATGTTCGGTATTTTGCGGGATAACTTGTTGATAATTAGGGAAGCGTCCTTCAACTTTTTTAGAAACCAAATAGATTGTATGCTTTAATCCATTGTCTTTGGCATTATCTTCGAGTTCCAATTCAAATGCGACTTGTTTATCATTAAAATAAATCTTGATAGGAGCTGTTTGTTGAAGCAAACGTTCTAATTCTGCAACGGCTTTTGCAGGCAAAATAAACTCCATATTTTGAAAGGCTTCTGGTGCTTCTACATCTTGATGCATAAGACTCAAACGTCGCCCATCGGTGGCTACTAAATGTAATTGCATTTTGCCTTCTTCCGATTTAAATGAGAAAAATACACCATTTAATAAGTAACGATTTTCATCTTCGGATTGAGCAAAAGAAACGTGGCGTAGCATTGAAAGCAATTTTTGTTGCTCAAGAGCAAAGGCCTGATTTTGCTCAAAAACTGGCAAACTTGGAAATTCTCCATCGTCCATTCCCATGATGCGAAATTTGGAGCGACCACAAGTAATTTTAGCTTGATTTTGGGAGCAATCCAATTCGATTTCTGTATCCGGCAAAGCTTTGATAATCGATGCAAGTTTACGTGCAGGTAAAGCAATTTTTCCTTCTTCTGTAACAGTTGCATTAACCGAACAACGGATGCCCATATCTAAATTTGTTGTCGTTAATTCCAATCCTCCTTCGTGTGCATTTAGCAAGACATTGCTTAAAATTGGTAAGGAAGTACGTGTTCCTACAACATTTAAAACTTGTTGCAAACCACTCACAAAAACGCTTTTTGCAATACGAATCTTCATCACTTACTATTGGATAATAATTCTTATCAGATTGCAATGTTTTTTCAAAAGAATTTAACGTTTAAACTTAAATAAGGGTTAAAAGACTTTATCTTTTATTTCCAATTTTCTTTTTTCGCGAACGTAGATTGCGTTTTGCTTTTTTGTGGATTGTTGTGGGGGTTTTTGCTGCGACAAAATCGGGCCAAAACTGCCTAGCCGATAAAACTGGAATACGTTCTTGTAATTGGCGTTCAATGGCTTTTAAAAGTGGTTTTTCGGACGGATCGCAGAAAGAAAATGCAACGCCTTTTTGTCCTGCTCGTCCTGTACGGCCAATACGATGTACATAGCTTTCTGGTTCAGTTGGTAGATCGAAGTTAATCACATGTGTGATGTTGGATACGTCAATACCGCGCGAAGCAACATCCGTAGCAACTAATAAAGGAATGGTGCCTTGTTGGAAATAATTTAAAGCACGTTGACGTTCTTTTTGGGTTTTGTCGCCATGAATAATACACACATCGATATCATTTGCACGTAGAACGCACCCAACCCTTTCAGCACCAAATTTGGTTTTAGAAAAGATAATAACACGCTCATGGGTTTCTTGGTTTAAAATACGCTGAAGTAGTTCTAATTTTTGCCCTTTAGGAATGAAGAGTAAATGTTGTTCGACACATTCAGCTATTGTTGCAGGCGGTGTAATAGCCACGCGAATAGGATTTTTTAACAGACTTTCCGCTAATATTTCGACTTCTCGAGGCAAGGTTGCCGAAAAAAGTAAGGTTTGGTGATCTTTAGGTAATTCTTTAATAATAAAGCGAATATCTGGCAAAAACCCCATATCGAGCATTCGATCGGCTTCATCCAAAACACAAAATTGAATGCCTTTTAATGAAAATAATTTTTTACGGTATAAGTCGAGCAAACGTCCTGGGGTTGCTACCAAAACATGTACACCTTCCTTTACTTCTCGAATTTGTGGACGTTCTTTAACGCCGCCAAACATGCAGCCAAACTTTAAGGGTAAAAATTTTCCGAAAGTTTTCAAATTATTAAAAATTTGAAGCGCTAATTCACGTGTAGGCGTTACAATAAGTGCTTGTGGCAATTGTTTTTGGGTTTTAGATCGACTGATTAATTCTAATATGGGGAGCGCAAAAGCAGCTGTTTTTCCAGTCCCAGTTTGGGCAATACCTAAAAAATCTCTTCCCTTTAAAATTGCCGGAATAGCCTGACCTTGAATAGGTGTAGTTTCTTTATACTTTAATGCTTCCAACGCTTGCATTAAAGCTTGATTAAGTCCTAATTCTGAAAAATAGCCCATACATCTATTAAAATTAAAAACTTGTTGAAAAAGTTTATTTAAATCAAGTTAAAAATGGGATTATTGTGGTAAACAGTCTAAAAAGTTGTTGAGAGCAACTACTTAACATTTGTATAATGTCAATTGCATCGGTATTGGCTTAGAAATTCAATGGTTTCATTAATCTTACCTAAAAGTAATATCATTTTTTCTATAGAATGAGAACATAAATTATGTTGGCATTCATAATATAATGCAACATATATCCATTTTAATTTACAATAAAAATGTAATAATTCACTATATTGTTGATTTTGTAACAATTTTTCTTCTTGATCAAATAATGTTAAAAATAAGTTCTCTAAATCAGGATTTTTAAAAGAGTAATTTTTGTTGAAAAGTTTATTACGAAGTGCTTGTATGAATTCTAAAAAAACTGTTTCTGCATAATGCTCTACTTGAGTTTTGTAAATATCTTTGTTTATAAAATTTAAAGGCGTATATTGTGAAGCATAAGATTCATTGATGTGTTTTTGTTTGTTTTTGGTAAATTCAATAAAATAGTGCCAAGCTCCTCGATACTTTTTTACACAGTAAGGACAATACCTAAGTCTTAAATAAGTATTATACTGTGCAACAGTTCCACAAACCAAGCATTTAGGTTTTCTTATTTCAAATTTTTCTGCGATGCCTACAAAAGGGACTAGAAAACAAAAAAAACTAATTGATATAATACGCATAATGGGATGTTAAAACAATTAATCGTTAAAAGTTTATTCAACACTAGATTTTAAAATATCAACAAAGGTTTCTTGCGGGATAGCAACTTTACCAATTTGCTTCATCCGCTTTTTACCTTCTTTTTGTTTTTCTAATAACTTTCGTTTACGGGTAATATCTCCACCATAACACTTTGCGGTAACGTCTTTGCGATAAGCTCCCAATGTTTCACGGGCAATAACCTTCCCCCAAACACTTGCTTGAATAGGAACTTTAAACATTTGTTTAGGAAGTAAATTTTTTAAACGTTCACACAACAAACGACCTTGATATTCTGCTTTCGTACGATGTACAATGCTTGAGAAGGCATCAACCGGTTCGCCATGAACCATAATGTCCATTTTTACCAGATCAGATCGAACGTAATCACTTAAATCGTAATCCATTGATCCATAGCCTTTCGTAATGCTTTTTAGACGATCGTTAAAATCTAAAAGAATTTCGTTTAAAGGTAACACGCAAGTAAGTAATAAACGTTGTTCATCTAATGTTTCTGTTGATTGACATTCACCTCGCTTTTCACGGATTAATTCCAAAATGCTTCCAATTGCCTCATTTGGAATATGAATGGAAGCCTTAATGGTGGGTTCTTCGATGTAGTTGATAAACGAAGGATCTGGCAAACGTAAGGGATTATCGACTTCTTGCATCGTTCCATTCGTCAAATAAACTCGATAAACAACGCTCGGATAAGTTGCGATTAGATCTAAATCGTATTCACGACGGAGACGTTCTTGAATAATCTCCATGTGAAGTAAGCCCAAAAAGCCGCATCGAAAGCCAAAACCTAAAGCGGTTGAATTTTCTGCTTGAAAGGTTAGAGAAGCGTCGTTTAATTGAAGCTTGAAAAGACCGTTTTTGAGACGTTCATAATCCTTTGTTTCTAAAGGATAAAGCCCACTAAATACCATTGGTTTGATTTCTTTATAGCCATCCAAAGGTTCACTTGCAGGTTGTTGACTATGTGTTAAGGTATCGCCAATTTTGATGTCTGTTAAAGTCTTTAAGTTAGTGACAATATAACCCACATCTCCTGCATGCAAACACTTTGTTTCTTGCATATGTGGCGTAAAAATACCCACTTCTTTTGCTTGGGTTTCTGTGCCATTACGCATCATAAGAATAGTTTGACCTGGTTTTATACATCCATTAAAGATGCGAACGTAGCAAATTAATCCTTTGTAAGTGTCATAGATTGCATCGAAAACAAGCGCCTGTAGAGGTGCTTCTAATGAACCTTTGGGCCCTGGAATACGTTCAACAACTGCTTCTAATAGTTCCTTAACGCCTGCCCCTGTTTTTCCGCTTACATGAAGTGTTTCTTCTGCAGGAATGGCCAAAATATCTTCCAGTTGCTTAGTAACTTTTTCAACATTTGAACTTGGCAAATCAATCTTGTTGAGGACTGGAATAATCGTCAATCCACCTTGGATTGCCAGAAGAGCATTTGCAACCGTTTGCGCCTCAATCCCTTGTGAAGCATCAACCAATAAAACAGCACCTTCACAAGCAGCCAAGCTCCGAGAAACTTCGTATGAAAAATCCACATGACCCGGCGTATCGATCAAATTGAAAACATAATTTTTGCCTTTATGAACATACCCCATTGTTACAGGATGGGATTTAATCGTAATTCCTTTTTCACGTTCCAAATCCATAGAATCCAGTAACTGATCTTGCATTTTACGTTGCTCAACCGCTTGCGTCATTTCTAATAAACGATCGGAAAGCGTAGTTTTACCATGATCAACGTGTGCAATAATGCAAAAATTACGAATAGGATCCATACTATTATAACGTTTCCAAAAATTGAGGTTCAGCAGCACTTTTTACGCGTAAGTTGGGTTCGGTACGTTTAGCAAGTCCTGCAATCACGTTTCCAGGTCCACATTCCAAACAATCATAGGTGTAAGTTGCGCAATTTCGTAAACATTTTTCAAATAATACGGTTGATGTTAATTGTACACCTAATGCTTTTCGGATGGATTCTGCGTCTTCAATCGCTTCGCCTGTTGTATTAGTTAAAACGGTTGTTGAAGGATTTTGCAAAGGAATTGTTTTTAAAAAAGACTCAAAAGCTTCACGAGCAGGTTGCATCCAGCGTGAATGATACGCACCCGCAACTTTTAACGGTATAGCCATTTTAAAACCACGTTCTTTCGCTACAAATTGTGCTTTTTCTAGATTTTCTAAAAGTCCAGAAACAACAATTTGACCTGGACAATTTAGGTTAGAAATATCGAGTTCGAAATCTTGACATAATTTTTCTGCCAATTCTATCGAACCTGCAATCAGTGCTAACATTCCAGTGGGTTGTGCATCACAGGCTTCTTGCATCAAACGTCCACGTTCCGCAACAATTTTTAATCCTGTTTCAAAATCAAACACTCCAGAAACCCCTAAAGCCGTTAATTCACCTAAACTGTTTCCAGTAGTACAAACAAGCGGATGTTGTTCGAAGAAACCGATTTGCTTCAGATGTGCAAAAATGCTGTACCCTAGTACAAATAAGGCCGGTTGACAAACGCGAGTTTCTTGCAAAGCTTCTTCAGGGCCTTCAAAACATAAGCTACTTATTTTAAATGGCAAAATTTTATCAGCAATTTCGAAGCAATTGCGAACAACTTTACTTGTTTCAAACCAAGCTTTACCCATTCCAACTGCTTGAGCTCCTTGTCCTGGAAAAAGAAGTATCATATCTTAAAATTGAGCGAATTGTGGTAATCCCTTTTCATAAGCAACTGCAACTTCTCCTTGAATAAGGGGTAGTGCATATTTGATCAATGCATACTGAATTGTGCTTGTTGCTTCTGCAATCCAATCACTTGGGAAGAATTTTAGTCCAGAAGCAATTTCTTCAATTTTTACAAAACGAACTTCATAAATGGCTTCGCGTTCACCTTCTTTACGTACCAAGACAGCAGCTTGATCCGATTCTCCTTCTTTAATCATTTGTTGTAAGCTTTTTCGTCCACAAAGTACAGCTTCATCAACATCCTTTTTCGACATAAATTGTGAAAGTGGTTGTAGTTGAAGATCGCAAAGATTAAGTTGAGCAGAATAATCTAAAGAATCAATTAAGCTCTCTAAGTAAGCACCGGTAGAGCCGTAATCAGAAAAGTCAATGGGGTTTCCTTCTTCATCTACCAATTGCGAATGGGTTATCACGCGAACATAACCAAATTTTTCAACTTTAGCTCTTACTAAATTTAGAAAAGTATCCTCGTTAAACGGTTGTTCTGGTAGACAGACAATATAAGGTAAACTTTCTTCGTTAGAATTCAAATTACTATTAGCTACTGTATAATTTAAGGCAGCACTGGCAACCAACCAACCATTATTACCACCGTCGAACTCACAAATGCCTACTTGAACACGATTATCCTCTAACCAAGCATCAAAGGATCGTAGATAAGCATTTACGTATTTAACACAGCTACCATAACCAAGGCTATGGTCGGTCATTGGAAGCTCGTTGTAATTCGATAAAGGAATGGCAATAATTTGTAATTCATATCCTGTCTGGCGAGCTGCTTCAATCAAATTTTGAACATAAGCCAAAGCTTCTTGATCACAAATAACGCCTACATAACAGATATTTTTTTGCGATAAAACATGAATCATTTGCTCAAAAGCATGCGGCGTAGCTTTGAAAGCAACTGATTCACTATGTAAGGCATTTCCGGCGCTTGAAAGCAATAGTTGAGCTTTTTTCTGTGATAAAGCTGCTAAATCCATCAATTGACCTGACGCAAGCCCCTCAAATCCATTGTAAGCTCCGTAAATCTCTTCTATAATTTCGAAATTTAAAGCCTCTGCAAGCATTCCATAAAGCACTGCATTGCTTGTGACATTCGAAATGCCAGACTGCAAAATCAATAAGTTTCCTGATTTCATCGTCCCATAACAATGAACGAAGCTTGTTAACTTTTCAACACGAAAATGAGTTATTTTGAAGAAAGGATGAAAAAAGCTTTTGCAAGCAGTTTTAGAAGTAATTTATAGAGAGACATTCCATAGTTGCCTTTAAAACATTTTCTAGTGGAAGATCGGTAATATTTGGCGTAGGGGATTGAAGGACGCAATGTTTTTCGACAGGATAAGGTCCGTAGCGATTTGCATCTGTAGGGCCATAAAGTCCAACCAGAGGTTTATTGAGAGCTGCAGCTAGATGTATTGGACCACTATCGTTGGCAATAACACATGCTGCATGTTGCATAAGCATGGGTAGATTCGACAATCGAGTTTTTCCAATTAAATTTATAAAACGGTCATGTTGTGGAATTTTATCAAGTTTTTGTTGGCCAACCCAAATACAGGAGAAAGATGTTTTTTCTAATAGCAGTTCAGTTAATTCAAAAAAATAGGGCCACTCCTTTTTAGGGCCGCGACTATTTGGAAACAAAAGTATGGCGTTATTAGGTATAATAAAGCTTTTTGCTTCTTTTTTAAATGTAAGGGGCCGTTGTGGAATGAAATCAAGTGGTAAAACTTGTAACAACGCTTGTAAAACGTCTACAGCATGCGGATTTTTTACTTTGGGAGCATACGTTTTTGAATAAAATATTTGCGAGCATTCACGCGCATCTTTGCGGCCTATTTTATGATTCCCTCGTGCAAAAAATGTCATTAGACCAGAACGCAAAAGTCCTTGAAAATCAAAAATCCAATCATAGGTTTCTTTACGTATGGATTGTATTAAGTGATAGAAACCTGCTATTCCTCCTTTTCGCTCAAAAATAAAGCATTTTTCTACAAAGGGATTTAGTCGGACAATGTCAGCAAAAATTTCGCGTACAATCCAATGAATATGTAAGGTAATACCTTGCTTTTGTGCTGCTCGACAAGCTCCTTCTACTACTTGTAATGTTTGAATGATGTCTCCTAAAGAAGATGGTTTGATGACGAGTATTTTAAACGTTTGCATACCTTATATTTTGATTTTAAATACGGCCTTTTTTATATATTCTTGAGCATGAATAGATAAGCCGGGTCGATGTGCATCTTCTGGGAAAAATATAAAAAATAAATCCGGTGTTGCTTCGAGCTTTTGTCCCATGCCTGATAAAAATACAATATCTTTATCTTTATTGTAAGTTGTTTTGATCTGTGTTTTACTTAACGGACACCATTCAATATATTCTGCGCCTGCAAGAATGATTTGTATATCTATGTACTGCTTATGGGCTTCAAAATCTTTATCTACTTGTGTCTTATAACGATTAATAGACAGAAAAATTTCTTTTCCTAAGATAACATGCTGTCCTTCTTTTAAGTTGCTTAATGAATTTTTTTCCAAAAAATCTAAAACTTTTGAGAAATTTTTATGCAACTTTATGTATGTTTTAAAACAAGAGAGACAGTCTACGATCATAATTGGATATTTTATACATATCTAAAATTTAAGCTCAAATTTCAATGCTTTTTTGAAAAGTTTTACATTTTAAGATTAAGGAAGATTTGCAATAGTGGGTTTTAAAAAAAGTATTCATTTTTTAATAGACACTTAAGATTGGATTTTGTAATGCTAAAACAAAGGACAGTTTTATGTTGTCGATTATAGATTCAGGTTGCTTACAAGGAATAGAAGCCTTACCTATACAGGTGGAAGTAAATACCGGAGAACGTGGCGAATTGCGTTGGGTGATGGTAGGCTTGCCGGATGCAGCCGTTAAAGAATCGCAAAATCGTGTTTTTTCAGCCTTGGGAAATTGTGGTTATGCACTTCCTGTTTCGCGTACAACCATTAATTTAGCTCCAGGAAATTTAAGAAAAGAAGGTCCTTTGTACGATTTACCAATTGCCTTAGCGATTATTTCTGCCACCCAACAAGCGCATTTTCCTCGTGCGAATGAATTTCTTGTGGCAGGTGAGTTGAGTTTGTCGGGAGAATTAAGAAGTGTACCTGGAGGTTTTAATTTAGCGCTTTTAGCTAAAAAACTCAATAAACGAGGGCTTATTTTACCTTTGGAGTCTGCTTCAAGTGCAGCCTTTGTGGAGGGTATCGAAGTCTTTGGTGCAAAGCATTTACGTGAATGTGTCGATTTTTTACAGGGTACAGGTAGTTTAACTCCTATTCAAAAAGTTGTAATAAATCAGGATTTGGAAATTGAACATGATTTTTCTGCGATCCATGGACAGCGTATTCTTAAAAGGGCTGTCGAGATTGCGGTAGCTGGTAACCATAATTTGCTGATGATGGGGCCTCCAGGATGTGGTAAGTCTATGATTGCGAAATGTATTCCAGATTTATTGCCAACACCCACACAAGAAGAATGGCTGGAAATTTTGAAAATTCAATCTGCTTGTGGATTGGATATCGATCTTGCGCATAAACGACGTCCTTTTCGTTCACCGCATCATAACGTTAGCGATGCTGGCTTAATTGGCGGTGGAATTGTACCACAGCCAGGAGAAATTTCGTTAGCGCATCATGGTGTTTTATTTTTAGATGAGTTGCCAGAGTTTAAGCGTTCTGTTTTAGAAATGTTACGCCAACCTTTAGAAAATGGTGAAGTAACGATTGTGCGATCTAATGGTAAATTGACCTTTCCCTGTAAAACGCTTTGTATTGCAGCTATGAATCCCTGTCCTTGTGGGTATTATGGGAATCGTCAGCGTAAGTGTATTTGTTCACAAAATCAAATTCAGCAATATCGATCACGTTTAAGTGGACCCTTATTGGATCGTTTTGACTTGCAATTGGAAGTTCAACCTGTTGAATTATCTGCATTTAATAAAAACAAAATTGAGGAATCTTCTGAAATTATAAAGGTTCGAATTTCTGAGGCTAGAAAACTTCAAATAAATCGTTTTGGAACTTACAATGCACACTTATCAGCAAAACAATTGCAGAGATGTCGTTGTTCCCCATCTGATTTAACTTGGTTACAGCAAGCTTGCCAACAGCTTCAATTGTCGGCACGTGCTTATCATAAAGTCCTTAAAATTGCCCAAACCATTGCTGATATAGACCAAGATCAAACGATTCAACAAAAGCATATGATGGAAGCTATGCAATATCGCTGCTTTGATCGAGCTTGGCGTTAATTATTTTTCTTCTTCCGAATCATCTTGTGAAGAAGTTATTTTTATAAATCTAACGTCATACGAGATAGGGGATTGGGAGTGTATTAGTAATTTAATCTTTTTTGTAATAAACTTCCAAAAGCGATGTAATTGGTCTTTAGAAAAATAGAAATCTCGATCTCTTGGGGCTATTTGATCAAAATTTTTACTTGTAAAAACTGCTAATTTTAGAAAAATTTGCGAAATTTGATAAGGTGGAGGATTGTCTTTTGTGAGCTCTTTAAAAAGAATATTTCTATTGTTCCAAATAATCTTCAGTAAAGGTTTGTTTTGTTCAAATGTTAAACGATCTTCTATAGGGTCTAAAAATTTGAAAACTCGCTTAACGACTTTATGTTCTGCAAATGTAGTACTAATACCAAAAAACAAAGTAAAATAGAATAGTCGTAAATATCCCATAAATTTTAACTGTATTTCCTTTTTATTTGAAATCAAGTTTTTATGAAAAAAATCTATTGGATGTTTTGCAAACCCAATAATTCTTAAACTAAAAAACTTAATATAAAATTGGTGGAGTCGATCGGATTCGAACCGACGACCTCCTGCTTGCAAAGCAGGCGCTCTTCCAACTAAGCTACGACCCCTTTAAAATTTACTTTGATTATGATCTGCCTTAGAATGAGGTTTGTCAAGCTATCTTTCGCGAAAATTTTATAAAAGACAATTTATGAAAATTTTTCACAACCTACGAATGACATGTGCAAGGAATACGTTTTTTAATAAAGTACTGATTAAAAATGGTGCAACGCCGATCATCCAAGCTGTATGAAAATCTGTTAATACAGCTAAATAAAGATATCCGCAAGCAAATGCAGGCAATTCGCTTACTAAACCAATATAAAACAAATGAGATAGTTTTTTCGGTAAAAATCTTTCGTAAAGCATACCTGCTAAGTAAGCTGAGATTAAAAAGCCCCACAAATAACCACTGGAATAACCACCTAGTAAAACGGCTGGTCCATAAGAAAATTTTGCAAAAACAGGCAATCCATAAAAACCTTCTAAAAGATAAATTGCAACAGCGGCTACTGCCAAGCGTTTTCCTAATATGTAAGCGAGAAACGAAACAGTAATTGTTTGTAATGTAAAAGGAACAGGATAAAAGGGTATAGTAATTTGAGCGCTTGCTGCAAGCAACAAACTTGCGGAAAATATTTGTATAAGAGATTTTATGGCACTGCGCCCTTCTTGTAAAATTGTTAGTAAATAATTCATAAGCGACTTTAGTACTTTGCAAAGTTCCTAGATTTTTTACAAGAATAAAAATTTATTTTTATAAAAATTCTTTGCTTTTCTGGATTTAAGGTGGTACATGTTAAACATGCACATATACATAATGGGAATTTGCGGGACGGTGATGTCGCATGTTGCGTTGTTGTTGAAAGAAATGGGTTATAGAGTGTGTGGTTCTGATCACAAATTTATGGATCCGATAGCGCAATTGTTAAAAGATCAAGCGATTCCAACATTTGAGGGGTATGATGTAGATCGCTTAAAGGCTTTACGTCCGGATGCAGTCATTATTGGCAATGTTATTTCTAGGGGAAATGTTGAAGTAGAATTTTTATTGAATACAGAAGAATTTCCATTTTATTCTTTTCCTGAATTTTTAGAAAAAATTCTTTTTAAAAAGCGGCCAATGGTTGTAGTTTCAGGTACGCATGGAAAAACAACAACGACGAGCGCATTGGCTTTTTTACTAAAAAAATCTCTAAACGCAGGTTATTTAATAGGAGGTATTCCTAACAATTTTGAAACAGGTTGTGCTTTAGGGGCTAGCAATGCACCCTTTATTATTGAAGGTGACGAATACGATACTGCTTTTTTTGACAAACGAAGTAAATTTTTTCATTATTGGCCCAATACACTCATTATTAATAATATCGAATTTGATCATTGTGACATTTTTCGTGATTTGCAGGAAATCCAGCGAAGTTTTTACCAATTAACACGTCTATTGCCTCAAAACGGTCATCTTATTTTAAATGGCGATGATCCTCATGTAAATGCTTTATTACCTTGCGATTGGACGCAAATGCATTCGGTAGGGTTTGGTAAACACAATCAATGGATTATCAATAATTTTAACACGGAAAATTTTCATATTTCTTTTGATTTGTATCGTGATAAGGAACTTATTTACGAGCATATCGAAGCTCCTTTGTTGGGAGAATTTAATGCTCGTAATTTAGCTATGGCTTGTGTTGCTTGTTACGAAAATCATTGGAAAATGAATTCATACGACTTAAAGCATTTTTATGGAGTTAAACGTCGCCAAACACTTTTGTTTAAAGAAAAAAACTTTATTTTATATGAAGATTTTGGTCATCATCCTACGGCAATACGAGCGACTTTGAATGCCTTAAAAACAGCTTATCCTAATTATAGATTAATTTCGATTTTCGAACCAGCTTGTAATACAAGTGCTTCACATTACTTTGAAGAACAAGCATCTAATGCTTTTGATTTGGCGAATGAAATTTGGTTTTTGCCTCCAAAACAGCACCTGTATAGTGATCGTTTTGTTGATACACCTATGCCGCTTGATTGTACATATTTATGCGAACGATTGCAGCTTGAAGGTTACTTAACACAAATTTTTGCTTCGTATGAGGCGCTTTTACAAGCGTTGAAGCTTCAAAGTTTTACAGAAAAAACGGTTGTTTGTTGCTTTTCAAATGGGGGTCTTGGTGCGGTATTGAAAAATAGTGAAATATTTTTATAGAAAGTGCTTGACTTTTGTTTTTTTGCGAAAAACTTAATGTGTTATATGAAGAATCTATTGTTAAAACTTATTGGGGTGTCTGCAGTTCTTTCCTGTTCGGCAGATAAGTGTAGAATATGTAATGTAAATGAGGCGGAAAATGTAGTTACTGGTCTTTGTTCACAATGTGAAGAACAAAACAGATGCCAAAATTGTGG
>CAZOPT010000004.1:0-38986 GCA_964582055.1 uncultured Opitutales bacterium
CCTTATTTACTTAAAAAACTTCTCTACAGCTTTATCCAAATCTCCTTCGTCGGGATAAACATCATTTGCAATCAACCGCTTTCCTTTAGTAATCCGCTCGTGACTAACCGCATACACGGATTTTAAAAATTCCATTACCTGTTCTTCTGAATAATCGCTTACATGATTCAAAAAGTGACTTACACTGCTTGAAGAAAAATCTGTATTGCAAGTATCTTTTTTACCCATATTAGCAAATGTTTCGTAAGGTAAAAATACAGCAAAAAATTTCAATAGTAAAGCAAAAATTAATCCCTATCGCTTTTTAAAAAAATAATTCACATCCCAATGCTATACTACAAAAATGAGAACGATGCGTAGCTGCATTAGCAATCGTCCAAGATTGGATACCACCTGTATTGTAAGTAAAAATAGGCCCTACATACAAAGAAAAGTTTTCACGCAAATAACGTTTTAGCAAAAAAGCTGTTTCCATATACCAGTATTTGTGCCTACGATTTAAACGACCACCTTCAAACTGAGCATAAGGACGGCGAGCCTTCAAAAGTCCTAAGGTATTTTTCCAAGACAACGTCAATTGCTTCCAATCAAAAACAGATAAATCAAAATCATGGCCAAATTTAAGCTCGAAACATTTCTGACGTCGCTCTTGATCCCAACAGAAATAAATACTTGGATGCATCAATAAATCGGATCGAACACCTGCATAAACCTCAGTCCAATGTCCAACACGCTCAAATCCTAAGCGTTGCAAAAAAACATAACGCACACCTAGATCCCACACAAAATGCTCCGTCAATTTTTTTAAAAAACCCCCAGAAAGCTTCCAACGATCTGAAAAAACATCCTTAGCTTGCAAGGGACAAAAGACATCCAAACCTCCATAAAGTCCCCATGTACCCTTTTGAATCACAACATCAGATATAACAACAATTCCTCGTTTCCCCACCAAACAACCGCGATCCATCGCTTCTGTTTTTACTTGAACCAGTGTTTTGTTTTTCACGCCATTTTCAGAAAAAGCAGAAAACAATAAACCCACACAAAACAAAGCAAAACAAACAACCTTTTTTGCTGAAAAACCCATACTTTTATTTCATCGTCTTTTTTAAAAAAGTAAATAAAATTCTTGCTTTAATATAACAATAATCCTAAGTTGTAGAAAAATCAGGTTGTGATAAAATTAACAGGAATAATTACAGTAAGAAATAAAAAGGGATGGCATGCAAGGCCTTGCTCAAGGATCGTAAGACTATCAAAATTGCATCCTGATGTAACTATTTTTTTTGAAAAACTTGATTGTTTATCTGAACATGCTTTAGGTAATAGCATTTTTGAGTTAATGAAATTAGGTGTGAACTATGGCGATAAGATAGGTTACACCTTACAAGGAGAAAATGAATCAGAAGTTCGCAATTTGTTTAAAGAAATAACAGATTTGAACGATTTACTGGTTAAAGAAGAAGATATATAACAATTTTCAATGTTCCAATTTTGAAATTGCAAAAGATAACGATTCTTTATTGACTTTTTTTGTATAATAAAGTTAAAGTTATTCTACAAGTTTTAAAGGAGAGATGGCTGAGTGGTCTAAAGCGCCTTCCTGCTAAGAAGGTAAGTTCTCAAAAAGGGCTTCGAGGGTTCAAATCCCTCTCTCTCCGCCAGAGGTTAAAATTGTTTTAAAAAAGTTTCCTTAAGTGTTGTTTTTAAAGGAGTGTTTTCTTCTTTATCTTAAAGCATATGTTGAAATTTTATAATTACTTTCTCTTGCTTTGTATTATATGCTCTAAATTTCATTTTATAACAAGTGAAAAAAACATCATTATCAATAATTTTATTTAAAAGAATTGTAGAAACCCTAATCTTTTTAAAATATTTTATTATAGCATCGCTTGATACTGATTTTAACCCTATCAAATCTATCAATACCGACAAATAAGCTTCTTAAAAACGAACTCATTCCAAAAAAGCTAAAACTTTCTCATATTTGGCTTGCTTAAATAGAGTTTTTTATGAAAGATAAAAGTGGTATGGAAGACAACTTTTCGTTCACTATTACTGCAAAAACAAATGAAGGAAGAGCCCATTGCGGAGAAATTCGAACACCACATGGAATAGTTGAGACACCTAATTTCATTTTTTGTGCAACACATGGAGCGATTAAAGGTTGTACCATGGAGCAAATACGTTCTATTGGAGCACAATTTGTTCTAGGAAATACCTATCATTTATGGCTGCAACCCGGTCCAGAGGTGGTTGAAAAGCACGGTGGTTTGCAACGATTTACCGGTTGGAATGGACCCATGTTAACCGATTCGGGTGGCTTCCAAATCTTTAGTTTAGGTCACGGTGGAGTTGTCGATGAAATTAAGGGCAAAAAAGATCGTTCGTCTCGGCCAAAATCTTTATTAAACATAACTGAAGAAGGAGCTTTATTTCGATCATATTCTAATGGTGGCCTTTGTTTTCTAACCCCTGAACGTTCCATACAAATCCAGCAAAAATTAGGCGCTGATTTCATTTTGCCTCTAGATGAATGCACACCATTCCATATGGAAAAACACCAAACAAATACCTCTATGCTGCGTAGTCATCGTTGGGAACAGAGGAGTATAAATCAATTTTTTGCTAATTATAACACGCGTCAACGGCTTTATGGAATTGTTCAAGGAGGAATCTATGAAGACCTCAGGCAAGAGAGTGCAGATTTTGTAAACAATCAACCTTTTTTTGGTCAAGCTATCGGTGGAAGTTTAGGAGGTGATAAAGATCAAATGTATGCTGTCGTTGACTTAACCATGCGATATTTAGTCCAAAATCGTCCAACACATTTGTTGGGTATTGGTGGTTTACGTGATATTTTGGAGGGCGTACAATCCGGTGTTGACACTTTTGATTGCGTTCACCCAACACGTATTGCACGTCATGGGTGCGCCTTAATTTCAAAACCTGAAACAGATTTCGCCAAAGAACATATTAATTTAAAAAATAAAGCCTATCGCGAAGATTTCAATCCTATTGATGATCAATGTGATTGCTATACGTGTCGCAATTTTTCGCGTGCTTATTTACATCATTTATTTAAAGCAAAAGAAAGTACGGGGGGTTTACTTTTAACCATACATAATGCACGTTTTATGATGCGTTGGATGGAAGCAATTCGTTCTGCAATTCGTGAAAATCGCTGGGAAGAATTTTTCAAACAACATCGTTCGCTTTGAAACAAGGACAATTTATCTCATTTGACCTAATAGAGTTCCTGCAAAATTCGAAAAATAAAAAACTTATCAAACCGCATCAACATTAAGCTAAACACTCCTTTTATGAGTGTTAAACCTTTTGACGTCATTTTTTGCTTTCTGCTTCAACTTTGGCTGAATATCTATTAACATCCCTTTTTTCAAATAACTTTAATAAGGCATATAAATATAGTTTTTAGAGGAAAAAATTTTTACACAAACTTCTCTCCTACCTTAACGGCTGTAACTAAACTAACAACAGCAGTTTCAGTACGCAAAACACAAGTAGGTAGGCAAATTCCAGATGAAAATTCACTTAAATACTGTTCTTCATTTTCTGAAAAACCCCCTTCTGGACCAACAATAATCGAATAAAGTCTTGACAGTTTTTCTTGTACACCATGATAAATTTTTCCATTCAAACTACCATGAAAACAACAACCCAATACTTTCCAATTTACATTCGAAATAGTTTTAGGCCGGAAAATTTGTGGCAAATAAGGATTTTTGGCCTGCTTACAAGATTCAATCAAGATACGTTGGAAACGATCCGTTCGCTTTTTCCAAATTTCAGAAGCCCATTGCTTATGTTCTGAACGCTCTCCAAGAACAGTATAAATGCCATGAATACCCAATTCACAACATTTTCGCAAAACAATTTCAAAAGTAGCCACGTTATTGGGCAAAAATTGAACAAGATTATACTGTTTTGAAGATTGCTGGATTTTCTCAAAATCGCTTTTAAAATGGATGAAACCTTGCTTAGCAGTTAAAACTAAGGTTCCTAAACGCACACCGCCTTTTCCATCAAAAGCAATCAAACATTCACCATTTTTACAACGTAAAACAAATGCTACATGATGAAATTCTTCTTCGGGCAAAGAAAAAACATCCATACCTTCAAGCAAATTTGGAGTAAATACCCAAGGATAACACCAGATTTGCTTCATTTCATCAATGGACGTGCGCCTTTTTGCACAACTTCTTCGGTAATCATTACTGATCGAATGGATTTATCTTTAGAAACCACAAAAAAGATATCCAACATAAAACGCTCGATAATAGACCGCAAGGCACGCGCGCCAGTTTTTAATTCCAACGCCTGCTGAACAATGGCATCAATCGCGTATTCCGTAAACTCTAAATGTACAGATTCCATTGCAAAAAGCTTTTCATATTGTTTAAGAATCGCATTTTGAGTCTTTGTAAGAATAAAAATCAAATCTTCCTTAGTCAATTCGCGCAATACAGAAACAATTGGTAAACGTCCCACAAATTCTGGAATCATTCCAAACTTTATTAAATCCTCCGGTTGTACATGAGCTTCAATCAATTCTGCACTTTCCAGATTTTTAGTCACATCTTTGTTAAATCCTAACACTTGATGGCCTACACGATGAGATACAATTTTATCCAAACCAACAAAAGCCCCACCACAAATAAACAAAATATTCGCGGTATTGATTCGAATGTATTCTTGATCAGGATGCTTTCTCCCACCTTTTGGCGGAATATTACATTCTGTACCTTCCAAAATCTTTAATAAAGCTTGCTGAACGCCTTCTCCAGAAACATCACGCGAAATTGAAACATTATCCGTTTTTCGACCAATTTTATCAATTTCATCCACATAAATAATACCCATTTCTGCGCGTTTTACATTATAATCAGCAGCTTGCAAAAGGCGAAGTACGATATTTTCTACATCCTCACCTACATAACCAGCTTCAGTCAATGTAGTCGCATCTGCAATGGCAAATGGTACATTCAACAAACGCGCCAAAGTACGTGCGAGTAATGTTTTTCCACTTCCTGTAGGTCCTACAAAAAGGATATTACTTTTATCAACTTCTACATTTTGTAAATCATCAGATAACTTTACCGTAAAGCTTAAATCATTGTTTTTATCCAACAAATCTAAACCTTTTTGAAGTACCAAGCGCTTATAGTGATTATAAACAGCAACAGCCAATGTCTTTTTAGCATGTTCTTGACCTACAACAAAACGATCTAATTCAGCTTTAATGACATGCGGCGGCAAAACTTTCAAACATGGAACTTCTGTTGAAACTTCCTTGTTTAAACCTTCTTGTGCTTCTAACGTTTCACCTTCTATTGGCCTCAAATCTTTTCCATTTGATGACTCCAACATAGAACGACAAATACCCAAACAATCGGTACAAATAGCTGCCGTTCCATTAGGTGACGTTACCAAATTTTTTACTTGGCTCGCATGTCGACCGCAAAACGAACAAAACAAGGTATCTTTACTCATTCGATGCTTGCATCTTTTCCGGATTATTGACAATCACATGATCTACCAATCCATATTCTCTTGCTTCATTGGCTGACAAGAAAAAATCACGATCTGAATCCTTTTCAATTTGCTCAACCGATTTCGCACTATGCTGCGCTAAAATAGAATTAATTGTAGAACGCCAACGTAGAATTTCTTTTGCTGCAATCGAAATATCAGATGCTTGACCAGTTACACCACCAGAAGGTTGATGAATCATAACCCGACTGTGAGGCAACGCATAACGTTTACCTCGTGTGCCTGCTGCTAGTAAAACTGTCGCCATGCTTGCTGCTTGCCCCACACAATAAGTTACAATATCACAATGCAAAAAATTCATCGTATCATAAATTGCCATACCAGCAGTTACACTACCTCCAGGACAATTGATATACATATGAACATCCTTTTTAGGATCCTCCATCTGCAAAAACAATAACTGAGCAATAACGGCATTTGCAACAAAATCATCAATGGGAGTACCAACAAAAACAATACGATCTTTCAGCAAACGACTATAAATATCCCAAGCCTTTTCGCCGCGACCATCACGCTCATAAACATAAGGTAAAGGTAAATAGGTCATAACTTATTTCTTAGAATTTTCGCGTAAAATATCAAACAACCAATTAATCATTTTTGCTTGAAAGGCCTTGTTCTGAATAGCGTTACGTTCGCGTTCATCTTTTCGAACAAGCTGTAAAAGTTTTTGCGGCGTTATATGGCGTTGAGCCGCTTCTTGAACAAGAACTAACTCAATATCACGCGTATCTACTTTTAATTTTTCCTCACTAAAAATCTTTTCAAAGCACAAATTAAGTTTGATCCGATCACATGCAACGGTTCTTGCACGTTCTACCAAAGCTTCTTTTTGCTCTTCTAACATACCTTGTTTAATGCCGTGTGAAGAAAATAAGTTCACCATTTCTTGCAAAACTTTATTCGTCTCAGAATTTACCCAAGAAGAAGGGATTTCACAGGTAACCGACTGAATCAGAAATTCCGAAATCCGTTGTTTTTGCTGGGCTGCATACTCTTGTTCTTTACGATTGGATAATGTTTTTTGAGCAAAAGCTTCCAATTCTGACTTATCTTTGACTTGCAATTTCTTGAAAAATTCCTCATCTAAAGCCGGTAACTTAACTTCACGAACTTCAAGAATTTCTACCTTATAAATAGCTTCCTTATTTTGCAATTCTTTAACGGCAAATGTAGCTGGCAACTGAACTTTAAATTCCTTTTTATCCCCAACCTTCAAACCTTTAATACCTTTGACAAGCTCAGGAATTCCAGGTGTTTCTTGCGCATCAACCTCTTCCCAAGTCATTTTTTGCTTGGCCCAAAGGTGCGGCAAACCTTGATAAGAATCAATCGGCTGATCGTCTATAAAACCTTCATAAGACAATTTTACATAATCCTTAGATTGAGCTTCACGCTCTACAACTTCGTAAGACGCTTGTTGCTTTTGAAGACGTTCAATAAAGTCGTTCACTTCGGCCTCTGAAATATCAAAATCGGCTTTATCTAATTGAAAACTTTTATAATCTGGCAAAGCAATTTCTGGAGCTAATTCCACTTCTAAATGTAATTCTTGTCCCTTGTCTTTGTCGCTAAAATCAGACTTTACAACCGCAACTACATCTAACTTATCGGATTGCTTCAAATGCTCCAAAGACTTTACAACTAACCCTTGATGAAATTCCTGCAAAAGAGCTTCAGAATAACGCTGCTCCAACAGTTCCAAAGGAACTTTGCCTTTTCTAAAACCAGGCAAAGCTGCATCTTTTTGCACTTTTTTCAAAACAGTCAAATGAACATCTTTACACATGTCCTCTTCAAATGTGACTGTTACTTTTTTAGATACTGTATTAATAGATTCAATATGTGTTTTCACAAAATTCCTTTGTTCTATTTTTTCACACTAAATGATCCAGGGCCTATAAACGAAAAGGCCAAACTTAAAATAATTAAAAAATTTAAAGGCGTATACGGCGGTAAAAATAAAAATTTCCATGACAAGGCAGGCCAAGCTCCTACTAATCCAATTATAAATAATGCAACAGTCGCCAATCGAAAATAAAATCCTAATACGATAAATAAACCTGTCCAAATAAAGGTAAATGCCGTAAAAATCCCCCAAAAAATATCTGAAAAAGGGAAGTGCAGAGCTGTAGCTGCACGTCCCAAATGCTTTAAAAGAAAAACATCTCTAAAACAAACAATACTATAAATAATCAAACATACTCCGAAGAAAAATCGAATCAAAAGCAGGCCAAAATTCTCCTTTTCTAACCAACGACCCAATTTTGCAAACCACGCGAGCATGCTTATCGAACTTACTTATTCTCACTTACCGCTTTTTCAACCTTTTTAGCATGAGCAGCTGGTTTTGTTGGGAAATTCTTTTCTACTTTTTTGAAATAATAATGATCGGTAGCTTCATCATACTCCAAAATATAAGCGTCTTTACCCTTGGAAGCATCCCCCCAAAAAACAGCTGATTTACCCGTACGAGGACTTATGAAGTCTTGAGCAACATAATCAGCAATTGAAGATAAACCACTTAGAGCAAACAAAACTGCTCCTAAAACAATATATCGATTTTTTTTCATATTAGTTTAAAGAAGTTACATTAGAAATCTTTGACTACTTCATTCACAACGTCAAGCCTTTTGAAGAAAAAGTAATCATTAGAACAAAAATGGAGAAACTTTAAAAATAACAAAGTATTTAATAAAAAACATACCAGAAAAATGGCACCCTGTAGGAGATTCGAACTCCTGTTGTCGAGATGAGAACCCGATGTCCTGGACCAACTAGACGAACAGGGCAAAAGAATTACAAAATAAACGTGTAATAAAATTTAAAACAAAGCAAGTCTTATTTTCATAAATTCTTTAAAACCGAAAAACACACCCGAAGGTGTGCTTTTTCTAAAGTTTGTAACAACAATTAGAAGTTGTAACGCAAACCAAGCTCTAAGCTATTTTGCAAAGGAGTTTTGATCTTAGCTCCATCACCAACCTTAACTTTGCTGGTTCCGAATAAACGATAACCTGCTTCAACAGTCCAGTTTTCGTTGATGTCATAAGCAACACCAGCCAATACTTGCCATGCGAAAACGCTCTTTCCAAATTCAGCCTTGCTAGCTCTGTCAACGAAGTTGAATTTAGCTACACCCAAACCGGCACCAACATACAAAGAACATTCTTCAGTCAAAGCATAATCATAGTAAACATTAATCATACCAGCCAAAGCATTAACTTTGTTAGTATCATCTAGATCAATATTAACATTGTCAGAACGTTTGATCTTATTTTGACGATAAGAAACTTCCAATCCTAAGCGCCATGCATCATAAGAGACACCAAATTCAACCGCACCATTGAAACCATTTTTGTACTTGATGCTATCTTTTTTGGTCAAGATCGAGTATCCACCTTTAACTGCAACATATGGGTTGAAGGAAGAAACTGCATTTTCTGCTGCGAACAAGCTACCAGCAACTAAGCTGAAGCTACCTAATAATACTTTTTTATTCATTTTATTTTATCTTTCTATTTTGTCAGCCAAAATTAGCTAACATAAACTATTAGAAGAAATTACAAAAATTTTGTCAAGCCTTTTAGACTAAGTCTTTCAAAATTTGTTCAAAAATTTTTCAAAAAAGCGCGAAATATCTTGCGAATTACTAAAAGCCCACAATTTATCGGCAATAAAAGCTAAATCTTCTTTATTCAAATTACATAAAATAGACTTTAAACATTCTACTTGATTATCATAAACACAAAAAGAACGAAAGCCCAGCGCCAACCCAACCAGAAACCCTTTAATAGAACTTGCCATTTCACCGCAAATCGTAATGGGCGTTTGTATTACGTGCGCATTTTCGTAAACCATTTTTAGCATTCTTAAAATAGAAGGATGCAAATCTCCATAACGCCTAGCTACCAAATTATTCGTACGATCAGCCGCCAAAGTATATTGGACCAAATCATTTGTCCCCAAACTAAAAAATTGACAAAACTTACTTAAATGATCCATTAACAAAACCGCACTTGGAATCTCTATCATAGAACCAATAGGAATAGAATCATCATAAGCAATTTTTTCATTTCTCAATTCCAATTTACATTCTTCCAATAAAGCATTAGCTTGTAACAAATCCTCCGAGCCCGTAATCATCGGGTACAAAATCTGAACTTTACCGAAAGCACTTGCACGCAACATTGCACGTAATTGATGCTTAAAAAGCCCATCATTATACAAACAATACCTTATACCACGAATCCCCAAAAAAGGATTAGGCTCCTTTTGAACAGCCCCTTTTGCAATTTTATCACCACCAACATCCAATACACGCAGAACAACTGGAAAAGGGGCAAACTTTTCAACAACAGATTTATAAAATAAAAACTGCTCTTCTTCTTCAGGTATTTCATCTTTAGAAAGAAAAATAGATTCAGATCGTAACAAACCAATCCCCTTTATCTGATTTGAATTCATGAATTCTTTTGTTAAATGAGCATCATAAGAAAGCCAAAAATCTACATCTAAAACATTTTCTTGTGTTACACCTAACTTCTTTTTTCTTTCTGACTCCGTTAAATAATGATCAGCAAAAACCTTTGAAGGATTTATAAAAACTTTACCCGCAGAACCATCAACAAGTATAATGTCATGCGAAGAAACCTTCAAATGAATTCCTTCCACACCAACAACAATGGGAACATTTAAGCCACGCGCCACAATAATCGCATGAGAATTCAAGCAAGTATTCGCCAAAACAATAGCTACGATTTCCTTATCCGATAAATCTACAACATCCGAAGGCTCAAGATTGTCTGCAACAATAATCTTACCTTGTAAATTCGCGTTTAATGGAGCTATAGAAGAAATAGAGAGCAAATTTTTCAAAATACGCGAAGTCACATCATCAAAATCTAAGCAACTTTCACGAACATGTAGCATTGCATGTCCCTTAAATTGCCGCATACAAACCTCAATAACATTTTTTAAGCAAAACTCTACATTATAAAGATTTGATTCAATCTCTTTATACAAAGCTTTTGACAAATAATTATCATCTAATAAGGCCAATTGTATTTCAAAAACTTCCGCTTCGTTTGTTCCCAATTTTTCCTTTACGTTTTTTTGACACTCCAACAATTGAGTTTTTGTTAAATCAAGTGCAACTTGATATCGAACCCACTCAGATTCTATATCTTTGGGAGATATTCTATAACAAGGAACACCTAACAAGTCCTTCTGATAACAAAAAACCTGCCCCAAAACCTTTCCCCTTGTAATACCAATCCCTCTATAATTTCTAGAAGATTTCATCATGTTGCAGTTAAAATAATATCACACCTAATAGAATTGCAATCTTTTTTTTAAAATTTCTTCCACAACATTTCCTGGGTAATTCGTTTACTGTTGCAACAAATCTTTCATAACTCTTTTTTCTAATTTTCTTTAATATTTTTATTCTTTTTCGTAAAAGTTACATGAAAATTTCAATCATTACTCCATCAATATTTATTTACAACACAACAACTCATTAAAGAATATATATTTTTATAAAAAAATTTAAAAACATACCATAAAGCAAAATTAAACATAAAAAGATTTGACTTTAAACAATTTCATTACTAATTCTAAGCCATGCACATTTTAGATGTTTCAATCATTATTGCGTTCTTAGTAGCAATTTTATACATAGGATTAGTATCTGGGAAAAAAATTAAAACTTTTGACAATTATACAATTGGTAACCGTAAATTTTCCGATTTTGCCATTTGTTGCACAGTAGCAGCAACCGTCATTGGCGGAAGCTCAACCATGGGGAATGTTGGCATGGTTTATAATGTAGGAATAATACAATTTTTAGCGCAATTCGGCGGATTAATGGCATATTTTGTTGTAGGAACATTTTTAGCACGTCGATTCAGTAAATATTATGGATGTCATTCTCTAGGTGATATTTTTTATAAAGGTTACGGAACATTCGGAAAAGTTATAGCAGGAATTGCAGGTTGTTTTTACGAAATACTTCTAGTGAGTTTGCAGTTTACAGCCATGGGAACAGCCATTAGCGTATTAACCGGTTTTTCATACATAATTAGTCTCTTAATTTCAGCTGGAATTATTCTTATTTACACAGGACGCGGAGGAATACGCGCAGTAACTTTTACTGATGTTTTACAATTAATCGTTTTAATTGTAGCTTTTCCAATTCTCTTAATATCTGTCCTTGGTGATATTGGAGGTTTACATGCGCTCATGGAACGTTTACCAAAATCGCATTTAACAATAATGAATGAACACCTTCCACGATATTTATTTTTTATGATTTTTATAGTACCAACACTCGCTCCACACCATATACAACGTTTGTTAATGATGAGAAATGGTAATCAAGGTGTAAAAGCTTATCGAAATGTAACGGCGATTTGCTTGTTTTTAGCAATTGTAGTAGTGTTTTTGGGTTTATCCGCAAAGGTTTTACTTCCCGATTTAGAGCAATATGATGATGCACTACTTACACTGATCATTAATTATTTACCAACAGGTATTTTTGGAATAGCAGTTATCGGCATTTTAGCAGTTTTAATGTCTACAGCAGATTCTTATCTAAACATTGGAAGTATCATGTTAGTTAATGATCTTATGGTACCTTATTTCAACTATAAAAAAAGAGATTTTTCAGATGCAGAAAAACTTAAATGGGCCCGTCGATTCTCTTTATTTATAGGATTAGGTGCCATTATTTTTGCAAGTTTGCGCATCGGTATATTTGAATTGGGAATTTTAATTGAAGGTTTTTGGTTTTCTGCAATGCTAGTGCCTTTATATTTCCTGGTTTTTAACATGAAATTACCAATTAAACATTTTATTTTAAGTGCTAGTATTGGTTTATTTACTTTTATTTTTTGGGAAAACTTCATGAAACCTATAACTAATATTGATAGTATTTTCCCAGGATTTCTTTCCAATATAATAATAGTATTTTTATTTTACATCCTGGGGGGACGTCAGAAAGTTTTTACAAAAAAAGAATTAGACCATTTTCGTTATATTGAAGAAAAACAAACTGAAAAACATCCCAATTTTCAAGATTTACAAACTAAGAATAATACGTTTTTAGGTTTATGTCTTATATTTTTACAACTCATGCCTTTGGTACTTGAACCCAATAATTTGACCTATTCAAAGCTTTTGTTAATACTCATCAATAGTACTATGGCAATATTGCTTGTCTTTGGAAGTTCATTAGAGATATTTGCAAAACAAAATCGCTTAAAATGGTTGAAGTTAACAACGTTATTTTTCTGTTTGCCGATTACGTCCGCTTACCTCTTTCTGACGTCTACTGAAAATGGATTAAGTATAATAGCCCTATTATTGTCCTTCATCGTTATGTTTTTAAGTGTTGAAAAGCAATATGAAGGTAAAATTATTTCAGTTTGTTTAGTAACTGCATTAATAACGACTATTATTTATTTCAAAACAAATTGTACGTTTTGCTGGCCTGAAATGTTTTACTGGCAACATACTTTCTATCTATTTGGATACCTCGCTGTTCTACTTTTACTACATTCCAATTTAAACACTTTACGAAAAGAAAAAGAATTGGCAGTTTACTTAGAACGTTACAATATTGCTCGTAGTTTATCGCATGACATCATTACTCCGTTAATGGTTCTACGTCTGCTGCTTACCGATAAAAGCCCCAATAAACTGGATGAAAAAGAATGTAAACTTGTAACTAGTACGCTTGAAGAAATGGGGGCTTGTTTAGATGATTTTATCTCTGGAAGTTTAAAAAGCTATGACCAATTAACCTTAGAAAGCATTAATCAAAACGTCATCAGTTGTATCGAAAAAAACAAAGTTTTATATAAAACAATAACAGTTCAAATGCAAGCAAAAGAAAATGTATTTGCTCGCGTGGATAGTCAATTATTTCGAAGAACCTTAAACAATTTGATAGGTATTTGTATGGAGGCTTTACCTGAAGCCAGCAATACAGTTGTTATATCTGTTGGTCAAGATAAGTTCGGCAATAAACAAATTCTATTAAAAAATGATTTAGGTAGCTTTTCCGCTAAAAAAATGGAAAGAGTTCTTAATAAAAATCAAAAACTAAGTGATGAATTACGATTTGGTATCGGTTTTCAAGAACTTCAAAATATTGTTCAAACTTGGCACGGAAAATTAGGAGTTTTATCCAATGATAATGAAGCTACTATTCAAATACTTTTGCCTAACGAAAAGAATCAATACATTATCGAATTTTAAGGATTGCTTAGTTTAACTTTAAGAATGAACTTTATAAAAAGTTCATTCTAGAAAGTTTTTATAATTTTCTTAATTAAAGCACTCAAAATCCAATAATTGTTGTTTTAATTTTAAGCCGCTTGCGTATCCAACTAACTTACCGTTAGACCCAATAACACGATGGCAAGGAATAATAATAGGAACTGGATTATAATGATTAGCCCTACCAACAGCTCGTACAGCTTTAGGATTTCCAATCGCAATAGCAATTTGTTGATATGTCCGAGTTTCTCCAAAAGGTATTTGCCGAAGCACATTCCAAACTTTCAATTGAAACGCTGTACCCTTTAAATCTAGCGGAAGATTACATTGAGGTTTTGCTTTGGCAAAAAAGGCATCCAAATAATGTTTTGCGGCCCCTAAATAAGGATGCTGATGTTCTTCTCCATAGAATTTAGCATTAAAAAGAAATCGAATTGTACAAATCCCTTTTTCGGTAGTACAAATTTGCAAATTTCCAACAGGAGAATTATATGTAGCATAAAACAGCATTTTTTAAGAAAATACAACACGAATTTTGCGAAAATTTTCAGGTAAAATTTCGAGCGTAATATGAGCATCAAAACAAATGGGAAGATTTAAGCATTCTGGCCATTCAACAACAATGCAAAATGGCGGAACACAAAGATCATCCCAATCAAATGGATTTTTTATATCGGGTTTAAGTCGGTAAGCATCGATATGAATAAGTGTTCGATCGCCTTTATGTACATCCAAAATGCTAAAGGATGGACTTTTAACAGTATTAATATGCCAAGCTTTACCTAAAGCTCGTGTAAATGTTGTTTTTCCGGCTCCCAATGTTCCATGAAGCGCTATCGAATACTCACTGGGACATTGCCTAGCAAACCTTTGGGCGTAATTTGAAAAATCAGATTCGGTTTTTGCTATATAATCTATAGGTATATCTTCCATCATTTTGCCATAAAAATAAGTATAAAATTAGTACCATTAAAAAGCGCATGCAGACCGATATTCGTTCGTAAATCTCCTGTTTTTACATAATAATAACCTAACCAATAACCTAAAAAAAGCAAAGGTAAAAACGAAGCAAAATGTTGATGACTTACAGCAAAAATAAACGCACTTACCCATAAAGCTTTACGCAGAGACATGTGCACACTTAAAAAACGCAAAAGTATACCCCTAAAAAATAATTCTTCACAAATAGGCGCAAGAACAATGATACTTGTCCCTATAAATACTTTTGTAAGAAACAAAGTTTCATTCTCGGCCAATAAACGAATAATAGGTTGTGTTTCTATAACGATTGGCAAGCCGTAATAAACCATTAGAAGCATTCCATAATACCAAAAAACAGTCACTAAAAACAATAAAGGTAGACTTTCACAATAGCCCACAAAAGCCCATTTACACCAATTGTTTTTAGAAAAATTTGGACATAAATTTTCACCTATTAAAGGATTTTTTTTAATTAAAAAATATAAAAAAACACACAAAACAAGTTCGCTAATAAAAGCTAAAAACAAGCTCAAATCTAAATGCGAAACCTCTGTTACTTTTCTAAACAATAAAACTCCTATTTGTTGGATAAAAAACGGAATTAACAAAAAACAAAAAAAAGGGAAAAAAACTCTACATCCACTTATATTAAGAGGAAATAAATGGAAAGACGTATTTTCTTTTTTCAATAAGCACTGAATGAACGATGTTAGCCCAAAAATAAAACAAAAAAATACCCAAAACAAACAGATCTGTTGCATATTGTACTTAGTTTATAAAACAGTTTTTATTGTTTTGGCGAGATAAAATATAGAAAAAAGTAAATTTATAGAACTTGCCATTTTTAGTAAAACTAGCTATAGTTTTAATGGAAATACAATGAAAATTTTAATGGTAAGTCCAGAGTGTTACCCTTTTGCAAAAGTAGGAGGGCTAGGGGATGTTGTGGGTGCACTCCCCAAATATTTAAAACAATTAGGGCATGATGTACGCATTATTTTGCCTTTATATGGATCTATACAACCGCAAGAAGATTGGATTCATTACGACAACATCACCGTTCATTTAGGAAGCCATAAACGTTTATGTCGTGTTTGGAAATATAGGAAAGATCTTATTTATTATTTTGTAGATTATCAACAGTATTTTGGTTCAGAAAACATCTACGCTTGTGACAATAACGGCGAACGTTTTGCATTTTTTTCACGTGCTATTTTGGACATTTGTAAAACATTTGCTTGGTTTCCAGATGTCATTCACTGCCATGATTGGACAACAGGGCTTCTTCCTGTTTTTTTAAATACGACTGAACGAGAATCAAAATTAAGGCAAATAGCTACTGTTTTTACCATCCATAACTTAGAACATCAAGGACTTTTTTCGCCTGATATTTTAGCTTATGCAGGCATTCCTTTCTCTGAATACCGATCGGATAGTCTAGAAGCTTTAGGCGCGATTAATTTCATGAAAGGTGCACTGTATCACGCAACAAAATTGACAACTGTTAGCCCCACATATGCCCAAGAAATTCGAACCAAAGAACACGGCTGTGGGCTTGATGACGTCTTACGTTTTAAGGCAGCAGATTTAATTGGCATTTTGAACGGCATTGATACTGATTTATGGAATCCAGCTACCGATCCTTTGATTGCAGCCAATTTCTCACTTAAAAATCTTACCGGTAAAGCAATTTGTAAGCAAGCTTTGCAACAACGATTTGGTCTTCCTGAACGCGATGTTCCACTGTTTGGCGTTGTAAGTCGACTTTATCACCAAAAAGGTTTGGATGTTTTGATGGCCATTTTACCGCATTTGTTTGAGCACATGGAGTTTCAAATCGTATTTTTAGGAAATGGAGAACCCTCTTGGCAAAGAACACTTAACCATTTAGCTTTACAATTTCCACAAAAAATGCGTGTTTATATCGGTTATGACGGATCTTTAGCACATCAAATCGAAGCTGGATGTGACGTATTTGTGATGCCAAGTCGGTTTGAACCCTGTGGTCTAAACCAAATGTATTCAATGCGTTATGGAACGTTGCCGCTGATTCGTAAAACAGGTGGATTAGCAGATACTGTCGAAAATTTAGACGAACAAAATGGAAAAGGCTGTGGATTTTGTTTCGACCATCTCACAAATGATGCACTTTACAACACAATTGGCTGGGCTTGTGCAACCTATTTTGACAAAAGAACTACTTTTGAACAAATGCGCCAACAAGCAATGGCCAAAGATTTTAGTTGGCATACTTCCGCAAAACAGTATGAATCGGTCTATCAGTGGGCAATTGAACAACGTAGACATTGAAAGATTTTTTATAAAAAGTTTCCTCCTAATCAAACCATGTCTGAAACTCAGAATTTAACTGTAAGATTTGCCAACCTTTCGGAGTTAATTGCCGACCTTGGGATGTCCGTTGAATATATCCCTCTTGAATAAGAAAAGGTTCATGGACTTCAGCTAAAGTTTCTGCTTCTTCACCAACAGCAATCGCAAGCGTATTGACACCAACCGGCTTCCCATGAAAATGATTAGCGAGCACAAACAAAATCTTTTTATCCAATTCATCCAAGCCATTTTCGTCGATATCAAGCAATGCTAAAGCTTGTTCTGCTACCGTTTTATCAACATTTGCAACTTTTTTCTGCTGAGCAAAATCTCGCACAAAATGAATTAAATTATTAGCAATACGCGGAGTACCTCTTGAACGTGAAGCAATTTCGTAAGCCCCTTCTGCCTTTATAGTAACATCTAAAATTTTGGCAGATCGAAGAATAATAGCCGTTAAATCTTCCTTATTGTAATAATCAAGCCGCGTTTGTAAAGTAAAACGGCTACGTAAAGGTGCTGTCAATAAACCACTGCGCGTTGTTGCTCCAAGCAAGGTAAATCGCGGAATATTCAAGCGAACACTACGCGCGTTTGGACCTTGATCGATCATAATATCGATACAAAAATCTTCCATTGCTGAAAAGAGATATTCTTCTACGGTCTTTGGCAAACGATGAATCTCGTCAATAAATAAAACGTCTCGTTCATTTAAATTCGTCAGTAAACCCGCTAAATCGGCAGCTTTTTCAATAATAGGCCCAGAAGTTACATGAACACCTACCCCCATTTCATTACCCAAAATATGCGCTAAGGTTGTCTTACCTAAACCTGGAGGACCACTGAGCAAGATATGATTTAGCGTATCCTGGCGCGACCTAGCCGCTCCTACCATAATTTTGAGTCGCTCTACCGTTTTTGCTTGTCCAATAAAATCCGAAAAACTTAAAGGCCGAAGCTTATTTTCTTCGGACGGATTGGCTTGATTAAACACCTCACAAGGAGCTTTAGTCTGCATTTTTAAATTCAGCCGCTAATTGTGTTAAGGTTGATTTAGCATCACCATAAATCATGCGAGTATTATCCTTTGTAAATAATTCGTTCTCTAAGCCAGAAAAGCCTTTTCCTTGACCACGCTTAAGAACAAAAATCGTACGCGCATTGAACACTTCTAAAATGGGCATTCCATAAAGTGGTGAATCTGGATTTTCAACAGCTGCCGGATTAACAACATCATTAGCACCCACAACAATAGCCACATCGGTATCCACAAAACGCGCATTAGCAGTTTCCAACTCTGTCAATTGATCGTAATCCACATCAGCTTCGGCTAATAACACATTCATATGGCCTGGCATACGTCCTGCAACCGGATGGATTGCGTAAAATACATCTGCACCATTTGCCATAAAACGTTGTGCTAAATCCTTAACAGCATGCTGCGCTTGAGCTACTGCTAAACCATAACCAGGAACAATAGCAACTGTACGAGCAGCTTCAAGAATGTAATAAGCATCTTCAACACTGATTGTCTTGGGCTCTAATTGCGTTCCAGTTTGCTTTTTAGCTTGTTTTTGAGAAAATCCTCCTAACAAAACTTTTTGCACAGAACGATTCATGGATTTACACATAATAAGCGTTAAAATTAAACCACTTGTTCCTACCAAACAACCTGCCACAATAAGTACCTTATTCAACAGAATTAAACCAGCCGCACCTGCTGCAATACCTGACAAACTATTCAATAAAGAAATAATCACAGGCATATCACCACCTCCAATATGCAAGACGAATAGACCACCTCCTAATGTACTCAGTATGATTAAGGTATAAAAAGCCCAAACATTATGCGTATAAATCCATTCACAAGAGGCTAACACCAACAATACAACGAGAAAAGCATCAGCCCATTTTTGGCCATAAAAACAGATGGAGCCTGTTGGAATCTTTTGACTCAATTTACCATAAGCAATCAAACTTCCTGTAAACGTAATGGCACCAATAATGATGGTTAAGCACGTTGCAACTTGGGAAAAATAAAGCTGAAAATCATAATAAAACTGTGGAATGTAGTTTAATTTAATCCCCTCAACAATACCTACCGCAACACTAGCCAAACCTCCAAAACCATTGAATAAGGCCACCATTTCCGGCATTGCAGTCATTTGCACACGAATCGCCATCAAAAGCCCCACATAAGCTCCTGCAAAGGCAACAACAAACGTAAATGTTAAATTCTGTGGAGGGAATCGAAGTAAAGTTACTAAAATCGCTAAAAACATACCAACTGCTGAGATAAGATTACCTTTGCGGGCAGAAGCTGTTTTTCCGAGTAATTTAATTCCCCAAATTAATAAAATGGCTGAAACAATATAAACAAAATCGCTATTCACAATTACTTACTTTCGTTGATTTTTAGAATGAAACATCTTGAGCATACGATCCGTAACCCAATAACCGCCAACGATATTAATCATGGCAAAAAAGATACCAATATATCCTAAAATAAGCGTTAATGGCTCACGTGCTTGAGATAAGGTAACAATTGCTCCAACCAAAGTAATACCGGAAATCGCATTCGTGCCAGACATAAGAGGCGTATGCAATTGCGATGGAATTTTAGCAATTAATTCGAACCCCAACAAGCTTGCCAATAAAATGCAAAAACTTAACCAACCATAATCCATGCGAGTTAATGTAAAACATTTAACAACAAAGGGAAGTTAAAAGTTAAAAAATTTAACAAATCTATTTTATTGATCGCATCTTACTTACTAAAAATAAGACCAAGCTGTATTAAAAATAAAAGTTTCAAAACAAACCCCGTCCTTATTTATTAATTTCAACTTAAGTGCTGGCGTCGTTTTAGGTTCTTGTTCTAAAAGATTCCATGTCTTTTCATTGGTTTCCCAATAAAACCAAACGACCTGTTTCAAATTCTTTATAGGTATAAAAACTTCATCCTTTTCTCCAAATTTCTTCTTTAAAAAGGAAATTTTATAAGTTTTTTGCGTATCTAAAGTCCGAAAACATAAACAATTATTTTCTACATTAAAACGAGCACCCCTTTTTACGTAAGAAAGGATTTTTGTAAAACTATACAAAGGCGTAATTTCCTCATATTTATGCGCCTTTTTAACCCAAAGAAACACTTGTGCAAAAATCGTTATACATAGGCTCCAAACGCTTAAAGCCAGTAACATTTCCAAAATCGTAAACGCTTTTATCGCTTTTTTATCGCACATTTTTCGCATTTTCTCATAAAATAACATTGACCTTTATCCTTTTTCAATGTTTTATTAAAGTAAATATTAATATTATGAATAAATCAGAACTTATCGTTGAAATCCAAAGTTTGTTAGGTGAAGGCGCAACAAAAGTTTGTGCAGAACGTGCTTTAGAAGCTGTATTAGGTGCACTTAAAGCAGGTATAAAGAAAGATAAAGCCGTTCAATTGGTTGGTTTTGGAACGTTTTCCATAACAGAACGCAAAGCTCGTAAAGGAGTTAATCCACAAACCGGAAAAACCATTCAAATTGCTGCTTCGAAGACGGTTAAGTTTAAGCCTAGCGCTCAATTAAAAGAGATTTGCTAATTTTAAACGGTAAGAATTTGAAAAAATTCTTATCATTCCTTTCTTTCGAAATGCAGTTATGAAATATACATTATTAGATGAAGCAGTAAAAGTTGTTCCAAATTCTGGAATTCTTATTAATTTAATTTCAAAACGTGTTAAACAGTTACGCAACGGTGCGGAACCTTTAGTTCATTCCTTGGAAAAACTGACATTGGAAGATATTGCTTTAAAAGAAATTATCGAAAAAAAGATCACTGCAACCTTTTAGTTGCTGTGTTAAATGAAAAAAAACACATTAGAAAATAATACCAAAACGATTTTTAATCGTAAGTTGGCTCATAATTTTTTTATTGGTAAAAAATTTGAAGCAGGTATTGTTTTATACGGAACTGAAATAAAATCCATACGAGCTGGTAATGTTACTCTTAGTGAGTCTTTTATCCGTTTGGATCGCAATGGCCGCCCGGTTTGGATCAATGCGTATATTAATGATTATAAATTCGGAAATATCAACAATCACGAACCATCTCGCTCACGCTTTTTACTTTTAAAGCACAGAGAAATCAATGAATTACGTGGAGCTCTGGAACGTAAAAGCGAAAGTATTTTCCCCGTAAAATTATACTTTAAATCAGGTTTAGCTAAATTAGAAATTGCTATTTGCCGAGCCAAAAAGTTGTTTGACAAGCGGAGAGACTTAAAAGATAAGGCTGAAAATCGAGATATGGAACGTGCTTTACGTTATAAATTTAAATGATACATGTTGTTCTTTTTCGTCCTGAAATCCCACAAAACACAGGCAACATAGGTCGTTTGTGCGCTTGTACTAATACGTGTTTACATCTTATTCACCCGCTTGGATTTACCCTATCAGATCGCTATTTAAAACGTAGTGGAATGGACTATTGGAATTATCTCCAAGTAAAAGAATATGACAATTGGGAAGATTTTATGGCACGAAAAGAAGGCATCCAACGCATTTGGCTTCTCACTACTCATGCAAAAAAATCGTACACTGACGTTTCTTTTCAAGACGGTGATGCTATCCTTTTTGGAAGCGAAGGTAAAGGTTGTCCAGAAGAACTCCATCAAACCCTCAACGATTATCGTATTACAATCCCCCTACTCCATCCTAACGTACGCTCTTTAAATCTCAGTACAAGTGTTGGCATCGTCCGTTACGAAATTTATCGCCAATGTAAAATTTAATGTAAAATCCACAAAATTTCCAAAAAAACTAGAATAAATTTTCAAAAATTGACACCAAATGAACTCGATTCTCTTTTGTTATCCCAAAGAACAGCGTCATTAAAGTAGAAGAAGTTTTTCTGAGATCGGGTACAAGCAACATAAAGCAGGCGTTGGAGTTCTCTGTGATAATCAGCAAATAGAGTTGTATCCCTGTCGTATTTATGCCAAAAGAGACGGTTTTTATGAACATAAGGATAACGTATAGGTTTAGGACGAATCGACCGATGAACAAAAGGTAAAATAACGGTTTCCCATTCCAAACCTTTGGCCTTATGACATGAAAACCCTTGCAATGCATTTGAATCTACCGTAACATCAACTTCCAAGATCACATCCAAATAAGTTCGTAACTGTGCTTCAAGATAGGCCCAAGATCGATGCTCTTGACTTGCCTCAAATGCTTTTTCCAACAAAATTTCAACAACAGTTTCATCGGTATCGTTCAATGGGCAATAATCTTGAAAAAATACGATTAATTGCTGTGTTCCTAAATAAAGATTTGAAGCAAACGTCGATTCTCGCAGCTGTCGTAATTGTTCTAAAATACGCATAATATTTCCTTCACCTTGGACGATTTGTTCAATTTGTAGGGTAGATGCATTTTCCGTCAATGCATACGCATCCACATCAAAAACTCCGTACAATATTCCCACCAATTCAAAGGTATCATCAGGAAAATTAATCAAGTGGATAAAAGCTAAAACCGCACAAAACAAAGGATTTTGACGTCCAGTTGCTTTCTTAGAATGAAGTTGAAGCTGAAGCCCATGAGTCTTAAAATCTTCCGCAATAGCTTGCAACCAATCATTACGTGGTGCTAAAATGCAAATAGTCGAAGGTATTACAGAATTTTCCATCAAAAATTTTTGAACAAATTCCGCTAAATAGTGAATTTCAAATGTTTCATTCGAAAGATCTGTCGTATTCTCAGGCACCTGAATTTCTTGAAATATACCTTTCCAATCAGTACGTGCTGATTGTAAAGGCACATAATCGACTTGTTGTGGATCTTTGACTTTATTCAAAATTTTTGGAAAATATTCATTTAAAGCTTCTACAATAGCTCTAGGACATCGATAAGTATCAGTAAAAACTAATTCCTGCCAATGACCTTTGCGAATACGTTCTTCATGAAGCTTTAAGTAAAAAGCGATATTTGAACGTGCCCCATAAATCGATTGTTGTGGATCTCCCACCATCGAAAATCGATTATCAGAACGCATTCCAATTAAACTTAACAAATACTTAAATTGATCCGCATCCGTATCCTGCGCTTCATCTAACAATATATACAGCTTTTTTTCTTTAAAAAATGCCTGTCCTGCTTCCCCTTGCAAACAATTTTGTGCAAAATGTACTAAATCCGAATGCCTCAAATAACCTTTTTCTAAGCGAAATTCAAAGTACTCTCTCGCTAAAATTTTAACATATTGCAGGGTTACTCTTCCTAAATGCTCATAAAAAGGACGAAATGTTTCATAAAAACACTGCTTAAACCCTTCACCCCCCACCGAACATTCTGGCAAAAAACCAGTTACACCTTCTCGATAAGTCCTTTCCCATTGTTCCACAAGACGCTTCATATACTCAATTTGCAAGCGGTTGCGAGGTTCTGGCGAATAATCATAAATCGGGCTTAGATCTATTATAGGTAAGTTTTCTAAAGTATTAGAAGATTCCAAATTAGGCGACAAATCTTTGGTTAAATTCAACAAAACTTCTTCGTCAACAAATCGCAAAACATAGTTTCCCAACTCGCTTTTTACATCAAATTGTGACAAAAATTGTTCTCGTAAAACAGTCTCATCTTGCAAAATTTCAAAACGTTTTTGTGGATAAAACTGCTGAATATGTTGCCAACATAAACTGTGAATGGTTCCAAAAAAACTTTGTTCTAATAAAGGCAAAATTTTCTTAAAATCAGGGTATTGCTTTAATCGATCAAGCGTACGAATCCTCAATGTTTCTGCGGCTTTTCGTGTGTAAGTAATAACACACAAAGCAGGTAATTCTTCTGGCGTCTCTTGAACTAGGGTAAAAATACGCTCTACAATGGAATAAGTTTTGCCAACACCCGCCGGAGCGATTAATGAAAAATCTTGATTAATAGATTTACAAAACAACGCTCGCTGTACAGCATCTGACATCACTTTCCTTTAATTTAAATATCTCATTTTTTTAGGATTTTTTGCAAAATATTTCATCAAGGTCAAACGATGAATTTTTGCATTATGACGAACATCAACCGGAAAGTTTTTGAAAATTGCAAAGTACTGAATGGGTGCAGTTTCGGGACAGGTTTTAGAATGTAAACGTAAGGCTTCCAAAAAAGCAATTCCGTTTGCTTTGGATAATTTCTTTTTGGGTTCAATAACAATCGCAGGAACTACTTCATTTCTTTGTTTAAACGCAATCAATGCCGATCGAAAAACCTCCTCATGAGCATTAAAAATAGCCTCGCAACAATCCGTATAGTACGTTTTTATTGCAGTAACAACTCGTTCTACTTTGCGTCCACAAAACCATAATCTTCCTTGAGTATCTTTATATCCCAAGTCACCCATACGATGCCAAATCTTTCCACGATCGCTAATTTTTGCCTTATGAGTCGCCTCAGGATTATTTAAGTAAGACTTGCTGATATACGGTGCACAAACAACGATTTCCCCGATTTCTCCCTGCGGCAATTCAGGCGGTAAAACATCCATTACTTCATCCGAAATCGGTACAATACGCACTTCAACCCCTTCGACAAGTTTTCCAACACAGGTCCCTTTGCCAGCAAGCGTCTGTTGGTAGGTCTCTTCCAAAACTTCTCGTGCAGAAATGCAGGCAATCGGTAATGCTTCTGTTGCACCATAAGGGGTATAAACCGTACCATTGGGCAATAAATCTTGTACGCGCTTTAGTAAATGCGGATGTACCGGGGCTCCTGCCAAAAAGACACGCTTTAATGCTGGGAAAGAAAGGTTTTTCCCTTCACAATACTCCACAATTTTTGTCCATAATCGAGGTGAACCAAAACTATGCGTAACCGAGCAGGTTTGTAGAGCCTCCACAATATAAGCCGGATTTAAACGACTTGGATGCGATGGATTCATTTCAGGCACAACAGTCGTCATACCAAAAACTGGATTATAAAGCGAAAAAACTGGCAATAGCGGTAAATCCACCTCACCTGCCTGTATTTTAAATAACTGTTGCAAGGCTTCAATTTGCGTATTGAAATCTTGATAGGTATAAACAGCGCCTTTAGGGGCCCCTGTTGATCCGGAAGTAAAAAGTACGGCTGCAGTTGCTTTCAAATCATTTTCTTGCTGTAAATGACACACAAAATTTTGTTTCTGAAGCCTTTGTTTTAACTTATGGGTAATAAAAATAACTTTTTTAACCCGCATCCATCCTTTTAATAGGAAAAGCAGTAATCGGGCTTTAGGACTCGCCAACAAAAAATCAGGTTGTGTCCTTCGAGTACATGCAACAAAATTCTTTAGCCCCATACCCGGATCAATGACAACCGGAATGGCTCCTATACGTAATAATGCAAAAACTGCAATGAGCAAATCTTCTCCTGGAGGTAATAAAATCAGAACCTTTTTCCCTCGCGAAAATTTTTTAGAAAACAAATATGTAGTCAACAAATCAACATCATGATGCATCGCTGCAAACGAACGATCTTTGTAAGACAATTGATCACCTTCCCGTACAGGAAACTTTAAACCGACTGTATCAGGTTGCTGACGGGCAGATTTTGCTAAAGCTTCAACGAGATTCATAAGAGAAAGGTATTCCAGTTAAAAGCTTTCCAAGCAACATGCAATTGAGCAACTTCCTTAATTCCACCGGTTGCAAAATCAGGTTTTCCACCACCATTTGCCCCTAAAGGTTTCAAGAATTTTTGTATAAGAGCCCCAGCAGTATACCCTTGTTTAATCGCCTGTTCTGAACAAAAAACAAGTACGATACCCTTATTATCAAACTCTCCTGCAGCTAACAAAATATCCGTTTTGTTTTGCGAAAAATAGCTCTTGCCCAAACTCCTTAAAAGCTGCATATCCGTAGATTGAATTTGAAATTGTACACATTGTAATTCTTTAATATTAGCTATTTGTTCAATTGTACTACCTACATTTTTTTGAAGGAGTTGGCGATATTTGGTTTCCAAATCTTGCTTTTGCATATTCAAGCGTTGATATTTACCAAAAACACCATCCAAAGTACACTCCATTTGATTTTCCAACTGTTTCACCGCTTGCGACAAGTGTACAGTAGCATCGTAAGCAACTCGACCTGCAATCGCTTCAATACGTCGCACACCAGACGCAATCGACATTTCTTGGACAATCTTTAAGAGACCTAATTCGCCTGTAGATTGCGCATGAGTTCCGCCACACAACTCCGTTGAAAAATCTCCCATTTTTACGACACGAACACGATTTCCATATTTATCCTCAAAAAAGGCCAAACAATTTTCAGGACGTTTATCGAAATCTATTTCTTCAGTGTCGACTGGCACATTTTCTAAAATTTTCTCATTACACAAACGCTCTATTGATTCTAATTGTACATCTGACAATTTCTCAAAATGCGAAAAATCAAAACGCAAGGATTGATCAGTAACCAATGAACCAGCCTGATGAACATGTTCACCCAAAACTTTTCGTAAAGCCCAATGTAACAAATGGGTTGCCGTATGATGTCGTGCAATTTGAAGACGTCGCTCGTAATTGACGATCAAGCGTACTTGTGTACCAATAAATTGTTGTATATCCTCAAAAGCAATACCTTCAACAACATGCAACAGAATATTACCATTCCATAAAGTATTTACAACAGAACATTCACGCCCATCTTTAAGGATAATCGCTCCTGTATCACCAATTTGTCCGCCTTTTTCTCCATAAAAAGGACTTTCCTTAACCGTTAAATAAATCTTACCATTTTCTGCAGTAACCGTTTCAATCATGGATTCCCAATGACAAATCTTTTCACGATCATAACCTACAAATTCGGTCTTGTTATCCGTTTCTTGAGCTAAAACAACCATCGACTTTTTAGTAGCAGCTTTTGAACGTTCTTTTTGCTCGATCATCGCCGCTTCAAAACCTTTCGTATCTACTTTTATCCCGCGTTCTTTAGCAATTAATTGCGTCAAGTCGACTGGGAATCCATAGGTATCATACAATTGAAAAACTTTTTCTCCAGACAAAATAATTGAATTTTCAGAGACCCAACGATCAAATAAACGCAAACCACGATCCAAAGTAAGCTGAAAATTCTGTTCTTCCTTTAGTAAAACTTTTTTTATGGTATCAGCTTGTTGATGTAATTCAGAAAAAACTTCTCCTAATTGTTCGACAACAACTGCTGATAATTCTGAAAAAAATCCAACAGGCAATTGGAGTTTTTGTCCAAAGAGAATGGCACGCCGAATAATACGTCTAAGTACATAATTACGACCTTCATTGCCAGGCAAAATACCATCCGCAATAGCAAAGGATAAGGTTCGAATATGATCTGCAATAATCCTAAAAGCGCAATCCTTCAACGTTTCTGAAGGGATACCTCCATCTTCATTTAACGGAATGCGACCTTCATAACGATGTCCAGAACGCTGTTGTAGCCAATCAAAAATAGCCGTAAAAAGATCACTGTCGTAATTGGATGGAGTCTTCGAAAAATCAGTAAAATTGCGTGTTGTCGCAAAAATACCAACAATACGCTCGAAACCCATTCCTGTATCAACAAACTTATCTTTTAACAATTCAAAACTACCATCTGGTAAAGCATTGTATTGCATGAAAACTAAATTCCAAATTTCAATACAACGCACATCTCCTTGATTAACCAAACGACCTTTAGAATCACCATTAGGCGTCAAATCGATATGAATCTCAGAACATGGACCACAAGGTCCTGTATCACCCATCATCCAAAAATTGTCCTTCTTATTACCAAAAACAATGTGTATTGATGGATCAAGTCCTTCTTGACGGAAAATTTTATCCCAAATGACATAAGCTTCCTCATCAAATGCCGCAGGTTCACCCAATTCTGGCTTGTAAACGGTCGCGTAAAGACGTTCTTTGGGCACCCCCCAAACTTGTGTTAACAGCTCCCAAGCCCAATAAATTGCTTCCTTTTTAAAAAAGTCACCAAAGGACCAATTCCCTAACATCTCAAAAAAGGTATGATGATAGGTATCAAAGCCAACTTCCTCTAAATCATTGTGTTTGCCTCCAGCCCGAATACATTTTTGCGTATCAGCTACTCTCAATGCATTTGGTTTTCTTTCTCCCAGAAAATAAGGCACAAAAGAATTCATACCAGCATTTGTAAAAAGTAAATTTGGAGCTTTCGGCAACAGAGAACTTGATGGAACAATGCTGTGCCCCTTGCTTTCAAAAAACTTTAAAAAACTTTCACGAATCTCTTTAGACCTCATCATGTTTTTAGTTGTATAAGATCGGTCTCCTTAAAGCAATTCTTTTTCAAAAATTTATTATTTATAAAAAGTTCTTTCCTAAAATCATCCTTAAAGACTTACCACATTTTGCAACAATGTTGCAATTTTAAAGAGAGTTTGAGAGAATTTTTTACAAAAAATTCTCTCAATTTAAATCACAACTTCTCCTGCATAATTAACTGAACAGGAGCGTGATCAGAACCTACAACATCTGCCAAAATTTCACACGAATCGACGCGGTGCATTAAACTTTTTGACGCAACAAAATAATCAATACGCCACCCAACATTTCGTTCGCGTGCTTTTGCACGATAAGACCACCAAGAATACTGTTTAGGTAAATCAGGGTGCAAATCCCTAAAAACATCTACAAAACCACAATCCAATGTTTGAGTAAACGATTGACGTTCCTGATCGGTAAAACCAGCGTGAAAATGATGTGCTTCTGGATTTTCAAGATCTATTGGACAATGTGCAACATTTAAGTCACCACACCATAAAATCGGCTTTTTAACCTGTAAATCCACAAGTAACTTCCTAAAATTAGCATCCCAAATATCAACACGATAAGGTAACCGCTGCAACTCACTTTGCGCGTTAGGAACATAAGTATTAACGAGATAAAAAGTCTCAAATTCTGTTACAATAATACGCCCCTCAGGATGTTTTGGATCTACATCTAAAAGACGTACATGTATTGGCTCCTTATTTGTCAAAATCGCTGTACCAGAATACCCTTTTTTTACTTCGCAATGATTAAAATATTTATATGTAAAACCAGAAATTTCAGGACAAACATCACCATAAACTTTTGTTTCTTGTAAACACAAAATATCGGGCTGATGTTCTTCAATGAAATGATTAAAATTCTTACTTAAAATGGAACGCAAGCCATTAACATTCCAAGAAATGATTTTCGTCACCATCAATAACGAACTCCTGGGGCAATCGGCATAGACTTTTCCCAACCCGCAGGTCTTCCCCAAGGCAAGCGAGATTCATCCAATGCTTCTGTACTTTCCACGGTTTGAGAACACCCTCCAAGCAAACCTAAGATAACAAATATTAAACAATAAAAAGGTCTCATTACTTTTTCTTTATGCAATAGGTACTTTTGGTTAAAGGCAACAACTTATTTCTAAAAATACGCTTATTGGCAGCTAAATACTCTAAAATCTTGAAAACATTTTCTACGTCTGAAGCCAAATTTAAAGCACTAGCGACTTCTTCTGGACTGAAATAATAACCTGCTCGTTCGCTTAAAAACTGTATAATTTGTTGCTGAATGTTAAGGAATTTTTTAGCAGCTTTTTTACCTGCTTCAACTCCTGGTTGATGATAGGCATTAATACGCACAAAACTTGCATAAAATCCAACAGCACGTTCAAATAAAGCCACTAAAGCACCTAAACTTTGTGCATTAAGATGTTTCATCGTCAAGGTAATCGAAGGTCGATTAACTTCCGTTAAAGCTTCTCGTGTCCCTAAAAAGAACCCTTCAAGGAAGTCACCGCTCGTAAGCTCACCTTCAACTTTTACATGAGATGCATTACGTGGTACTTGGACCTCAATAAAGGTTACAAAGCTATCATTCAATCCATCCCGTAGTTGTTGTACATAAGCATGTTGGTCGGTAGAACCCTTGTTGCCATAGACTGTCAAACCTTGGAAAACTTTACGACCATCTAATGATAACTTCTTTCCTAAGGATTCCATAATCAGTTGTTGCAAATACTTGGGAAATAAGGCCAAAGAATCTTTATAAGGTATAACAACCATGTTCTTTTTACCACAACCTTCTGTACAGAAATACCAAGATAAAGCTAACATCATCCCAGGATTGCTCAAAACTTCTGTATTACGCGTTAAAATGTCCATTTCGGTTGCACCTTGTACCAATGCACTGATATCAATATTTTGCAAAGCACAAGGCAATAAACCAACATTGCTAAACAAACTTGTTCTTCCACCAACCCAATCCCACATGGGAAAACGAGCCAACCATTCTTCTTTCTGTGCCAATTGATCTAACTCACTACCTTCACATGTAACCGCAACAGCATGCTTATTGAAGGGAATTTTTTGCTTCTCAAATGCAGCACGTACCTCCATCAAACCGTTACGAGGTTCAGGTGTACCACCAGACTTAGATATCGTTAGTACAAGCGTTTGTCCTAAATGTTTATTTAATTTCTTAAGAACACGATGAATGCCATCTGGATCGGTATTATCGATAAAAACTGCATGCAGTCCCTTAGGTTTGCGATCTAAGGCTTCAGAAAGCAATTGTGGTCCTAAAGCCGAACCTCCAATACCGATGCAAAGTAAGGTCTTAAATGGCCCAGAACTACCTTGTATTTCCTGATTAATAATTTTATCAGCAAAAGCCCTTACCTTCAGCCAATTATCATGTAACACAATATTAATCGCTTGTTTAGGAGCCAATTGAAAATTACGCAACCAATAATGTCCAACCATACGTTTCTCATCTGGATTCGATAAATGTCCTGCTTCTAAGGCTTCCATTTCATTAAAAGCGCGAACAATTTTAGATTGCATAGAATGCAAAAAATTATCTTTAAAAAACACCTTACTTGTATCCAATGAAAGCTTTAATGGATGTAAATAAACAAAATACTTTTTAAACGTTTCCCAACTCATAACTTATTTTAAATACATTTTCAAATTTTTTGCAACTTTTATCGTGTACGTTCTACAATATCTCTTTGCAACCAAGCCTTTAAAGCTGCTAATTTTTCATTAGCTTCTTGCTTAATTTGTACCAAAGCATCTCCTTCTTCAATCTCAGCATGTACATATAAATACATCTTCAATTTGGGTTCTGTACCGCTTGGACGAATGGCAACACTGCAACCATTAAGCATACGCATAATCATGAAATCTGCTTGTGGTATTGCTTTACCATCTGCATCTGCAAAAAGACTTTCATCTTTAAAATCTTGAACGGATAATACCCGACTTTCTGCAATACGTTTAGGTGCATTATTCCTGTAAGAAGCCATAAGATGTTGTATCTTTTGTACACCTTCTGCACCTTCAAAACTAAAGCTTAACAAATCCTCATTAAAATAACCATACTTGCAGTAAATTTCATCAAGGTAATCTTTAAAACGAATTTCTTTCGCTCGGAAGTAAGCAATTAATTCGCAAAACATAAATGTAGCCGCATTTGCATCTTTATCACGCACTGCATCATTTGCTAAAAAACCACAACTTTCTTCTGCTGCTAAGAGCAAAAAAGATCCGTATTTAAGCATGAAATCTTTACGTGCTTGGTAAGAACAGCGAGTATAATCTATTTTTAATCCTTTTGAACGAAGTAAACGTTCCGTAAGTGATTGCTCATAGTCATGCAATTTTTCTCCCATCCATTTAAAACCAGTATGGGTTTCAATAAGCTTTAAACCATTTTTAGAAGCAAAAGATTTCAACAAAGGCGTTGTCACCAAAGACTTTATAATCACCAGTTTGGAAAGATCCTTTTCGGTTATTAATTCCAAACGTTTCATGGTTTGCAAACGATATTCTGCTAGCATAATAGCTATCATGTTGCCATTTAACAAACACCATTCTCCCTTGGAATCACGTAAACAAGCTGACATTCGGTCACCATCAGGATCGGTTGCAATAATCACATCTGCATCACACCTATCAGCAGTTTCAATCGCTAACGCTAAAGATTCTTTATTATCAGGATTGGGCAATTTAACCGTTGGAAAACCTCCATCCATTTTCATCTGCTCTTCGACAGGCTGCAAATCCCATTCGAAGTTTTTCATAAGGGGAACAATACAAACCGATCCCGTTCCATGCATCGGTGTATAAACAACTTTTGTACCTTTCAATTTTTTAAATAAAAGACGATCCAATAAGGCATCCTGTACACATTCCAAATAAGCTTCATCAATTAATGGCGATAAATGGAACATATAACGAAAATCTTTTTCTAAAAAATCCAAAATCTCAGCGTATTCGATTTGTTGAATTTGGCGCGTAATACCATGGGCATGAGTTTCATTAATCTGAGCACCATCTTCGAAATACACCTTAAATCCATTATCAAAAAAAGGATTGTGACTTGCGGTAATCATAACCCCAGCAGTTGTTCTCAAATAACGAACAGAAAAACTGAGTTGTGGCGTAGATCGAGGTCCATCAAAAACATAAACATCACCACCCAAAATACTCCAAGTAGACGCAACTAATTCACAAAAATGCTTTGAAAAATAACGTGAATCATGAGCCACTACCAAACTAGGACGACGTTGATATTCGCAAGAGATTTCTAAATAAGCTTTACAGTAATTAAATAATCCTAATGTAGCAGCAATTACATTAAAATCATTCATGCAATTACATCCAACGGCTGCCCTTAAATATAACTGTTTTTCAGCATCGTATTCAGCACTTGTAGGCATCGTACCTATAATACGGCCCCGCATTCCTGCTGTACCAAAATCAATGCGCTTAAAAAAACGATTATTTAACTCTTCCCAAGCTTCTTTTTCAACTAATTCTTCAATGCTTTTTATTGCAAACTCAGGTAAATTTTCTGTACGAATAAATTCAAGAATATTCTCAAGGGTTGACTTTAATAATTGATTTTCTTCAAAAGCTTTTTCTAAATATTCCACGAGTGTCTTCATAATCATCCTCCAAATACAATCCTTCTAATTCTTTGTATTTACGAGGCATACAATCCCATTTAACAGAAAATTCCCGAGCATCTTCAGCAAATAATGGACTTACCTCTAAGAGTCTATTGTTAAGAAGAACACACTTTTCTGCAAGCTTTTTCTCATCAAAAATACACTTTCTTCTCAACCAACTCAACCAACAATGCGTTTGATCTTTTAAACAGGTTTCCGGGGTATCATTTCCGATTGCATTTTTTACCGGACTAAATTCTTCTTCACGTACTACTTCAAGCAATAAGGGATTACGTGCATAAGGTAAAGCATCAAAAATAAAACTCTCCAACTTATAAACAAGCTGTTTACATTCCTCTTGAGAATCCGGATTCCAGGCTTTCATTTGTTTTTTAACAGCATGATAAGGTAATTTTATTTCTGTGGCTTTTTTAATAAACGCCAAAGACAAAAGATGTATAGCGGTATTACCATATCGAAAAATAAGTTGCCCTGATTTATCCTGTTTTTCGGCCAATTTATCTGGCATTTCAGAGTATTCTACTAAACGCAACCCATTACCTTCTTGAACAAATACTCCCACACGTTCTTCTGGATTTTTCTTAGCAATGACTTTTGTAGAAAAATCTGAATTCTCTATAAGATGTAAACCCAAAAATAAGGTATCTCCCAAAATAACAAGCGGATTATCAACCTGAAAATAACTAATTGTTTTTACGCCCCAATCTTCTAAATTCTTCAACAAATTATTTTTTTTCAAAGCATTAAAAACCCCTCCATGGCCATCAGGGAAATAACGTACAGACCCATTTCCTTGAATTAAACAGTGCTTTTTGCTATCAAAAGCAGGAACTGTTCCTTGCTTAAAGAAATGTACATAGTTCAAATCATACCAATTATATTGTTGGAATGCTGCAACGGTAGCCTCATGCGTGTCATCACTCGTCATAATTAACCAATGAAAAGGTCGCTTATAACGCCGTTGTAAAGCAACCAATTTCTCAGAAAACACTTGAAACAAAGGCTTTCTTTTTAAAGGAGTTACCGGAAATAAACCTTTCGGACCATCAAAATTCAGACGCGTTCCAAGCCCTCCAGCAACAGTTAAAAAAGCAACTTCACCATTTTTAAAACATTGCAAACCTTCAATCCGCAGGGCCTCATTTAAACGATTTTTATCAAAACAATGAGGACATTCCCATAATTGCTCATTCTTTAAAAGACCATGCTCTGTTTGATTTAAAGATTGAAAATAAATAGCCCAATTTTCAGGTGTTTTTTCATCAAAAGACTGCTGAAAGCATTTCCTTTGGTCTTGAGATAAGTACGACAAAAAATATTCTAATTGTTTTTCCAAAATGAATTTTAGCAATAACTGTTAATACATTTCTTGTGCGTCACGCTCTTTCAATTCTTCGTCAATTTCATTTAGCAATTGAAATGTTCGATGTGCCTTATCTAAAGCAGCATCCCAAACAAAAAACAGTTGTGGCATGTACTTTAAACGCACCATTTTAGCAACACGATATTGAATAACCTTACGTATCTTCTTTAAAAATTCAAAAGATTTTTTCTTCTCATCAGGACTAAATACAGAAAAATAAACATCTGCAGCTTTTAAATCCGCAGTTACTTTTACTTGAGTAATCGTAATACTTACTGCTTCTGCCGTAAAATTTTGATGCAAACAATCACTAATGGCACGCTTCAAAAGTTCATTAACGCGAATAATTCTAAAGTTTTCCATAATTACAAATCCGGTTGACGTGATACCATTTCATAGCATTCAATCACATCACCTTCTTGGAAGGTTTCTGCTAAATTACTCAACTCAATACCACATTCATAACCCGATTTAACTTCCGTAACATCATCCTTAAAGCGCTTTAACATTTGAATATGTGTATCTGCAAGCACTTTGCCAGAACGAATAAGTCGTGCAGCTCCATCGCGAACCATACGACCTGCAACGACCATGCAACCTGCAATTTGACTCTTTGAAAGCGCAAAAACCTTACGAATTTCAGCAGAACCTAACTTATTTTCAGACCATTCTGGATCCAACAATTCACGCATTGCATCCTTAACCTGATCAATTAATTCGTAAATAACATTATGTTGTAAAATGCGAATTTGATGATGTTTTGCAGCTGCTTGAACGCCATTTTCAAGACGTGTATTAAATCCAACAACAATTGCTTGAGCAGCATGTGCTAGATTTATATCATTCAAATTAATTTGCCCTACCTGAGCATCAACAATCTCTAAAGAAACCTTCTGACTTTGAATCCCCATCAAACAATCCGACAAGGCCTCAACACTACCATGTACATCTGCGCGAAGAATTACTTTCAAAACCTTCTTTTCGGTCGATTGAATGGCAGCCATCAATTCTTCAACATTCTTAACTTTGTGCGTACTATTTGCCTCATCTTGCTTCAATTGACGTGCTACTTCTTCAGCTTCACGACGCGCTTCTTTCTCATTTTTGACAACACGGAAATCAGCTCCAGCATCCGGTGCACCCGACCAACCTAAAATCTGAACAGGTGTTGCTGGCGTAGCTTCTTTCATCTTTTCACCATTTTCATTTAAAAGCGCACGAACTTTACAAAAATGAGGTCCACAAACAAGTACATCCCCAGCTCTCAAAGTTCCCTTATTGACAATCACAGTTGTTGTTGCTCCACGCCCTACCTCAATACGGGATTCAATAATAACACCTTCCGCAGAACCTTTTGGGTTAGCCTTCAATTCCATCATTTCGGCTTGCAAGAGCACCAATTCCAATAATTTAGAAACATTTGTTCCCTTAAGCGCAGAAATGCCAGTACAAAGTGTCTCCCCACCCCAATCTTCTGAAGTAATGCCATGTTTTTGCATCTGTTGCTTAATTTTATCCTCGTTAGCTCCCTTGGCATCAATCTTATTAATCGCAACGATAACAGGAACATTTTCTCTTTGAACAAATTGCAAAGCTTCTTCTGTTTGAGGCATAAAGCCATCATCAGCTGCTACAACAAGAATGGCAATGTCGGTAACAGTTGCACCCCGTTGACGTATTTTCGAAAAAGCGGCATGTCCAGGTGTATCCAAAAATGTAATCTTCCTGCCTTCATGTTCCACTTGATAAGCACCAACGTGTTGAGTAATACCACCTGCTTCCTTAGCTGCAACATGGGCTTTGCGAATATAATCTAACAAAGTCGTTTTTCCGTGATCCACATGTCCCAAAATACAAACAATCGGTGGACGAGGTTCTAAATACTTAAGTTCCTCATCCTTCCGCTTTTTTTCTTCATCCAACTTTCTTTGTTGTGGATTTTCTACGATTGGCGTACGATGTTTTAAAATTAACTCTACTTTATACTTGTTCGCAATTTTTTGAGCAATTGTCTCATCAATAGTTTGATTCATGGAGGCAAAAATACCTTGCTCCATCAATTCCGAAATCAAACGAAAAGGCTTTATATTCAATAAATTTGCAAAATCACGAACTACAATCGGTGGCTTCAACGTTATTTGACGAACCTCTTCAGGTTCATCTGCTTTTACTTCAGCCTTAGTCTGTAAGTTAGGTCTTGGTTGGATCTGTGGAGCCCGCATAATCGGCGGCTTTGGCATTAACAAATTTACTTTTGGTAAAACAACTGAATTCTTCGGAGGCAATTTTGGCATCTCCAATTTAGTTGTCAAATCCAACTTTTTTTCTTCCATTTTCAGACTAACTGGCTCACGTGACGCAACCTGACTTGCATTTGCCACCACGAAAGTGCTTGGTTTTTTAGGAAGTGCAGATGCAGTTTTAACAGTAACAGGTGCTGGTTTTTCAACGGACAGTTTCTTCTCCGACTTCTTCTCAGTAATAGGCTCCTCAGAAGCTTTTTGTCCATGATTTTGAAATTCCTTTAAAAATTCTTCAGCGTAAAGATTAGGTATGGTACTAGAAGGACTTTTGACATCCATCCCTCTTTTTTGAAGTAGCTCAAGGACTTTTTTGTTTTCCATATTGAGCTGACGCGCCAATTGATAAATCCTTACACTCATAATTACACCAACTTACTATTACTTATTTAAAACTTCTTTTGCTTCTTTCAAAATAGCGCTTGCCTCTTCCGTTGTGATACCACAAGCAACCAAATCACCTTCTGTTACACCTTCAAAAGCTTCTAAACTGGTAATACCCATTTCCACCAATTGAGCCGCAGTTTGACTGGAAATCGAAGGCAATTGCGAAAGAACTTGCATGGCATGAACTTTTTTCTCTTCGAAACCAAACTCAACTCGCTGCAAACGATTAACTTCAATTTGCCAATTCAACAAGCGAGAGGTTAAACGTAAATTCTGCCCTTTCTTGCCAACAAAAATGGCAAAATCTTTTTCCTCTAACTCAAAACGAATAATATGATTTTCTTCATCAACAGAAATGGATAATGGAGTTGCTGGACGTACTGCTTCACGCAATAAAACTAAAATATCATTTGAATAACGAATGACGTCTATTTTTTCTTGTCCTAATTCCTTCAAAACATTCTTAATACGAGAACCACGTGTACCCACACAAGCTCCAACAGGATCAATTTTACTGTCTTTTGTATCAATGCAAATCTTTGTTCGATAACCAGGATCACGCACAATAGCACGAATAACAATCGTTCCTTCAGCAAGTTCTAAAACTTCATTTTCAAGCAACTTGCGAACGAAATCGACATGACTACGTGTAATAATTAATTCTGGTCCTCTTGGCGTATTCTTAATTTCTTGAAGCAAGCAACAAATACGTTCTCCAGGCACATAATCATCGCTCCAAATCGAATCTTTTCGATGTAAAACTGCTTCAGCCTTGCCAAAATCAATAGTTAAATCACCCTTATCTTTATAACGAACAATACCCGAAATAATGGTACCTACACGGTCTTGATATTGTTCATAAATGTGCTCTTTTTCGAAACGTCGAATTTGATGCATGATCGATTGACGTGCCGTTTGAGCTGCAATACGTCCTAAATAAGAAGGATCTATCTCTTTCTCAAAGATACCCCCTAATTCTACATTAGGATCAAACTGTTTTGCCGTTGTAATATTAATTTCATTAACCGAATCACTTACCGAATCAACGACTTTTAATTGTGCCCAAGCTTTCAAACTTCCCGTACGTGGATCGATTTCAACGCGTACGTCTTGCCCTGAATTTAAACTCTTCTTAGCCGCATTGCTCACCGCAGCAGCAATGGATCTAATCATGACATCACGACTGATGCCTTTTTCCTTCTCCATGTATTCTAGGACAGATAATAATTCGCTTCTCATAGGATTATTATAATAAAAAAACTTTTTAGCGACATTTGTCAATCATTGCCTCAAGTTTTTAACAAAGGAACATTTTAAAACCTATTCCAATTAAAAGAGCTTAATCCTAATAACATCAACAGGACTAAGCTCTTCCGTATTGTTTCTATTACACGAAATTTACTTACCTTCTACATAGTTTACGCAATTATCATACCACTGTTTAAAGAATTGATAATTAGGTTCTCCTGTTTCAAGACGCATAGCAACTCCTTGAGGAACACGTGTAAAATCTGTAAACTCAGGTTCCGGAAAATTCTGTAATCTGAGCGCAGATATTAAATATCGAATACATTTAGGGAAATAACCATATTTATTATTCTCATCCCAGTCAGGTGATAAATCTACATTTTCTCCCCCAACTGATTTCATTTTTAAATTTCCACAAAGATTATCTAAAACATTAGAGTAAAAACTAAGATCAAGGGCAGCAATAACTTCGTCTATAGAATACCCTTCTATGTAAATCTGCAATTCTTCAACAGCTCGTGAACAAAATGTATT
>CAZOPT010000005.1:0-13592 GCA_964582055.1 uncultured Opitutales bacterium
ATTTCCAAAAATTATTTTTATGCAAAATACAAAAAACTAATATTCCTGTTACATTCTTCATCTCTTCTTTAGTAAAATTAGAAAGAGCAGAATTAAAAAACTCTTTATACACCGGAAAATATGAAAAAGAAATATCATCCAGAAGAATGCACTGTATTTTTCTTAGAAAATCCTATGATTCTCCCATGGATATTAATACAGCAAATAATTTAGATATTGAGAGCCAAAAGTATTCTTTTGATGCAACATTTAAACAAAAAGTAAATTCATTAAAAAACAAAAGTATAAATACAGCATCTAAATATCGGGTTAAAGAGATTAAACTCTGATTATTACCGCCTCTCAAACACCGCATGATAGCCTTGTTGGCTGGTAAGGCGAGAAAAGACGGTATTGACGGTGTAGGAATCGCAGATAATTTGCTGCCAATGAAGGTGGGCATCGACGCGTTGGCAAGTTTCTTGGAAGTACGATAAAGAATCGGTTTCAAAGTGGATTTTGGCTCCTGAAACAACGCGTTGAGCTAATTGTGTCAAAAATTCTACTTGAAACAAACGATTCTTATGATGGCGAGTTTTAGGCCAAGGATCAGGATAAAGCACAATTACTTCATTCCACAAAAAATCTGCTGACTGACATTCTAGAACTTCTTCCGCACGGGCTTTGAGAAAAGTGATATTGGTCAAATTTGCATAACTGGCTTTACGATTGGACTTAGCGATACGTTGCGTAATGAGATCGATACCAACACAAAAACGTTCTGGAAAGTTTTGGGCATATTGAACCAAAAAATCCCCATGACCAGAACCTATTTCGAGGGTTTTAAAAGTTTTATCGGTTTGCAAAATATTTTTCAGTGTCTTCCGTAACGCGTCTTTGCGTAAAGCAATAATTTCCAAATACTGTTTTAAACGATCTTCGTTATTCATTTGGTATCAAAAAACTTTTTTAAAGCAATCATCAAAATTTGAATATCAGACGGGTTAACACCGCTAATACGGTTAGCCTGGCCTAAGTTCATTGGACGAATTTTTTCTAACTTCTGCAAACTTTCGGTACGCAATCCATGAACAGATTGATAATCAAAGTTTTGTGGAATTTGAATGGCATCGAGCCATTTTGTTTTTTCAATTTGCTTGCGATCTCGTTCCAAATAACCACGATAGGAAAGCCGATAAAGAACTTCTTCGCGAATAGCATCATTTTGTTGACAAAAATCAACTGGAAATTCTGGTGTAGGATAGTCTTCTTCGCTTTGAGAACGCCGTACGCTATCACCAAAACTTTGCCCAGATTCCGCACGACGTATTTCTAATTCTTGAACCCAGTAATCAATCGCTTGCGCTTTTTGCTGAATAGCTTCTAAACGTTCCTGACTTAAACAGTTCCATTGACGTGCTTTTTCGTAGAGACGCAATTCTGCACTAGAATGATTTAATAACAAACGATGCTCTGCGCGTCCTGTAAACATACGATATGGTTCTTGTGTACCTTTTGTTGTCAAATCATCGACTAAAACACCGATATAACTTTCTTCGCGCGATAAGATACAAGCCGATTCTCCCAAAACCTTCGCTGCCGAATTAATTCCAGCCAATAAACCTTGACCAGCAGCTTCTTCATATCCTGATGTACCATTAATTTGTCCAGCCATAAATAAGCCTTCTAAACGTTTACTTTCAAGAGAAGGGTATAAATCAGTCGGATCGGAATAAACGTATTCAACCGCATAAGCAGGTCTTAAAAGAACCGCATTTTCCAAGCCAGGAATGGTTTTGAGCATTTCCATTTGAATATCTAAAGGTAAACTCGTCGAAAGGCCATTAATATACCATTCATCCGTACAAATACCCTCAGGTTCTAAAAATAAACGATGACGATCGCGTTCTGCAAATCGAACACATTTGTCTTCAATACTTGGACAATAGCGCGGTCCTGTTCCTTGAATATTTCCAGAAAATAAGGCTGACCGTTTCAAATTATCTAAAATAATTTTGTGCGTCGCTTTAGTTGTATACGTCATCCAACAAGAACACGTCTTTGAACCCGGTTGCCAAGCTGTAGGACTTTGGATCTGTTCTAATTGTTCTTTTTCTGCAGCTCGTGTATCATAAAAAGCAAAAAAACAAGGATTTTCGTCACTTGGTTGCTTATCACAAACAGAAAAGTTAATACTTTTTCCTAAAATACGAGCAGGGGTTCCTGTTTTTAAAATACCTAAATAGAATTGCAATTTTTGAAGGTTGTTAACTAAGGGATAACTTGAAAAATCCCCCATGCGACCTCCAGGAAAGTTTTGATGACCAATATGTAAGGTACCTTTTAAAAACGTTCCTGTCGTTAAAATAACCGTCTTAGAAGCGATTTCTAATCCAAGCTTAGTTTGTACACCACAAACATGATTCTCTTTAACAATCAAGTTAACAACTTCATCTTGAAATAAACGAATATTCGGATGTTGTTCCAAACGTTGTTTCATGCTAATTTGATAACATTTTTTATCACATTGAGCACGAGGAGCTTGTACTGCTAAACCTTTAGAACGATTTAAAATACGAAATTGAATTGCGGTCTCATCCGCATTGATGCCCATTAAACCTCCCAAAGCATCGATTTCTCGAACAATATGTCCTTTAGCTAAACCTCCAATGGAAGGATTACAGCTCATTTGGGCAATGGTATCTAAATTTTGTGTAATAAGCAACACCGACACATTCTTTTGTGCCGCTATCCAAGCTGCTTCACAACCTGCATGTCCCCCTCCACAAACAATGACATCAAATAACATATTCATTTACCAATACAAAATTTTGAAAAGATTTGATCCAAAACACGCTCATAATCAACTCGTCCAACAATCTGCTCCAAAGCTTTTAAAGCTTCTTTTAACTCTGCCACTAGACAATCATCGCAACACTTTTTATCCAACAAAACAATGGCCTTGTCTAAATTGTTCTTAGCTAACAAAAAGGCTTCCGCATGGCGTTCTCGGATCATAAATGCTTCTCCGGAAAAGTTATGATACTTGTTATCCAAAAAATCGAGCAAAATCTGTTTTAAATAAATTAAAGCATTTTCTTCCTTTAAAGAAGTTAAACCTGTTTTGTAATCTTTAAAACATCCTTTATAAATTTTACAAAAACCTAAATCGCTCTTATTAAAAAGAACCAAAGTGTTTTCCGGAACAAATTTTTCTTTGAACATTTGTATTTCTTCTGTAGGCTCTTTTGAACCATCAATCACCCAAATAACTACATCTGATTTTTGGATTTGTTCATAAGATTTTTCAATACCCAAAGTTTCTATCGGATCTTCAGTTTCATGCAAACCAGCTGTATCAATAAGTTTTAAAGTATAGGGAGCAATTGTACAATATTCTGAAATAAAATCACGCGTCGTTCCAGGAATTTCACTCACAAGCGCTCTTTCCTGACCTAATAACAAATTAAGCAATGTACTCTTTCCAGCATTAGGAGTACCTGCGATAACTGTTCGAATTCCTTCATGTAAAGGAGCGTAATGCTGATGAGCATGAATCAATTGTTCTATTTGATGCCGCATAGCATATAAAGTTTCACTAAAAGCCTTGCGATTCTCTTCCGGCAAATCTTCTTCTGGAAAGTCTAAAAAAGCCTCTACATAAGCAATTTGCTTCGTTAAATCAGTAACAAATTGTTCAATTTGTATGCTCAAAGAACCTGACAACTGCTTCTGTGCTAATTGAATGGCATGTAAAGAACGTGCATGTATGAGATCTTCAACTGCCTCAGCTTGGCATAAATCTAATGTACCATTAAGAAAAGCTCGACGTGTGAATTCTCCGGGTTCAGCTTGCCGACAACCCCGTTTTAAACAATCTTTCAAAATTTGCTGCAAAATAAGCGGATTACCATGACATGAGATTTCCAACATCGCTTCACCTGTGTAAGAAGCTTTTTCTTCAAAAAATGTAAATAAAACCTCATCAAAAACGTTTTCTTCTCTAAACAAACGATATTTTCCTAAGTAAGCATAACGAGGTCTTATATTTTCCTTATGAAAAATTTCCTGTAGCAAATGCAAACAAGCAGGGCCACTTAGACGAATGACGCCAATACCCGATACACCCATAGGGGTTGATAATGCTACAATGGTATCCATATTCCTATGCAGCAATAAAAAAGCTTTTTTCGCAAGTTTATTCGCTAAGCAAATTTTTCTTCATGAGAAAAAACTTCCTTTTTACAAATTGTGAATAACTTGTTCAAAACTTGCTAAAAACCTGTAAAAAATGTACCAAAATCTTAATTTATTCATTTTTAAAAACTTAAAATTGCAGAGTTATTAACAATAGAAAAAAGTTCTACAAATTAGATAAATTCTGCATAAACAGGATTTATGCCAACTTATTAACCTTGTTAAGAATAAGATTAATTTTTTAAAATTTTATATAAATTTATTAAAAAGCTTTTACATTTTTATGAACTATGTACATTGTAATAAGCATTGTGACATTGGAAGATACGAAATCTTATTTTGAGTATTTGTTGAGATCTATTGGTGAAGATCCTAAACGACAAGGTTTGGTAAAAACTCCAGAACGGTTTTTGAAGAGTTTTCAAGAATTAACCCAAGGTTATCGGCAAAATTTAGATGAGATCGTTAATGGTGCGCTTTTTGATTGTAAAACAGATGAACCTGTGTACGTGCAAGATATTCCTTATTTTTCACTTTGCGAACACCACTTATTGCCTTTTTTTGGAAAATGCCAAGTAGCTTATATACCTTCTGGAAGAGTTCTTGGGTTGTCTAAAATTTATCGTATAGTAGACTTTTTTGCTAAGCGTTTACAGTTGCAGGAACGTCTTACACAACAGATTGGAGAAACCTTAAAGAAGGTTACGGGAGCTAAGGCACTTTTTGTAGAAATGACAGGCGAACATCTTTGTGTTGCTATGCGTGGGGTTCAGCGAAGTCATTCGTTTATGCGAACCGTATATCATTATGGAGAGATTCCTGAGAAAACCATTAAATCAAGAAACAAAGAAATGGTAGAACCTACGACAATTCTTCATTTATGTACATTTGAATTACCATTAAAGATTGGATGTTACGAATCTGAACAGCACACGACAATTCCTGTAAAAATAGAAATTGATATCCAACTTCCAAAAGAAATTCATCATGCTCATGATCAGCTTAGTGAGGTTATTTGTTATGATCAGTTGATTCGCTTTTTAGAAGAAAAATGTCTTAAAGAACGTTATCAACTAATTGAATATGCGTGTCGTATGTTGTACAATAATGTGCATAATTATTTGGTACAAACCTATCAAACTTGTCCAGTACGTGTAGCATTACAAAAAAATCTTCAGCATCCACTTTTAGCTAATAGTACTTGTACAATAAGCGATTTTTGAGAAAAAACCAATGCTTAAGCAAATCATAGAAGGTATAGAATTTATCTACTATAAATTCGAAGACTGGAAAAAAAGAAGGACATCTTTATCTTTGTGGAATACTTCTATCCTAATTTTGTTGAGCATTATAGGTATTGCTTTTATGTATGCCATACAAAAGGATAGTATGGTCCTTCATTTTAAGTGGAAACTACAAATTATTTGGCTTTGCCTAGGTCTTATCATTTATTATGTAACTTCTAGTATTCATTATAAAATTTTTTTGCAAAATGCCCATTGGATTTACATTTTATCCATTTTTTTGTTACTTTTATTATGGACACCTTTAGGGAAGACTTTGGGAGGAAGTCGACGTTGGCTTAATTTTGGTTTTATTAATGTTCAACCTTCTGACTTTAACAAACTAGCTACTTTATTGATGGTAGCCAGTATTTTAACACGCACGCAGATGACAACTATTCGCGATTCTTTTCGTGTTTTAGTTGAAATTTTTATCATTAGTTGTATTTCGTTTGGACTTATATTCTTACAACCTGATTTAGGTTCTGCAATGGTTTTACCAGCAATTATCTTTGGGCTTTTATTTGTTTCAAAACTTTCTTTAAGATTTTTCGGTATTGTCTTGTTAACCACACTTTTGGGGATTGGATTAATTACATTGGATGTTTATGGATATTATCAACGTTTAAAAGGTAAAGAATCTAAACTACATTCATTTTTGCCCTTGAAAGATTATCAACGTAATCGTATTTTAGCATTTACAGTTCCAACAAGTATCGATCCTAAAGGTGTACATGTAGGATGGCATTTGAAACAATCTTTAATTGCTATTGGTTCTGGAGGAATTTTTGGAAAAGGATGGACAAAGAATACGCAAGCTCAATTAGGTTATTTACCTAAAGCTGCTTCTTTAGATGATTTCATTTTTTCAGTCTTAGCAGAAGAAACTGGATTATTAGGCACGTATTTTGTGCTTGTATTATACTGCATTTTAATTTTTAATACATTTCGTATTGCCACAATGGCTAGAGATCGTTTCGGATGTTATTTAAGCGTGGGTGTAGCATTATTATTGTTTACACATGTTTGGATTAATATGGGAATGACGCTCGGAATTATGCCTATTACGGGATTACCATTACCTTTTTTGAGTTACGGAGGATCATTCATGATTGTGTGCTTTTTTAGCCAAGGTTTAGTACAAAGCGTATATCGATTTCGATTCGCTGAATGAACTCTTTTGAAAGCATTGTAGGAGAACAAATATGGTAGAATTTAAGAAGAAAAAACAAGTAGATGGAATAAAACATATCGCAAAGCCAGTAAAGAAAACAGTAAAAGTAGATCCAAAAGTCTTAGCCGTTGAAGCTAAAGAACGGTCAAAAGAGCAAAATTTCTTTCAACGTTTTTTAAACTTTTTCAAAAAGGACAAACATTATTCAGAAATTGTTGTTAATGGTTTATTGCCACAAAAACGTGTAGCCGTTTTAGTAGATGGGTTATTGGATAATTTGGAAATGGATACAGGTGAAAATCAACAAATGTTTGGTGCCATTTTTAAGGGAAAAATTCAAAATTTAGAACCAGGTTTGAAAGCTGCGTTTGTAGATATTGGACAAGATAAAAATGCTTTTTTACATTATTGGGATGTTTTACCGCTTGTAAATGGAGAAGGTTTCAGTGAAAGCAATCCAGATGAAGGTGTAGAAGTTGTTCATCGAAATGAGAGCAAGGATAATCGTAAAAAAGTAGCCTTACAAGATATTCCAGACATGTTTCCTATTGGTTCAGATATTGTGGTACAGGTTACAAAGAGCCAAATAGGTACCAAAGGACCGCGTACAACGACGAATATCTCGCTTCCAGGACGTTTTTTAGTTTTAACACCTTATTCTAATCAATGTGGTATTTCACGTAAAATAGAAGATGTTAAGGAACGCGAACGTTTAAAGAAAATTTTGAAAAAACTTACATTGCCATTAGGAATGGGAGTTATTTTTAGAACAGCTAGTAGCGGTAGTACTTTAATGCAATTAGTTCGTGATTTACAATTTTTGTTAGAAACCTGGCAAAATATTCAAGCACGTGTTGACAGTGCAAAACATCCTTGTTTGGTATACCACGAACCTAGTTTAATTGATCGAACTGTTCGTGATTTTCTTACGGAAGATGTAGATCGTATCTTAGTGGATAATGAGGCTGATTATAATCATATTTTAGATTTGGTTAAAAAAATTGCACCTCATGTTCAAAATAAGGTAATACACTTTAAAGATTCTATTCCTATTTTTGACCGTTATAATATTGAGGCACAAATTGAACAAATGTTTTCTTGCCGAGTTCCACTACCTTCTGGTGGTGAAATTGTTATTCAAGAAACAGAGGCATTAACTTCAATTGATGTCAATACGTCTTCGCATAAAGGGGTTGATGATGAGGCTTCTCATTTTATTTTTCAAGCCAATTTGGAAGCCGCTCGAGAAGTTGCTCGTCAGGTACGTTTACGTAATATTGGTGGCTTAATTATCGTGGATTTTGTAGATATGAAGTTAGCCAAAAGTCGACGTTTGTTACATCAATTTATGCAACAGGAATTTGGTCGAGATAAAGCTCGTTCACATGTATTACCAATTTCTCAATTAGGCATTATGCAAATTACGCGACAAAGGCATAAAGAAAGTGTTTTAAGTCAGTTATATTCACATTGTCCTTATTGCGATGGAGAAGGTGTTATCAAATCTCATTGGAATTTAGCAATGCGTATGCAGAGGGAAATTCTTACAAAAGTTTTTTGTGCAAAAGGACAAGCACTTACTTTTAAAGTTTTATTAAATCCGCATTTAAAAGATTATATAATGACACAATGTCGCAAGGATTTTAATGCTTTAGAAAAAGATTTTAATGTAAAATTGGAATTTAAGGAAGATAGTGATTTACACATCGAAAACTTTAAAATTATGCGTGCATGATACACCCTACGGCTATTATTGATGTAAATGTTTTGGTCCCACAAAATTGCCAAGTAGGACCTTTTTGTATTATTGAAGAAGGGGTGAGTTTAGCAGAAGGTGTTTGTTTAGATGCACATGTGGTTCTTAAAAAAGGTACAATTCTCCAAAATAATGTACATGTACATGCAGGTGCCATTATAGGCGATGATCCCCAAATTAGCGGGAAATCTTTTGATTTTGAAAGTGGTGTATGTATTGGAGAATTTACTGAAATTCGAGAAGGAGTTACTATACATCGTGCTTCTGGGGAAGGTAAAAACACACAAATAGGAGTGCATTGTCTTTTAATGGCGTTTTCGCATGTGGGACATGATACAGTTATAGGAAATCATTGCATTATTGTTAATAATGTTCTTTTAGCCGGCTGTGTAACCTTACAAGATTATGTTTTTATGAGTGGTGGGTCTATGGTTCATCAATTTGTCCATATTGGAGAAAGTGCTTTTGTATCGGGCAATTCGGAAGTTACGTGTCATATTCCACCCTTTGTGACTGTTTTAGAACGTAATCGTGTTTCAAATTTAAACGTAGTTGGATTGCAACGCAGGGGTTTTACATCTCCAGAAATGGTAGATATAAAAACACTTTATCGAGAAATCTATGATGGCGTAAGTTTATCGTTTAAGAAGAAAGCTCAAAAAGCTTTAGATGAAGAACGTTATCAAACAGAAAAAGGAAAACAATTTCTACAGTTTTTTCTGAATCCAAAACCAGAACGCGGTTTTGTATATCCCTTACCTTAAAGGACTTAAATAAAAGAGATCTTGCAAAAATTGTTATAAAAACAAAACTGTGAATTTCCATTTTTGACCTTTACAAGCTGCGTCGAATTCTGTAAAAAGTAATAAGGACTGAGAGAAAGCTAACGAACACTAAAAGTAAAACAAATAAAACATACATAAGGACATAAAATGTTGAATAAACTTGTAAAAATAATTGAAATTGCAGCAATAATTGGGCTCAATGGACTCGACATTTGGGGGAATCGGATAGATGTATTTTACAAAGATGGACCAACAATAGTTATAGAAGGGATTGATGGAGTAGAATTACCTGAAGAATTAAGTGATCCTTATCATGACTTATGGAGTAAATATGGAAATAAAATTGAATTTGTTGGTATAAAACTCAATTTACCGCAGGAATTAATCCAGGATTGCAAATGTGAATATTGGAAAATACAGGATGAATATTTAGAAAGTAGATTGCAAAAAGCTGTTTCAACAGAAAAGAAGTTTCATAATTGGTGTGAAATACAAACATTCCCTAATAATGATCCCATAAAATGGAAAAAACTACTTTATAAATATGCTATTATATTAAAAGTTGTTAACGAAAAAAATTACTTTATATTTTGGGATTTTTGTAAAAAAATAAAATTAGATCGTATTTTAATAGATATTCATAGACGAGAAAAAGTAGGAGGAACATTTAGTGGATTCGTAGAAAATAATAATCCCGTAGAACAGTATTTGTGTTCTTTGAAAGATTTAATTCTTTATGGATTTTAAAATTTAAACTATTTATTGTATAAAAATGTTCAGCCCGTTTACTTAGGCTGAAACATAGAAATTTTTATTAAAAAGCTTACTCAATACTGTTCACTTCGATATATTTTGGCAATAGCCTAATTATTTTATTATTAAGATTTATTTTTCTTTGAATATAAAATTCTTTATTAACTTTTTCTATATTAAAATGTACAAAAATAGTATCTAAATTGTTTTTATGTAACTCAAAAAATTTCTGTACATTTATCCTCTCTTTATTTCTTGCACTACGTGTAGTATTATAAAATTGATAAAAAAATTTCTTCAATGAATGTTTAGGATTAACTTTTAGTAAAGACATTTTTAGCAAATCGAATTTTTCAAGTATTGTTTGAACATATTTTTCCCTTAAAATAATAGACATATTTTTCCAAAAGTTTATGTCCTTAGCAGAAAAGTGGGACCAAGAAATAATAGTGTTATCTTTATAAAATTCCATCAAAAATGTTGTTTCACCGATAAAAACAAAATCATCATCTTCTATTTTCCGCTCATTTCCTAAAATAACTGTCATTTCATCGAGGAAATCATCATTTTCTTCATTCCCCCAAAAATTTAAGTATTTATCATCTAAAATACCAATACCATTTTTTAAATTTAGCTTATTTGCTAAAAAATCTTGCATAGAAATTTTACTTTTTAGAATGGTTAAAATATCACCGTTTTGATCATATTCATCTGCTAAATCAAGGTCCCAATATTGATCTATTCTTTCTAGCTGATTCAATGCATGTAAGAATTCGTGGGCTAGTGTGATAAAAAAAGGTAGTTTTTGCTCACGAAGGTGATAGTGCCAGTTATCTGGATCGTCAGGATCGACTAGTTTTATTAAACACGGACGGTAGAGCATGTTCATTTTTAGAAGATTTTCCAAATCATCTGTATCGGTAAAATAATTTCCATCGAATTCAGCAAAAACCGAATTGATAGCGATTTCAAAGCAAAAAACCTGTTTACCATCAGGAGATTTTTTCGTATTTTTAAGGACAACGCTAGCACTCGAATTCGAAGTCAGCGAAAATTCAAACTGAAAACTTAACCCCTGGTGTTGTTTTTTCCAGAACTGAAAAGCTTTCCAGAGGTTTTGGCCGCTGGGGAGTTTGAGTTGTTCTTCGATGAGAAGACGGATGTTAGTTTCTAGATTTGTACGTTTTTCGCCTTTAGTTATGGTGCTGAAGTTGAAGTAATTTGAGATCGTTCCCCATTGAATTTTTTCTGTATCAGCAGCAAAACAAGGGAAAAGTGGACGGATAGCCATCCATGCAGTCGCAAGTATTTTGTAATATTTTTTCATCGTTAAAAAAGAGTGTTGAATTGAGTTAAATTAAGAGTGTGAAAATGCTTAGTTAATGCTTTTAGAACTTTCGGCTAAACAACTGAAAGTTCCATTTTGCACAAACTAATTTTAGGGTTCTGTAAGTATTTTTTTAAGCTAAGCAGAACGGGCCAACTATGCGTCAGCCTATTTTTAGGTGCCTTATGCACCTTTGCATTGAATGTCATTACTTTTTTATTCTATTAAATCTAAAACAACTTGTAAAGTAAAAATTTTTAACACTCTGATATTAATTCTATTTAAAAAACTTTATTTTTTATAAATTAAGTTCTTGTTGGATCACTTGTAATCCGAAGTCTAATGGATTTGTGTAGTAATTTAACCCCAGTTGTTGAGCCGCTTTTTTGCCAGCTGATCGATGAGGATAATGATACCATTTCCCAGCTTTAACAAAATAAGTTCCTGTTTCGATAAATGAAAAATTTATATGAGCTGTTTTACACTCTTGATGAAGTGTTTTTACCCATTCATAATGCAAAGGGCGTGCACTTTCATAATTTTCGCCACAAACGAGTACTTGTTGAATTTGCCCTGAAATTTTATGTTTCTTTAAAGAAATCGGACCAATAAAGGGTGCTACCATAAGGCCTTTGTTTTTAAACGGTAGATCTAATAAAATGGGAATTCTTTCGTCGGCTCGTATTTGATTCTCAATGGATACATTTAAAAAAACATGCGGCCAACCATTTCCCCAGTTTTTAGGTAAAACTTTCAAAATTCGTTCAGGACGTTTGGTCAAAAGAAAGAAAATAACATCAGGACGTTGATGCATTATTTCCCACGCTTTTATGCGCCATTCGTCCGCTTCTTTTATAAAAAAATCAGAAGTCAGACAAACGTATAATTGCGTGCCACTTTTTACCTTGTAACCTACTCTTCGATCCCGTTGAATGGGGTAATCAAATTGTTTTTTTACTTTGTAAATCGTGTGGCCATTTTTACCATTTCGTTGATCCCAATAATACATGTAACAATGAGTACACCCTTCGCTTTTTTTTATACAACCATGCCAAGGATTCCAAATGTTTCGCATGCTGTTAAATCAGAAACGTTATGGCAAACGTGTTCCTTTGAAAGCTTCACAGGGAAAAACTTTTGTTTTTGGAAATAAACACGAACCAGGTTGTAAAACGGCGTTGCAACCAACTTCTGCGTAATCTCCTAAAATAGCTCCAAATTTTTTTAACCCTGTTGGAAAAGGATTATTGTTAATGTCTCGCATAGAAATAGGTTGGCGGTCAAAGCGAAGATTGGATAAAATAGCTCCAGCACCTAAATGAGCTCCTGTTCCTAAAATGGAATCTCCTACATAATTAAAATGTGGGACTTGAACATGATTTAAAAGAAGGGCGTTTTTGAATTCACAAGAATTGCCAAGTACGCAGTTTTCTCCAATAATCACATTGCTACGAATATAAACTCCTGGACGCAATTCGCAATTGTTTCCAATGTAAACCGGCCCTTGAATCGTTCCGAAAGCTGGCAATTGTACATTTTCTCCAATAAAAATGTTACCATTAATAATAAAGTTTTGTGGAATCGGTGAATAAATACGTTTTTCTAACGGTGTTTTTTCAAAAAAAGCTTTAAGGGCTAGTTGAATATTCGGAAGCCACTCATAAACAGGTTGTTTAAGATCAAAAAAGTCGTTAAACATCCAGTCGTTTTTAATTTCATTAAATAATTGAAATGCATGTATCATTTTTATTGCTTTCTTTTACAGAACAAAATAAAATTAAATTTATGGCAAGTTCTATTAATTTTATTCTTACAAAAGATGGCGTGCAATTGGTTGCGGGTGATGAAGTATCAGAAAATGAAACCCATAAAGGACAGGATAAGGAGTAAGTTGTATGAGTGTAAAAATGAATTCAGTCTTACCATCAACTTCTATAATTCCTCCTGTTGAAGCCTATGTGCCTGTGCAACCTGTAAACAATGATGTGCAAAAATTTCAGGAAGAAAAAGAAAAACCTGCAAAACATTGGACAGAAGATCGTGTTATGAATACCTTCGTTGAGCAAAGTCTGGCAGGTTTACGAAGAAATGCTGAAGAGAAACTTAAAAATTTTCGTAAGGAATTGGAAGAAGAGGAAAGTTTTGGCCGTCGTTAATTATTAAAGCCTATTTAGATACTAAATTTGAAGATAAAAAATTTGTTAGGTTGTATGTTATTTATGTGTTTTAAAAATTTGAGCATCAAATTTACCTTTTGAAATAACATAAATACTACATTTGCAAACGATTTTGTTTTTATCTGTTTAGGAATAAGCCGATTACTTTTGGAGCGTATTTG
>CAZOPT010000005.1:13692-34550 GCA_964582055.1 uncultured Opitutales bacterium
ATGGCGCTCTCGTCGGGACTCGAACCCGAATCTTCGGCTTCGGAGGCCAACGCTCTATCCAACTGAACTACGAGAGCACACTCTACATAGAGAATTTAAAAAAGCCTTTTTTGTCAATAAAATTGCTTGTATTTAAAAACAAAAAAGTTTGTTGTTTAATATATTATGGTTCCATTATTAATTTTTGCAGCTTTGATTATGCCAATTTATATTTGGTATATAAATTATCCTGTATTTTCAATAGGAGATTTAGGTATTGCTTGTAGCAGCTTTGGTTTAAGCTGTATATTGCTTATATTGTTTTTAAGATTTTTTTGCAGAAACAAAAGTATTTTATTAGTTTTGAATTATAGTTTTTGGACTTTATTTTGGTTTGCTTTGCCTTTGAGTCGTTTGATTCGTGATGCTGCAATTTTTGAAATACTAAAGCATCCAAGCGTTTTAAAATATCAGTGGCTTATATTATTTCTATTTTGTAGCATTAGTTTATTATTATTATTATTACTTGCATTTAAATTTGAACATTACATTAAAAAAACAACTTCTTTGTTAAATACATTTTCAATAATTATCTTTTTAATTGTAGTTATTAAATGTTTTCATGTTGTTGCATGTGAATTTATTGCATTTAAAACAAAAAACGAAAGTAAAGATATAATTTTGGAAGACAAGATAAAACCAAATGTTTATCATATTTTATTGGATGCATTTCCAAATCAGCCTGCCATAAAGCGTATAGGTGGAGATTTATCTCAATTTTATGATAAACTTAAGAATTTAGGTTTTTTAGTTTTTCCAAATTCAAGATCTAATTACTATTCTACAGAGTATTCTGTATATAGTATGACGTCATTAAATTATATTGAAGGGGATGAAAGCTTATTATCGAGAAGAGAAGCTTGTCAATTAATTCAACAAAGCGATTTGTTTAAAATTTTCGCAAAAAAAAGTTATGATTTAAAGTTTTTTTGTAGTCCTAAATTGATTGAAGAAAAATATCCATCTTCTCACATTGTAAAAAATAGTAATGACAGTACTGCATTTGATTTTTTATATACATTAATTTGTTTTACGCCATTAAAGCATTATTTTGAGTACATATTTTCTAATAAATTTAAACAGAATCTTATAGTATCACATAAAAATACACTTAAAGCTCTGGCAAAAATAGAAACAGAAAGTAACACTTTTGCTTTTGCTCATATTCTTTGTCCTCACGAGCCCTATGTATTTGGAAAAAGTTCTGGTAACAGTGTATTTTCAGGACTTGCACTAACGGCGGATAATGCAAATTTATTGACAGTAGAGAATATTAATAATTTAAAAGATAATATTTATGGTATTGCGGATTATGCAATTGAAGTACTTGAAGAACTTATTTTACGTTTTGAAAATAAAAAAATACAACCTATTATTGTTTTACACAGTGATCATAGTTGTTTAAATTCAGCATTGCAAGAAAACTCACCATTAATAACTATGGATACAATTTATGGAAATTTGCTAGCAATTTATATACCGAAAGAATGGCATGAAGAAGCTAATAATTTAGAGTTTATTAATCTTTATAGATTTTTGTTAAATCATCTTTTTGGTGAAAAATATCTTTATTTACCTCAAGAACAAATATATAAAGGACAAAAAGTAAAGTATTGGCCACCGAAGGTATTATAAAAACGAACGCAGATTACGCTTGCCAAGGGAGTTGTTTTTGTAGAAATTAAGGGGTATGAGCTTACCATCGGTATTATTATTTGGGCAAACAAACGTTGGAAAGAGTACGTTATTTAATCGTTTAAGTCGTTCAAAAATGGCGGTGGTTTATGATCAACCAGGTGTGACGCGGGATTTTATTACGACGACAATTGATAATCATTATCAACTTATGGATAGTGGAGGTTTATTCAGTCCAAGAGATGCGTTTTCGCAATCGGTTGAGAATCGTGTTTGGGAAGCGTTACAAAAGGCTCAATGTATTGTTTGGGTTTTAGATGGTCGTAAGGGATTGACACCGATGGATCGTCAGATTTCTCAAGATTTACGTCGTTTAAATGTACCACTTATTTTAGCCGTTAATAAAATTGATAATGAAAGAGAAGAGGCCAATTTAGCTGAATTTTATCGCTTAGGTTGGGAGGTTTTGATTCCAATTTCTGCAGAACATAATATCAATATAGATTTATTAAAGGAAGCGATTGAGCAAGTTTTACCAAGAGCAACAGACGTGGTGCAACCAGTAGAACTGACTTCACAATTTGCGTTAATTGGGCGTCCCAATGTGGGCAAATCTTCGCTTACAAATGCCTTATTGAAAGAAAATCGTGTATTAGTTAGTGATGTAGCGGGTACAACACGAGATGCTATTGAGTGTCCTTTTTCTTGGACCTTTAGAAAAACAGGTCAAACGGAACATTTTATTTTGGTTGATACAGCTGGTGTTCGCAAGCAGACGACAGATGCTGTAGAGTTTTTTTCATCAGTTCGTACGAATGCAGCTCTTAAAAGAGTAAATATTGCGGTTATTTTGTTGGATAGTTTGACGGGGCCAACTGAAATTGACAAAAATCTTATTAATGAGGTTTCGCGGTTGGGTAAAGGCTGCATTTTAGTCGTTAATAAGTGGGATATTGCTCGAGAACGTTTAGCTGAAAAAGGAAAAAATCCAGAAAAATTTCAGCAAGAGTTTTTGGAAGAATTACATCGCATTTGTCCATTTTGTGACGCTCCAGTTGTTTTTATTTCTGCCAAATCTCGTGAAGGTTTAGAGTTGTTTTTGAATCAGATTAAGGCTCTTCAAAAACGTTTACAGATGCAGATTACGACAGGTGCTTTAAATCGTTTCTTTCAAAAGTTGCAATTGCAGAAACCGCCAACATCGTGTCATGGTAAGCATTTTAAGATTTATTATGCAGTACAAAAGGACCAAACACCTTTAACCTTAAAAATCTTTTGTAATCGACTTGTTTGGTTGCCTCAAACATATAAGCGTTTTTTGGAAAACAGTTTACGAACACATTTTAAATTGTCAGGTTGTCCGATTGTTTGGGATTGGATTGAAAAGCCTAAACGTGAAGTTTTGCCAGAAAACCAATGAGTTATCAGAGCTGCGAGCTAGAAGCTTTTGAAAATTTTCTTAAGCAGCGAGCTTATTCCGTATTTACTTTACGCAATTATTTGCGAGCAGTTGAGCGCTGGTTGGATTTTTCTGAAAAGAATGGATTATCTTTTAAAGAAGGAAGTCATTTGAAACTTTTTTTGCAAAAACGTTTGGTTGGAAAGCGTACGCTAAATAATGAATTATCGGCATTGCGTACATTTTTTCAGTTTTTAGAAATAAACTCAGGGATTGTGATGCCGACCGAATTTGCAGACATAAGTCCAAAGTTTGAGTCTAAATTGCCGCATTTTTTCACTGTAGAGCAAATAAAATTACTTTTGAATATGCCTGACAAATTGTTTGCAAATGGTAAGCTGACTGAGTTTTTTTGGAAACGTGATAAAGCCTTATTGGAATTACTTTATGGAGGAGGTGTTCGTGTTGGTGAAGTGGTTAAATTGCGTTGTGAACATATAGATTGGGGAAATCATCTCATTCGTATTTTAGGTAAAGGCAATAAGGAGCGGATTATTCCAATAGGTCTTCCTGCACTTAACGCTCTAAAAGCTTTGCATGCTTGTAAGCAATCTCAAGTTCTTATACCTGGAGTGTCAGGTAAGGTGTTAACGACACGTTCGATCCAGTTGCTTGTTAAGAAATACCTTATTGCAGCACATTTACCTTTGGATATGACGCCTCATAGTTGTCGGCATAGCTATGCCACTCATCTGCTCCAGAATGGTGCGGATTTGCGCGTTGTCCAAGAACTTCTTGGGCATGTTAATCTCTCTACAACTCAGAAATATACACATGTAAATATTGCTCATTTGCAAAAGGTTTATCAAAAATCGCATCCACAAATGTGAGGTTGTAAATTAAGGTTTTTCTCACATTAAATATCATTGCGTTTTATAGACAATATAGTATTGTGGATGGTTATGGAAACGGTGCTCTCGGTTAAATCTTTACGTGTACGATTTGCGCAAGATGAAGGTTTTGTGGAAGTTGTACATGGGCTTGATTTCGAGCTTCATAAAGGAGAAACCTTGGCAATTGTTGGGGAAAGTGGTAGTGGGAAATCGGTTACAGCATTGGCCTTGACACAGTTGTTGCCAAAGAGGCCGCAATGTATTTTATTCGGAGAGGTTATTGTAAAACATTCTGGAAATTTGCTGCATTACAGTGAAAAGCAATTGCAGAAAATTCGTGGTGAACGAATTGCGTATATTTTTCAGAATCCATCGACTTCTCTTAATCCGGTATTGACCGTTGGGTATCAAGTTGGCGAAGCCGTACGATTACATCAACCAAAGATTAAGGACATAAAAAAAGTTGTTTTAAAAACGCTTGAAAAAGTGGGGTTAAAAGAGGTTGAACGTTGTTATAAAGCCTATCCATTCGAGTTAAGTGGAGGAATGCAGCAACGTGTTATGATTGCAATTGCATTGGCTTGTAAACCTCAAATTTTGATTGCAGATGAACCTACAACGGCTTTGGATGTCACATTACAAAAGCAAATTATGGATTTGCTTAAAACGTTACAGGTTTCAGAAAATTTATCGATTATCTTGATTACACATAATTTAGGCCTTGTAAAGAATTTCGCACAGAACGTACTGGTTATGTTTCGTGGAAAAATTGTTGAGCGAGGAAGCTCAGAACAGATTTTATCTCAAGCTCAACATCCTTATACTCAAGCCTTAATTAATTGTATCCCCTCACTCAATAATCCACAAAAGAAATTGATTAGTATTGATTACACTGCATTAAAGGATTGACTTCTAAAGACCTTCATTATGTAGTAAGCTCATATGGGGAAGGCTGTTTTGGAGCTTAAAGATTTGTCCTTAATACTAAAAGGAAATCTTGTTTTTGAAAAAATAAATTTGAAGGTAGATGCAGGAGAATTGCATGTTTTATTGGGTCCTAATGGTGTGGGAAAAAGTTCTCTTTTAAAGGCAGTAGCAGGACATCCTTCTTATGCAGATGTGGGAGGTGAGATTTTGCTTAACCAGGAGGCAATAAAAACTTTAGCACCTGAAATAAGAGCCCGTAAGGGGTTATTTGTAGCCTTTCAAAATCCTTGCGAAATAGAGGGATTAACAGTTGCTAATTTTTTGAGAAATACCTTAAAAGCTTTTCCAGAACATCCAGGTCACAAATGGAAAGCTGCAGAGTTTTACAGTTATTTGTATGAATTATTAGATGCAGTTGGACTTCCAAGGAATTTTACGTCAAGAGCTTTGCATTATGGTTTTTCTGGAGGTGAGAAAAAGCGTTGTGAGTTGCTACAATTGATGCTATTGCAGCCTCAATTAGCATTGCTGGATGAGCTTGATAGTGGGTTGGATGTTGATGCAAAAAAACGTGTCATTCATACTCTTCAAACAATGCGGCAAGAAAGGGAGACTTGTTTTTTTGTTATTTCGCATGATTTTGAATTTATTCGTCAATTACAACCGACGAAAATTCATTTGCTAAAAGATCGGCAATTATATTCTGGAGATAGCGTATTTTTGGATAAAATCGAACAGCAAGGGTATCAGTGGAAATGACTGAGGTTGGTGTAACAAAAACAGATTATGCTTTAACCTCAGGGTTTGGGCTCAATGCAGATACAATTCGTTACATTTCTTCCGTAAAAGGAGAATCGGAAGCACTTTTAAATTTTCGTCTAAAAGCGTTGGAATATTTTTCTAAAGCAACTTTACCGAAATGGGTTCCAGAGACGCTTAACGATATTGATTTTCAAAATTTGCAATATTATATTGCTGAAGGCCAACGTGCAAAAAAGACCTGGGAAGAAGTTCCTGAAGCGGTCAAACAAACGTTTGAACGGTTAGGAATTCCAGAAAAGGAACGTAAGTTTTTAGCGGGTGTTGAAGCGCAATTTGATAGTGAATTTGCGTATTCCAAAATGCATCAACAATTACAAGATCAAGGTGTTATTTTTACAGATTCTCGAGAAGGTTTAGGTCGTTATTACGATACTTTTGCACCATACTTTTCAAAAGTTGTACCGATACAGGATAACAAATTTGCAGCACTTAATAGTGCCGTTTTTAGTGGTGGAAGCTTTATTTATGTGCCTAAAGGGGTAAAAGTTCAGCAGCCGTTACAAGCATATTTTAGAATCAATGCAGAGCGTTCAGGACAATTTGAACGAACTTTAATTATTTTGGACGAGGGTGCAGAATTAATGTACATGGAGGGTTGTACAGCTCCCGCTTTTGATACGCAAAATCTGCATTCTGCTGTTGTCGAGTTAGTTGCAAAAAAAGGAGCAAAATTACAATATGTTACAGTTCAGAATTGGTCTTCGAATGTCTTGAATATTGTTACAAAGCGTGGTTGGGCGGAAGAAGATGCTGAAATTCGTTGGATTGATTGCAATATTGGTTCAAAAACGACCGTTAAATATCCAGGGATTTTGCTAAAAGGAAGAAAGGCACGAGGTGAGGTTGTGTCGATTGCTTTGGCTCATTCGGGGCAGCGTCAAGATACAGGGGCACGTATTTTGCATTTAGCGGATGAAACTACTTCAAATATTGTTTCAAAGTCGATCTCAATTGATGAGGGTTGGGCTGGTTATCGTGGAAAAGTTTATGTGCAATCAGGCTTAAAGGATTGTAAGAATAGTACCGAATGCCATTCGCTTTTGCTTAATGATCAAAGTCTTACGGGAACATTTCCTTGTATAGATGTTTGTGGTGATACGCATTGTGTACAGCATGAAGCTAGTATTACATCCTTAGATGAAGAAAAATTGTTTTATTTGCAGCAGCGAGGGTTGAAGCGATCAGAAGCAGTTAGTTTGAGTGTAAATGGCTTTGTGAATGATCTTGTGCAAGCTTTTCCTTTAGAATACAGTGTTGAACTGAAGCGTTTGATTGATATGGAGGTGGGAAATGCTATTGGATAAGCTAGAAACACTTCGGCTTTATAAGAAAACTTCATATGGTTTTTGGTCTGAAAAGGAAGGACTGCCTTGTTTTACCTTTTTTGACAATCGGAAGATTACTTCATGGATTCGATTTGAACCTATTGAGGCGTTCCATGTAATTTTTGGGCAAAATAGCCAAATTCAATTGTTTGAATCAAATAATAAGGTACAGTATCAGTTATTGCCTCAATCAAGCGTACAACATATTGGCCCAGAAAGTGCTGAAAGTTTGCAATTTTCGCTTCATCAAGCCGCTACACTTAAGCATTTTACGCGAATAAATTCAAGCGAGTGTTCGGAAGAATCGGTTGCAATTCGCTTGTTAGAACCTAAGGCTGCAGTTGATTGGCAAGAAGGTTTGTACTTAAATAAAGGTGACCATAAGCTTTCTATTGAAATTGATCATTTGGCGGTACAAACACATTCTAATTGCTGCGTTAAATCGGTTTTGGAACAAGCAAGTAAGTTGCAATTCATAGGAAATGTGTATGTTCAAAAAGAGGCTGAGGAAGCAATAGCCCATCAACGGAATTTGAATTATGTTTTAGATGCCAATTCTCGTGTTATTTCTTTACCCAACTTACATGTTTTTAATCGAAAGATAGAAGCTTCTCATGGCACTGCAACGCAGCCAATTCCTGAAGAAATTTTATTTTATTTAAGAGCCAGAGGACTTTCGTTAGATCAAGCTAAGCAGGTGTATTTTGACAGTTTTTTAGGATGTTTGCCTTTGGAAGAAGGGTATGAGTTTTGATGTGAATAATCGTTTAAAAGAACAGATTTGGGATGCACTTCGTACGGTTCAAGATCCCGAAGTTCATTTAGATATTGTTAATTTAGGCTTAGTTTATGAAGTTCAGCTTGCACCTGTTTCTAAAAAAGAGTTTAGTGTTATTATTAAGATGACACTTACGTCTCCTTCTTGTCCTATGGCTCCTTATATTTTTCAAGCAATTCATGACGCTATTGAGTTTTTGGAAGGTGTTGCATCGGTTAACGTCGAACTTATTTGGGATCCCCCATGGTCTCAAGATCTTATTTCGGAAGAAGGCAAGATGGAGTTGGGTTTGCTCTAAGACAGAATCTTTTTTTGTTTTTTCTCTTTTAGAAATTTTATTCAGTACGTAGAGCGATAAGTTTTTTAAAAGATCCTTTATCGAATAAAGCAAGAAGGATAAAATAAAAAATGGAGTGAATACTAATCAGCTTTAAAAGTTGTAATGCAGCTGATAATTTGTGTAAATTCCAGTCGCAGGTATTACAATGGATATAGAGGCAGTATGTAAAAGGTAGGAGGCAGATCCATTTTTTCCCTAAAATCCATGTATAACGTAAATTGTAATGTGGATAACGATTTTTGATTAAATGCCATTGTGAGAAAAATTGGATACCTGTACTAAGAATAGAAGCCCAAACAAGTCCTTCAATTTTGATGTAAGGCATTAAGATGAGGGCAATCGCTAAATATAAAACAAGGGTGCAACAGGATAATTTTACAGGTGTTTGAGTGTCTTTATGGGCATAAAAAACACGAGTAAGTAACGAAGAAATACCGAATAAGGGCAATCCTATTGCAAATAGTTTTAATAATGGTACAACAGCGTTTACGTCTTTTAAAGAAAACCGTCCCCAGCAAAAAAAGAGTTGCAGAATGGGTTCCGCAAGAATGTAAAGTGCACAACCGGCAGGCAACAATAACAATAACAATAATTCAAAGCAGTTTTTTAAGATAGTTCCTGATTGTTGTAATTTATTTTGTGCTTCAGCAAGCGAAAGTTTAGGTAAAAGTACCGAAATGATAGCAAAAGCAAATAAGCCTAAAGGTAATTCTAAAAAGCGGTTTGCTAGATAGAGGTAGGATACAGCTTCTGCATCTGTGTGAAAAGCTAGGAAACGTCCTAGTAGGGTGTTAATTTGAAAAATAGCTGCCCCAAATACACTTGGAATAAAAAGATTCCAAATGCGTGTTAAATCTTTATCATTTTCCCAAATAAATCGATTGAGTGGAAAGCCTAATTTTTTTAGTTGAAGTTTTGGCAAAAGCCATTGAATAGCGCCCCCGACAACTACGCTTATGGACACAATAATTACTTGTTGTATTGAGGTTTGGGCAAATGTGCAAAGCCAAAGGCCTGTAAGCATGGATAAATTGAGGAAAACGGGCGAAAAAGCTGTTAAAGAAAATGTATCGAGAACATTGAGGGTGCCATTAAACAAAGCTGCAATACAAATAAACCATAAATAAGGTAGCATGGCATTTGTTAAATAAATGACAGTTTTCCACTTGGAATCGTTTATAAAGGGATCTATGCAGGCAAGTGTTAACATTAAAATGAAAATACCAATAAATAGATAAATACTGATGCGGGAAAAGAAAGAATTTAAGAAGATAGGTACGGTTGTTGGATGTTTAACATAGCGTTGTGCAAAAACAGGAACAAAGGCCGAATTGAGTGCTCCTTCTCCGCAAAGACGTCGAAAAAGGTTTGGGATAGCAAACGCAATAAGAAAGGCAGAAGATTCCATAGATGAACCTAAGATAGCAAAAAAGATAATATCCCGTAGCAATCCTAATATGCGGGAACAGAATGTTCCTGTAATCATTTGAAGGATGGCTTTCATATGAATTAATGTGCCAGAGAGCGCAAATGAGATTTGTTCACCCACCCATCTTCTGAACGATCGTTGCTGACAAACAAATAAGATTCTCGTTGATCTTTAGGCCAGCAATAGGTTCCTATTGGCCATATGTGCCGTGTGGGACTTGTTTCGGTAGGGGCAAAGCGTACTATGGTTTCTTCTATTGCGATATATATATTTTGATACTTGTAATTTAAAGCAAGTAGAACAGCAATTAGACCGCAAAAAATACTACTGTAGATGAAACTTTTTAAAAGTATATATGAACGTTTAAATCCGCCATAAAAGATTCCCAGAAAGATAGAAGTCCAAAAGAAAAAGAGGCAGGTATTACGCCAAGTTTCCCAGGTGAAATAAGTAAAAACTTGTTGATACCAGGTTTGGCTAAGTTGCGGCAAATTTGGGTAAGTAGCGTATAAGTTTTTTTCAAATAACTGCAGCTTGCTCCACCGAGGTTGAATTTGTTTGGCTTTTAAATAATAAAATAAAGCATGACCGGGTTGTTGTCGAGATGCATACGTATTGGCTAAATTAAAGTAAATTTGGGCACTATCTGCAAAAGTTAGGGCTTTTTGGTAATAATGAATGGCTTGTTCCCATTGCTTTTGGGCCATAGCTTGATTTCCTTTTATGACATTATTTTCAGCTTTTTCTTGTGAAATTGCATGCGCTGACAATGGAAAAAAAATGAAAAGAATCCAACGTATCATTTGAGTACCTTTAATAATTGTTTTAAAATTGATAAATTTTCTGGACAAAGGCATGCTTTACCACCGAAATTACTTTCTTGATAAAAAGCTTCACTTTGTAAGAGCCATTGCTGCTGTTTATCGCTTAAAGCAATCGACAGTTCTTTAAATCCTTCTAATAAAGAGGTTGCAGATGTAATCCCTTTTTCTTTTAGCAAAAATGTAAATAATTGATGTGTTGCGGCATAAAACCCAGCTCCATCATTTAATTTGTAAGCATGCTTTACTTCATTGTAGAGTGTTTGAAATTTTTTAGTAGCAAGCATGCGTGCTTTATAAGCTTCGTTGTAGTTGTTACGAAGATTAAAATAAGCTATAATAAGGAGGATGAGTGCGATAATGCCACAAATAATTTGTATATTTTTGATCGAAGAATGTTTTGTCCAAACGACGGTATCGATAAAAATAGCATCAAAGGGCGTATTAGAAGAAGATTCTAGCGTTCCATTTGTTACAATATTGTTTGAATAGGTTGTTGGAGAACGTAAGGGAGGTTTGACTATAATTTCGTACAAAGGCTGCCGTATTGTTGTCTCATATTGGCCTTGTATGGGGTCAAAAAAGCAAAGTGAAGCTTGTGGCGGTGTCGTACTGCCTGTCGCAAGTGGAACAATTGTATAGGTATAATCCATTTCTCCAGAGTAACCAAGATCATCTTTAGATACAAAGTTTGATTTTGGATCATAAACACGCCATTGAGATGCATCGTAAATCAATTGTGGTGCTTGAAGATTATCAAAATTGCCTGACCCTGAGACTTTTACAACATAAGTAAACGGTTCATCTTGAATAAATTCTTTTACTTGTGGCATTGGACTTGAGAGATTAAAATGGCCAATTCCTTGACTGAAATTATCAGGTTGTGGCGACGGCAATGGTAAAATGTTAAGTTTGTAAATACGAGACGTAATGGTAACAGGTTCTGCACTGTCAAACATATTAGAAATTTGGCGTAAAGCAGCTAACGGATCATTACTGTCAAATAGCGAAGTAACTCGACGAGAACGTTCGATTTCTAAATCTACCGTGAAAGAAAGGGTCTGTTGGCCGGATTGTAATGCACACAAAAGTGTTGGCCAAGAAAGGCAGGCAAAGGTTTTGCCTTGTAATTCTATAGCTTGTTTTTGTGGTGCTTCGATTAAATGAGAAGCGGAAAAAGCATTCCCTGCTTTTTGAACTAAACTAGATAATTGTCCTCGCATTTGTGGAGGTGTTAAGAGGCTAATTTTACTTGGAACACATTGCCCCACATACCATTTTTGTGGAATAGAATTGTCTAAGGTTAAGTAAATGTCTATCGTTGGTGATTGTGTTTTGGATGGAGTTATGTTCGATGCAGTGACATCTATGCGAGTTGCAGGAATGGTGTGCATTGCATCATTTACTTTTACAGAAAATTCTGGAATTGTGAAATGGCCTTCTTGAGAGGGAGTAAAGGAAAAATACCACGAAGTTGTTTGTTCACTTTGACCATTGATAATGCGTGTTTGAGAAGATTTTCGTTCAAATTTTATCGCTACATTTGGAATGGTCGGCAAATTAAATTGAACATTGTTCAACAATTGATTTGCAGAAATAATCCAATACGCTTTGGTTCCTAAAGGTATCGGATTGGGTTGGACTTGTGTTGAAAATACTTGAGCTTTTAGGGAAGTTCCCAATAAACTAACGAAACTAAGAAAATAGAATAAATACGTTTTCATATTACCAATTTTTCAATACATTTTCTTCTGGAAAAGAAGTTTGATCTTGTGAGAAATTTACCGGTAAAATACGTTCATCATTTTTTGCTTTTTGTAAAATAGCCTGCATTTCTTTTTCGTTTTTTTGCTCATTGCTTTGAGGAGTTGATTGAGTCTGATTTTCTTTTGATGGTGGCGTTTGTTTTTGTTCTTGTTCGTGTTCTGAATTAGACTTTTGTGGTGTATTTTGTTGCTGATTATTCGGTTGTTTTTGCTGATCTTGATTTTTTTTATCGTTTTCTTTGTTTTTATTTTGAGAATCATTTTCCTTGTTTTGCTGATTCTTGTTTTGATTTTTCTGCTGATTTTCTTGTTCTTTCTTTAATTTTTCTAATTCTTTTTTTGCAAGGTCTAAGTTGTGTTTGGTGTCTTCAGCTTCTGGATTTAACGACAAAGCACTTTCGTAATTTTGAATGCTTTTTTCAAGCAGAGGAATTTTTTCTTCCTTATTTTCCATATTATCTGCTTGTTGAAAATAGGTATTTCCTAAATTGTAGAAAATTGCTTCCTGTAATTCAGGTTTTTGACATTTTTCTAGAGCCATTGCAAAGCTGCTTTCGGCTGAATAAAAATCTTCTTGTTGATAATGATATCGGCCTAAATTGTAATACCCTTGCCACTCTTGAGGGTATTTTTTGCAATAATATTCTAATTTTTGTTGTTGAGATTCAGCAGCATTTAAGGCAAATACAGAGAAAAAAGTAATTAAGAAAATAAAAAAATTATTCATTTTTCAGACTTTCTTTTAAAGGGATAAAAAATAGATTCTAATAAAAAGCATAACAAGGCTAAATTTGCAAACCAAGTATAGCGTTCAATGGGTACTTTTTCTACACTTTCAAAGTTTTCGTTTGGTAAATGCTTGATTGCCATGTTGTAAATTTGTTTTAAGCCTTCGCCTGCGTTTCCTAAAGGCACATAAAAACCACCTGTAATTTGAGCAATTTGTTGTAATGTAGTTTCATCTAAGCGTGTAATAATCGTTTTCCCAGTTTCATCTTTCATGTATTCCGTTAAACCACGATCATTTGTGATGCCAATGGGGGCTCCTGTTGCTGAACCAATACCAACAGTATGAATTGTAATGCCCAACTGAGCCATTTTTTGCGCGCATTTAAGAACATTTCCGGACAAGTTTTCTCCATCTGTTAGTAAAATGATTTGCTTATAACGAGCTGTTTCGTCGAAGATTGTAGCTGCCAATTCCATGGCTTCTGACAAATTTGTTCCGCCTTTAGGAATGGTATCCGTATCCAAGCTTTGCAGAGCAAGTTTGAAAGCACCATAATCGCCGGTAGAGGGGCATTGCAAGAAAGCACTTCCTGCAAAGGCTATTAGTCCAACTTGATTTCCTTTTAAAGACTTTAAAAGCTCTTCAATACTCATTTTCGCAAGCTCTAAGCGATTAGGGCGAACATCATTCGCTAGCATACTTTTAGAAGTGTCGATGGCAAAAACAACGTTAAGTCCAGCTTGCTGGCGCTTTTCCGTAATGAAGCCCCATTGTGGCCGAGCTAGAGCCAAACCTAAACAAATGAACCCTAAACGAAATAAATTTTTTTGTATCCATTGCCATGTTTTCCCATAACGCTTTTGTCGCATACTCGGTAATACGCCCCATGTTTGCAACAAAGCATTTTCCATCTTTCTACTTTTCCAGCATAAAAAACAGGCAAATAAGTATAAGACAAGAAAAAGAATGCCGATTTTAGGATTTGCAAAGATCATGATAATACTTTGTACCGAGTTAATTTTAGTAAGTATTCTGCACTTAAAAATAAGAGTGCCATCAGTAAAAACCAAGGAAAAAATTCATTGTAAGTTTTGAAACCTTCCAAAACCACTTTACTTTTTTCTAATTGGTTAATCTCTTTATAAATTGCTTTTAAGCTATGAACATCATAGGCTCTATAAAAAAGACCTCCTGTTTTTTCTGCCATTTGTACTAAGGTTTGTTCATCTACTGGGAAAACTTGATCATTGCCGACCATAATAGTGTAAATTTTTGTCTGAAAACTTTTTGCAATATCGGCTGCTAAAAGCGGTGCGACATTTCCATAATTATTGACTCCATCTGTCAATAAAATGATAAGACGGGTTTTAGCTTTTAAGTCTTTGAGACGATTGATACTCATTGTGATAGCGCTTCCAATTGCTGTTCCGTCTTCAATAAGACCGGCATTTAAGCGATCTAGATTTTTCAATAACCACGCGTGATTTAATGTCAACGGGCTTACGAGGTAAGGATAACGTGCAAAAGCTACTAAACCGATACGATCTTGTTCACGTTGTTGAATAAATTCACTTAAAACGGCTTTAGCAGCATGAATACGACTAACGCGTTGTATTTGATTGACGGCAAAATCAGGAATTTGCATAGAGCTTGATAAGTCTAATGCTAAGATCATATCAATCCCATTGCTTTGTGAGTGCTTATGTTCAATCACTCCTCGAGGACGTGCTAGGGCTAAAATTAAACAAGTAAGTCCCAAAAAACGAAATACTAATGGAATAAAATGTGGATTATATGTTTTGCTTTGAAATAAGTGAAGTGCGGGATACTGAATGGAATAACGAGGTAACCAAAGCCTTACCGCTATCCATAAACCGATGGGCAAAATAAGGAGGCTTAAGAGAACCCAAGGATGGTTAAATTCAAACGTTTGCATGTGTTTCCTCGTTTGAATTCATTGCAAATTTCTGTTGCAAGCATTTGTCGGCTTCTTGAACGATTTTTTTTGCTTGATAGTATAATTTTAGCCGCATTTCATAATCAAACTCTTGTTGAGTGAATTTTGCTAGGTCACAGGATTTTAGTAATTGATTAATGGATCCTTTAAGGTCTTCATTTAATTCATTTACTTGCTTTAATTTTTCTAAAACTTCTTCGGTCGTATTTTCAGGGGCTGGTAAGTTAAAAACCTCCGCTAAATATTGTCGTACACTATCTGTAAGCCCGAAAGCAAATGGCTTTTGGTCTTTTTGATGAATACGTTCAAGTGCAGCATCTAAGCCTTGCAACGCTTTTGTAAAAGGACTAAATGGAACAACTGTTGGAGCCATTTTTTTATTATGCCATTTGCGAATAAAATCCCAAATAAAAAAGATAACTAAAAGCCCCAAAAGAAGGAATAAACAATAAAATAAAGCATGATGTGGTAATGCAGCCTCAGGTCGAATATCAAATAATTCATTTTCATCGTCCTCTCCTTCAAGCATTGCTTGATTCTGTTGGTCAAGTGAATCTGTAGTATTTATAATAGCGAGTGTTTTGTCTTCTAGGGGTTCGATGGAAGAGTCTTTCTGTTCTCCTTGAATCCAAGAAACAAACAAGAACACACAAATAAAAAGTTGTTTAAATCCTATCATTTGAGTTGTTGACGTCGTTTAAAAAACGCTTGTAAAGTGTTTAAATTATTTTGTCCGTTTGTGAGTTGCAGAAAATCAATACCTTTTCGCTGGCATAACGTTTGTATGTTTTTTTGTTGAGCTTTCTGATGTATGGCAAAATGTTCTCGAAAGTTTTTATTATGTGTATCTAAATAGAAAGTTTGGCCTGTTTCTGCGTCTTCAAGGGCTACATAGCCTACATTAGGGATTTCCTGTTCACGAGGATCATTAATTTGAATACACAACAGATCATGGTGCTGATTTAAGCGACTTAATGCGGAAAGTTCCTGGGAAAAATCATTTTTTGTAGTTGGTGTAAAATCAGAAATAAGACAGATAATCGCTTTTTTCTTCTGGAGCTGCCCTAACGCTGTTAAAGCAGCACATAAATCTGTTTGGTTGTGTTCGGGTTTGAAGAATAAGGTTTCCCGAATTAACCGTAATAGCTGCTTGCTTCCTTTAAGTGGTGGAATGAATTTTTCTACTTTGTCAGAGAACAAAAACAGTCCTACTTTATCATTGTTCTTTAATGCAGAAAAAGCGAATATGCTTGCGATTTCGGTTGCGAATTCTCGTTTAGATTGTCCAACAGAGCCACAATGTGTTGATCCGCTAATATCGATTGCTAATAATAGGGTTAATTCACGTTCTTCGCGAAAGATTTTTACAAAAGGTTTACCAAGCTTAGCGGATACATTCCAATCTATAAAACGAACCTCATCACCAGGCGTGTATTCACGAACTTCTTCAAAATTGATACCCTGCCCCTTAAAGACACTGTGATAAGCACCGCTAAGTGCATCATTCATTAAGATGCGAGTTCTTAATTCAATTGTTCGCACTTTTTGGAGTATAGTGCGTGCTTTATCTTCGGGTAACATTAAGGTACAGGAATGGTTTCGAGAATTTTTTCAATGATTTGATCTTGCGAAATATCTTCTGCTTCTGCTTCGTAAGATAAGCCAATACGATGCCTTAAAACCAATGGTGCCATTGTTTTAACATCTTGAGGAATAACATATCCACGATGCTTTAAAAATGCCCAGGTTTTTACGGCAATTGTTAACGCAATTGTTGCGCGTGGAGAAGCACCAAAACGTAATAAGTTTTTGATGTTTAGATGATATTTTTCCGGAGTTCGTGTTGCATAAACAAGATGTACAATGTAGTCACGAATTTTGTCATCAATGTAAATTCGGTCAATCCATTGACGGCTTTCAAAAATTTCTTTTTCGGATAAAATACTCTGTGGTTCTTCGGTAGGTTTTAACGAAGCTTTTGCATCTAAAATCGCTCGTTCTTCTTCCCAGGAAGGATAAGAAACGTTCAATTTTAGCATAAAACGATCTACCTGTGCTTCTGGTAACGTATAGGTACCTTCTTGTTCTACCGGATTTTGTGTTGCTAAAACAAGGAACGGGTTTTCAAGTTGATAGGTCGTCTCTCCAATGGTAACTTGTCGTTCCTGCATACCTTCCAATAAAGCACTTTGAACCTTTGAAGGAGCACGATTGATTTCATCCGCTAGTAAAATATTGGTAAAAATAGGTCCCTTTTTAGTTACAAAAGAACCTGCTGAAGGATTATAAATCAGTGTTCCGACAATATCAGATGGTAATAAATCTGGTGTAAATTGAATACGTTGAAATTTGAGTTGAAAAACTTTGGCAAGAGTTTTAATAACTAGCGTTTTAGCTAGTCCTGGTAAGCCTTCTAAAAGGACGTGTCCATTTGCCAATAGACCTACGAGTAGGCCATCGACAACATGCTTGTTTCCAATAATTGCTTTGTTAACTTCTGCTTTTAAAAGCTCAATCCATGCCGTTTTTGCTTGGATTTGCTCATTTAATTCTGCTAAAGGTACTTGTATATTCGAAAGCTCCATAAATTAATGCAGTAAGTGTAGTTTGCTCAAATTATTTTGTCAATGGGTTTCTGTTAAAACTTAAATTTATCAGCCTTTATATTTAGCACTTGATTTTTTATAAAGTAGCTATTATTTTACATGACGTAAGGTATGTTTACATGTTCGAATGAAATTATTTTTGACTTAGCCTGGAAGCATAAAGTGCAACGAATTTGCCGTTTTCTACTGCATGATTTAAGTAATCATTTGACAGGTAGTTTAACTTTAAGTGAGCTGTATTGTGAACATCCCAGTGCAGATTCTTTGAAAGATGGTATTGTATCCATCCGCAATAATTGTTATAAAGAACGGGATTTATTAATGCGTCTTTCACAATTAAATCATGCGAATTCTCATCAAATTACATATATTGATCTGAAAACATTCGCAATGGAATTATTGCCTATTGTCCGAGCTTTTTTACCTCCTCGAACAAATTTAACAATAAAAATGGATCAGGAATACATGCGTGTTGTTCAATTTAGTCCCGAATATTTACAGCGCATTTTTTTGCAAATTTTATTTAATTCAGCAGAAGCTTTACAGCAAGTTAACAATCCCAATATTTGTATAGATTGTACGCTGAAAGATGAATTTATGGTTTGTGAGATTTCGGATAATGGTTGTGGAATGTCATTGGAGATTATCGATAAAATCTTAGAAACGCCAAATGCATTAAATTTGAACGATGAATCTCATTTAGGTTTGGGGTTAGTTATGGTACAATTTTATATGTCTGCTGTGCAGGGAAAGGTGGAAGTTATATCTCAGGAAAATGGTGGAACAACTGTATTGCTTTATTTTAAAACGTTATCATGAAACCAACCTATCCTATTCTTATTTTAGACGATGATGAAGCAATTTTAAAGGCTTTATTGGAAACGCTGAAATTAGAAGGTTACACGTGTCATGGAACAACACACGTAAAAGAAGCTTTAGAATTATTATCTCAAAAAATTTTTGCTGTTGTCCTTTCAGATCAACGTATGGCGGAACTTAATGGTATTTGTTTTCTGCAACAGGTAAAAGAAATGCAAGCTAAATGTTCACGTATTTTGATTACAGGAGTGTTAACAAGTGAAATGTTTTTAGAAGCTATTAATAATGCTGAAGTTTTTCGGTGTTTAGCTAAGCCTTGGATACGAGAACATCTTATTCAGACAATAAAAGAAGCTTATGGTGCGTTTGAAACAAAATTAGCTTATGAAGAAGCTCATCAGGCACTTTTAGAGACGAATCAACATTTAATAGACGAAAACATTCAATTGCGACATCATCAATGAATACTGCAGATTCTATTTTAATCGTCGAAGATGATGTAAATTCTGCTTTTGTCCTTAAAGCTATTTTGCAAAAAGCAGGTTATTCCATATTGCCAATTGCATCTAGTGGAGAAATGGCGTTACAATTAGCCGAAGAACACCATCCTTCACTTTTATTGATGGATATTACCTTGTCAGGGAATTTAGATGGAATTGATACCACTCTAAAAATTAAGCAAAAATATGATGTTCCTGTTATTTACTTGACGGGATATGCTTCAGAAGATGTTATTCGTCGAGCAAAAGCTTCGACACCGTTTGGGTTTCTTTTGAAACCTTACACGGCAAAAATGGTTCTTATTACGACCGAAATGGCTTTGCATAAAGCTTCCATTGAACGGGAATCAAAGGAAACTAAAAGACGTTTAGCGGTTACTTTAGGGACCTTGCAAAATCCTATTTTTTCAATAAATCCAAAAGGGTATATTACATATGCAAATCCTGCAGCCCAGCAATTTTTAGAAAAGCCATTACATGCTATTTTAAATCAATCTTTTGACCAATTGTTACCACTTTATTGTATGGAGGATTTGCGACAATATAATTCTTTTTTAGATTTTTTAGATACGGATTTAGACAAAGTTATTTATTTTAATAAAAATCGGGAAAAGGTGTATTTATATATCCAAGTAAGTGCTTTAAAAGATCTTTATAATAGCATCCAAGGTTATGTAATTTCCTTAAACGATTTTACAGAACGTTTTTTATTGCGTGCTAAAGAATCTATGTTGGCATCTGCGTTGACGAGTTCGCGGGAAGGTGTTATTGTTACCGAGGTTGATTCTAAAGTGTCAGATTATAAAATAAAATATGCAAATCAGAGTTTGTTAACGCTTTTAAAAACAACATCGGAAGCTTTAGTTGGACAATCATTAACAAAGTTGTTTTGTGAAAATTTTAATGAAACAATTGTTCGTGCGTTAGCTGAAAATTGTGCCTATACAGCCGATACGATCATTTTGTGTGAAGATGGTGAACAAAAATTAACGAATTGGAGTTTATCTCCATTTTTTGATAATCAGCTGCAATTGCATCATATTGTTATTACGGTAAGAGACGTTACGCAATTGAGAAAGATGGAAGAAAATTTACGTCAGACGCAAAAAATAGAAGCAGTTGGACGCTTGGCGGGAGGTATTGCTCACGATTTTAATAATTTGTTATCTATTATTAATGGTTGTACAGATTTGGCACTTGCACATAAATCTTCCAGTGAAAAAGTTGAAGGTTATTTGAAGAGTGTGCACGAAGCAGGTGAACGCGGTGCTGTTCTTGTTCAACAACTTATGTTATTTAGCCGAAAAAATATAGAAGAAATTGAATCAAAAGATGTTTGTTATCCTACTGATGTCGTTCGCAAAACTTTAGCGATGTTACGTAATTGGCTAGGCAAAGATATTCTTTTATCTGAAGAAATAGATTCAAATTTATGGCCATTGAAAATGACTGAAACACATTTGGATCAAATTTTAGTGAATCTTTGTGTAAATGCAAAAGATGCGATGCCTAATGGTGGAAAAATAGAGATTTTTGCTAAAAATTTTAAAGGATGTCCTCAGGGGTTAATAGAAGGTTTATATGTACAAATTTCCGTCCAAGATCATGGCGAAGGTATGGATAGTGAAACCCAAAAGAAAATTTTTGAACCCTTTTTTACAACAAAACCGATAGGTAAAGGTACTGGGTTAGGATTGGCGAGTGTTTATGGGATTGTAAAACGTTATGATGGTGCTATTGTGGTTGAAAGTACAAAAGCGCAGGGATCTACATTTACTTTTTATCTACCGGCACATACGACAAAACAAGTTCTTTCTATTCCTAAAAAGAAGACCATTAAGCGTTGTTGTTTAAATCTTGATGAGCCTATTGCGAAGGCATTAAAACCTTGTTTGCTTATAGAGGGGTGGACTATTACAGATGCTGTAAATGAAGAGGAAGCTTGTGTAATTATTTCGCACGAACCTTCTGCAGATATTTATGTCCCAAGAAATTTTACTCCCCAATTGGCTATACAACATCCTTTTGCAATCACACAAATTTTGAAAGAAATACGAAAACGATTCTTTTAA
>CAZOPT010000006.1:0-33543 GCA_964582055.1 uncultured Opitutales bacterium
CTCAGGTAGAACATTCCGCTGATACTGATAAAGGAAAACAAACCAATGAACCAATTCCACAAAATTCAAGATTGAATATAGACCTGGATAATGAATTTGCAGGTGCTGCCATTATACAAGAACTTGAAACTATATTAAGTGATAATTATGGTGCTTTAACCCAAGCTCAAGATTTTATGTCGAGGGACAACTATGATGTTCGTAAATTAAATGAGTTCCTTTCTTTTGCACAAGAAAGCATACATACTCCAAAAGAAATTGAAGATAAAGCTCACGAATTATTTAAATAATAAATAAAAACTATCATATTAAATTAGTATATGTTCAAGATCAAACTCCAATTGGCAAAGGATTTTTCCGCTTCCATAGCAAATATTTTTGATAAAATATAAGAATATAAACCGAATTAAAATGCTTAATCTTGACAAAAAGATTTTGAAGGTCTTTTGTTAAAAGAACTTATGCAAGAAAATTTATTTTTTACTGAAGAAGATAATTTTCTAGAAATTATCAAGCAACATTTACCGGAAGTTAAAGAGGATTCGATTACTTTTATCACAACAGGTTGGACAAACTTTGTTATGTGTGCATCGGATGGAGTACAAGAGTATTTTTTCCGTTTTCCTCGCAATCGGTTTTTTGCCCGCATGCTACTTAAAGACAATGCCTTTTGTTCCTTTATGAAGGATAAGGTTTCTTTCGAATTTCCAGATTTGAAGCTTTTTTACGACAATGGTCGGCCGTTTAGCATGCACAAAAAGATCAAAGGTTGGTCTTTGACGGAACGCTTTAAACATTTGTCACGTCAAGCTGTGACGAATTTGGCTTACGATGTTGCGAAATTTATTAACGAACTTAGTCAAGTCGATCCAAAGGCTTTACCGGCTTCTTGCAATATGTATCTTTCGAAATTTTTGGATGAATTGTCGGAAGTTGATGCCAACTCTTACGACCTTACTCAACATGACTTTTTGCGCCAGTGCGAACAAGTTCCTCATGTTGTCCACGGCGATCTTAATCCAGGTAATATTCTTCTCGATGAGAATGATCGTATGGTCGGCGTTATTGATTTCGCATTTGCTGGCATCTCTAATAATTATGTCGATCTTTCTCGTATCATTGGTCGTACACATCCGTCTTTTGCAGAACCTATGAAAGAAGCGTATGAACATATTACGCATGAAAAAGTCGATATGCAACGTATTGATAATATGATTCATATGTGGAATTACGTTGAGGAACAGTATATTTTGTATATTAAAGAAAATCACCCAGAAATCCAATTACCTTCTTGATGGCTATTATTGAACTTGCGATCGATGCCGAGCAATCTAATCAACGCATTGATAAAATTTTAGCTGATTATTTAAAAGGCCAAACAAGTCGGTCGTTTATTCAAAAAGCAATTTTAGCAGGACTTTTGCAAGTTAATGGAAACATTATCCTTGATCCTGCTCAAACAACAAAAGAAGGTGACCTGTGTAGCTTTAAACTTCCCTCCCCAAAAACTCACACACTTCAGCCATCTAATACACCTATTCATATTCTCTTTGAAGATGAAGATTTACTTATTCTCAACAAACCTGAAGGTCAAGTTGTACATTTAGGAAATGGTATTGAAGCAGGAACAACGCTTGTTGAATCTGCGTTAACGCATTGCTCCTTGAGTACAGCTGCAGGTCCAGAACGCCCCGGTGTTGTTCATCGCCTCGACCAAGCTACTTCGGGGATCATTCTTTTCGCAAAAACCGATAGAGCTTATTGGGCGCTTACCAAAATGTTTGCAGAACGTAAAATTCACAAAACCTATTATGCGCTTGTTTGGGGAATTCCAAACCTTTTATCTGGAACAATCGAAGCTCCAATAGGGCGTAGTACTCGCGATCGAACCGCTATGTGTGTTACTACTCACGGTCGTCCTTCTTGTACCCATTGGCAAGTTTTAAAAATATTTCCACAGGCCAATCAAACCCTTATTGCTTGCAATCCTATAACAGGACGTACACATCAAATACGTGTGCATTTAAAAAGTATAGGGCATCCTATTGTTGGTGACCCCAAATATGGCAAAATCACCGATAAACGTCTGTTTTTACATGCTCATCAAATCGAATTTAATCATCCCATTTCGCAAAAACCTTGCTGTTTTCAAGCTCCATTACCACTTTCTTTTACACAAAAATTAAAATTATTGGAAAATTGTTGACAAATAAGTAAAAGAAGAACACCTTTTTTTTATGTTTTTATTATATATTGATCCAGGTTTAGGTGGTTTGCTTGTTCAATCTTTAATTGCAGGTTGTTTAACGGTTGTGTATTTCTTTAGAAATAGCATTTCTCGTATATTTTCGGGTATCAAAGGCTTGTTTGGTGGCAAAAAAGAAAATTCAGAAAAATAAATTTTTTACAAGGTAGTGGTAAAGCAAGGCAAATGGATTTGTCTTGTTTTTCTTTTTATGATTTAGATAAGTTGTAAATTTCGACTTTTTTTACAGTAAGCCGTGTGCTGGTTTTGCCTTGTACAAATTCGGCTTGATGAAGGCTCCAAATATTATCAAATTTTTTCAAACTTTTTAATTTGAATTTTTGGTTTATTGAAGGCAGTTGAACTTCCAAAATGGTATTAAATTTTAAATCTAAAAAAACTTTAGCATATAAATAGTTTTCACGCATAAAATCGACTTCTAATGCTTTTCGTCCTTGTTTTGCAGTCTTTTTTACAGAAGTAACAACGTCATTTAGGAAAGGCATTGCAATAAGTTCATAAGAAACAGAAGGAAGCCCGCCTAAAGGTTCTTGCCAACGTTCTTTGCCCCAAAGGCATAAGCGATTGGGATAGTAAGCTTGCTGCGGGTTATTTTTATTAAAATAAAGCGTCGTTTTATCCGGAAAAATGATTTTAATCCAATGATGACCCTCTTCTACTTTTCCTGTTAAACTTCCTACATAAATCTGCTTACCTACTCGCCATTCTAAATTCCAGCAATAATTTTCACTTGGAGCATACGACTTTAAGGCAATAAGGCGTTCTGTAATGCCAAACAATCGTTTTGGGTCTTCAAAAAGAAATTTTTCGCACATACCACTGCGTGCGAAACAACAAACAAATAGACTCAAAAAAGTATTATAACGAATTACTTTTTTCTTCATTAGTTACAACATTCTCTTCTGAAACCTCATTCGGAACCTGAGTTAAAGATTTATTTTCTATTGTTTCAACTACAGGAATAAGTTCAGAAATAGTTGCATTTTTGTGATGATTGTAAACTTGTGCCAACGTTAAAAACAATGTAAGTATAAAAAATCCAATAACACCTAAAACCGTCCAACGTGTTAAAACATTTGAAGCTTCACCTCCGAAAGCAGATTCTGCAGCGCCTCCTCCTAAAGCAGCTCCCATGCCTGCATTAGCGCTTGGTTTTTGCATTAAAATCAACAAAATAATCCATGCACATAAGCCAACCAAAAGAATAGATCCAACAATTATTAAAAAATTCAACATAGTTAATACGTAATTACTATCACTTGCATTCTATAAAAACACAAGCAAATTTTTCGAAAAAACATATTTGTTTAATGTTTTTCAGCATTACGGATGCGCTGCAAAAAATCACTGGCATGATAATTGGCTGTTTCCATGAAAAATAAAACAAGACTTTGTCGAGAAATATGATAGGTTCTTCTCTTTTCTTGTCCTCTTTTCGCTTTCGCATTCCAAATATGGCCTAATAATTTTTGATTATCAAAACAATCTCGTACGTATTGATCGCTCCGTCCAAGTATGGCTGCAGCTTCTTTAACAGTGTACCATTTTTTCTTGTCGGGGAGTAGTTTTTCAAAAAATGAATAATTTAAATCCTCTGTGTCCAACATTTAATGTTTTTTGAATATGTTTCTTCGTTTTGAGTATTTGATAGCTGAAGAAGACAGGAAATGCAATCAAAAAACAATAATTTTTTAATAGATTAATATAAGAGTTATGAAAAAACTAAACCTTAAATGTTTTATTAGGGAATGATTTTGAAATGGATGACAGTATTTCATTAGAAAGATTAATTAACTGTTTTAGGGATATATAAAAAGGTTGTTTTTACGCTATAGGTGGGATTTAGAAAATTTTTATTTCCTAGTTTTTAAGGTCCTGATTTTTAATTAAAAATCCCTACTTTATAGAGTAGGGATTTTCTAAATTCTACTAATATGTTTTATTTATTGGTCTCCATCTTGACCAATAGCATCCACAGGACAACTTTCTAAGGCTTCTGTGCACAACTCAACTTCATTTTCTGTTGAGGGTTGCTTTTTAACGAAGGATGCGTCAGTATCACTTACACTTCCAAAAATTTCGGGTGCGATTTCGCGACAAAGTCCACAAGAAATGCATTGATCGTCTACGTAAAATTTTCCTCTAACGTTTTCTGAAATTTTGTTTTCTTTTACTGCCATAAATTAACCGTACCGTAATTTTTCTTTAAAGTCAAGAATACATGCTTATAAAGTATTAAAAAACTAATAAACAAGCTTGCATTATTATTAGAAAGCGTGTTTATTATAAGTAATTATGAGCAGCGGAATTATATATTTAACGATAGGTGACCAAGTGAGTGCGCAAGTGAATCCAGGAAGTTCATCGTTATTGATGATGATTTTTTTCTTTTTGGCTTTTTGGTTTTTGCTCATTGCGCCTCAAAGGAAACGTCAGAAAGCTCAGGAAAAAATGATTGCAGAGCTTAAGGAAGGTGATGAAGTTATGACTACGTCTGGAATTATCGGCAGTGTTTTGCAAGTAAAAGCGGAACGTTTAGTTGTGAAAACTGGGGATTCCAAGGTAGAGCTTCATAAAAATTTTATTCAAACCAAACTTGTTGATATTAAAAAAAATAGGAATAAATGATGTTTAATGGGACGCAAAAAAGATTGTTGAGTACGTTTGTAGTCTTAATTGTAGGCCTTTTTCAATTAGTGCCACTTGAAACAAAGCCATTTGATATTTTTTTAATTTCAAAGGTAAAGCATGACAAAGAAGGTTTTTTGAGTTTGTTAGATCAAGCCAAAGCGAGTGTTCAAGCAAAAGAATATGGGCATTTAAGTTTTGCTTTAATGGGACTTTGCCAAAAGCAGAATTTAGATTTGAGTGTCTTTTTTCCGCAATATAATGTTTCTGATATAAAAAATCTTACTAAAAAGAACCAGGCCTTGTTGCAGTTTTTGCTGAAAAAGTCTCAATGTGTTTTTAAAGAAGGTTTGGATTTGCGTGGTGGTGTGGTTTTTACACTAGAAATTAATGAAAATGCATTAGTAGGGAAAAATGATTGGGAAAAACAACAATTGTTACAAAAAGGTGTGGATGTTATTTCAGGTCGTGTGGATGCTTTAGGTGTTGCAGAGCCTATTGTTCGTGCTCGTGGAGAACGTTGTATTGAAGTACAATTGCCAGGACTTTCCTTAGATGCTAATCCTCATGTTATGCAAGCCCTTAGAAAGCCTGCAAAGTTGGAGTTTCGTTTAGTTAATGATGCTATAGGTCCTAATGATGCCGTACCTTTAGGATATGAACGTCTTTTTTTAGTTCAGGAAGATCGAGAAGGGCAGGAGCAGCAAATTCCGATTGTGGTTAAACGTTTACCTGAAATGACTGGTAAATCCATTCGGGAAGCTCATTGCGTACTTGATAGTTATGGGAATGCGGAAGTTGCTTTGCGAATGACATCCGAAGGTAAACAGCTTTTTGCAATGATTACCAAAAATAATTTGAATAAACGTTTGGCTATTGTTTTAGATGGAAAGGTTTGTTCAGCACCGGTTATTCGTTCTGAAATTACAGAAGGACAAGCAAGCATTTCTGGTAAATTTACGCAACGTGAGGCTATTGAATTAGCCAGTACATTGAATAATCCTTTGGAGTTTGAATTGGATTTAAGTGAGATTTATGAAATAGGTCCTTCTTTAGCTGCAAATGCTAAAACATCTGCTGTTTATGCTGCACTTGTGAGTGTTATTTTTGTTATGGCTTTGCTTGTTTTTTACTATCGTGGAGCTGGTTTGATAAGTGCTTTAACGCTCGTTTTGAATTTTATTTTTATTGTGATCACTTGGGCAAGCATTCAAGTTACAATAACTTTACCTAGCATTACGGCATTAGCGCTTACATTTGGAATGGCGGTTGATGCTAATATTTTAATTCTAGAACGTGTTCGAGAAGAAATGTGTGCCGGTAAAGATATGGTTGTTTCACTTTTGTTGGGGCATAGAAAGGCTTTTGTTACGATTTTAGACGCTAACCTTACAACTTTGTTAACAGCTGTTTTGTTGGTTTGGTTAGGTACAGGTCCTGTTAAAGGTTTCGGAATAACGTTGGGGGTTGGTATCCTAACAACTTTATTTTCGGTTTTGTGCTTCAATCGTGCATTGCTTGAGATTTTAGCTAGGAAAGGACGTCTTTCTTTGCCTTTAAAATCGTGGTTAGGTGATGTAAAATACGATTTTATGAAGCATCGTTGGCATGCAATTGCTATATCTTTTGCCTTATTTGTAATTGGTTGTGTTGCGACGAGTATACGTGGTAAAAGTGTTTTAGGTATTGATTTTGTTGGCGGTGATGAGTTAGTATTAAGTTACGAAAATCCGGTGGATGGGCAAATCATTCGTCAGTTCGCTAAGCAATCAAATTTAGGAGAAGTTAATGCTGTTTATCAGAGACAATCAGGTGCATCGAATTTCTTAAAATTACAGACCGAAAAGGGGAAAAGTGCGATTGTTTTAGCAGCCTTACAGAAAAAATTTCCAGATTCACAATTCAAGCAAGTTGCTCAAGTTCATATTGGTGCTATGGTTAGCAAACAAGTTCAAAAAAATGCCGTTATTTCTGTTATTTTTGCACTTGTAGGAATATTGTTTTATGTGGTTTTTCGCTTTGAATTTAGCTATGGTTTGGGTGCTACCATTGCCTTGTTCCATGATACATTGATTACAACTGGATTATATATCGCTTTAGGGCATCAATTTACAGCGCCTATGGTTGCTGCTGTTTTGATGGTTATCGGGTATTCTATTAATGATACGATTATTATCTTTGATCGTATTCGTGAGGAATTGAAGCGTAATATGCAATTAAATTTGGCTCAGGTAATGAATTTGGCTATCAATAAGACATTATCGCGTACTTTGATGACGAGCTTAACAACGTTCATTCCAGCTGTGTTTTTATACATGTTTTGCTCAGGAGTTGTAAGTGATTATGCGCTTGTATTTTTATTAGGTATTTTAGTGGGAACTTTTTCTTCGATTTTCATTGCGTCGCCGATTTTCTATTTTTGGAATCGTGGCAATCGTAATAATATTGCGAAGCCAAGAGAAGAAGATGATGATGAATCTACCCAGGGTTGGATTATTTAAATGCGTTGGGTTTTTAACGCGCCTGTTGTTGAGCCTTGGCTTGATGTTTGTATTGCTGAAAGTGGGGTGTCTAGGAGTGTAGGACATCTGTTACAACAGATTCCTTTTAGGAATGAGGAGGAATTTCATCAGTTCCTTTTCCCATCTCTTCAAGATGTTGAAGCACCTGAGCTTATAGAGGGCTTGGTGGAAGCTGTTGATTGGGTGAATGATGCTTGCCGAAATCACAAACGTATTGCTATTTTAAGCGATTATGATGTTGATGGGGTAACAAGTATGGCCTTAATGGCGCGTTGTTTCCATGCTTTGTGCTATTCTTTCGAACCCTATTTCCCTATGCGTGAAATCGAGGGTTATGGTTTAACAGAGCGTGTTGTAGAACGGATTTTAGCAACCGAATCGCATTTGGATTGTCTTATTTCATTGGATTGCGGAACGAATTCGATAGAGGCTGTGGAACAACTTCGAAAACGTAATATTAGGGTTATTATTGTTGATCATCACAAGCGTAATCGGGATTGTTTGCCGGATGCTATTATTATAAATCCTCATGTAAATTCTGAAAAACATTCTCAATCAGCCAAAGAACTGTGCACAGCGGGTCTTGTTTTTAAATGGCTGCATGTTTGGCTTAAGAAATTAAAAAGAGAGGGGAATGAAATTGCTCAAGACATGCATTTAAAGCCTTTTTTAGATTTTGTAGCTTTAGGATCGGTTGCAGATTTGGTTCCATTACGACACGAAAATCGTTTATGGGTTTATTATGGTTTAAAAGAAATGTTACGTTCACAGAGTCTTGGCCTATTAAAATTACTTGAATGTTCGGGGTGTTCTGAAAACGTTCCATTAACAGTTGATGATGTTGCTTTTAAAATTGCACCGAGAGTTAATGCAAGTGGTCGTTTAAATTCTGCTGAAATTCCGTATCATTTATTGACACATTCAGATCCAGACTTTTGTCGTATTGCAGCACAACGATTAGACCAATTGAATACGGAACGCCAAGAAATTGAACATGCGATTGCTTTAGAAGCTGAGGCAATGATTCAAGAACGACCTAAGCAATTGTCCTATGTGCTTTATAAAAAATCTTGGCACGTAGGTGTTGTTGGAATAGTTGCAGGTCGTTTAATGCGCAAATTTAATTGTCCTATTTTTGTTCTAGGATATCAAGATGGTAGGGCGAAAGGTTCTGGGCGTAGCATTCCTGAAATCAATTTGGTGGAATTATTGACAGCTTCTCAAGAGCATGTTGAGCAGTGGGGCGGGCATCCGGCAGCAGTTGGTTTAACGCTTTCTGAAGAATCTGTTGAAATTTGGGAACAACGTTTGAATGATTTGTTAAAAAAACAATTTGCAGAGCAATTACCGGAACCTACGCTAAAGATAGCGGATGTTTTATCACTCGAAGAGATAATACCTACTTTTCTTGAAGAAATAGATCGTCTGGGGCCTTTTGGTCAAGGAAATGAAATGCCTACATTTGCTTTATTAAATGTAAATTTGCTAAAAAAGCCAGAACGTTTTGGTAAAAATGGGCTTCATTTACGTTTTAAACTTAATGACTTTACGGTTATTGCTTGGAATTTGGGGCATACAGGTTTGCCAATTGCAACGCCTATCGATTTGGCAGTACGCATTTCCTGGAATTATTGGCAATCCAACAAAACACTTCAATTACAACTTGTAGACTGGCGCTTGAGTACTTGAGTAGTGATATTTTAAGTTTATTAATTTAATGAAGGATTGGCAGGTAATTGTTTGAAAAATAAGCTTAATGGGTAGAATTGTGACATTAGATCCTGCCATAGATTTTGAGGATGTGGTGCAAAAAGCTTCTTTTGTGGAACGGGTATAGGTAACCAAATTTTATTTTTAAGTTCTTCTTCCAATTGTCCACTTTGCCAACTTATGTGACCGCAGTAGGCTCGAAAGTTCATCGCTGGATAATCACAAACAAGTTGGTAGGCTTGTTTAGGTGATAGGCCTAGCCGCCATTTGATAAGCTGCTGTTCACGATTCCAATCGAATGCTGTAATCATTAACTTTTGCATTTGTCGTGGTCCACCTAAGAAAACAGGGATGTTACCAAAACTTTCCCAGTTTTTTTCGTTAAAGTCGCTTAAATTCAGCCGAGAAGGACGATTAAGTTGCAAACCGATAGCACCTGCTCCTTGGCTATGTTTGATAATAACCATAACAACTTTATCCCAACACGTTTCAACTTGTGGATTCGATAAAAGTACGAGTCCAGAGAAATTTTGTGGAAAAACTGAGACTTCAAATTGCATATTAAAACTGTTCCAAACCAACATTGGCCGACTCAAACAAATGAACCACCAAGTCGTCATTATGATAATCTTTATAATAATAGCATTTTTTTATACCAGCTGCCAACAACATTTTTGCACAATTTATGCAAGGGAAATGAGTCACGTATGCAATTGCATCTTGGGTGGTTACGCCGCGTCGTGCAGCATCAGCAAGTGCATTTTGTTCAGCATGAACCGTTGCTTGTTCATGGCCATCGCGCACAATAGATTCGTGGGGTAAACCTGCAAGAAAACCATTATAGCCAGCTGCAATAATTCTGTGTTTATTTTCTTTCCCTGAAACAAGTACACAACCTACATGTAAGCGCTCACAGCTAGAACGTGCAGATAAAAGCAAAGCAATGGACATAAAATAAAGATTCCAAGAAGGACGACCTTCTAATTGATCAATTGTAGTTTCTAATAAATTCAACCATTTTTTATCTTCTAGCATATTATTCTTTTAATTTTATAAAAAAAGTCATATACAATTTTTGTAATGAAATCAAATCTTTCTTTTTGTTACCGTTTAGTTTGCTGTTTTTTTAAGCTTATTTTTAAAAGAGCTTATAAAGGAAAACTATATGGACTAGAAAATATTCCTGAAACGGGTGGATTTATTTTGGCAGGAAATCATGTTAGTTATTTGGATCCACCTTTGATTGCTGTACATACTAATCGACAACCTGTTTATTCGTTTGCACGTCAGACTTTATTTAAGCGAGGTATAGCTTGGTTTTTTCGTCGTTTATACATGATTCCTGTTGATCGGGATAAAGGAAGTGATATTCGTTCAATTAAACAGGTTTTAAAATTGCTTGCGGATGGAAATCCAGTGCAAATGTTTCCTGAGGGTACGCGTTCACCAACAGGGCTTCCACAACGGCCCAAGAAGGGTATTGGACTTTTTGTAAGCAAATCAAAAGTGCCAGTGGTTCCTGTTCGTATTTTTGGAACCTATGAAGCTTGGCCGAAAGGTGCTAAATGGCCGAATTTTAAGCCAAGTATTGCGATTGTTTTTGGAAGACCGCTTGCTCATGAGGAACTTATTATAGAAGCTCATGGGCAAGCTGATCCTATGCAAGCAATTAGCGATCGGATTATGCAGGAAATTGCTCGTTTAAAACTCCCTCAAAATTGAAATCTATGCAAGGAATTTTGCTTATAGTTGATGATGAAAAACATACACGTGAAGGGCTAAAACTGGCTTTTTCGGAAAATTTCGACGTTTATACAGCTTGTAATCCGCAAGAAGCTATTCAATTGCTTACATCAGAAAAATTTGATGTGGTTATTACGGATTTAAAAATGGGCCAGCAAAGCGGTATGCAAGTCATTGATAAAGCCTTATCGTTGCCATATAAGCCGGTTTGCATTATGATGACAGCTTATGGAACCATAGAAATTGCTGTAGAAGCGATGAAACATGGTGCTTATGATTTTGTTAGCAAACCTGTACAATTAGAACGTTTGGAAGCTTTGGTTCAAAAAGCCTTGCGGGACCGTAATCCCTCTAAAAATCCACCTAAGAGACTTCCTGCAAATCTTCAGATGTTGGGTAAAGCCAAAGCATTTGTAAAAGTTTTGCAACAGATTGAACAGGTTGCGCCTTCCAAGACGGGCGTCCTTATTACTGGTGAGACAGGTACAGGTAAAGAAGTTGCGGCGCATTTATTGCATCAGTATAGTTTACGGGCATCTAAACCGTTTGTGCCTGTTCATTGTGCTGCCTTGCCTGAAAATCTTATTGAATCTGAACTTTTTGGACATGAACGTGGTTCTTTTACGGGGGCTCATCAACGCCATATTGGACTTTTTGAATCAGCTCATCAAGGTACTTTATTTCTCGATGAAATTGGGGAAATAGATCTTAATACTCAGGTTAAACTGCTGCGTTTTTTGGAAACAAAGACAATTGAACGTATTGGAGGTACGCAAGCAATACCGCTTGATATTCGGCTTGTTTGTGCAACCAATCGTGATTTAACGGCTGAAGTAGCTGCTGGGCGATTTCGTGAAGATCTTTACTATCGTCTTAATGTTGTTGAAATTCATTTACCCCCATTGCGTGAACGTAAAGAAGACATTCCTTTGCTCTTAAATCATTATTGTAGTGTTTTTGCTGTAGAGAATCAGTGTCGCCCCCCCGAACTTTCGCAAGCAGCTTTAGAAGCTTTACAAACATATAATTGGCCAGGAAATATTCGAGAATTAAGAAATTTTGCAGAAAATAGCGTGGTTATGTATCGCAATAACCTCATTGATGTTGTTGATCTCGATAGTCGTTTTGTTTCAACAGAAAAATCCTCTTTACCTAAAATGACTCAAAATGAGCTGCAATTGATTAAGCAGACCCTTCAAGAAACTGGCGGTAATAAAACAGAAGCTGCAAAATTGTTAGGTATTCCGAGACGTACTTTTTACAGAAAACTTGAAAAAATGAAGAGAAACAACTAAAAAAACATATGAGTGTGTCGTTGTTGGATTTGCTTTTTGCATACAAACCTGAAGATAAGGTAGAAGCTGAAGATTTGAAACGAACTATTGCGTTTATTCAAGAGCATGGCAACAAGTGTTTTGATCGGAACTACCTTCCTGGGCACATAACCGGTTCTGCCTGGATTGAAAACGCTATGGGTGATAAATTTTTACTAACTTTGCACAAAAAACTTGGTTTTTGGCTTCAAGTTGGTGGACATGCAGATGGTAATACGGATATTTTGTCTGTTGCCTTTAGGGAAGCTTATGAAGAATCAGGCTTGGAACACTTAGAGCTTGCTAAAGAAGGCATTTTCGATCTTAGTGTACATTATTTTTCCATAAAATCCCAACCTGATCATTGGCATTACGATATTCGTTTCTTGTTAAAAACGACTCAGCCCGATGATGCTATAAAATTATCCGATGAGTCTTTAGATTTAAAATGGTTTACTACTTTACCTCCAGATAATCTTCCTGAACGAACGCGTATGTATTCTAAGTGGAAACGGCTATCACAATCCAAACATTTGTAAGAAGAGTATTACTTGTTTAAGGCTCAGTATAAACGTTATTTTTTTTGTGCTAAACTTTGTAAAAAATGTTTTTATTATGAGTGTTTTTCGGACTTTGGAAATAGCAGCAACTTTTCGGTTATGGAAGTACCCGATAAGGTTTGAGGATTCCAAGAAAAATCGGAAGGTTTATTTTGGATTTGCAATGTTTCCATAAGTTTTTGACTGCTGATGGGGATAATAATTTGTAGGTATTGCACCGATAGACGAATGCCTTCTATCAAGTATGCCAATACATTTTTTAATTCCGTTTGGCTAGCTTCTGTTGGATCTTTGGCTAATTTCCAAGGAGCTTTAGTTTCAATATAACGATTTAATTCACGAATGAATTTAAATAGTTTTTCTAGGCCTTGAGAGAATTGAAATTGATCAAAATGCTTATTAATGACTTCGTGTGTTTCTTCCCAAATGCTTTTTAAATTTTCGTTTGATTGGGTTGGGATAGGTACTAGGCTATCACAATAACGTTGAATCATATTAAAGGTGCGACTTATCAAGTTGCCCCATTCATTGGCTAGTTCGTTATTGTAACGATTTTCAAAGCTTTCCAAAGAAAATTCGCAATCTTGTCCGGTTACCATTTCTCGCATTAAAAAATAGCGTACTGCATCGATACCTTTCTCTTCAAACCAATCGAATAAATTAAAAGTATTACCGAGGCTTTTCGACATCTTTTCACCAGAAGTTAGCCACCAGCCATGTGCTACGATCTGTTTCGGCAAAGGTAGTTCGAGGGCTTTGAGCATAATTGGCCAGTAGATCGAATGGGATGGTACGAGAATATCTTTACCTATAATGTGGTAATTTGCGGGCCAATACTGATCAAACCTTTCTGTATTAAACCCTATTGCAGAAATATAATTAAGAAGTGCATCGAACCAAACATAGGTAACAAATTCTGGATCGAAAGGTAAAGGAATTCCCCATTGCAAGCGGTCTACAGGACGTGATATGCATAAATCATTAAGGGGTTCTTTTAAGAATTCTAAGACTTGCTTTTGGCGATAATGCGGGAAAATAAAGTCTGGATTTTCTTTTAAGTAGTCGATCAACCAATCTTGATAAGTACTTAATTTAAAGAAGTAATTGCTTTCTGAAAGTTCCTTAACTTCACCAAATAATGCAGGCCAAGTCCCAGCAACTTTATCTTTTTCTAGTAAAAATCGTTCTTCTTTGACACTATAAAAGCCTTTGTACTCAGCTTTATAAATCAAGCCTTGATCATAAAGTTTTTGCAAAGCCCATTGTACGATTTTCTTATGACGTTCATCCGTTGTGCGGATAAAATCATCATTTGTAAGCTTTAAAGCGTGGGTTAGGGCAACAAATGATTTTGTAACTTCATCACAAAAGGTTTGTGGTTCTTTTCCTAAGGCTTGAGCCTTTTGCTGGATTTTTTGACCATGCTCATCAACCCCTGTTAAGAAATGTACCGATTCTCCTTTAAGTCGATGATAACGTGCAACAACATCTGCCAAAACTTTTTCATAAGTATGGCCAAGATGTGGTTGTCCATTGACGTAATCAATGGCTGTTGTAATATAAAAATGCTTTTTCATGTTAACCATTAATGGACATTAAAAATTCGATATTATTGTTAGTTTTATGAATCCTATCGAGTAACATTTCCATTGATTCTGTTGGTGAAATGACTCCCTTTAAGGCACGACGCAAAATGTAAATCTTATGTAATTCATCAGGATGGTAAAGAAGTTCTTCTTTGCGGGTTCCACTCTTTTCAATATTAATAGCTGGGAAAACACGTTTGTCAATGAGCGAACGATCGAGATGGAGTTCCATGTTTCCGGTTCCTTTAAATTCCTCGAAAATAACTTCGTCCATTTTGCTACCGGTGTCAATCAATGCGGTTGCTAATATGGTTAAGCTTCCGCCTTGTTCGATGTTACGAGCGGCTCCAAAAAAGGCTTTTGGGCCTTGGAGTGCATTGGCTTCAACACCACCAGAAAGGACTTTTCCAGAACTCGGAATAATCGTGTTGTAGGCTCTTGCTAAACGTGTAATGGAATCTAAAAGTATAACAACGTTTTCTCCGATTTCTACTAAGCGTTTGGCTTTTTCAATAACGACTTCAGCTGCACGCACATGACTTTCTGGAGATTCATCAAACGTTGAGCTAATAACTTCGATACCCGGTAATAAGTTTTTGAAATCTGTTACTTCTTCAGGACGTTCATCAATAAGAAGAACAATGAGGTGTGCTTGTGGCTGATTTTTGACGATGGAATGAGCTATGTTTTGTAGTAAAACTGTTTTTCCGGTTCTGGGTGGTGCTACGATAAGTCCACGTTGTCCGAAGCCAATCGGTGTCAAAATATCCACAATACGCATAGCATTATTGTCCCAGCTTTTTTCGGGTTTGATTTCTAACAGAATACGTTCTGTTGGATAATAAGGGATTAATTCTTTGAAATGCGGAATAGTACGCATTTCTTCCGGAGTTTTCTCCATTACAGTATTGATTTTGATAATACAAGGACATTGAACATGTGTAGGCGACATGAAAATTTGTGCTTGTATGGTTTGTCCTGGGCGTATTCCATGCTTACGTACTAAAACTTTGGGAAGATATGCGCTTAATTCTCGCAATTGATAGTTGTCAGAAGCGTAACAAACGCACCATTCTTCTGTATTTGGAACTTTTGCAACTACACCTTCAATGCAAATAGCTTGTTTATTTTCACAAGCAATTTGCATTTTTTCCCTTAAAATGCTTTGTCGAGTTAAAGAAGTTAATTGCGATTCTTCTGAAATGCCTTCAAGAAGTTCTTTTAGTGGTTTGTCGTACCATTCATTAAATGAAAAAATAGGTAATGTAGGATCCGTAACTTCTGTTATTAAATTGGTTATTGAATGAATGTCACCAATATTTCGCCATTGATTCAATTGTCCCATCCACCATCGATAACGTTGCAAATGAGGAGATAAAGTCGTTTGCTTGGCATTATTTGTATTTTTATTGTTGGGGTTTTTTCGATAGGGTTGAGGAGTGTTTGTTTCTTTAATATGAGCTTTAGGTTTTATAAATTCCTTAGAAGGTTCATTTGTTGTCGTAGGTTTTGGCTCTATAGTTTCTTTAATTGTTTCCATTTCAACAACTGTTGAAGTGTTATGTATTTCTTCAGTAGATTTAGTAATAGTCGCTTTACGCGTTCGTTTTACTCGAGGTTTGGTAGGAACATCTGCGTTCTCCACTAAAACATTTTCTGGATTCTTTAATGCTTCGTCCATAAAATTAATTGACTATAGGAAAATGAAAAATTGCTAATAAAATAGCTCTATTACAATAAGACCCTTTTTTTTATAAAAGTCAATGCCCAAAGTGGAGGAATTATAACTTTATTAGTAAAGTTAGTAAATGTAATGGGTTTAAAGAAGGATAATTCTTGAAATTTTTTGTGTTTTAAGAAATGCTAATGTTTCTTTTTCTTTTTGACGCATGAGCAAGCGATCCTCTTCTTGGATGTCATCATAATGTGCTAAGTGTAACCAACCGTGAACTAAATAAAGCGTTAATTCTTCTTCAATGGAATGAGTTTTGCTGCAATACTTTAAGGCTTCATCGACAGAGATGCAAATTTCGCCAATTTTTTCTATATCTTTATGACTTGCAGGAAATGTAATAACGTCTGTTGGATCTGGATTTTGCAAAAAACGTTTGTGTAGGTCGCAAATTGTTCGTTCCGTTACAAAGGCGATTGAGATTTCTGTATAACTGATTGGTATGTAGGATTCTAGTGCTTCTATAATGGGCTTTACGTCTGCTATTTTATAAATACTATGTTCATTGAACGTTTCAATTTGCATGATATTAGAATTGTCTAAAACTTGTTTTGAAGTCAATGCATTAAATTTTTTAAAAAAAGTTCTTGGCAAGGGGGAAAAAATACTTACATTTAATAATCACAGTGGTGGGGTATCCAAGTGGCTAAAGGATGCAGACTGTAAATCTGTTAGGGTTTCCCTTTCGAGCGTTCGAATCGCTCCCCCACCACCAGTTAAATGATGGGGCTTTTGTTGAGCATGCTTGCCAATGTTTTTAATTTAGGTTTTAATAAATTTTTTAGTTTGATAAGTTTTTATTAAATGGGTGATAGGGTAAGAAGTTTAGTGCATGTGTTTTTGACATTTTTGTAGAAGAAGATTGCAAAACTGTAAAGAAGTCGCTTGGATAATGGATTATGAAGAAAACCGGAGTGAGTCCTACACGTGCAGAAAATTATTCCGAATGGTATCAGCAAGTCATTAAAGTTGCTGATTTAGCAGAGCATTCCCCTGTAAGAGGTTGTATGATTTTAAAGCCTTATGGGTATCAAATTTGGGAAAGTTTGCAGCAAAAGTTGGATGTAGAATTTAAAGCATTAAGCGTAAAGAATGCATATTTCCCACTCTTTATTCCTGTTAGTTTTTTGGAAAAAGAAGCTAAACATGTAGAAGGATTTGCGAAAGAATGTGCTGTTGTTACTCATTCTCGCTTAAAGGCCAATGCGGAGGGTCGTCTTGTGCCACAATCGCCTTTGGAAGAGCCGTTGATTGTTCGTCCAACTTCAGAAACCATTATTGGAGAAGCTTTTTCGCGTTGGATTCAATCCTACCGTGATTTACCTCTTTTGATTAATCAGTGGGCTAATGTTGTACGGTGGGAAATGCGTACACGCTTGTTTTTGCGTACATCGGAATTTTTGTGGCAAGAGGGGCATACGGCTCATGCGACAGAAGCGGAAGCGCGTGAGGAAACCTTGCGTATGTTGGACGTTTACCGGAAATTAGCTGAAGATGTATTGGCTATTCCTGTAATTGTAGGCGAAAAAACGGCCAGCGAACGTTTCCCAGGAGCGCTTTCTACATATACTTTAGAAGCTATGATGCAAGATCGAAAAGCCTTGCAATTGGGAACATCACACTTTTTAGGACAAAATTTCTCTAAAGCTATGAATATTCAATTTGTGGATGCTGATGGAGAAACAAAGTACGCTTGGACGACTTCTTGGGGGGTTACAACACGTCTTATCGGTGCGCTCATTATGACCCATTCCGATGATGATGGTTTAGTTTTGCCGCCTCGAATTGCGAATACACATGCGGTTATTTTGCCGGTTATTCATAACGAAAATCAGCGTGCATCGATTGAATCTTATTGTGAAGAATTAAAACAACGGTTATGTGCTCAGAATGATTTTGGGCCTGTTTCGATAGAATTCGATAAACGCGATTTGCGTGGCGGCGAAAAACGTTGGCAATGGATTAAAAAAGGTGCGTGTTGCTTGCTCGAAGTAGGATTATCGGAAGTTCAAAATCGTACGCTTACGTTTTCTTGGCGTGACGATTTGCAGAAACAAACCGTACAACAAGAAACTTTTATTACTCAATTTGCTCAGAATTTGGAATGTATGCAGCAACGCTTACTTCAAGAAGCATCTCAACGTTTGCGAGCTTCCCTTAAGCGTATGGATTCTGTAGACGCATTTTATGAGTTCTTTAAAAATGAGGGCGGTTTTGCGCTTGCTTATTGGTCTGAGGATTCAGTTGTTGAAGCTAAAATAAAAGCAGAATTAAAGGTAACGGTACGTTGTCTTCCGCAATCTTTTGCTTCCGAACGGGGTAATTGTTTGTTTACACAGAAGCCAGATTGTCCGCTCGCTGTCTTTGCGACGGCCTACTGAATTAAGAAGATTTTTTTGAGCTACTTTAGGTTTTAAAGAAGGTGGAGTTATAGCCTGAATTTTTGTCAAATAGGTAAATGCTTAAAAGAATTTTCTAAAATTTTTCTAAAATTTGTTCAATTTGAAAGTTTTTGAGCTTGTAGATCTTTAAAGAAGTTTTAATTTTACTTTTATATGCGTGTATTGATTACTTTGATTTTGACGATTATACCTTGGATGGTTCAGGCGGATTCTGAAAAAATTTCCACGCAGCAGGCATTGGCTTTAGGGGTTGTGCAGGGATTAACAGAGTTTTTACCGGTATCTTCAACCGGTCATATGATTTTGGTGAACGAATGTTGTTTTAAATCCACGGGGGCTTCAGAACAAATGCAAAATGCCTTAAATAATTATATGGTTTGTATCCAATTAGGAACGATTTTGACGTTACTTTTGTTTTTTCGAAAAGATATTTTACGTATTATTTGTGGAGTATTGGGTAGGGACAAGATTGGCTTCAAATTAGGTTGGAATGTCGGATTAGCTTTTATACCTGCTGGTTTGTCAGGGTTTTTCTTGGATGATTATATTCAAAACTTTTATAACCGTGCTTGTGTAGCAAATGCACTTATTATTGGCGGAATTGCTTTGTTAATAATGGAATATTTTAGGTGTCGCAACAATCGAAAATTTAAGGATTTATACGCAATGTCATGGACTACAGCTTTGATGATTGGTTTCTTTCAAATGGTTGCTTTGTGGCCAGGATTTAGTCGCTCTTTGGCAACTATAATGGGTGGTATTTGTGTAGGGCTTAATCTAATACAGGCGATACGTTTTAGCTTTTTATTGGGTTTGTTAACTTCTCTAGTCGCAACTGGTTATAAATGCTTAAAAAATGGTAGCGAAATGCTAATGCTTATGGATGGCAGTACTTGTTTTTTAGGTATATTGGTAGCCTTTCTAATTGGGACATCTACTATTTATTCTTTTTTTAAATATTTAGAAAAAAATGGTTTAAGTATTTTCGGTTATTATCGCATTTTTATTGGAATACTATTGTTTGTTTTTTAAAAAAGCTGGACATTTTTGTAAAAAAATGTCAATTATAGTCTTGATTAAAAAAATAAATAAAGTACTTTGTGCAGGTTTTGTTTTTTTAAAATTAATCTTTTAAATCCATGGTCGAGAAAAAAGCAGCTACAAGTAAAATTTTGCAACCTTCTTTTGCGTATTTAATTGAAAAAAAATGCGCCTGTGAAGAATTTTCAGATAATGAAGTTCGTTATATTGTTGAGTCTATTTTGTCTGAAAAAATCCCTAGTCATCAATTAGCAGCGCTTATTATGGCAATTTTTTTTCGTGGATTATCTGCACAAGAAACGGCTGTTTTAACTGATGAAATGATGCTTTCAGGAGAAGTTGTTGACTTAACAGATCTTGGAAAGCCAAAAATTTCTTTGTATGCTACTGGTGGAGTAGGGGATAAAAGTAATTTGGTCCTAACCCCTCTTGTTGCTGCTTGCGGTGTTATTTTGCCTTCTGTCGTTGGTGAGGATGAAAATTTCATATTTGGAAATTTAAGGAAATTGCAAGCAATTCCTGGTTTCAAAACCGAATTATCGGTTAAAGCCTGTTCGCAGCAATTGCAAAAAGTAGGGTGTTGTTTTTGCTCGCAACCCAAACAAATTGCACCTGTTGATCAAATCTTGAATAAAATGCGTCAAGAAACTTCTACTGTAGCAAGTATTCCGCTTATTACAAGCAGCATTTTAAGTAAGCGCTTGGCGGTTGGTTCTGAAAATTTGGTTGTTGATGTAAAGTGGGGAAATGGTTCTTTCTTGAAGGATCTCGAGCAAGCTAAACAATTGGCTCGTGTTATTACTCGTGTTGCTCGTTCTTTGCAACGTCGTTGTGTGGCTTTGGTAACTGATATGAACCAGCCTTTAGGTAATTCTATTGGTACCGGTTTGGAAATTCAAGAAGCTATAGATTTATTACAAGGACGTGGTCCAGAAGACTTGAGGGAACTTATTTTGAAGTTAGGTATGGAAATGGTGCGTTTGGCTGGGGTTTCTGGATCTACATTATCTGCAAAACAAACTATTTTGCGTCATTTAAGTGATGGATCTGCTCTTGCTAAATTCAAAGAAATGGTTAAAGCTCAAGGTGGAGATACGTCTTATATTGATAATCCAGAAAGATTTCCGAAAGCTAAATATGTTCGCAAGTTGGCTGCACCTAAACGTGGTTATATTCATGCTATTAATTCAGGTATGTTAGCTAAAGGTGTGGATATTTTAATGCAACCGAAAAATTCAGGTGAAATTGATACATCGGTTGGTGTTACACAACTCAAAAAAGTAGGTGCCCAAGTTAAACAAGGTGATGCATTAATGATGATACATTACAATGATCATTCTCGTTTAGATACAGCTTTGGAGTACTTGCGTTCAGCTTATCGATTAGCTCCTAAACGGCCTAATTATTTAGATTTTATTGTCGAACGTGTTGCGTAAAGAATTTACTTTTCGTCCAAGCGATATTCGCCTTATTGCTAATTTTAGAGGTCTTACTAGGGATGCTATTGATAGACCCAATAGGGCGCCTGTTGCTTTGGATAATGTTTTGGAGAATGCCCTTAATCGATTGGTGCGCGATCAAAAGCGTATTGATTATTTGTATTTTTTGACTGAGCATTGGGCGAGTTGGTTTGTCGGGACAACTGCGGCTTTTTGTAAACCAGAACGGTTAACTCAAAGAGGGTGTTTGTTGTTAAAGGTACCCAACGCGATTATTCAGCAAAAACTACAGTTTGAACGAGAGGCTATTCAAAATACTCTTAATCAAATTTTACCAACTCCTATAATTAAGGAAATTCGTTGTTGTCTTTAAGATTTGATTTTTAAATGGTTAAATCAATGTGGGCTGCTCGTGATAAGCGATCATTGATTGCTTTCCCGATACCATAATTAGGTGCTTTTTCGATCCAGATAGACGTCCAATGTTTTTTGTCTAGCTTTTGCAGACATTCAAAAAGGTGAGTTGCAACTTCTTCTAAACTTTTGGTAGGACTTAAGACATATTCGTGAGATGCTAACATATGTTTGGGAGGATATAAAAAAACATGGGCGGCATTTTCATAAAAACATTTTTTGTAAGTTTCTGGTGGAATGAAACCTTCTAATTGCTGGACCCAATAAAGTGGTTTTTGAGGGCTATAATGTTTTTTATATAAACCTGGTGACAAATGGATTTTCGTGGAAGTGCCTTCGATTATAGGTTTTTTAAGAAAACTTTCTAAAGCTTCTTTAGTAATAGGACCATGGCGTAATAGTGTTGGTTTGTCTTCATCAAGAAGGGATAAGATTGTTGATTCGACGCCAAAGGTACAAGGGCCTCCATCAAGAATGTAGGAAAGCTCATTACCTAAATCTTGTAGGACGTGTTGTGCGGTTGTTGGACTGAGGTGTTGAAAAGTATTAGCACTAGGAGCTACAAGGGGTTCTTTTAATATAGAAATGACTTCTCTGAAAAAAGGGGTCTGAGGTGCTCGAACAGCTACCGAAGAAAGTCCACCTGTAACAATAGAAGGTACGCAATCTTTTTTCTTTAGAACTAAAGTTAAAGGTCCTGGCCAATAATTTTCAGTTAGAGCAAATGCGCAAGAGGGCACGAAAGCAATTTCTTCTAACTGTTGTGTGCTTAAAACATGAACTATAAGCGGATTTTCAATTGGACGCTGTTTTAATTTATAAATCTTTTGTATAGTTGCTACTTCTGATAAAGGAGAAGCCAACCCATAAACCGTTTCAGTGGGCAAAGCAACAGGTTCTCCTAACTGCAACCAACGAACTGCTTCCTGTGCTGAATGCCCAATAATTGCTTTCATACAAAAGCGTTTATGGCATCAATAAGAAATTGCGTGATTGCTTTATGACTTGCGTTATATGGCGTTGTTCTTTTGCAGACAAACGAGTAATTTTACGTGGTAGGATTTTGCCTGTTTCCGTTGTAAAATTCTTCAATTGCTCAGTGTCACGCCATGTTAAATTTAAAACTGAAATCTTCTCTTTGCTTTCGTTCATGTTTAATTAATATAATGTTATAAAAAAGACATAAGGTTTTTTTTGCAAGCGCAAACTTTAATTATTTGTGGTTAAAGCTGTTTATGGCTATTCACCGACGAGATCTTTAGCGGCGATATTAAAAGAATATTCTCTGGTGTCATCCTCATTTGTCCACTGAATCCAGAGTTGGCCATTTTTTAAATCCATAAAAAGAATTCTTGAACAAGAGTCAAAACCTCCTTTAACATACTGATTGTTGATTGGAGGAGATGCAAATTCCGTTTTGGTAAGTAGATGAACTTTATTATTTGAGATATAATAAGGAGCGTAGCCTAAGAATAATTGTTTTGATTTTCCAGGATAGCAGTAACAATAAATAATATATTTATTTCCTGAGTCTGAAGTATAGGCTACCAACTTATGAGTATTTTTAAAGAGTTGGGTTTCTCCGTACTTATCGTAAGTATTTGAATAACACCCACAAGTTGTTGAGCAAGATTTATCAGTTGTTTTACCCGTGGAATAAATAATGTTTTGTGGATCTTCTATACTTCTACTATTTGTTATGTTCATGTTTGAATCACTACTTATAAAACTACTTAATATTAGTACAATTGGAGAAGTTTCATTGATGTATTTTGGTGTCCATCGTTCATTGTTTTTCCCCGATAGAGATGTTTTAGTGTTATCTGTTGCATCAGTAGCTCTTAGTCCTAAAACACAAAAAATAGGAGAACCATCATTATTTTTTACAATACAAAAATCGTAATTTTTTGCAGTATATGCATTATAGGCTTGGTCATGATTTGTGTAATTAAAAGGACTGTTTGATCGACTTGTTAAACTAACTGCATCTTCAGTATTTGTTGAATCTTTCTTTGATTTTTGTAAATTAGGTAATCCATTCCAAGAATGCATTGTATAAATATATTCACCAAACTTGATGGTTCTTGGGAAAATACAACGACCTCCGCTATCACACGTACTGGAATTCCTTACAGTAACCTCTCCAGTGTTTACATATAATTGATAAATCTTAGATGTCGAAAAATCATTTTCTTTATTTAAAGCGATCCAATTTAAGTGTACGTGATCTGTACCATTATTGTCGGTATCAACCCAAGCTTGGAAATTGCCGCATTCTGTACCAAAGGCATGGTTATCGTTATCGCGTCGTGGTCGTAAATGATCAAATCTGCAAGCCGCATTATCTGCTCCTGAATAAAATTTTTGTTCAACAACTCTTGTGTTTATGGATGATTTTGTTAATTTTAACATCAAGATACCTTCGACATCATTTTTCTTTGTGTTCATAAAGCGTGTAGGAGGTATATAAAAAAAGACATATAGATAATTTGAATAATTGCCTACTTCTTGTGCAATACAGGCCTGGATGGTATTATGGAAGCAGTTTTTAAACAAATTTTTGTCTATTGAGTTACCTAAATAAGGTTCTTTGGAGCAATTTATGGAGTTGTCTAATAGGTACCATGGATAATAAGTTGAGGAGACCCTAGGTCTACTTATATCAAATCCAATACCTTTCCCTTCAAGAACGCAGCGAAAGCTTACAGAATATCTGTCGCCTTTAGAATCCAGCATGCAGCTTTCTATCTGGATTTGCCGAACTAAGGCTTCTGATCCATAGGGTGTCGTCAGATCTTTTAACCAATTGACGTTAAAATCATCAGCGAAGGTAACACCTGTTAAAGAGGAATTAGGCAAAATATAACCATGGTTGATAAAAGTATATCCTTTTAAATTATTCGAAACATATTCTCCAAAACTAGTTTGCAATTTTGCAAAATTAATAATTATGAATAAAATTACAAAGTTTCTAATTTTTAACATCATATTTGAAAAGTTACAAAATTCTATTTTTTTTTTTTTTTGTAAGTCAAGGATTTTTGTAGATATAATTAAGTTTAAAAATTGTTTTCATTCTTTTCAAAATTTATAAAAAAAACTGGACGGAGTAGAGGCGGTATGTTTTGAATAATAAGGGTATGGTTTTGATGGAAAAGACGTATCGTCCGGAAGAGATTGAGAAGAAGTGGAATGCGTGTTGGCAAGAAGCACGTTGTTTTGAAGCAAAAAATGATGGTCGGCCAACATTTACAGTTTTTATGCCACCGCCGAATGTTACAGGAATCCTTCATATGGGGCATACACTGAACAATTCCATACAAGATGTTTTATGTCGTTGGGCACGAATCCAAGGAAACGATGTACTTTGGATTCCAGGAACGGATCATGCTGGGATTGCAACACAAAGTAAGGTTGAAAAAGTTTTAAAGAAAGAAGGCCTTAGACGCCAAGAAATGGGACGTGACGCTTTTATTCAACGTGTACGAGCTTGGCGTGAAGAACATGGTACCATTATTTTTGACCAATTGAAACGTTTAGGAGTTTCCTGCGATTGGTCGCATGCAACGTATACCTTGGATCCAGATTATTCGCGTGGGGTTTTCCAAGCTTTTGTTGATTTGTATGAGCGCGGTTATATTTATAAAGGAAAACGTTTGGTGAATTGGTGTCCGGTTTCACAAACAGCTCTTAGCGATGAAGAAGTCATTATGAAGCAAACACCGGCTTTTTTATACACATTTCGTTATCCGATTATTGAAAAGCCAGGTCATTTTTTAGAAATTGCAACCACTCGCCCAGAAACTATTATGGGGGATGTTGCACTTGCAGTTCATCCAGAAGATCCTCGTTATAAAGATTTAATTGGATTGCACGCGCAGTGTCCTTTTGAAGATCGACAGATTCCAATTATTGGTGATAGTGTTGTAGAACAGGATTTCGGAACGGGTGCATTAAAGATTACTCCAGCGCATGATCCGATTGACTTTGCTGTTGGCCAACGTCATCAATTGCCATTTATTGAAGTGTTAGACGCGCGTGGTGTTGTTAATGAATTAGGTGCACCGTTTACAGGTCTTGACCGTTTTAAGGCTCGTGAGGCAGTTATAGAAGCTTTAAAGGAGAAGAATTTATTAGTTTCTGTAAAACCTTACGAACATGCAGTTGGTTATTCGGAACGTGCTGATGTCCCGATTGAACCGCGGTTATCTGAGCAATGGTTTGTTCGTTATCCTAAAGTTGAAGAGGCTAAAGAAGTGGCTGAAAAGTCTCTTGTTAAATTTTGGCCGCAGCGTTGGATTAAAACCTACTTGCATTGGCTCGACAATATTCAAGATTGGTGTATCAGTCGACAATTATGGTGGGGACATCGTATCCCAGTTTGGTATCACAAGACAAATGGTTCTATTCATGTTTCGGTAGAAGGTCCTAAGGATCCTGAAAATTGGGAACAAGATCCAGATGTTTTAGATACTTGGTTTTCCTCTTGGTTATGGCCTATAGGAACGTTGAAAGGTCGTGATAAGAGTTCAGAAAGTAAAACATTTTTTAATCGATTTTTTCCGAGTAATACGCTTGTTTCTGGGCCAGATATTTTATTTTTCTGGATCACACGTATGATCATTGCTTCATTGGAGTTTTTAGAAGATCGACCTCTGGAAGGACGTGTACCTTTTAAAAATGTATACTTAACGGGAATTGTACGCGATGCTCAAGGGCGTAAGATGTCGAAAAGTTTAGGCAATTCACCAGATCCTTTGGATTTAATTAAAGATTATGGTGCGGATGGCGTTCGTTTGGGTTTGCTTTCGATTGCACCTCAAGGGCAGGATATCCGTTTCGACGAACGTTTTTTAACGCAGGGACGAAATTTTTGTACGAAATTGTGGAATGCTTGTCGTTTTCGGCAGATGCAAGGCGAGACGATTGCTTATAAGTCTTTGGACGATTATTGGAAGATTTTAGCCCAAAAGTCATTGTCCTTATATGATTGCCATTTATTACAACATTTGTGTAAAACAATGGAGAGTTTTCAGAACTTTTTGGAGAAATACGAATTTAATGCGGCTATTAAATTGCTTCAGCAGTGTTTTAAAGGCGTATTTTGTGATTGGTATTTGGAGGTGCAAAAACATCAAAATTCGCAGTGTTTAACGATACAAGATTTATTTTTACGGCAAATTTTGATTATGTTATCGCCTTATGCTCCTTATATCACAGAAGAATTATGGAAACAATTGCATTTAGGCAAAGGTTGGATTCAAGAAGCGGGTTGGAATGTAGAAAATTTTAAGGAAAAAATTCAGAAGTTGATTGCAGGTTATTCTGCTGAAGTACTTGAAGAAGTTGAACGATTGCGGGCTTTGGTCGGTGAATTGCGAGGATTAAAGGCTGAAAATGGTTTAAGTACTAACAAGAATGTTGAAATAAATGTTTTGTTGCAAAAAGCGTATATGGAGGCTTTTGAACATCATCGAGAGCTTATCATGCGTTTAGTAGGAGTGCGTCACTTGGAAAAAGTTCAAGAACAGCCAGAGCATGCTGCAAAAGTTGTTACACATTGGGGAACTTTTGCGCTTATTGTGGAACAAAAAGAGGTAAGTCCTGAGGAAAAACAACAATGGATTGCGGAGTTGGAACGCCTTAATCAGCATATTGCTTCTGCCGAACAAAAGTTAAAAAATGAACGTTTTATGGCAAGTGCGCCGGTTTCTGTTATTGATGGCGTGCGGAAATTATTGCAAGAAAATCAGCAAAAAAAGCAGAGCTTGGAAGAATTACTTAAAAAGTGTGTTTTTTAGCTTCAAAAAGTTTTAAAATGTGTTACTTTTAAAGTGACAGAAATTTTTTATGTTGAATTTGTCTGAGCGCATTGTGATTACGGGTATTGGATTAACAGCTCCAAATGGGAATTCGTTGGCTGAATTTCGTAAGCATCTTTTGGAAGGATATGCCCGTATTCAACGGATTGATATGCGTTATATGGGGCTTGTTTTAGCGGGTGTTTGTACATTTAATGCTACCGAATATCAGACAAAAAAAGAATTGCGTACAGGAACGCGTGCCGGAAGTATTGGAATTTATTGTGCTCATAAAGCCATTGAATCAAGCGGTTTTGATTTAAGGAATGCCGACAAAAGTCGCATTGGGATTTATGTAGGAATTACGGAGCACGGTAATGTAGAGACTGAAAATGAGGTTTACCAAATATCGAAGTTTGGTTACGATACACGTTATTGGAATCATCACCACAATCCGCGTACAGTTGCCAATAACCCAGCGGGTGAAGTCTCGATTAATTTAGGCATTACCGGGCCACATTATACCTTAGGTGGTGCCTGTGCAGGTGGTAACTTGGGACTTATCCAAGGCGTACAAATGTTACGCTTGGGTGAAGTTGATATGGCTTTAGTAGGCGGCGTTAGTGAGAGTATTCATACTTTTGGTATTTTTGCTGGATTTAAAAATCAAGGAGCCTTAGCAGACTGTGAAGACCCTAATAAAGCTAGCCGCCCTTTTGATAAAGCACGTAATGGAATTGTTATCAGCGAAGGAGGTTGCTTCTTTACCTTAGAACGGCTTGATGCAGCACTTGCTCGAGGTGCAAAGATTTATGGTGAAGTCGTTGGTTATGGTATTAATTCAGATGCAGAAAGTGCCGTTTTACCTTGTAGTCAACGACAAGTTGAATGTGTTCAATTGGCTTTAAATAAGGCGGGTTTAAAGCCACAGGATATCGATATTGTTAATACGCATGCTACATCTACGGTTTTGGGAGACATCAAGGAATGTCAGGCTTTGCGCGAAGTTTTTAAAAATTCTCCTCAAACGCATTTTAATAATACAAAAAGTTTTATTGGCCATGCCATGGGAGCTGCTGGCTCTTTAGAATTGGCAGGCAATTTACCTGCATTTGAAGATCATTATGTACATCCTACGATTAATGTGGATGAACTGGATCCAGAATGTGCACTTAACAATTTGGTTCTTAATCAGCCTAAACATTTAGACAAAGTAGATACGATTCTTAATAATTCATTTGGAATGCTTGGAATTAATTCAGTTGTTATTGTAAGGCGTTATGAACCTTCACAACCAATCACATAATACAATGGAAAAATCAGAGGTTCGTAAAATAATTGTAGATATTATTGCTGAAATCGCTCCAGATGAGGATTTAAGTAATTTAAAAGATGATGTGCGTTTGCGCGATCAATTGGAATTAGATTCCATGGATTTTCTTGATATTGTTATGGAATTGAGAAAACAATATAATATTGAAGTTCCTGAAGCAGATTATCCACATTTAGAATCTCTTCAATCTTGTGTTGAGTACTTGCATCCCAAGTTTAATAAATAAAGTTTTAGGATATTTTTATATCCAAGATTAAGTGAAAATTTCGGTAAAAAGGCATTGTTTTATTTATTGTTATCGGTTGCTTTTTTTACCGATTTTTGCTTTTTTGTTGCCCTATTATCTTTATCGTATGTGGAAAAGAGGTGGGTATGGGCCTCATTTTTTACATCGTTTTGGCTTCGTTCCTAAAAATAAAACATCAGTTCAAAAAACGGTTTGGTTGCAAGCTGTTAGTGTAGGGGAAATGGAGGCATTGCAGCCTTTGTTGGAATCATTAAAAGCGAATAAGTTAAGTGTTTACTTAACGACAACAACCTCTACTGGATTTCAGATTGCTCAGACTAAATATAAGAATTTGGTAGAAACGATTGCTTATTTCCCTTTAGATTTTTGTCTATTTTCTTGGATTGCTTGGCAGAGGATTCGTCCACAGTACGCATTTTTGATGGAGTCAGAATTATGGCCTGAACATCTTTGGCAAGCTTATCGGAATAAAGTTCCAGTTTATCTTTTAAATGGACGTTGTTCAGATAAAACGTTTGCGCGTTACTCTCGTTTTAAAACAGTTTCAAGTATTTTATTTGGTTTCATTTATAAAATCTATGCGGCGAGCAGTTTAGATGGTCAGCGTTTTCATTCATTAACGTCGATTCCTGTTGAGGTTGTTGGTAATTTAAAGGTGGATGCTGCTTTGAATCGTATAAATGAAGCTTCAAATCCTATAAAACGTTCTGATTTAGGTTCTGAGTGGGAAAATGCACTTGTTTTATTGGGTGCTTCCACCTGGCCTGGTGAAGAACAATTGCTTTTAGACGTATTTTGTGAGGCAAGAAAAATACAACCGAACATCCGTCTTATCTTGGTTCCGAGACATGCAGAACGTGCAAGTGATTTAGAAAAGATTTTGTCGCCTTATAGTTTTTGCTTTTGGACACATCCAAAGTTGAATTCCGAGATTTATGTAGTGAATACGACTGGAGAGTTGCAGCGTTTTTTACAATTAGCACAGTTTGTTTTTGTTGGAAAAAGTTTGGATCCGCATAGAGGTGGACAGACACCAATAGAGGCTGCGGCACTAGGGAAGTCGATTGTTTATGGGCCACATATGGAAAATTTTCGAGTTGTTTGTAAAAGTTTGGAGGCTTGTGGTGGTGCTGTTCGTTGTTCCGATAAGATGAATGTTCGTCAGCAATTACTTCGTTGGATTACAGAGCCGCAGTTGGCAGAATCTTATGCAAAAGCTGCAAAAAAATGGACGGTTTCTAATCGTGGGGCGATCGACCGAATACTTGTGAGTTTAAGGCAGTTGGGAATGTTTTAGGATTATTTTGGAGATAGGTTTTTGGGCATAAAGTTTGCTTAAATGATAAGTTTATATGAAAATACAAATTAAGTTTATGGTCGGTTTATGGGTTTTGGTTGCTCAATTTTGTACAACCTTGGGACGAGGAGATCTTTTTAATTTTCCTAAAGAATCCTTGTTAAATACGCAACAACAAGAAACGGTTCGAAAAATTTTTATGGAAACTATGTTGGAGGCAAGTCGATCCTTTATTGTTTATTTACAAGATCCTTCATTTAAGCAGGTGATTAAGACTTCTTTGAGCAATTCAGAAATTTTGAAAACGATGTTGTTAGAACGTTTTTTTAAGTATTCTAAGAAAAAGGATGATAAAAAAATTATTGCCAATTTGCTTGAAGTAGTAAGCAATGAGGAAGATTTTTTGGCAATTGCTGGAGATCGTAACGATGCTTTATTTAATGGTATTATCCGAGAGACCGTACGTGTGTTTGCGAGAAACCATTTAAATGGGTTAGAAAATCAGGAAATGGTTTTGAAGGAAATTTTTAAAGTTTTGTGGGAAGGGATTACCAACAAGGAATTGGTATGTGAGATTGATATAAATTTTATAAATGCAATAAGGGAGGCCATTGGCGGAGTAAGTTTTAATATGGTTAATTCTGCATATGAGATTTTTAATAATACTCCTGGAGATCTTTGTGATAAAATTGCTACTGTTGTATCCCAGTTGCTATATTTAGAATTTAACACTGCAGTAGATGATAATGCGTGTTGTAGTTGTTTGCAAACAACTTGGGGAATCACTAAGAAGGCGTGTAAGAAGGTACTTCCGGTACTTCCAACACTTTTACAAGTTGCATTATTAATAGCAAAAGAAGTTATTTAAAAAAATGTAAAAAAGTGCTTGCATAAAAAATTTTATGCTTCACTATGAATAATGTTCGTTATGTCCCCTTCGTCTAGTCGGTCAGGACACCGGGTTTTCATCCCGACAACAGGAGTTCGAATCTCCTAGGGGACGCCAAAGATGTTTTTTATTTTTTCATAGCAGTAAGCCTCTTTAAGGGGTTTATTTGTTTTTTAGGGAATAGTTTCTTTATAAAAATGTAAAAAATGCTTGCAATTATTTGGACAGCATAGTTCTATTGTTATGTTGTAAATTTTATTAATTATTGCAGAATTAGCATATGAAAGCGGTCATTAAAACACAAGGTCGGCAGTTTACGGTCCAAGCCGGAGATATTTTGAAGGTAAATCGGTATCAAGGAACCGAAGCAGGTAGCGTTTTGGACATTAAAGATGTCCTTATGTTTGAAGATGAAGCGGGAGTTCGTTTTGGCAATCCTGTTCTTGAAAATGCAGTTGTTCGTGTTAAAGTTTTAGAAAATAAACGCGATAAAAAAGTTTTAGTTTTAAAACATCGTCGTCGTGGTGGTTTTCAACGTAAGCAAGGCCATCGTCAAGAATTGTCCGTCATTAAGGTAGAAGCAATAGAAGTTAAATAAGAGGATTAGAATATGTCGCATCATAGTGCACAGGGTTCATCGAGAAACGGAAGAGACAGTAAGTGTAAGAATTTAGGTGTAAAGCGTTACAGTGGAGAGAAAGTTTTAGCTGGAACCATCCTTATGCGTCAACGTGGAACAAAGTATCATCCTGGTAAGAATGTTGGTTTAGGACGTGATTTTACTTTGTTTTCTTTAATAGACGGTGTTGTTGCTTGGGATAAAGTGCATCGTCGTGTTTCAGTAAATGCTCAGTAACCTTTATAGGTTGCTTAAAATCTTTTTTAGATGAAAAATCTCTCGAGGGAGGATGCTTTCTTAATTTTAAATGCGCTTCCTCGTGTAGGTTGGGTAACTCTTCAAAAATTACTTAAGTTTTTTGATGGGGATCCAGTTGCAATTCTCAGCACAAACGAAAAAGATTTGGAAGTAGCAGGAGTTTCTGCAACCGTTTGTAAAAATCTTCTTCAGTGGCATTCTTTGTTTGATTTTGAGAAGGAAAAACGGAATTTGGAACGTATGGGGGCTCAATTTATTTCTTTTGAGCATCCGGATTATCCTCCTTTGTTAAAAACGATTTACGATCCTCCGATAGGTTTGTATTATTTAGGAAAATTGCGGCCGGCTACAAACACGATAGCGATTGTTGGAAGTCGTTATGCGAGTGTTTATGGCTTGCAGCTGGCAGAGCGTTTTGGAAGTGAGTTAGCGGAACGTGGCTGGTGTGTCGTAAGTGGTTTTGCGCGGGGTATTGACACGGCGGCACATCGAGGTGTTTTACGGGTTCATGGAGAAACGGCAGGTGTTTTAGGCTGTTCGATTGATCGAATTTATCCACCTGAGAATGCGGCGCTTTACAATCAGTTAAAGGAAGAAGGTTGTTTGATTTCGGAATTTCCTTTGGGGTCTCGGGCAGATCGTATGACGTTTCCGCGACGCAACCGTATTTTGTCAGGCATGAGTCAAGCGACTTTGGTGGTGGAGTCGGATTTGAAGGGCGGAAGTTTGTTGACGGCCAATTTTGCAACCGAACAAAATCGCCAAGTATTTGCAGTTCCAGGACGTGTTGATTCTGAAATGAGCCGTGGATGCCATCAATTGATTCGTAATGGGGCGACCTTGGTGACGTGCATGGAAGATGTCCTTGAGGATTTAAGAACGGCTTTGCCGCTTGATTTAAGGCTTGATTTTGAACCTAAGATGCAAGCTTTGCAGCGAGAAAATACACCAGAACTTGATGGGCTTGAGTTGCAAGTTTACGAATGTATTTGTGCTAAAAATCCGATTAGTAGTTCTGCGATTTGTGAAAGTTGCAATTTGTCAGCGGAGGTGGTACAGCAAGTTTTATTTGCTTTGGAATTGAATCGGTGGATTGTACGCAGAAATGATGGTTTATATGAGGTATGAATTATGTTAGATGTTTTTACCTGTGGTCCTTATAGTACGCAAGTTTATTTGATCTTGCAAGAAAAAGAGAAGATTGCTGTTCTTATCGATGCGGCGCCGGATAGTTTTTTGCAAATAGAATCGAAAGTAAAAGGCTATACGATTCATTTGTTTTTGACACATGGACATTGGGATCACATTGGAGATGCATACTTATTTAAAGAGAAGTTGTCGACTAAAATCTACTTTCCTGAAGCTGATAATTATTGGTTAAGTCCGAATCATCAGCAACTTATTACGCCATCTTCTTATATCTTTACGCCTTTTGAGCCGGATGTTTGTATAAAGGAAGAAACGGAATTTCAATTGGGTGATTTGAAATTGAAAGTGTTTTTTATTCCGGGGCATACAGAGGGGCAAGTCGGTATTTATGATGAGGCTAATGGGCGTATCTTTGTAGGGGATACTTTGTTTAAAAATGGTTTTGGGCGAACGGATTTATATGGTGGAAGTTCAAAAGTACTACGTCAGTCATTACAGAAGTTATTTCAGAGTCTACCACCGAATACTATTGTTTATCCAGGTCACGGACCGCAAACGACACTTGTACAAGAACGTTTGAATTTTCGTTTTTTG
>CAZOPT010000007.1:0-9511 GCA_964582055.1 uncultured Opitutales bacterium
TAGTTACTGGTCTTTGTTCACAATGTGAAGAACAAAACAGATGCCAAAATTGTGGAATGATTTGTCCAGAAGGTTCAGCTCTTAATCCTAGTGGTCTTTGTCCGAGCTGTGAAAGTAATCATACTTGTCCAAGATGTGGAACATTTCGTGCAACTTGGGATTACAGGTCATCGGCTACTGGTTTTTGTCCGGAATGTGAAGAACAAAACAGATGCCAAAATTGTGGAATGATTTGTTCAGGAGGTTCAGCTCTTAATCCTACTGGTATTTGTCCGAGCTGTGAAAGTAATCAGCAAGATTCATTTGGAGGAATGTATTAGGTTATAGATTAAGACCTCCTCTATGAAAGGGGAGGTTTTTATTTTTGGTATTTTTTATATCCAGCAGCTAATTGTCCACAAGCGCCTTGGATAGATTTCCCGAAAGATTGGCGTATGGTTGCTTCAATGTGGCGTTGCTCTAATTGCTTTTGAAAATGTATAGCGGAAGCGCGGTTTGTTTCCGAAACTTGCAAATTGGGGATTGCGTGAAAAGGAATTAAATTCATATGATAAAGATAACGCAAATCGCCTCGTTTTTGAAAAATAGCTTCGAGGTGTTCCAAATCTTCCTTACGATTATTGATGCCCTCTAACAGAGTATATGCCAAATAAATCTTTCGTTTGGTTTTACGAATACGTTCATCCAAAGCCTCAAAAATAGCTTCTAAAGGATGTTTCTTAGCCATGGGCATCCATTGTTCGCGCAATTTTTGATCTGCAAAGTGCAAAGAAAATGTAAGTGTAACGTGTGGACAATGCTCATTGAGCCTACGAATGCCATCTACAATTCCAACGGTTGAAACACTAATACGATGAGGGCTTAATCCAAAACCTTTGGGGCTTGATAATACGTTTAATGCCTCCATACTATTTGGATTCAGTAAAGCCTCTCCCATCCCCATAACTGTAATGCGATCCAAACCTTCGTTAGTTTTCGCCACGTAAAGCACTTGACCTAAAATTTCATCTAAACTTAAATTTCGCTTAAAGCCAATGCCTCCAGTCGCACAAAACTTGCAGGCACAAGGACAACCGACTTGCGTAGAAATACACAAAGAACGAACACCTTCTTTAAACCGCATATAAACGCTTTCAATACGTTCGCCGTCTTCCAGTTGAAATAGGTACTTCTTAGCCTGTTCGTCTTCTAAAATTTCAATTGGTTCTAAGGGTAATAAACGATTTCCAAATTGTTCCTCTAATTGCTTGCGTAACTCCAAAGGAAATGTCGTTAAGTCTTGAAAATCTAAGTGTTTATCTTTGAAATAAAACTGTTGCCATTGTTTCTGTCGAAAACTTGGCTGGCCATTTTTTTCTAAAAAATCTGAAATCTCTTTAAACCGCACATGTTTAAATTAAACAAATTTTTTGAAAAAACAATCGATAATTACAAAAAAGAAAGTTGTGGATTTTCAGCTTGTTCTAGATAAAGTTTTTTTAGAAAAGAAGGGCGATGTATAGGACAAGGTCCCCATTTTTGAATAGCTTCTCGATGTTTTTCGGTTCCATAACCTTTGTTTTTATCAAACCCATATTGCGGATAAGCTTGGGCCAATTTATGCATATAATGATCACGAGTGACTTTCGCAACAATCGATGCTGCTGCAATGCAAAAACTTGTACGATCGCCTTTTATAAGACCTCTGTGTTCATAAGGTAATTGTTTTAATGGAAGTCCGTCTATAAGAACTGGAATATCTTCTTTTGATGTATCAGAAACGAATAAGGAGACTTTCTTTTTTAAGGTTAATGATCGTTCTTTTTGTAGTTTTTCTAATGCCCGTTGAAAAGCTATTGTCGTTGCTTGTAGAATGTTGTAGGTTTCAATTTCGTCTATGTTTGCTTCACCATAAGCAAAGGCTATGGTTCCAGTTCGTGTAAGTTCTTGAAGCTGATAAAAAGCTTCTTCACGTTGCTCTTTAGATAGTAGCTTTGAATCTTGAAAAAGCGTTATGAATTCTGATGTTCGATAGTTTTCAAAGAACTGATGGCTCAACCAAATGCTTCCTGCCATTACAGGTCCTGCAAGAGCTCCACGTCCTGCTTCATCTGCTCCAATTATACTTGCAAAACCTTTTTCGAAAAATTGCGCATCGTAAGCCAAAAGGGAACTATTTGTGTTTTTCGACATTGAGCTATTTTAATATTGGTCGGGTCAGTGAGATTCGAACTCACGACCCCTTGCACCCCATGCAAGTGCGCTATCCAGGCTGCGCTATGACCCGCCACTTCCTTAATTATTAAGGATGAATTAAGAATAAAAGTCAAGTGGTATTGTCGTCAGAAAGTATGGAGAGATGAAGAGAGTGATAATTTGCGTAAAGTTCACTTTCGAAGTTAAATTTTTTTAAAGTTCCAAAACGATCTTGCTAAAGTTGGACAGATTTATTGAAATGATATAAATTTTATGAAGGAAGAAATTCCATGGCATATTTCTGTAAAACTTATAAAAGCTTCGAAGGGTATTCTAGCAATTAATAAGCCGTGTGGATTACTTTCGCATCCTAATACTTCAGACAAGTTTAAGCAAAGTGTAGTGCAAGCTCCTTATGATTTTGATAAAGAAGCATATAAACTTGGAAATGAGTGGGTATACTTACTTAATCGATTGGATAGTCCTACATCAGGTGTTTTACTTTTAGCAACAGATTTTTCAGTTGCTCATGAAGTTCGTGCTTTATTTAAATCTCATGCTGTAAGGAAAATCTATTGTGCGCTTGTAAAAGGGCGATTTCCTATACAGAAAATAGTTTGGAAAGATTTTTTATCCACCCGTAAAGAGCAGCAAAAATTGCGCACGCAATGTCATGCTTCAAATGTGGGGATTATGGCGCAAACAAGGGTAAGCTGTTTACATACGTTTTCGCAAAAAGGGCGATCGTTAAGTGCACTCGAATTGTATCCTTTGACAGGACGAACGCATCAATTACGTGTTCAATGTGCTTATCATCGTTTTCCTATTCTTGGTGACAAAATTTATGGAGATTTTAATCTCAATCGTCAGTTAAAACTGAATCGTTTATACTTGCATGCTAAAACAATACAATTTGAGTTAAAAAATCTATCGTTTGAAGCAAGTTGTGAACCCAATTTCGACCTGCTAGATCTGGATGAAATAAACGGATAAGTTACAGTTCTTCTTTTACCCAATAAAAACTTGTTAACGGTCTTGTTGTTGGGTCAAAAAAATTAATTTTGTAAAACGAACCTTCAGTAGATACTTCTATTTTAAAGGAGTAATTAAAATCGGAAAGCGATGAAGTGATTTGATTTGGTTTTAAAAACGTTCGTTTGCCATTTTCCATTTGATATCCTAACCAAGTACCTTCAATGGTTTTGTCGGAATTGTCGTAGGTGTAGAAAAAACACTGAAAGGCTTCGATAAAAGGGTAAAGTGATTGATAAATTTGTAAATTGCGTTTTTGCTGTTTTTGTGATTCTAAACAAGAAAAAAATGCCAAAAAACTAACCGAAAGAACGGAAAGACTCAATAACAGTTCTAATAAAGTAAAACCTTTTACCTTCATGTATCAAGTTTAAGCCCCATTCGCAAATAGGTAGGCGTATCCCAATACGATTCATTTGCTTGCTCTTCAAAGTCGAATTGAGTTTGTACATGAGTTGTTGGAGATGCTTGCTGTTTTCCTTTTCGATAACGAACTGTTTTGATGTTCTTTTGGGTTGAGGAAACCAGTAAAAATAGTTCGACTTCTTGAGAATCGCTTAAAGAGATGTGACAACTATTGAGGAATTGAATTTCAGGAACCCCTAAAAAGCTTTGTATTTCATAATTTAAGTTTTTTAAATCGCTCAAAGGAATTTCATTGCTAGAATGTAACGCAATAAAAACGCGTTGTGCAGGAGCTTCTGAACTATGTGTTTTTAAAGGTGTACATTTAAAAACTTTTTTCAGAGCTTGATTTAAAGCGTTTTTTCCACTTGCCTTACCAAGACCCCAAAAGACGGTATCTGGTTTTTCAGAAAAGTGACGTGCAAATTCATTTAAGTTTGTTGCAAAGGCGCCTGATTCAATCCGATTTAAGCTATTCGCAAACGCACACATCATTTGAGTGATTAGCTTATCACCTTCTTGAAAAGCTTCTTTTATAGTGGCTGATTCTGGTAAGGTTTGAAATAAGATATCGTTATAAAACGGTACCACCAAATCGGCGAACGATTGCAAGGCATTTATTTGGTTGCGGGCACGAATACTTTTGTTTTTTCCCTCAAAGGTAAATGGAAGAATGGGAATAATTAAGACAAAAGCACCCGCTCTTAATGCCATTTGAACAGTTGACAGTAAAGCTCCGCTACCTGTTCCGCCACTTAAACCTACTAAAACAATAAGAACATCTGTTTTTTGACAAAATGATTGGATGCAAGCATCTTCTTTACCCAAAACCTCTTTTACGAGTGCTTCATCACCACCCGAACTTAAGCCACGAAAATGCTTCTTTGCAAAACAGTATTTAGGTAAAGAAGGATGAAGTTGTTCCAAGCAACGCAGATCTGTATCGATTGCCAAACATAAATCTGCTACATAAGTTTGGGTGGTAAAAAAGTGATTGAGGATGCGACAAGCGGCACTACCGAGCGCTAAGTACTTGAGTCGTGCGCCAACACTTGTCGTTTGCTCCATCCCCAATTCATCCATAATTTTTACTTTAACCCATAAATCGCTTGTTCATCGAGTTCTTCTTCGATACGCAATAAACGGTTATATTTACAAATACGATCCGTACGACTCAATGATCCGGTTTTGATTTGACCTGCATTAGTTGCAACGGCCAAGTCTGCTAAGGTTGTATCCTCTGTTTCGCCCGAACGATGCGATACGACGCAATTATAGCCGGAACGTTTTGCCAATTCGATAACATTTAAAGTTTCCGTTAACGTACCAATTTGATTGAGTTTAATGAGAATAGCATTACCTGCCTTTTCAGCGATACCTTTACGAAGGAATTTTTCATTGGTTACAAATAAATCATCACCCACGAGCTGAGTATTATGGCCCATAGCTTGTGTCAATTTTTTCCAACCATCCCAATCATTTTCTGCACAACCGTCTTCAATAGAAAATAATGAATAAGCAGCTTGCATCTTTTGATAAAACGCAATCATTTCGTCAACAGTCTTCTGTGAACCATCCGACTTTTTGAAAACATAACGTTGGGATTTTTCATCAAAGAACTCGGAGGAAGCCACATCAAGAGCGATTTTAATGTCGTTGCCTAAGGTATATCCCGCTTTTTCGACTGCTTTTGCAATCAATTCCAAAGCTTCTTCATTTCCTTTTAATTCGGGAGCAAAACCACCCTCATCTCCAACAGCTGTAGAACGTCCGCTTGCCTTAATAATCGATTTTAAAGCATGGAAAACTTCTGTTCCCATACGCAATGCTTCATGAAAACAAGGTGCACCAACAGGAGCGATCATGAATTCTTGAATATCAACCGGTGCATCCGAATGAGCTCCACCATTCATGATATTCATCATAGGAACTGGTAACGTTCTTGCATTAACACCACCAAGATAGCGGTAAAGCGGTATGTCTAAGTATTTTGCAGCAGCATTTGCAACGGCTAAGGAAACACCCAAAATAGCGTTTGCACCCAAACGGGACTTATTTTCCGTACCATCCAATTCAATCATGGCGCGATCAACAGCTCCCTGATCGAGGGCATCAAAATCTTCCAAAGTAGCAGCAATTTCTGTATTAATATTTTCAACAGCTTGCAAAACACCCTTACCATTATAACGACGACGTACACCTTCATCGAGGCTTTCGAGGTTGCCATCACGCAATTCTAAAGCTTCATTAATACCTGTACTGGCCCCTGAAGGAACAGCAGCACGGCCGATTGTGCCATCTTCAAGTGTAACGTCAACTTCGATGGTTGGATTTCCGCGAGAATCTAAAATTTCTCTCCCAAATATATCTAAAATAAGGCTCATAGTACAAAATTTAACAAAGATTAACGAAATAACAAGACAGAAGTTTTACAACGACGAATTAAATCTGTTGTGATGCTTCCAATGAGCAAATGACGAATAACGCTATGTCCATAAGCTCCCATGATGAGTAAATCAATGGTATTGTCCGTTATATAACTCGTAACACCATCACTAACTTCGTCTTGAATTACGGCTGTTTTTACTTGATATCCAGCTTTTTTTAAAGTTTCAGTAGTTGTTTCTAACGACTGCAATACGCTTTCTGGAACACTTTCGTCATCTTCATGAATAGCAATAAGATTCAATTCGGTATCTTTAAATAAAGGTGAACGAATTAGAAATTGAACGGCATGATGAACACTTGGACTATCATCGTAAGCAAGTGCAACTTTTTTTATGGGTGCATACTGCCTACAAGCAACAAAACACGGTCGCTTAGTACTTCGAATGACACGTTCCAAGTTGGATCCTAAATGCTCCGTCGCTAAATTAGCACTTTCGCCACGTTTCCCTAAAATAACTAAATCTAAACCACGCGTACTATTTTCATACTTTTGATAAGTATCCACTAAAGATCCAGTTTCATGATGAAAGTAAACCTTGTCTATTAAGCCCGCCTTTTCAAAAAACTGACAAGTCATTTCTCGTACAACTTTGGCTTTTTCTTGCTCTACTTCTTTGAGTTGGGCGTACAAATTTTGGTACGGTTGGGCCCCTAGACTTCCTGAAAAATCCGCCATCATTGAGAAATCAAATGCGTGCGAATCGGACACATATAAAACGTCTAAACTCGCTCCCATCTTTTTTGCAATCCATTCTGCGTATTTAAAGCAACTCTCCGTATAAGGAAAGGCCCCGTCCGTGCAAACTAGCAAATTTTCCATGCTTTTAATTATACTTTTTTGAAAAAACTTTGCAATCGGATTTTTAAATAAAATGCAGAAAATTATTGTATTAATTCTGCCAGTGTTTTTTCTACTTGTTCTGTTACTTGTTTGCCGTTACTTACGATAGGATTACCATTTTCGTTTCGTTTAACTTGAGTAATTGTTAATTTCGTTTCATTGTCTTTCCCATTTTTTACAATGTCTATAATTTGTTGAGCAGTTACTTCTTTTCCATCAATTAATATAGGTTTTTGCCCGTATTTTATAAAATAATTATCAATATTGAATTTCTCATGTTCATTTAACAAACCTAATGTTGTAGCGACTTGATGCATCGCAGTATCATTTAAGTTGAATACATTAATTTCTTCTTTAGGACTTGTGTCAATTTTTCCCGTTTCTTTATGACAAAGTCTTGTTAATTCTAAGCCTGTTGTGTCAAATGCATAATTTTTATTATTTCCCCCAAAAAGCTTTTTTTCATCTTCAGAAAGTTCATCATAATATTTACAAACTTCATATTTAGCTTTTTGAATAATAGGTTGCTTTTGTGCTCTTTTTAAAGTTTCTTGCTTGGCACCAGAAATGTCGTCTCCTATTCTTCTTTCTGAGATTGCATTTAATGGCATTGAAATTCTTGTTGCTCCTTGTCCTCCATTCATATTCCAAAGATTATTTAAGGCAGAATCTTCAGGGGCTTTTAAATGAAACGTGTTTATAGTTTTTGCTATACCTTCACAGTAGTTTTTCATTTCATTTATTTTATCTCGTGTATCATCATCCATTGTTTCAGGTAGGTCTTTGGCAAAATTTTTTATTTCGCTCATGATGTTATTAAAAATTTTATTGAATTCTTCGCATTTCTTTTCAATATTATCATCATTGAACATAAGTATAGTTGCATCAATTTTAAAATTATTGAATTTATCAGCATCTGTTTGTGGATTTTTTATTTTCTTTTTTTCTAATTGTCCTTCAATTGTTTTTCGTTCTTCTGTTGTGAACATGGTGGGGTTAAAAAATGTTTTTAATCCTTCTTCACAATGCGATATGTCAAATTTCCCATTTTTATCAAAAACTGCAGTCGTTAATGCTTCGGTTTTTGTCATACTAGTATTTGACATCATTCCTCCCACAGAATAATAAGCTACTTGATCTAAGATCTCATGGGCTTTAGCGTAAGCTAGAATTTCTACAGAGTTGTTCTTTAAAATGGTTTGTTTTTGAGCCAAGCTTACTTTGTCGGAGAGTAGGAGAGCTGTTTTGACACCACGAGAACAATTTTTATCCCCCAATATACTGTTAAGGGTAGAGCTATTTATGGTTTTTTGTGTTTCTTGGTTTAAAGCATTCAAAACCATTTGGCGGCGTTTAGAAGATCGTAAAGTGATTTTGTATTTCAAACTGCCAGTGATTTTATTTAATGCATTTACAAGAGTTGTGTTTGGTTCTTCTAGTTGGTTATTTGTTTTGTTTTCGGAGGGCTCTGATGCATCGGTTAAATTTAGTTTTGGGGATTCATTTAGCCTTGATGTTTCTTGACTTTCATGGGTTCGTTTTTGAGGCTTAGGTGCTGGGTAGTTAGGTTTTGGACCTATGGGTTTGCGTGTTTTGTTATTGCCATAACTTATTGTCATATTTCTATTTGTTTCACTTTTTCCTAAAATACCTGTTTGTGCAGCAGCATTTTCTTGTATATTTGATTTAGATGGGGATGTCTGAAATTGAGTTGAGGTAATAGTTTGGCTTGTATTTAAATTATTTATATTTGAAGGCATAATATCTTTTTTGTAGCAATTTTTATGCCGATTACTTTTTTATTGTTTTTGGTGTTGAGATTTCAAAAGAATTCACAAAAACCTTGACAAGGCTTGTTTTATCTATGAAACTGCAATCATAGCTGGGTTCTATGCAAGAACAATAGATGAACCCCGTCAGGGCCGGAAGGCAGCAGCGGTAGTTTTATTGTTCTGTGCCGTAGAGTGCCTAGCTATTTTTTTGGTTCTTTTTGTGTTCAATAAATGCATTTAAGAGAGCTTTGTAGTTGGACTCTGCGTGGGTTTTTTGAAATTCTGCTAATTGGTTGATTATTCCTTCGGCTGTTTCATTAGTAGTAGATATTCCATTATTACTTAGGGCTGTAATCATTTCCATTCCTATTATATTTTTTGCGATTCCTTCCTTTTGGCTTAATTCTTCAAAATTTATAACATCTTCTCTCTTTTTCTTATCTTCAAAGTCTGAAATTACTTTGAGGTCTTCCGTTACCATTTTTAGTAGCGATTCGATTTCTTTTAAATCTAATTTTTGATTGATTTCTTCAGCAATTGTCGTCAATAATTCATTGAAATGTGGTGATTTATTGGGCCTATTTGCATAGCTTTGTAAAGCTTGTTTGTAATTACTATATTTTGTTTCAAATTCTGACCATTCATTGTTTTGTGTAGATTTTTTTATATCATTAATTTTTTCATCCAGTTGCTTAAAATGTTCTTCAATTGTAACATCATTTATTTTTTCGTCGTTATTATTGTTGACAGGTTGTAGTTGGTCGTCTGTTTGGGGATTTTTCATTAAGTTCTTTCAATTGATTAGAATATGATTCCCCTTGTTTAGAAGAGATTGTTT
>CAZOPT010000007.1:9611-31055 GCA_964582055.1 uncultured Opitutales bacterium
TTAAGTTCTTTCAATTGATTAGAATATGATTCCCCTTGTTTAGAAGAGATTGTTTCTAGACTGATAGTGTTATTATTTTCCGGAGAGGAAGTAGTTTTATCTTGTTTTTGAGCATCTGTAGGAGGGATAGTCTCAGAATTGTCGTTTGTAATTTCGCTGTTTTGGGATTTTACTTCATCTTGATTATTAGCATTGTCTGTATTATTTGTTGAGGTTTGATTGCTATTTAAATCACTATTATTTTTAATACCATCTGTTTGATTTTGTTGTTCTTGATTTTCTATGATATTTTGTGAGTTGTTATTGTCTATCGTTTTAGGTTGTGTATTTGGGTTGGCATTAGAGATGCTGAAGCTTCCAGCGCTGCTTTTAACAGATGCTTTTAGATATTCCTCAATAATCCAACACTTCTTTTCTTCATTTGCCGTAGCCCAATAGTTCCAAAAGGCGTTTGCTTTAGCTTCATCAGTTTTATCAGTGTTATTAGGAAAGATTACATCCCAGACGTGGCTAGCTTGTATTTCTTCAGGGCCAGCTTCCTCGTTGTCTTCATTCAGAAGTCCAGATGTATTATAAACTGAAATCGTTAATTTCTTTTTATTTGGGTCTACTGTCGTTTTTATGGTCTCGCCATCGGGCAATACACGATATTGAATTTGACCGCCATTTGCAAGTGCGGCTAGATCATCTTTATCTAAAGGTCCAACGGTTTCAGGATTTATGTTTATAGGAACATTTAATTTAGGTTGTGTATTTTCTTTTACTTCTTCTAATTTATCTTTAAAAGCTTGCATGCACGTAACGGCTTCTTTACTACATTTTCCAGTGATATGGAAGTCGAATTGTCCGTCTTTTATAAAGATTGTACCTTTAATACCTGCCGTTTTAATTGTACTTTGATCTAGTCCGAATGCTGTAAAGTTGATATTGCCTTGGGTGTCAATAAGACCTTGTTCTTTAAGTTTATTTATAAGAGTTTCTGCATCTTTTGTGTTGACTTCTTGTGAATCAGGGTTGAAATAAGCTTGAATGGATTCATTAATTTTTTCATTTGAACATGAATGTTGTTTTGAAGAGGTTTCTTTAGTGATGGTAGTACCATCTAAGCTTTTTGATTCTGGAAGAATTTGTGGGTTGTTTCCACTAAGTTGATTTTCACTGTTGTTGTTTTCACTCAAAGCTCCTTCAAGGAGTGGATTCATTTCTGAGTCATAGATTTTACGGATGCCAGTAGTAGAGTTTTCTGTTTGTTTTAGGTTATTTGTCTCATTGTTAGTAATATTGGGATTCTTTTCTTCTTGATTGATATTAATAGGGTTATTAGTAGTTTGGTTTATAGTATTAAGGTTGGTCTGGCTATTATTAGAATTAAAACCGTTTACTTGTGTGATTTCTTGTGATTGAGTTTGCTGAGATGTTGAGATCGAATTTGGCATTTTTTTATTCTAAAAAATTGGCTAAGCTTTAGCAATAAAAATTTATCTGGAGCAATGAAATTTTTCAAAAACTAGAATTTGGGGGCGTTTACAATTGGCTGGCTTGTGCGAAACGCATTTCCCAATAATTACGGAAATCTTCTTTAGAAATGGTTTTTGGGCAATATTGATGGGCACCCAAGAACTCTATCCCAATAAACTTGGTGGTGGAAAACTCTTTTTTAAGGCTTTGGGCGACATCCTGTAGATTTTTGGCACGATCGTCGATAAGCACAATACACTTAGGAATCCAATTGATTTTTCTTAAAAAGGCACAAAGCACAGTTCCTTTAGTTGTAGTACCGTTTTCGCTATTGGAGCAAAGTACGCCTTTGTAAAAACAAGGATACTGCGAACGATAAGGTGGACATTCTGTTAAAACAAAATCTTCATCGTCGAATTGACCTTCAAAACAGATGTTCTTTTCTTTTAATTGTTCATAACGTAATTGTTCTAAACGTTCAAAATGGAGTATTGGTCCTGTAAAAGTTGCTGTAAATGCTATCGTTTTGATCCCATTTAATGCTTTCAAAAAATCATAAACGTGGTTGTCGACCAAACGCTGTTCGTGTAAGAAAGAATAAATAAATGGTAAAGTCTTATCGAGGTGAGAATAAGGTTTTTCAATTTTACGATACGTTTTTATATATTTTCTTACATTAGGAATAAAAAATGCCGGATGATTGGGTTGTAAAAGCGTCAAATCAATGTCTAAAGCACATAAAACGTCTTTTTTATCAAAAGGAGCAATTCTTTTTTCGACATAAGCATGAACATCCTGCATGCTTTTTAATGTCTTACAGATCCCTAACTTTTTTATTTTGAACAAAGATAACACCGCTACCCAAATTCCTACAATTACGATTAAATGTTTTATGACTTCTTTAAAGTCTCCATGAATCTTTATCATTTGGCAAGATTATTTTAATGCTGAAGTGTTTTTCTTATAAGTTTGTATCCAATACCCTGAAAAAGAATGTTTGGGAACCATACGAGTAGATCTGGACGTAAATAAGGTTTGGATTCCAACCATGAAATTGCCATGACGATAAAATAAAAACTAAGCGCAAGTGCAACCGCTAAAACGATGTTTGCAGACGTTTCTGCACGGCTTAACTTGATGCCTAGAGGTATTGCGATTAAAATTAATGACAATATAGCAAATGACATAACGGCGTTTTTCTGTATTTCCAGATTTATAATGGTTTTGTTGTGTCCAGTAGCTTGACGACGTTGTTCCAGTAACTCAGAAAGTGTCATATAACCCAAGCGTTTTACAAAAGTACCGCTGCCTAACAAACTGTTTAAGGGTAATGCAACTGCTGTATTTTCAAAAATGATAGGTTGCGTTTCAACGTGACCATTGGCTTGAGTGGTATGCTTTTCACCCATACCATGCATCAGTGTTAGAATAATACTGTTTTGTTTTTCATCATAACGTAAAAAACCCTTCTCGGAATGCAAAAAAATATTAACACCAGATCTCTGCTTCCCATCAAATTCCCAAAGCCAGCATTGATCTACCCAATCATTCTTTTTGTCTTGAATGTAAAACATATAACCTGGGAAATCCTTTACAAATGTACCAGCTTGAATGAATTGAAGAGGTTTTTGGCGAATAATATTACTTAAAGCCGATCGATAATAGGTAATCGAATTAGGTCCCCAGTGAAAATTGACGTACAAGCTGAAAATCGTTCCTAGCGAAGCAATGCAAATAAGTGGTGCAATAATCGTGTATAAACTTAAACCTGAAGCCTTCATTGCAACCAGTTCGTTTTGAGAAGATAGACGTCCTAATACCAGTAAAGTAGCTGTCAACATCCCTAAGGGTAATGCATAAGCAACCATTGATGGGATTAAATGAAACAAGGTATTGAAGAAAAAAGACCATGCAATTTTTCCGCTAGCTAACAAAGGCAAAACTTCTTTGAGTGCATTTCCTACAATTAGTACAAATACAAATAATGCAATTGTATAGAAAGATGCGAAAAAAAACTGCCTTAATAAATACCTTTGCAGCGTATTTAACATATAATTAGTTGTAACAGATTCTTGAAGCTTGTAGAGCAAATTTTATTAAAATTTACTTTTTAAAATTAATTCTGAGAATTTTTCAACGGGAAAGCCAACAACATTGCTTTCTGAACCAGAAATACATGCAAAGGTTTGTGTCAGAGGATCTTGGATAGCGTAAGCGCCAGATTTGTCTAAAGGATGGACAGTTTTAAAGTATTCATCGATAAAATCATCCGTTAAAGGCTTGAAATGAACGAAAGTCTTGTCGAAAAAGTTTTTCAAATATTGTTTGGCTTTGCAAATAACACTAACAGCTGTAATAACTGTATGCTGCTTGCCTGCTAATTGTTGTAGCATGTATTTTGCTTCAAGCATATCATTAGGTTTATAAAAAATTTTCCCTCCTAATGTAACAATCGTGTCTGCACCAATAACATGAGCTTGTGGATATAGTTTTGTAATGTACTCAGCTTTTTTTTGCGCATTGTTTTGTGCAATTACCTCAGGATGTGAATGAAAAGCAACATTGACCTCTTCTACATCAGCACTTGCACAGCTAAAAGTAATGCCTAAAGAAGTTAATAATTCTTTTCTACGCGGAGAATTTGAAGCTAAAATCCAATCCATCTATTATAAATGACAGCAGCAATTACCTGAACATGAGTTGTGATTATGACAACACGCTTGTTTCTCTTTAAGTGCATTAAGGAAAGTATGCCAAGCTAAGGTTGCACATTTAAGCCTTGCGGGAAATTTCCTTACGCCTAATAAAGCTTCCATTTCGCCTAAATCACTGGGAATGGCTTGCTTTTCATCGTTGAGTAATTGAATAAAAACCTGCGATTTTTCTTGAGCTTCTTTAACAGATAACCCTTTTAAAGCTTCCGTCATTAGAGATGCAGATGCTTTACAAATTGCACAACCTTCTCCTTTAAAGCTTATTTTTTCTATTTTCCCTTCACTTACAACAACAAATATCGAAATTTCATCTCCGCAAAGAGGATTATGTCCATAAGCCTGATGAGTTGCGTCAGGTAAGATTTCAAAATTATTAGGATGCTCATTGTGGGAGAGCAAAACTTCTTGATAAATTTCCTCTAAATTCATAGCTTGAATATCTTTAAAACGTGCTCTAAAGCCTTTGCTAATTGATCTACTTCTTCACAAGTATTATATAAGCCAAAAGACGCTCTTACTACGCCACCTTTACAGCCTAATCGTTGCATCAAAGGCTGGCAGCAATGATAGCCTGCACGAAGTGCGATGTTGTCATGATTAACAATGGTAGCCACATCATGTGGATGGACGCCATCAATAAGAAAAGGTACAACCGCTACCCGTTTTTGAGGGTTTCCAATGACATGAATATGAGGAACAGTTTGCAAAGCTTTTTCAGCATAACGTACAACTTTATCCTCATAAGTTGTTAGATCTTCCCATGAAAATTGTTGCAAATAATCAATAGCGGTTCCCATTCCAATAATATCTGCAACGGGTGGTGTCCCAGCTTCAAATCGACTTGGAATTCCTGCTGGCGTAAATGAATCAATAAAAACAGCTTCCATCATGGTTCCACCCCCATGGTAAGGTGGAAGCTCTTCCAAAATAGAACGTTTTCCATAAAAAAATCCAGATCCCATAGGTCCGTACATTTTGTGTCCTGAGCCTACGAGAAAATCACAACCCAACTCTTTGACACAAATGGGGATATGAGCTAAAGCTTGTGCGCCATCAACGAGAACGAACGTGCCATTTGCATGTGCCTTAGCGATTATTTTTTTTAAGGGAGGTACGGTCCCTAAAACGTTAGAAACATGTGTTATTGCTAATAATTTTGTTTTAGGGGTTAACAATTCATTGAGTTGATCAAGATTGACATCGCCATTCGGTAAAATACGCCAACCTTTAACACGAATGCCTCTCTTTTGTTGTTGTAATTGCCAAGGAATGATGTTCGAATGATGTTCCAATTCTGAAACAATAACTTCATCCTCTTCTTTTAAAAATCGTTGACCAAAGATTTCCGCAATACAATTGATAGCTTCCGTAGCGCCTCGCGTAAAAACAATTTCTTCCTTAAATTCTGCACCAATAAATTGTGCCAAAGTTTCGCGTGTTTTTTCATAAGCTTCTGTGGATAATTTTCCCCAATCATAAAAGCTTCTATGAACATTCGAATTTTTATTGATGTAAAAATCGTTTAATGTATCAATCACACACTGCGGTTTTTGCGTAGTAGCTGAATTGTCTAAATAAACAACAGGTTGACCTTTTCCATTACAATAGGTTAAAGCTGGAAAATCGTTCCGAATCTGTGTTATATCAATCGCTCTTTTTGAAACTAGCATTTGTTTAGCCCCTCAGGCACAATGGCTGCCCGGCAAGGATTCGAACCTCGACAAAATGAACCAAAATCACTTGTGCTACCATTACACCACCGGGCAATCATTAAAAACACAACACTTATTAATCAATACCTTTGAATCTTTACCGTCAAGTCTATTTTTGCGATCTTTTACAGATGGTGAAATTTTCCATTTCAGTGTTAAAATCCCCCACGAAAGTTCCTCGATTTTCTAAGCTTTTTACAGAAAAACATAGTTGATATGCTTTGGCATATTCGAGGGCTTGTTGCTGCACAATAGGTGCGTTTTGTTGAAGAAGGTGGGTTAAGGTATTAAAACTTATTCTGGAAAAAGGTTTGGCAAATGCATTTTTTTTAGGATCAGAATTGAAAATGCCACCAACGTCTTTATAAAGTTCACACACATCCGCCTTCAATTGGTGAGCAAGAATAAGTGCGGTTAAATCAGATCCTCCACGTTCAAAAACAAACAATTGATTAACTTCATTGAGTGCTTGAAAACCACTTACAATAACAATACCGTTTTGGATTGCATTTCGATAAGTTTGGGTATCAACCTGCCAATTTCCAAAGGTTGTTTTCTTTATTCCCACTTGTGGTCCTACAAAAAGTGAAAATGGTATTTTTATTTTCTCTAGTGCTAAGCCTAAAAAAGCACAGGATTTTTGTTCGCCTAATGCTAATAATAAGTCAAAGGCTTTTCCTGTTGAAGGAAAATTATTAGCATGAGCTTCTGCAATTAGGCTATTGGTAAGGCCTGCAGGTGCCGAAACAACTACAACTAGTTTATGTTTTTGTTGGTAGAAATGACTTAAATACTTTGCAATTGTTTCGAAATCAGATATCGTTTTAAGTAAACTTCCGCCGAATTTTTTGACAAAAAGAGCCATTAAAAACGTCGTTCCTTTCCTTGCCAAAGTCGTTTTATATTAGTGCGGTGAAAGAAAAGTGTACAGAGTGTAAAAACGGCCAAAGGAATGGCGTGCATACGCGCTTCTTTTATGCCATAGAACAAGCAGCAAAGTGGCAGTAAGGAAAAAACAAAACAAATCGATGCAAAAGAAACATAACGAAAAATTTTGAAGATAATGAACCAAATAATAAGCCCTGATAATAGAGGTAATGGCATAATTAAGCTAAGTCCACCCATCAAAGAAGCAATACCTTTGCCGCCTTTAAAATGTGCGAAGCAGGAAAAACTATGGCCTAAAAGAACTCCCAATAAAGTTAAATAGGGGGTTCCATAACACATTCCTATTGCAACTGCAAGTACACTTTTAAGGGCATCCAAAGCAAAAACCATATATCCAGCTTTTTTTCCTATTGTTCGCAAAACATTGGTTGCACCTGGATTTCCGCTACCAACTTCAAAAATACATATACCGTGAGCTTGAGCAACCCAAACCCCAAAGGGTAATGCCCCTAAAAAATAGCCTATAAAAAAAATAAGTAAATACATTTTAAAATTGTGTTCCTCTTAAAAAGTCTTTTGTCGCTAATGGTTTACCGCCAGCTTTTTGAATGACATCCAAAACAAGCATACCTTCGGTTGTTTGAATCATAAAAAGACCATTTTTACGATCTATATGTATGGTTCCAACTTCATTCTTTTGTGATACTTTTACATGCGCTTTATGTACAATATAACGCTGCTCATTTATAAAAAAATAAGAACTTGGCCAAGGTTGAAATGCACGAATTTGACGCTCTAAAACAGCGGCAGGTTTTGAAAAATCCAATAAACCATCGGTTTTATTAAATTTATAGGTAAACGTAACCTCTGCTTCATTTTGTTCATGCAAAGTGTATGTTTTATTTAGGAGCGAAGGTAAGATTGTTTCTAATAAGTGCATACTTGCTTGAGCTAATTTTGAAGTCAATGTAAAACTTGTTTCATCGTTTGTAATTTCGACTTTTTCTTGGGCAATCCAAGGTCCTGCGTCTAATTTAGCCACCATTGCCATTAAGCTTACACCTGTTTGACTCGCGCCATCTAGTAAGCAGCTAGCAATCGGTGAAGCTCCTCTGTATTTAGGTAATAAAGAGGTATGAAAATTCCACATACCCAATGGCGGAAGTTCTAGAAATGCAGACTTTAGAAAATGTCCAAAAGCCATTGTAAGTCCTAAATCTGGCTGCTTTTTTTTCAACCAATCTAAAACGGAATCATTCATTTTTTCAGCTTGGCAATAAGGAATTGACTTTCGTTCTGCCCATTGCGCAATAGGATTTAAACTTACTTTTTGCCCACGACCTTTAGGACGCTCTGGTTGTGTCACAATACCTACTAATTCTACCGTTGTATTTCTTAATAGACAATCTAAACATGGCAAGGCAATGTCGCCTGCAGAAAAAAATATAATTTTAGGCTTCATGTGCAGTTGAAGAATGGGTGAGTTCCCAAAATTTTAAACAGCCTTCTACAAACTCAGGTAATTGTTCTAAAACAAGCTGTGTTGCTTTGTCGGACCAAGCTTGATCAGGATTTGGATGCGTTTCCAGAAAAATACCTTGGGCTCCAGCTGCAAGAGCTGCATGTGCAAGTGGAATAATAAACTGACGATCTCCACCGGTTAAACGAGTACCACAACCAGGCATTTGCAAACTATGAGTTGCATCAAAAATGACAGGACATCTGTTTCGTTTCATGATGCCAAATGAACGCATGTCGACAATGAGATTTCCATAACCAAACATGGTTCCGCGATCTGTTTGCCACACTTCAGTTGCTTCAAAAAATTCCAATTTTTCGACGACAAACTTCATATCATAAGGCGATAAAAATTGTCCTTTTTTGACATTAATGGTGCGTTTGGTTTCGGCTGCTGCTTGTAATAAATCTGTTTGCCGGCATAAGAATGCAGGAATTTGTAAAACATCGCAAACAGCTGCAACACGTTCCACTTGTTCAGGCAAATGAACATCTGTAGTTACAAGCAATTGGTATTCTTTTTTTATCTGTGAAAAAATTTTCAAGCTTTGATCTAAACCAAGTCCTCTTAAACTGTGAACATCAGTGCGATTGGCTTTATCAAAAGAAGCCTTAAAAACAATCTCAATTTTGTCACGATATTTGGCTTTTATTTTAGTTAAAACAGCAGCAACTTCTCTGCATAAATCTTCCGATTCTAAGGCACAAGGACCAGCAATTAACAAAAATTTTTTGGGATCAAAAATAGAATACGTCACATTAAATCCTTTTTTTAAAGAAAAGCTTTTATTAAAGGATAGGCAAGACAAAAACGCTGCTTTGTAAAAAGCAGCGTCAAGCATTTATTCAACTAAAATTTTTTAAATAACAGCGCACCATTTTGACCGCCAAAACCTAAATTATCCGTAATCGCAACCTTAACGTCACGTTGAACAGCCTTATTAGGGGTATAATTCAAATCGCACGCAGGATCAGGATTTTCGTAATTAATGGTTGGTGGAATCATGCCTGTTGTCAAAGTCTTTACCGTTGCAATGGCTTCTACGGCTCCTGCAGCACCTAAAAGATGTCCTAACATCGACTTTATGGAATTAATGTTAATGGATGCTGCATGTTCACCAAAAACTTCCTTAATAGCGGATGTTTCCATTAAATCATTATAATAGGTTGAGGTTCCGTGAGCATTAATATAATCAACTTCTTCGGGCTTTACCTGAGCATTTCTTAGAACATTGCGATAACATCCCACTAAAGCTCTTCCGGAAGGTTCAGGACGTGTTATATGAAAAGCATCACAAGAAGCAGCATAACCGGATAATTCGCAGTAAATACGTGCTCCGCGTTGTTGAGCGTGTTCTAAGGATTCAAGTACAAGTATACCCGCACCTTCACCCATTATAAAACCATCGCGTTGAGCTTCGAATGGACGGCTTGCATGTTCGGGTGTATCATTGAAATGTGTGCTCATTGCTTTCATCGAGCAGAATCCCGAAAAAGCAAGCGCTTGAATAGCGGCTTCACTACCACCTGCTAACATAATATCTGCTTGGCCTAGCTTGATCAAATTGAAAGCTTCACCAATCGCATGTGCACTTGATGCACAAGCACTTACGACTCCGAAATTAGGCCCACGTAGGCCTAAATTAATCGCAACTGTACCCGATGCAATATTGCATATGGTTGATGGAATCATAAATGGAGAAACGCGACGAGGACCTTTGGAAAAAAGCACAAACGATTGTTCTTCGATATTCTTCATGCCTCCAATACCCGTACCAATAATGACACCACAACGATCCGATTCTTCATCAGAAACTGACAGATGTGCATCTTCTGCAGCCATTTTTGCAGCAGCAATTGCAAAATGTACATAGGGATCTGTACGACTTGCATCTTTAGCATCCATATAATCTGAAGGATTAAAATCAGAAATTTCGGATGCTATCTTTGTAGGCAACTCGGAAACATCAAAGTGAGTAACGGGACCTATTCCTGATTTTCCAGCCAACAAAGCGGACCAAAAATCGTCCACATTTTTACCTAATGCGTTGACCGTCCCCAACCCTGTAACTACGACGCGATTCGCATTCAGCATTTCCATTAAAATTCGTTATTGTGCTTTGGTTTTGTCAGAAATATATTTTACGACTTCTCCGACTGTATTTAAAGTCTCTGCATCAGCTTCTGGGATTTCGCCTGCGATTAAGTCCTTAAATTCTTCTTCGAGATTCATTACAAGTTGGACTTGGTCCAAGGAATCTGCACCTAAATCATCACGGAAGGATGCTTCTAAAGTTACTTGCTCTTCTTTTACGTTGAGCGTATTAACAACGACACGTTTAATTCTTTGTTCTATTGTTTCTGTCATAATAATACTTTATTTATAAAGAACGATTATTAAGGTAATTGTTTTTTTTATAAAATCAAGCGTAAAGATTACATTACCATTCCACCATCCACTTTTATAACTTGTCCTGTAATATAATGAGCTTCATCGGAAGCCAGAAAAATAGCCATATTTGCAATGTCTTCAGCTTCACCAAAACATTTTAAAGGAATTAATTTTTTGGCTTGTTCTACGATAGCTTCATTTAAATCTTGTGTCATTTGCGTCGCAATAAAACCAGGTGCAATTGCATTGACTGTAATGGAACGACAGGCTAATTCTTTAGCTAAAGATTTTGTAAAACCTAACAAACCTGCTTTTGCAGCAGAATAATTTGCTTGTCCGGCGTTACCTATAATTCCTGAAACAGAAGATACATTAATAATACGTCCCCAACGTTTACGAGTCATGGGACCGACAAACTGCTTGCATAAATAAAAAGCACTAAAAAGATTCGTAAAAAGCACATCTTCCCAATCCGAATCGTCCATACGTACGAAAAGCTTATCGCGGGTAATACCAGCGTTATTAACTAAAATATCAACCGTTGGATACTGTTCTAAAATTTGTTGACTAACAAATTGAATGGATTGCTTATCAGCAACATCCATAGGAAAAGCAGCTGCAGTACCACCTTTTTGAGTAATACTTTCTGCAACTTGCTGGCAGTTGGCAGCTGTTTTGCTTACACATAAAACCGTTGCACCTTCTTTTGCAAATCGTTCTGCGATTGCTTGGCCAATTCCCCTGCCTGCACCTGTTACTAAAGCAATTTTACTTTCTAATCTTTTCATATGTTCAACAAATTTTTATAAAAATGTATATTTTCTAGAAAATTCATTTGCGAAAATCTTGCAAGGTTTTATTTTGATTAAATGGTGAAACAATTTTTTATGAAACATAAATTGCTAAAAAATGTACTCTGGGCTTTTTTTATTACTTGTTTAACAATTTTTTGTTGTGGTCATTTTTCGTGTACCCAAAAAGCTTTTTTATACTTACTACTAAAGACTCAATTTAAAGATATCGAATTTAAAGGTTATAAGGGTAATTGGTCGCATATTTCCGCTGAAAGTATTATCTTAAGCAATAAGAAACAAAGTTTGTATTTGAGAAATTTGGATCTAGCTTGGAATCCTTTAAAATTGATTACACAACATTGTGTTTTTATACAAAAAATGAACTTGTTTCTTGAACTAAATGGCCAAGTTTCTACTACAAAAAAAGAAATTTGTACGGCAGATTTTTCTAAAATTTTTTCGCAAAATGCTTCTAAATTTAGTTTTTTAAAACAATTACAACTACCTATACCCATCAATATACAACATTTAAATGTTGCCGTTAGTGGCCACGTAAATGGGTTACAATTGATAAATACACGTTTGTTTATTGAAAATTTTGTTCCCAATGTGTCGGGTATTTGTAATTACACAACATTGATACAGGCGGATAATCAGCCTTATTTTTCGCATTTACAAGTACAGGGGTCTATTCAAATGTTACTGAATAATAAAAATGAAATTCAGAAAATAAAAGTAGACGGATTTGTTAATGCTAAGAATCATCAGAAAAAATACCCTAAGTGTACTTACGCTTGTCTTATTGCAGGTAATGAGCATTCAAAGTCGGAAACGTTAAAGTGCGAGGTTCATTGGGGACAAGCTAATGATTTTTCCATAGAGGGAGAAACATTTAAAACTGCTGCTCATGCACTTAATTTACGTTGGCAATGTATTTTTGATCATACCCTTATTCACACGTTTTATCCTCGTTCTATTCCTAATTTATCGGTATTATTAGAGGGTACATGTAATCTTAATCGTAAAGCAAGTCGTTGGGATACGCATACATTGGTAAGTATTTGGGGAAAACATTTTGAAGCAATTGATGCAAGTTTAAAAAATTTGCCAAACCTTAATTTTAAAGCTGAATTACAAGCTTGTTTTGATGCCAAAGAGATTCAATTAAAAAATTATAAAATTTCATTAAAAGAAAAAGGGGCTAAAAAACTTTTTTTCTCTGTTCGTTCAGATCAAGCATTTACCTATCATTTGAAAAAAGGTTTACAAACACCTGCTGACAGAAACCTACAATTGTTGGATCTTCATATTTACGAAATTCCTTTAGCTTTCATTAATCCTTATTTACAAAAGTTCGATTATGGAATAGATGGTCAATTACAATCAGGGAACTTGGGGCTTACATATACAGACCAAGAAAAATGGCAACTTTCTGTTTTGCAACCCCTTCGTGTAGCCGTTAATAAGCTAACTTATCAAAAAACGCCTATCATTTCTAACACTAATTTTAAGCTTGATGGAAAGACTGAATGTAATTCCGAAATGACCAAAGTTAATTATGAAACGAAGATCATCGGAACAGATACTGTATTTACACCTTTTTTAAATTTGGAATCTCATGGTAATTTGCTTCAGAAAGAGGCTGAATTAAAAGCCTTTGCATCTAATGGTTCTGTTAAATTTAATCAAAATTTAGCTCAAGGAAAGATAGATTTATCGGCCTTAAATGTTCAATTACATCCTGATCTTATAGCACAAATTTCTTATGATTTAAAAAAGGAAAAGTCGGAGTGGACTATCAAACAATTAAAAGCTTCGTTGCAATCGCATCAAGCTGGAAATACATGGTTGTATTTTAATTTGAATCAACCACTTTGTTTTAAAACGCAAGATTGGCTTAAAGCTTTAACGAGTGTACAAGGGAATATTTTTACATTTCAGTGTGAACAGTGTCCATTGGATTTGATTCGTTGCAAAGGCTTAGAATTAATGGGACAATTGTCGTTACTTTCGCAATTGAGCTGTGAAAAAAATGTTCTTACTTGGGAGCATCAAGTGCCGATTTGTGTAAATAATTTGCAGATAAGTTATCAAGGACAAAAAGCCTTAGATTTAAAAGTACTTTCTGGAAATTTACATTATTCCTTAGATCATAAAGCACATGCATGTTATGCGATAAATGATCTAATGATTATGGATACACAATCTACTTTACCTTTACTTAAAGGTAATGCTCAGATTTGTTTTAAGAAAGATAAATTTGAAAAAAGCCAAGGCCAGCTAGAAGGGAATATAGATGGATGGTTTTTACAGCCGTTTGCTTTAAAATTTCCAGGTATTGTGGGCGATTTATCTGCACATTGGATTTTAAATGAGAAAGAACATTCCGCTAATGCTCAATGTAAGGTTTCGGCTTTAAATAACGATCTTGCTTTTAACATACAAGGGTCTTATCAGAATACAAAAGAGGATCTACATAATCTACAATCGAATTTAGAAATAAGCACTAAACAGCATACAACTGATTTGTACTTTGAAGGAACACTTAAAGAAAACTTATTAAATGGTAAAGTTACAAGCAAACAACTTTTTTTGCCAGATATATTTAAGGTGCACAAGTTTTTACAATCTTTAAATGTTTCTCAATTTAAACCAGACACAAATCAAGTTATTACTGTTGCAGAAACCCATCAAAAACCAACGGTTTCTCATAAATCAGCTAAAGTCCCCAAAGATATAACTTCTAAAGCACCTTGGAGTCCTTATACAGGGACTGTGGCTTTAAACTGTAAATCGATATATGCAGATAACGAAATTATTAAAGATCTAGCAGGCCAGATCGAAATAAGTTCGTCCGATATTAAATTGAAAGAAGGGAAAGGATTTTTCTTTGGTGGCAATACCCAATTTAATTTAGGTTATCGGTATCCTTCTTGGGCAGAAGTTGTACTTAAAGCACAAGACATGCAGCTTTTATCCATTTGGAACACTCCTAAAGCTTTTGATATAAATCTCAATAAATATGGCGATTTATGTGGAAATTGTAATTTATCTATAGATTGGTCTGGAAATTATACTTCATTATTGGATTCTAAAGGAAGTTTGCATTTAAAAGCTTATGAGGGCAGTTTTAAGCCTTTTAGTACTGTTTCTGTAGCCTCACAAGCGGTTAGTGGATTGACGTCTACTTTAAGCATGTTAGTAGGTTCATCCATTTCAGAAATGAGCGGATTAGGATTCCTTAATACTTATCTTAAATCAGTACCATTTTCATCGATACAACTGGATTTAGAGCGTAAAAATAACGACAAAGTAGACCTAAAAGCTTCAATACAAAATACAGATGCTGCATTTTGTGCAAATGGTTTTATCGTGACAGACGTAGCAAAAGTTTGGCAGCAACAAGCTTTTAAATTTAAGGTTCAGTTAGATGCTACTGATGGTCCTTTTTTAAATTATTTTGCCTTTGATACTTCGCAAAAAACAAACGAGGGTTACTATCCAGGTCCAAGTTGCGAAATCGATGGAACCTTAGGTAAGCCTAATTATATGAATCTACTTCAATTATTAAATACGAAATCTCAACCTACTAAAAAAACTTCTTCACACTCTTCTGTTCAACAATTACTCCGTCAATTCCTTTGATGTGAGTTGGAAGTAATTTAAGTATATTTTGTAGGAAGCTAAAGTTGAATGTGTAAATTTTGGCGAATTCAAAATTAATAGGGTAGGGGGTCGCTTTATTCCAATCCCTTATCGAAAAGAGGTAACATTTTGCCATTTCGAAATAAGGAAACTTGTCCTGTACTAGATGAAATTGTAATGGCAATGCAATCTACGGCTTTAGAGATAGCTACAGCTGCAGCATGTCTTGTTCCTAAGCCACCTGGCAAGGAAACTTGATCTGATGCATGGATAAGCGTTCCAGCGCTTTCGACAGCTCCATTACCACTAATAACGAAAGCACCATCTAAAAGAGAGTATTCTTTTATTGTCTCATCGATGAAAGGATTAAGTAGATTACGATCTTCGGTACTATATCCATAAAAAGGATTTAAGATCAATGGATGCATATAAGGTTCTAATGCTTTCACATCTCCTAATACAAAGAGACAACCAACAGATTTGCCTTCACGCCCTTCTACTGCTAGTTGTGTAGCAATTGTTAATAGACGTTCGAAGACTTCTGGCAAAACGGTTAGAGGTAAGATGTCCGTTTGTTGTGAGAATACAGACTGAATTTCTCGATTTGCTTCAGTAATAACGACGGTGTCGATGCGATTACTATGCGGCAATCCTCCAATACAACAGATTTTTTCGTTATATTTGATACACTTGTGAATAAGGGCTAGCAAAATAGCGCTACGTAGTTGTGCCAAACGACCATTGGCAAAAAGTTGTATCGGTAATGTATATGTATTTCCTTTTTGTGAAATTTCTGGTGCACGTTGTGAAATGATAATCGTTTTTAAATCCGTATCTAAAGTATTAATTTCTTGTGTTTGATTTAAAAAAGTATCTTGGAATAAAAAAATAGAAGAACAATTACCTGCTTTGGCTATTTTTATTGATTCGCGTAACATTAAACGATTAAAGGAGTTTGTACGCGTTACTTGTTTCGTGGGAATTGCCTTAAAGGCTTGCAAAACTTTAGTGCGAAATTCTTCTAAAGGTAATTGTGTTAAATCGTTACTTAATTTGATAGTTTGAAAGATTTTTGCTAAGGAACTTAGCATAGTCACACAATTATCAACCTTTTCGGAGACAAGTAATAGAATGACCAAACGTATCTTATCACTGTCATGTACGGATGCATCTTGAAGTGGTTTGCGAATACGTCCTAGTGCGAACAAGTAGGATTTTCGCATACGAACTTTGATGTGAGGTAAACAAATTCCTTGACCTAAATAGCTTGAAACAGTATTTTCGCGTGTGATCAAATCATCCAAAAGTTCTGAACGTTTTTGTACTTTATTTAAAGGACAGCACTCAAGTAGTTCTTCCAAAGCACCGCGAAACGTTGTACTTTTTACGTCTACAATGAAACTATTCTCGATGTAATGCCCCATTTGCATGATTTTAACGATTGTAAGAATTTGCTAAATACTCGGGTGTTAAAATGTTTTGAAGGTATTGTGATGCTTCATCAACATCATCAAACAATTTGAATAAATCCAAATCTTCCGGATTAATCAAGCCCCAATCTAATAATTGTTCAAAATTAATAAGTGGTTTCCAAAAGTCGCTTCCAAAAAGAATAATGGGAAAGCGTGCAACTTTTTTAGTTTGAATGAGTGTAAGAATTTCAAATAATTCATCCAAAGTTCCAATACCACCTGGAAATGCTACAAATGCACGTGTTCGAAATAATAACCAAAGTTTGCGCATGAAAAAGTAATGAAATTGCATACTTGCTCCAGGTGTACAGTATTCATTTATCTCTTGTTCATTAGGTAAATTAATGGTCATTCCTAATGAAATTCCTCCTGCTTCTTTGGCCCCACGATTTCCGGCTTCCATAATTCCCGGTCCTCCTCCTGTTATTAAATAAGGTCGAGTGTTTTCGGGGATTTTTAATGTCCAAGTTGTGATTTTTTTAGCCAATTGTCGTGCTTTTTCGTAGTAAATGACCGCTTTTTTGGCTTCTTTAGCTGACAGAAAATTCTTTTTACCTATCTTTTTTTCCCAATTTTCAGGTGATGCAATGCGTGCCGAACCAAAAAAAACAATTGTATGATGAATGTTAAATTGTTCCAAACGTTGTTCAGGTCCCATGTACTCACTCAAAATTCTTAAAGCTCTCGCACTTGGATGATCCAAAAAACTTAAGTCATTATAAAATAGCGGTGTGTTCATATTTATGTAATTTAAAAATTCTACTGTATAACAAACCATTTGACAAGTAATTAAAATGAAATTTTTTAAAAGTTAAAGCATGTGTTTGTAATAAATTGCTTGTATCCACGTTCTTTTTTTTGTTAAAATAGGCACATGCAATTGCGTAAATTTAGTTTTTATAAGCTTTTAGGGCTTTTGATTGGATTAAGCGGACAAACTGTTTTAGCCTATAAACCTGCAAGTTTAATAGATGGTAGTTCTCCCAAATATGAAAATAAATCGATAGATTTAGGATGGAGTGTTGATGGAAACTGGATGAAAACCATGAGAGATTTCTATGGGTCAGAAGCAGCTGTATGGGAATCGTTTGCACCTAGTGCTATGGTTGATGCTAATGGTGATTTATATGCAATAACGCTTCATGATTTTAATACTAGTAATGGGCCTAGGTTTGCAATAAGTAAATATGGTAATAATTCTACAACAAATATACCCTCTATAAAGAAGTCTGTTTTTACTTTTTCTCCCTGGACGAAAATTCCTGGTGTAACACCGAATTGTGTAAGTGTACCTAAATTTGATTTTAATGAAAAAAACGTGGATAATGAAAAGAATATGTTTAAAAACTATATTTATAATGCCTTTATGCCATGTTTGGCTCAAGAAGTGAATGGATATTCGAAACATCTTTATGGTTTTGTTTATATTCCAACAACTCGGCTTATGAATGCAACAGTAACAAATGAATGTAGTGGAGCTGAAAATGGTGCTACAGAAGGTATACTCTTTTTTAAGCTTAAAAAAGATGGTTTATCCAACTTAACCACAAAGTATATACCACATACAGATAAGGCGGATAGTGGTATACAAAATCGTAGAGTTTTTCAATACAATTATTTGAGACCACGTGCAACAGAAAAACGATATGATAACCAGAAATTACAACCACAATATGGAAATTTTATGGCTTGTTATAATGATAATGAAAATAAAATTTATTTATGGCATATTGCAGATAATAATGAAGGTAAAGGTTGGAATGAAGCTTATAGATCTACTTTTTCTGAATCAGGTGATTTTAAAAACTTGATAGAAGCAGCACCTAGTTATTGGAATCGTTTTTTAATTCCTAAAATTGTAAAATGTGGAAATTATATGTATTATATGACACCTGTAGATGGTGTTGCGGCGAATCTTTATAAACAGTCTATAAGCAATGAAGGTGATCAGTCAAAAGTAGGTGATATGGCTGCTTTTCAGTATCTAGAATATGCAACTTATACAAAAGATCCAGAAGATCCGGATGAAACTATAGTTACCGTTGGTACACCTAATGCATGGACTTGGTCTAATTTTCCTTTTGATTTTTTAGTTTTAGATACAGATAACAATAAAAAAATTTGGTGTGTTTTAGGTTTTCAAGGTATTAATGATTGTCATAAAAATCCTCCAAAGTCTAGATTTGATTACCTTAAAGCTTTTTATTTAACTAAAGATCAAGGATGGTATGGTGAAGAGTCGAGAGATACAGGAATCAATGCGGATGGTATTGCTAATACTTATTGTAATTTTAATTGTGAAAATGCGGCTCTTGTTTTATGGGTATCAAATTTTGAAGGTAATACAATTACACATTATCGAGAACATACAACAAATATTATTTATACAACAAATATAAAGAGTTCTGGAGCAACGCCTGTTACTAATCTTTCTGCGGACAATTCAGGTAGGTTATATTTGAATACTCAAAAAATGTGTACTTACAAAAACTACATTATTTACGCGTACTGTTATCCGGGAAAAGATAATGGTAAGGGTAATCATTTGTATATTGGTTATGTGCCTTATATTATAACTTCTGATGCTCGTCTTCGTTTGTTAACCAAAACAGAATTTAAAGATGCAAGTGATAACAGTTTCATTACCGATTGTTCTCGAATCATTTCTCTCGATTGTAAAAATGGCCATGTTTGGCTTACGTACATGGATTCCAATAATACAGCTTACAAATATTTCTACATTAAAGCCTCTGATCTTGTAGGCGAGTAAGTTTCTATATAGGAAGGGAAGACGATGTAGGGTTCATTATTTTCCCTATAATCAGCTTATTGGTGTGGTTGTAGGTTGAAGTGAGGTAGATATAGCACAAGATTTTACTTGAAGTTTATAAATAAATACGATCTAATAATTATTACGGTAGGATGCCGGTTGGTAATTCTGGAGAACATGAAGCAATTAATTATAGCTGAAAAGCCAAGTGTTGCTAGGGATTTAGCAAAAGCTCTGGGTTCTTTTAAACAAACTAAGGATGGTTGTTTTGAGAGAGAAGATGTGATTATTACTTCTGCGTTAGGGCATTTAGTGGAATTATTCATGCCGGAAGATTTCGACGCAAAATATAAATATTGGTCTTTGAAAAATTTACCTATATTGCCTGAAAAATTTCAACTGAAGCCAATAGAAAAGTCTATAGAACGTTTTAATCTTTTAAAGAAACTAATGCATCGCAAGGAGATTGATTGTGTGGTCAATGCCTGTGATGCGGGGCGTGAAGGAGAACTAATTTTTGCGTATCTATGTGAATTAGCAAATTGTAAAAAGCCTAAATTGCGTTTGTGGCTTTCTTCCATGACGCCTGAAGCTATTCGTGAAGCTTTTGAACATTTGCGAAGTGAAGAAAGCATGCATGCACTTGAAGCTGCAGCACGGTGCCGTTCTGAAGCTGATTGGCTTGTAGGTATCAATGGTACACGTGCCGTTACAGGACGCATGTTGGGAAATCGTCGAAAAGAAGTTGCTTCAGTAGGACGTGTTCAAACACCTACTCTTGCTTTAGTTTGCGAACGCGAGCGACTTATTTCAGAATTCCAGCCAATCCCTTTTTGGAATATCGTAGGGAATTTTCAAATTACTCAAGGAATTTATCCAGGTCTATTACAACGTCCAAATTTTAAAAAGCAAAATGATGATGATCGTAGCGATCGATTTTGGACAGAACTTGAAGTACAGCAGCTGTTACAACAGTTACAAAATCTTCAAGAGTGTATATGGAAAGTCGAAGAAACTACAAAGAAAACAAAGCAATCAGCACCACGTTTATTCGATTTAACATCGCTTCAGCGTGAATGTAATCAACGGTTTGGATATTCTGCAAAATTTACTTTGGATAAAGCACAAGCGCTTTACGAAAAGCATAAAGTACTGACGTATCCTCGTACCGATTCTCGTGCTTTGCCTGAAGATTATGCAACAACCTGTATTGCTACGCTTAAGCAATTAGGTGAACCTTACAGTGTTTTTGCTGAAAAAATCCTAGCGAATCACTGGGTCAATCCTGCACAAAAGCTTATTTTTAATAACCAAGCAGTTTCGGATCACTTTGCTATTATTCCTACGGGAACTGTTTCTAATAAGCTAAATGAGAGTGAAGCTAAAGTTTATGACTTGGTCGTTAGACGGTTTTTGTCTGTATTTTTCCCTGCTGCAGAATTTGCAGTTACAACACGACTAACAAGTTGTGAATCTTTTATCTTTAAGACCGAAGGTAAAGTATTAACTTTTCCAGGATGGTTGGAAATTACACGGAAAGCAGATGTCAAAGAAGGACTTCCAGCTCTTTCATCTGAAGATAATTTTTCTGCAAAAGCTTTGCCATTTGAGTTGAAATCGGATAAAACACGTCCTCCGGCACATTTTACTGAGGCAACGTTATTGGCCAGTATGGAGCGCGCAAGTCAGTTTGTAGAAGCAGATGAATTAGCTGAAGCTATGAAAGGTAAAGGTTTAGGAACACCTGCAACACGTGCGCAAATTATTGAAAACTTAATCGGTACAAAATACCTTGAACGCCAAGAAAAGGAATTAATTCCGACACCAAAAGCCGAACAACTTCTCGATTTTCTTAAAGCGGTTAATGCACAAGAATTAGCAAGTCCAGCCTTAACAGGCGAATGGGAGTATCAATTACACTTAATTCAAAATGGTCAACTTAGCAGAACACAATTTATGGCAGATATTCGTTTAATGTCCTCTAAAATTGTAGAGAGCATTCTTGCTTTTAAGGATAGCGATGAAACACAAGTTCCTACTAAAATTATATCTCCAAGTGATGGGCAATTTATGGTAGAAAC
>CAZOPT010000008.1:0-2207 GCA_964582055.1 uncultured Opitutales bacterium
CTTTTGCTGTTTGGATTAGCAGGAAAAGCAAATGGCCTTATTTTAAGTATTTTATTGCGTATAACTGTGTAGTTTTATTATTTTCTGCAGTTTATCATACAGCTACATATGGAAAAAATAATTATTTTAAAGCAGCATTTGACCAAGAAGGTTTTTATTTTAGACCAAGAGGATCTCATGGAATCCAGTGTGATTTTGTCGAACGTAAATCTTTTCAAGAATTGTTAAATTTAGAATGGAATAATATTAAAACCTATCAATATAATAATTTTCATTATTATATCTTTTACCGAATCATTAGAGACATCATTTTCCCTATAAAAAATTTTTACGCAGCATTCTTTTTTGCATGTTTATTAAACGCATGTTTTCATCTTATAGGATTATTTTTGTTTGTAGAAATTTTAATGTTTTTAAAATGTAAACATGGATACATGTTATCTATCTGTGTATTACAACATGCTCCCAACTTTGTAGTTAAAAATGGACTTCCTTTAGCTAATTCTATGAGTGCGTTTATAATGGTTTTATTTTTATGGCTTTTAATAAAACGAAAAAATGCCATTCTAATATTCCTTTGTGGTTATGGGTTTTATTTCGCACATAAAATTTATTACTTATTACCATTCGTTTTATTAAGTGTTTTTTCACTTTGGCATGCAAGAAAAAACAAGATCGCATTGTTGGGAATTGCATTGATTGGTTTATTAGGAAGTATATTTGTTTTTCATTCTAACAAACTAAGTATAGCACAGTCACTGCAAGTAAATAAAGGTCGAATAAACCGATCACGTGGCAACTCCCAAATTTTGCAAACAAAATACGCTGTTTTAAAGCTCTGTAATTCTTGGTTTGCTCCTTTGGTCACTAATTTCACTAAGTTCCTGGTAAAACCTACAAAAGCTTCCAAATTAGGTTTTTTAGTTGCAGTTTTTTTTAACCTAGTATGCATTGCTTGTTTAGTTTTATTGATCTATCATTTAGTTCAAGGAAAATGGAAATTTTTCCCTGAAGAAGATAAAAAGGTGATTTTTATCTCATTAGCTATAATTGCTTATCTGACGGTTGCATTTATTAGTGTTTCTAATTACTTAAATTTGTTACGCCATAAGCAATGTGTTATGTCAGTTTGGTATGTTTTATTAGGATATTTTTATAGAAAAACACCTCAAAAGTCTCAAAAACTAGAAAGTCAAAATGCATAGTTATTTATTTTCAATTATTCCTATTTTTTATATTTTTTTCAAAAATCAAGAAGAAATATGCTCCTATCACGCAATTTGTTTTGTACTAGTTGGATTAGTTTTAACATTTATTTTAAGTAAAATCTTGCGACATATTTTTAAAGATAAAATCACATCCAATATATTTTTAAGTTTTGCTTGGATTGCTTTTTGGACTATACATCCACTTTCAAGAGAAATCTCCAATTTATTCCAAAACTTACCAACATTTATTTTAGCATATAAGTGGTTTTTATTACTAATAGGTTTTGTATTTGCGTTGGTAATCATTTGGGGGTTTTTATTAAAATTTCGCAAAAAACTTACGGAATTAAATAAGGTTTTAAACGTGTTTTCTTCTTTAGTTTTAGGAGTAATAGTATTACATTTTTTAATAAGTATATTTTCGGAACCTCAACCAATAACAAAACTTCCAACGAACAAGGTAATTATTCCAAAAAAACAATATCCTAATGTTTATCATATTTTATTAGATGCTTATGCGAATGAGAATACACTTAAGTTTTTATATGAATTTGATAATTCCGAATTTTACAACAAATTAAAACAAAAAGGATTTATATGTTTCCCTAATTCTTATTCTACATATAGAGGCACCTTATATTCTACAACTTCCATGTTAAACTTTGGAAAGGAACACGAAAATTTAACAGAATCTTATTTACTACGAGAATTGAAAAACAATGCTGTTTGGAAATTATTTAAAACGAATAATTTTGATATCCATTTATTTTCTCAAACAGATCTTTATTGTACAAAATCATTTATTACAAATAATTTAGCTATACAATCATGGACAAAATCTATGATGGTTTTTACGCAAAATACACCTATAAAACATATCATAGAAAATCTATTTTTGTCGCATTTTTATAAACAACACATTGAGGAAATCTATCAAATTTTTGAAGAACTAAGAGTTGGAAGTAAAAAACATTCATTCAATAATCAGTATTTTTATGC
>CAZOPT010000008.1:2307-5102 GCA_964582055.1 uncultured Opitutales bacterium
CTTTTGAATACACATGTTGTTGGATTTTTTAGGAAGTAACAATAATGGAAGTCCCTTTTTTTAAGCCAAGCATTGGACCAAAAGAACAAGGAAACGTTTTAGAAGTTTTACGTTCCGGATGGTTGACTACAGGTAGATATGTACAAGAATTCGAACAGAAATTCTCAGAATACATAGGTGTAAAGTATTGTGTCGCTTTAAATTCTGCTACAGCTGCACTACATCTGTCGGTTGCTATTAGTGGGATAAAACCGGGAGAATATGTCTTAGTACCTACAATGACATTTGCGTCAACGGCCGAAGTATTGTATTATTGCGGAATAAAACCTATATTAGTGGATTGTGATCTTAAAGATTTGTCGATATCAGCAACGGATGCGAAAAAAAAATTATTATTAGCACAAAAAGAAGGGAAAAGTGTTCGAGGAATTATTCCTGTTCATTATGCTGGTAAAATAGTCAATATGGACTCTATTGAAGTGTTAACAGAAGAATTTGATTTGAAGATTATAGAAGACGCAGCGCATTGCTGTGGTTCTCAATACTTTTCTCAAAAATATAACCAGTGGCTCAGTAAAAGTCCTAAAAGCTTAACACAATGTTATTCGTTTTATTGCAATAAATGTATAACGACTTGTGGTGAAGGAGGTATGTTGGCAACTGATTCAAAGGAAATTGCTGATAGAGCTCGAAGTTTATCTTTACATGGATTATCTACAAATGCATGGGATCGTTTTGGCAAGCAAGGAAGTATTTTTTATGATATTACTGGATCTGGTTATAAGTATAATTTAACAGATGTTGCTGCTGATATGGGTTGTGCACAGTTAGAAAATGCGGAAAATTTAAAACTTAAGCGTACAGCATTTGTAAAATTATATAAGAACTTGTTAAAATCAAATCCTCATTTTTCTTTTTTAGAAGATAAAGAAGAGTGTTTTGTGCATTCTTACCATTTATTGGTAGTGAAATATAATCAACCCAATAAGGATTTTCTATCTCGTGACGAACTATTACAAGCCTTAAAAGAAAGAAACATTGTTCCTAGTGTACACTGGAAACCGTTACACATGCACACGTTTTACAAAAATCAGGGGTTTACTAATGAAGCATTTCCTAATGCAACTAAAGTATTTGATCAGATAATAAGTTTACCACTTTTTGCAGACATGACAGAAGCCCAAGTATATTATGTTGTTGATGCCTTAAATGCCTTAACAAATGATAAAACGTTTTTTTGATATTTTGATTAGTTCAGTTGGATTGGTAGTATTGTTACCAATATTGTTGGTTATTGGGTTGTTTATTCTTTTTAAAGATGGAAAACCTATTTTTTTTGCACAACGTCGAGTGGGTTTGAACGGTAAGTTCTTTCATTTATATAAATTTCGTACGATGCGAAATTCTGTAGACAAAGATAAGAAACTAGCTACAGTTAATGATGTTCGTATAACCAAACTAGGAACATTTTTACGAAATTATAAATTAGATGAACTACCGCAATTGATAAATGTACTTTGTGGAGATATTAGCTTGGTAGGTTATCGTCCGGAAATTCCTTACTATGTGAGCAAGTACACAAAAAAACAAAAAACGATTTTGCAATATAAACCTGGAATTGTAGATCCGGCAACATTAATGTTTAGTAAAGTTGAAAACGAGTTACTTGCACAATCGGAAGATATTGAAAAAGATTACATTGAAAAAATTTTGCCAAAAAAAATAAAATTAAGCTTGGAATATGCTCAAAAAGCGACATTCTTATCTGATATAAAGTGTTTATTCAAATGCTTTGTTCATATAATTAAGTAAATTATGAAAGTTTTACTAACAGGATGTGCTGGATTTATTGGAGCTAAAGTTGCTGAAATGCTTTTAAAAAAAGACATTTCAGTGGTTGGGATAGATAATTTAAATGATTATTACGATCCTGAATTAAAAAAGTTTCGATTAAAGGAACTAGAGGCATTAAAGGGAGATTTTGTTTTTTACAAAGCTGATATAGAAGATAAAAATTTTTTAGAACAATTATTTCAAAAACATACATTTAATGCGGTTTATAATATTGCAGCGCAGGCTGGCGTAAGAATGAGTTTAGAAAAACCGGACCTTTACATGACAACAAATGCAATTGGGACATTAAATCTACTTGAATGCATGCGTATATATAAAGTCAATAAGCTCATTTTAACATCAACGTCTTCATTGTATGCAGGCCAACAAATGCCTTTTATGGAAACTTTGCCTGTAAATGAACCGATTTCACCTTATGCTGCCTCTAAAAAAGCTGCAGAAGTACTTTGTTATACCTATCATCATTTGTATGGGATCGATATTTCGATTTTGCGGTGTTTTACAGTTTATGGCCCTAAAGGACGTCCGGATATGAGTCCCGATAAATTTATGCATTGTATAGCAGAGGGTAGACCTTTGCCTCTGAATGGCGATGGGACACAATCGCGGGATTTTACCTTTGTAGATGATATTGCTCGCGGAATCATTCTTGCTCAAAAAGAATTAGGTTACGAAGTTATTAATTTAGGGAATGAGCAGCGTCATACCATTAATGAAATGATTGCTATTTTGGAAGATTTACTAGGCAAAAAAGCTATTATACAACATCATCCTTTTAATGCTTCCGATATGATGCATACTTGTGCCAATACTCAAAAAGCAAAACAATTATTGAATTGGCAACCGAAGATTTCTTTAAAAGAAGGCTTGCAGAAAATGGTAGAATGTGAAACTTTTTAAAGGTAAGTTTTTTATGAGCAACAGAGCAACAGAGCAACAGA
>CAZOPT010000008.1:5202-27473 GCA_964582055.1 uncultured Opitutales bacterium
GAGCAACAGAGCAACAGAGCAACAGAAATACGTTAATTCAAATGCAGATGTCGTCAAACATTTTGGTGAAGAGTGGAACACTTTCACTAATAAGGAGCGGCCTGAATATGATTTAAAAAAGGAATTTGATGGTTACTTTTCAATATTTCCGTGGGATATTTTACCAGAAAATGCAGAAGGTTTTGATGCAGGATGTGGTAACGGCCGGTGGGCTTTTTATGTTGCTCCTAAGGTCGGAAAAATCAATTGCATAGATCCATCTTCAGCGTTAGAAGTTGCTAAACAAAAATTAGCATCATTTAAAAACGTTTCTTTTTATAATTCTACAATTAATGATATGCCTTTAGCTGATAAAAGTCAGGATTTTGGATATTGTTTAGGAGTTTTGCATCACATACCGAATACGGAAAGTGCTATGCAAAAATGTGTCGATAAATTGAAACCAGGCGCTCCATTTTTAATTTATATGTACTACAATTTCGAAAATAAGCCTTGGTGGTTTAGGGTTATTTGGAGTTGTAGTGATGTTTTGCGCCGTTGCATTTGTAAGTTGCCACATCCTATAAAGCTTCTTGTAACAGATTTAATTGCTGTTTTTATTTATTGGCCATTAGCTAAATTATCGGAAATATTAGAAAAATTTGGTTTAAATGTTAATAATATTCCTTTAAGTGCCTATCGCAAAGGAGCCTTTTATAATATGCGTAATTGTGCTTTAGATCGTTTTGGAACCTGTTTAGAAAAGCGTTATTCAAAAGCAGATATTACAAAAATGATGACACAATGTGGTTTAGAAAAAATTTCTTTTTCGAATAATCCGGATGTAAATTGGTGTGCAATTGGGTATAAAAAAGCATAAACAGTTTGCATTTTTTATTAATTGTTTTAATACTATTTTACATGTGCGGTATAGCAGGCTTATGGTGCTTTAGAAATTTTGAAAATCAAGGAATTCTAGAAGATGTAAAGCGTATGATTACAACGCTACAACATCGTGGACCAAATGATCACGGGGTATGGGGAGAAGAGACAATTGCTTTAGGACAAAGTCGTTTATCTATTATTGATTTAAGTCCTTATGGCCACCAGCCTATGCTATCAGAAGACAAACGTTATGTACTTGTTTTTAATGGAGAGATTTACAATTACAAAGCCTTAGCTAAGCAATTAGCGGAAGATGGTTGTGTTGTTGAAGCACGAAATGATACAAAAGTTTTACTGAAAGCCTGTATCCATTGGGGAATAGAAAAAACCTTACGTCTCTTAAATGGAATGTTTGCATTTGCTTTATACGATACACAAGAGCACACTTTAATAATTGCCAGGGATCGTTTTGGAGAAAAACCGCTTTATTACGCTTATGACGAAAATTATTTTGCATTTGCTTCAGAATTAAAAGCATTATGTTCCTTACCCCATTTCAATCGAACAATTGATGAAGAAGCATTAAAACTTTATTTACAATTTAACTATATTCCTTGTCCTTATAGCATCTATAAATCCGCTAAGAAATTATTCCCTGGTCATTTTTTAACATTAAAAAATGCAAAACTTGAAGAACACTGTTATTATGATTTAGAACAAGAAATTGCCAATCGTACTATATTAGATCTTTCCGAAGAAGAACTTATTCAGATACTTGATGAAAAATTACAAAAATCGGTTCAAGAACGTATGGTAGCCGATGTTCCTGTTGGAGCATTTCTATCTGGAGGAATTGACTCTTCACTTATGGTTGCCTTAATGCAATCACAAAATTCAAAACCTATAAAAACATTTACAGTTGGTTTTAAAGAAAGTCCTTGGGATGAATCAAAATACGCAGAAGCAATTGCTAAACACTTAAAAACAGATCATACAACTCTTTACGCAACTGATGAAGCTGTTTTAGAAGGAGTTGATTTATTACCGAAAATCTATGATGAACCCTTCGGAGATGCTTCTGCTTTATCTACTTTCTTAGTTTCTAAATTATTTAGAAAGCATGTGACAGTTGCGATTGGTGGCGACGGAGGAGATGAGTTATTTGCAGGGTATCATCGACATAAATGGGTGCCATTGCTCAACCAAATAGGCTGCTTGACACCAAAGTTCGTCACAAAAACTTTTCAAAAAATTTGTACATACTTCCCTACAGAAAAATTTCCTGTTTTTGGCAATAAATTACAAAAAGCTAGTCGAGCTTTATCGGGTAGTAATTTTTTGGAAACTTATATTAATAGTGTTTCTTACAATCAACAAAATGCAAGTTTACATGGCACTTGGTTTAGTCTACATCCTCACCTAAAAAATAATGCTGAACAAGTTATGTATTGCGATATGCGTACATTTTTACATGATGATGTATTATGTAAAGTAGATCGTGCAAGTATGGCAGTTTCACTTGAGACTCGAGCACCATTCTTAGATTATGATTTAGTAGATTTTGCTTGGCAAATTCCCTTATCTGTTAAGTTTTTTAAGAAAAACAAAAAGTATTTACTTAAAAAAGTTCTTAATCGTTATGTACCACAAAACTTATGGGATCGTCCCAAAATGGGTTTTGGCATGCCTTTAGCGCAAGCCTTTAGAACATCTTTGAAATCTAATTTTGAAAATTATTTAAATTTAGATACGCCTTTATGGAAATATTTAAGCCGCTTTGAAATCGAAAAACTGTGGCAGCAACATCTTTCGGCAAAAGTAACCCATGAACATTTTTTATGGAATTTTTTTGTCATACAACAGTTTTTTAGCAGGTTTTAATAACAGCACTTTAAGGTTGCATTTTTGTGGAAAACATGGTGAGATAAAAGTAGGTATAACTATGAAGCAGTCTTCAGTAAAAGCGATAAAGGATGCAAACGAAGCCGTTGCGTCGGTTGCATACAAGTTCAGTGAAATGGTTGCAATTTATCCCATTACACCTTCGTCGCCAATGGCGGAATGGTGTGATCAATGGGCTACAGAACGCAAACTTAATCTTTGGGGAATTGTTCCCGAAGTTGTTGAGATGGAATCGGAAGCTGGAGCTGCAGGAACGGTTCATGGAGCCTTACAAGGTGGTGTTTTAACAACAACATTTACGGCATCTCAAGGTTTGCTTTTAATGATTCCAAATCTGTATAAAATTGCTGGTGAATTAACGCCATTTTGCATGCATGTAACCGCTCGTGCGATTGCGACCCATGGGTTATCGATTTTTGGAGATCATTCGGATGTGATGGCAACACGTCAAACGGGTATGGCTTTGCTTTCATCGCACTCAGTACAGGCTGCACACGATTTGGCTGCGATTGCGCATGCAGCAACCTTAAAAGCGAGTGTTCCGTTTTTACATTTTTTCGATGGATTTAGAACGTCGCACGAAATTAATACCTATGTTCCCGTTGATGATGAAGTTTTAAAAGCGTTAATAGATGAAGACGCTTTATTGGCGTTTCGTAAACGTGGATTGACACCTGATGCTCCTGTGATCCGTGGAACGGCTCAAAATCCAGACGTATTTTTTCAAGGACGAGAACGAAGCAATCTTTTCTATAAACAATTACCGGAAATTGTAGAAGAAAAAATGCGCTTATTTGAGAAATTAACAGGACGTAGTTACCATTTATGTGATTATTTTGGTCATTCAGAAGCGGAACATGTCTTTGTTTTAATGGGATCAGGCAGCGAAACCGTTCGTGAGGTTGTTCAATATCAAATGAATCGTGGCGAAAAAGTTGGCGTTATTACGGTTCATCTCTATCGTCCTTTCCCAACAGATTACTTCTTAAGAATTTTACCAAAAACAGTAAAAGAGGTTATCGTTTTAGATCGAACGAAAGAGCCAGGGGCAGCCGCAGAACCGCTTTGCCAAGATGTTCAAACGACCTTACAAGAAGCTGTTCGTTTAGGTCAATGGCAACAATTACCCATTGTTATTGGTGGACGTTACGGCTTAGGTTCCAAAGAGTTTACGCCAAGCATGGTCAACGCAGTGCTTTTAGCCGCTAAGGACAAAACACTTCAACAGTCCTTTACGGTAGGTATAGATGATGATGTTACACATTTATCAGTTGCGGTTAAAGAAGAGTTGGATCTTGAAAAAAATGATTGTTTTAGAGCAATTTTCTACGGTTTAGGATCCGATGGTACAGTTGGTGCTAATAAAAATACCATTAAAATTATTGGTAACGAAACCGATCAGTATGTACAAGCCTACTTTGTGTATGATTCAAAGAAATCAGGTGCTATGACTGTTTCGCATTTACGTTTTGGCCCTAATCCTATTGAAGCGCCTTATTTGATTCAATCTGCAAATTTTGTAGCATGTCATCAATTTCAATTTGTTGAAAAATATGACCTTTTGGCAGCGTTAAAACCAGGTGGTACCTTCTTATTAAATGCGCCGTTTGAAAAAGAGCATGTTTGGGAAAAATTGCCACAAGAAATGCAACGAGTTATTTTGGATAAAAACATTCAATTTTATGCCATAGATGCATATGAAGTTGCACGGAAAACAGGAATGGGCGGAAGAATCAATACCATTATGCAAACCTGCTTCTTTGCTATTTCCGGAATTTTACCGCAAGAAGAAGCAATTACTTGTATTAAAAATGCGATTAAGAAAACATATGGTAAGAAAGGTGATGCCATTGTTCAAAGCAATTGTGCTGCAGTTGATGCTACATTGGAACATTTGCATAAATTAGAGCCAAAAGCAGTTGTTGAAACATCTCACAAACGCGTTCCATTGAATCTTTCGGGAGGTTCTGAATTTATTCAAACAGTAACAAAACAATTATTAGAAGGGAAAGGTGATGCTTTACCTGTCAGTGCACTACCTGCAAATGGTACTTGGCCAACGGGAACCACTTGTTTTGAAAGACGTGATTTAGCTCAAGCCATTCCTGAGTGGGATCCAAGCATTTGTATCCAATGTAATCGTTGTGCGTTGGTATGTCCACATGCTGCAATTCGTTCGAAACATTATGATGCTAGCCTTTTAGAGAAGGCTCCAGACGGTTTTAAATCCGTTGCGTTTCGTTCAAAAGATGCTGAAAATCATGCTTTCACCATTCAAGTTTCACCTGAAAATTGTACAGGCTGTAATCTTTGTGCAGAAGTTTGTCCAGCTAAGAGTAAAGTAGATGCTTCTCAAAAGGCACTTATGATGCGTAAAAAAGTAGAAGTGTTTGAAGCGGAAAAAGCTCGATCAGACTTTTTTGAAACCTTACCATGGCCAGATACCGCTTCTGCAAAGTTAGATGCGAAGACAACCCAATTCCGACAACCTTTGTTTGAATACTCTGGTGCTTGTGCAGGTTGTGGCGAAACATCTTATATTAAGCTGTTGACTCAATTATTTGGTGATCATCTCCTTTTAGCAAACGCAACCGGTTGTTCGTCCATTTATGGGGGCAATTTGCCAACGACGCCATATACAAAGAACGCAGATGGTCGTGGGCCAGCTTGGGCAAATTCTTTATTTGAAGATAACGCTGAATTTGGTTTTGGTATTCGCTTAGCTGCTGATAAAAAGACGCAAACTGCTCGTGAATTGTTGCAATCTATACCTGAGTTAGCTCAAAAATTTACTGATCTTTTAGAGCCTAATAAATCAGGAGATGATGAAAGAAAACAGTTACGTCAACGCGTAGAAGCATTAAAAGAGGATTTAAAAGAAAGCCATTCCCAACAGGCGCAATTATTATTGCCTTTAGCAGACTTTTTAGTTGAAAAAACGGTTTGGACAATTGGTGGTGATGGTTGGGCTTATGACATTGGGTATGGAGGCTTAGATCACGTTCTGGCGAGTGGCCGCAACATCAATGTTATGGTATTAGACACCGAAGTTTATTCCAATACTGGTGGTCAACAATCTAAATCGACACCTATTGGAGCCGTAGCCAAATTCGCTGCAGCCGGTAAAGAACGTATGAAGAAGGATCTAGGCTTGTTAGCAATGATGTATGGCAATGTCTATGTTGCACAAATTGCGATTTTGGCAAATCCTACGCAAGCCGTTAAAGCCCTTCAAGAAGCTAATAGTTATCAAGGTCCTTCGTTGATTATCGCTTATAGTAATTGTATCGAACATGGTTATGATCTTCGGTTTAGTGCAGATCAGCAACGTTTAGCAGTAGATTCAGGCTATTGGCCATTATATCGCTTTGATCCACGTTTGATGGATAGAAACCCGCTTCAATTGGATGCTGTAGATGCCAAAATTCCTTTAGCAGATTACCTCAATCGAGAAAATCGTTTTAAGGTTTTGGCCAAAACCAATCCAAAGCGTTCACAAGAATTGATCGAAAAAGCACAATTATTGGTTAAAAATCGTATCGACTTTTATAAACATTTAGCACAATAATTCGTTCAATAACCACTATTTGAGAGGGGATTTTTATATAAATTCCCTCTTATTATTAATAAGAATTAACTCCCTCTTTATTTTCGAATTTTTAACTTAAAATTATTTTCCCCAGCGTTTTTCGATGAGTTTTTCGATAGGTGAGAATAAGTAATACTCAATAAACAAGCCTATAAGTGTAAGAATGAAAATGATACTTACAACTTGATCCATAGCTTGCATTTCTCGACCATAATGGAGAAGTTGACCAAGACCAAGACCACTAATCGCGCTAATATAAATTTCAGCAGACATAAGAGAACGCCAAGCAAAAGCCCAACTATGTTTCATAGAAAATACAAGGGCTGGCAGGATTGCTGGAAAGATAACAGTTCGAAACAAAACAAACTTTCTAGCTCCCATAGTAATAGCCGCGCGGATATAGATCTCAGGAACTCGTTGTACACTTTGTTCTGTACTTAACAAGAGAGACCATATTGATCCCATTATAACCACAAAGATAATCGCCGTATCACTTTGTCCAAACCAGAGCAAAGCCAGCGGTACCCAACAAATACTTGGAAGCGTCTGAAACCCAAGGGCTAATTTACAAATGGTATTTTTTAGGAAATTTGAATGTGGACAAAGTATTCCTAATGGAATACCTATACAAATACTTAATAAATACCCCATAATCAATCGTTTAAAGCTAATTGCAACAGCAGACCAAAGCATGCCATTGCTTACAAACCCTTCCCATAAAAAGTGAATTACTTGCATGGGTTTAGGAAAGAATAAATCCGAATAATTTTCAAAACCTGCTACCCATTGCCACAGTACAATTGCTAAAACGAGATACAATGAAGATTGAACGCAAGATCGTTTAAAAAAGTTCATAATTCGTTTCATTATGCAGAATGGAAAAAATTTCATCTGCTTTTTTCAATACTTCTGAATCGTAAATGGTACGCTTATAGGGCAAATTTACTTCTATTTCTTTTAAAATTTTGCCTAAAGGTGGCGTTAAAATTAAGATACGTTGCGCTAAAACAACCGCTTCACGTACATTATGTGTAACCAATATAACGGTTTTATGCTGTGACTCCCAAATGGATTGTATATAATAATAAAGTTGTTCACACGTAAGTGCATCAAGAGCACTAAAAGGTTCATCCATAAGTAAAATTTCTGGGTTAGGTGCAAGTGCTCGAGCCAAAGCCACACGTTGCTTCATACCCCCTGATAATTGATAAATACGAGAATTTGCATAATTTTTTAAACCTACAAGAGAAAGATAATAGAGTGCAATCTCATAATACTCCGACTTATATAACCTTTGTTTGAAACGAAGCCCATACATTACATTTTCGATAACATTGTACCAAGGAAATAAAGCTGCTTCTTGAAATAACATCATTCGATGACGTTCAGGTTGTTTCGTATCTTTTTCGTTAACAAAAATTTCTCCTGAAGTAACAGAATCCAAACCTGCAATGAGATTTAAAAGTGTCGATTTCCCGCAACCACTTGCTCCTAAAATAGCAACAAACTCCCCTTTTTTTACAGAAAAAGAAAGATCTTCTAAAACTTTAATTGGGCCCCGTTCTGACAAAAAAACCTTATCAACATGCCTTAAAGCAATTTTTTCAGATACCTCCATGTGGGTTGTACTTTACGTAAATCCTTTTGGGAAGTAAAGATATTTCTTTAGCAATTTTAGGATGTAAATTAACAGTGCTAGCGCGCTTTATCATGTTCGTTTATTTTGCTTCGAAAAAGAGTTGCTTCATAAGAAAATTTTTGAAAAACTAGTAACATTTATAATTATGGCGGCAGAGATTATTGTAAAAAATTTAAGCAAATTTTATGGATCTAAAGCCGCTATTCGAAAATTGAATTTTGAAATAAAGCCTGGTGAAATTGTTGGTTTTTTAGGGCCAAATGGGGCTGGGAAAAGTACAACGTTACGGATTTTGTGCGGTTTGTTACCGGCTACCGAAGGTTGTGTTTATATCAACAGAATGCCACTAACCACACATCTGCAGGCGCTTAAGGCTAACCTAGGTTACATGCCAGAAAACAATCCATTGCCGGAAGATATGCGTGTAGAAGAATTTTTGCGTTTTCGTGCGCAATTAAAACGTATTGAAAAGGTTTCCAAAGCAGTAGGTTATGTTATGGAACGCTGTGATCTTAAACGGACTGCAGCTAAAAAGATGATAAGTACACTTTCTAAAGGCTTTCGTCAAAGGGTAGGTATCGCAGAAGCCTTGTTAGGCCGTCCACAATTGATCGTATTAGATGAACCAACGATTGGTTTGGACCCACATCAAATTTTAGGGATTCGTGATCTTTTGAAGCAATTACGTGGTGAAGCAACGGTTATATTCTCAAGTCATATTTTACCTGAAATTGAAGCGGCTTGTTCACAATTACTCATTATTCACCAAGGAGAATTGGTAGCAAATGGCACTTCTGAAAACTTACGAAAACAGTACTTTAAACAAACACGATATACGCTTATTTTGGGACATCCATGGGATTCTTTTTTAGAAGACTTGAAACAATCTTCTTTTGATGTTCACTGTGTAAAACAAGAATTACAAGAATTGTCGTCCACTTTCGTATTGGAGACGCAATGCAATCATGCAAATTTCGAGAAGGATTTGATAGCATGGGTTTTTGCAAAAGGATACAGTGTACAGCAATTTTTTAAAAATGAACCGACTTTAGAATCGCTTTTCCTTAAATTAACACAATTTACTTGGAAAAAAACGCAACCATGAAGAATTTTTATCTACTATTTTTACAAGAAATCCATCGACTAAAACGACATGCAAGTTCTTATTTTATTGCCGCATTATTTCTTTTTATTATGGGCTTTAACTTTCTCTATATTTTGTTTTTAAATGCTCAAAATCCGACAACAACGCCTTGTCTACAAAGTTTTTTTGAAATTTTTTGGATTCCTAGTTTGTTTATCATTCCTTTGTTAACCATGCGTACACTTTCGGAAGATCAACGTTTTGGCATTTTAGAAAGTCTTCTTTCTACACCTATTGGGACATGGAGTCTTGTTTTAAGTAAAGTTTTTTCGGTTTATTGTTTTTATCTTTTATTATGGGGCCTTAACTTAATTTACCCTTTTTTCGCAGATTATCACTTACAAGGAGATTTATCTGCACCCCTTATTCAATCGACTCCATTAATAGGAGGCCTTATTTTTATTTGTAGCAGCAGTTTCCTTTTTATTTGTATTGGCGTTTTTGCAAGTAGTTTAACACGCACACAATCTCTGGCTGGGTTTTTATGTTTTTGCTTTCTATTTATTGGCCTCGTTTGTATTAAAATTTTTTGCGAAATTGGCTATTTGGAAAATGATTTAGGCGTTTACATGGATTGTTTTCAGCAATTAGATGATTTATGCAAAGGAAGTTTAGACATTCGACCCCTGCTTTTTCACATAGGAGGAGGTCTTTTATTCTTTATTTTAACAACAACAGTTTTAGAAAATAAATTATTGCGATGAGTTTGTTAGATAATTTTAAATACTTTAATCGCGTCCGAGTTGCCAATGGTTGTGTGCAAATCTTTTTATTGATAACACTTTTGTTAGGTTTACAACTTACCTTAACGCATTGCCATCTTCGTTTTGATTTTTCAAAAAATCGAGAACATACGCTGCATACAGAAACAAACGCTTTTCTTAAAACCCTTTCACAACCTGTTAAAATCTTTTTATTAAGTGATGGGCATGAAGAAAAAATAAACTTTGAATCTTATTTTAAAGATTTAATACGAACCTTGCAGGAAGCGTGTATAGGCTTAAATACATCATTTTCTTTTCGCTCCTTACACTCTTTAAAAATGCCACAAGAAATTTTGTGGTTAAAAGAAAAGTATGGAATTTCAGAAACGGAAGGGATTTTAGTTGTCTTGGGGGAGCGCAATAAGTTTTTAACAAAAGAAGAATTTTTTCATGAAGAACATTTTGTTGGGGAAAGCACGTTGTTAACAACATTGACGCAGTTAACCAATCCGCAAAAGATTCTTTATTGGTGTATAGGCCACGGGGAATTAGATGGCAAAAATGTCCACTTGGAACGTGGAGGGTCGAGCGTTTGTCAACTACTCCAACAGCTTAATTTTGAAATAAAGTACATTGAAGATTGTTTGACCTTACCCGAAGATGCCAACATGCTATTTATTTGTGGCCCACAGCTACCTTTTTTACCCCAAGAATGTGATATAATAAAAGAATTTCTATTAAAACGCAATGGGCATCTTTTCATTGGATTGCATCCAATTTACGAACATGGCCTTAATCCCTTATTGGAAACTGTTGGCTTACATTGTGACGGAAGCTTGTTGATTGATGAAAGTAAAGATTTTGTAAGTACAAATGGGAATTTAATCGTCCGTAGGTTTAAACCAAATGTTTTGACACAATCCATTGTAAATAAAAATGTAGGTTTAGTCTTTGGACTCACAACAACATTACAAGAGCTTAAAAAGGGTGATCAGTGCGAGCACTGCGCTTTTTCATCTGAAACGAGTTGGGCCAAAAAACCTGAGACCTCTAAAGACTTATCTTTTAATCCTGCACGTGACATAAGAGGCCCCCATATTCTTTGTTCGCTGTATACTTCCGTTAAAAACAACAATTTTAATTTAAAATTGCCGCTTGGGAAAAGTGTTTTTGTAGCTTGCGCCGACTGGCTCGATAATGGCCACATCAATGCTCTAGGTAATAAGCCATTTTTTATGCAAATTTGTCAGTATTTAGAAAATGAAATCCATACACCTCAATTTACGGTTGAAATGGAGGCTCCTTTGAAAATCACATTATCGCAACAAAAATTTTTATTATTAACACTTAATTTTTTAATTCTTCCCTTTATTTTCTTTATTGTAGGATTAATGACTGGTGTATTACGAAAGGAATAATTTATGTTACGCTTAGGACTTACTTGTTTTCTTCTTTTGCTAAACGGAGCGTGGATAAGTGTTTGGTGTTATATTAAATCTCATCCACAAAATGTATCAAAAAGTCCGGAATTAAAAATACAGCAGGAAGCAATCCAGATTCAAGCTATAGACTTCAATTTTTCTGAACCTAAAACCCATATACAACTCGTCAAAGAAGACCGACTTTGGAAATTAACCTACCCAGTAGAATGGGAAGCAAATCCTTTAGCGGTTGATCAATTTTTAAAAGAACTGGCTCTTTTAAAACCACTTTTAGCTTTTGATGTAAAAAATAAAAAGGATTTAGAAAATTACGGCCTTACAACACCTTTTTGTACGATAAAATGCAATACCCAAGAACATACTTACTTATTACAAATCAGTACAGTACATGCATCCAATGATAAAATTTATGTGCTTGAAAACGAAACCAATAAAATTTTTGTACTAAAACCACAATTTATAGAGAGTTTTTGCCGATCTCTAGAGGAATGGATTACACCATTTTTCTGTACACTTGAGACAATTCAAACTTTAGCCTTTGATACACCGCAAAGCAATCTTTATTTACAAAAACAAGCTCAGGATTGGTTTATCAAAATCCCCGTAGAAGCTAAAGCCAATTCAAGTCATGTAGAAACCATTTGTACACAATTGCAGACATTGGAATTGAAACATTTTTTAACACCAGCAGAATTGGAAAAATGGATCCCTCAATTTACTTCAGATACACAAACATATCATTTAAAAATAAGCGATAAACAACAATCAAATCTTTTAAAAATACTTCCGGATGGGAATGCTGTCGATAGAAAAACTTACATTGCTCAACGCAATGAAACCGGGCCTTTATTTGTCTTTAAGTCAAATGTTATAGAGCGGCTTTTACATGCACAAGAAACTTTACGAGAAAGAAACTTATTTGATTTTAAGCTCGACAGTATCAACAAAATTACTTATCAACGTGACACTTTGGGTATTGCTTTGCAAGTCATTTCTGAAGGGAAATGGGAAGTTATTGAAACCGAAAACGATAATTTTGTTCAAGCACAAAAAGCGTCGCTAAAGAATGTAAAACGTTTCGTTCGTCTTATTAATAGTTTGTATGTCGAAAAATTTTTGACACCTAATGAATTACCTTCTCTGGAAACTTATACGCCTTTTAAATTAAGTATAACAGCTAACAATAAGCTACATCATTGTAATTTTTATTACCAGGATCACACGTATTTCTTACAATTGGAAAACGATGCTGCTTGGTTCCAATTAACATTGGTAGCACCTGATTTAGCCGAATTAACGGCAGAACAGTTTCAAGAAAAAACTTTATGGCAATGGGAAAACGATGAAGAATTAGTTGCCATTGAATGGATAAAAGAAAATGGGGAAAAAGTTACTTTACAACATCATTTTAGTCCGAAACAACTACGAACATTTCGATTTTTACAAGCTAAAAAATGGTTAAAGAATCCTGTAGACTTTCATATTGTGCCAAAAAATCCTCAACGCATTATTTTTACAACCCAAACTTCTTTAAAAGAAAAACGGTCTTATGAATTACATTTTTGGGAACGTCTCAATGGAGATTTTCAATCAGGACGTTATGATGATCAAACCTTTGTTTTATCGCAAGATTGGATCGATATCCTTTTCCAAGTAACTCATAAATCTTATTGGGATAAAATGTCTTCTATCTGGAATTCTGAGGATTTATGAGAAAGTTTTTAGCCTTACAATGGATTTTGCTTATTGCCGGCATAAGTGTATTGACAGTTTGCAAATTTGATTGTGAACTTCCACAAGAACTTTTAGATAAATTAAAGCTTTATTTACAGGTTAATATTCAAAAAATACAGATAGAACCACATTGTATAACACTTTCGAATTTTAATTATAAGAATTTTTCATGCAAACATTTAAAAATAAGTTGGAAATCGCTATTAGGGGAACTTCAATACTACATTGAAGATGGTTGCTTATTTTATCAAAATAAACACTTCTATACCATTAATGGCCGTCTTTATGGACGATTTGGGAAAATACGTGGTTTTTTAGATTTAAAGGGAGATACGATAAAAAACATACAAATTTCCTGTTTAGATTGTGTAAAAATTTCTGAAATAACCAAACATTTTCAACAGACTTCAAATGCAAGACTCCCCACTATAGAACATTTAAATTTAAACCTTACTACTTCTCATAAACAATCCATAAAGATTTACGGAGAAGGTAAAGGATTGCAAAATTGGGATGTGCGTATAGCTGATTTTCAATTTTTATGGCCATTAAACGGGAAGGAAAATTTAAAGTTATGGGCACACGAAATTAGGAACAAAAAGGTATGCCTTACTAATGTTTTTCTAAAAACTAAGTCCACCAGAAATGATTTTTTACACTGGGGAAATGGTTGTTTTTTAGGCAATTTGAATATAGGTAATATCCAAGATTTTTCTTTGTTTCTTCAATTTAAAAACTTTGTTGTGGGAAACAATAATTTTGTAACATTTGTAGGAAATTCTTCAGATTTAAATTTTGCTGGCAAAGGAACATTAAATCTAACAAATCAAGATTTTAAGCTTTTTTCGTGTAAAGGTTGGTTAACACCGAATTTTTCTGAAATTTCAAAAATTTATCCGATTCCTTATACGATTGCTTTAGATAGAAACTTATTTTTTTCAATATACGGAACATTTGACACTTTCGGAGTAATGGTATATACTCGTAATTTTTTAATTGATGGTGAAAAGTTTTTTGCAGCGCAAGTTTATGGTCATTATCAAAAAGAACAGCAATTTTCAGGACAGCTACAATTTCACGGAAAAGATCAATGGCTTAAGTGTCATGTAAGACACAAGTTTGTAAATAATAAAGGCTTTTTGAGGATGGTTGGTTGTTTATCGCCTAATTTAACCTACCCATTAAAAGATTTTTTACCTGACTGGTGGCAGCCTTTCTTTAAAAACTTTGAGTTTCATAAAAACTTTCCACAAACCAATTTTATTATTCACTGGAACAAAAATTCGAATAAAAACGTGTTGTATGGTAATGTTTCTGCCTGTGATTTCAGACATAAGACGTCAAATGTGGAATCCTTAAATCTTGTCTTTGGACATCGTCCAGGATATTGCTTACTTGATATAAAAAACTTAAAGACGCAAGAAGGAAAAGGAAATTGTATCATTCATTGGCCCTACAATTGCAAAAAAACTGAGGAAGAATTTTGGAAATTTAAAGGCTCTGGTAATTTTAATGTAAATACATGGGAAAAGCTCATTAACGATTTTGTTGAACAAGCCTATTGCAATAAAATTGCTGGTTTTTTTCAGGAAAATTCTCTTATTCAAGCTGATTTTCATGGCAAATTTTACCGAGGAACTAATTCTCAAGAAACCTTGAGTCTTGCTGTAACTATTCCCCAAACTATCTTATATCATTTTCCGTTACAAAAGTTAAAATTTTACTATCATTGGACACCACAAGGTTTTTCTATCGAATCTGCACAGGGTATGGTAAGTGATAATACACCTTTTAAGGGGCGTTATACTTGCCAACAAAAGCGATTTGATTTTGAGCTAAAGGCAGACCATTTACAAACAGAGATTTTATTACAACATCCACTTTTAAGAAATTGGAATAATGCTATTCCAGAAAAAAATCGTTCAACATATACAGGAAAATTAGATTTAAAAATAGAAGGAAATGGAAATGTAGAAAAAGAATTACATGTGTCGGGGAAAGGTTGGGTACGTTTTGACAATCCACAACTTTCACAAATACATTTATTAGGTCCCCTACAACATTTATTTTCAAAACAGTTTAAATGGAAACCCACCATAGAATTGGATTGTTTAATTTCTGACTTTACGTTTACAGAAAAACAAATTGAATCACAAAATACAATTCTTTCGGGGCCTAGTACACGCGCCAATGTTTCTGGGAAATTACATCTTGATACAAGCCAGTTAAATGCTAAGGTACATTTTTCTTTCTTAGATTATCAACAACTAAAATTGCCAATTATGAAGCAACTTTTTCAACTGTTTCAACCCATTTCTAAGGGCTTTGCAGCGTCTGTGCAAGGCACCTTCGAAAATCCACAATGGACTTTAACCTTTAATCCTTTTCGTTTTGTACTGCCACAAAAAACAGTTTGTGAAAAACGTAAAAAATTAGCTTTACAAAAAGGGATAAAATCTGTTCATTAGAAAGCATGCAAAAGACTAGAAAATCGATTGCTAAAAAGTTTAAAATTACAGGAACAGGCAAAGTCGTGTTTCGTAAACCTGGTTATCGCCATTTCTTGCGACACAAATCTCCTGTACGTTTGCGCAGAGCCGGTAGTGATAGATGCTTAGACAGTACAGCTTTGTCCCATACAGTTAAAGAAGCTATGCCTTTTGTAAATTTTTAAACACAAGATTAACTGCTAGAGGTAAGGTATTTTAACGACGACCTTACATCGGCTTAAAAGATAGAAGAAAAACTATGACAAGAGTAACAAATGGAGTCGCAACAAGACAACGTCGTAAACGCATTCTTAAGCAGACACGCGGTTATTTTGGTAATAAGTCGCGTTTGTATCGCTATGCGAACGATGCTTTTTGGCGTGCAGGCGCTTTCGCTTTTCGTGATCGCCGTAAAAAGAAGTCCAATTTTCGCCAATTATGGATTGTGCGTATTAATGCTGCTTGCCGTGCAGCCGGCATTTCTTATAGCCGTTTCATAAATGGTTTGAAGAAGTTAAACATAGAGCTTGATCGTAAGCAATTGAGTGAATTGGCTATTCATAATGAAGCCGCATTCAATCAACTTGTTGAACAAGTTTCGAAAGCTTTAGTTTCATAAGTTCCTCCTTATGGCAACTACCTTTGAAACATTAAAATTAGAGGCTTTGTCTGCTATTCAAAGTTGTAAGAGTGTGGTTGCCCTACAAGGAATAAAAACGCAGTTTTTAGGACCTAAAAGTGTATTAATCACTGCATTAAAAAATTTAAAGGACTTGCCTTTAGAGGAAAAAATTCAATCAGGTAAAGCAATCAATAGCGCTAAGACAGCTATAGAAGATTTGTTAAGTCAAAAGCAAAATGAGTTGCAAACCCAAGAACGTCTTAAGAAGCTAGGAGACCCCATAGACCCTAGCTTGGAAGGTCCTTATCCCAAAATAGCTTCTTTGCACCCACTTACACAGACAAGACGGCGTATTTTATCTATTTTTAAACAATTGGGATATGCTATTGCAGAAGGACCAGAAATAGAAACCGAATGGTTTTGTTTTGATGCATTAAACGTACCTAAGCATCATCCTGCGAGAGCAACACAAGACACTTTTTTCTTTGAAGAAGGAAAGCCCATCGACACAACTTCACAAAAAGAAAATGAATTGTATTTATTGCGTACGCAAACATCGACAGTTCAAATTCGAACATTGGCAAAACATACACCGCCATTTAAGGTTATTTCGCCAGGCCGCGTTTTTCGACGCGATACAGTTGACGCCACACATAATTTCAATTTTCATCAAATTGAAGGTTTATGTATTGATAAAAAAACGTCAATTGCTGATTTAAAAGGAACCTTGGATTATTTCGTCCAAAAATTCTTTGGTAAAGCCTTTAAAACGCGTATGCGGCCGAGTTATTTCCCATTTACAGAACCAAGTTTTGAGATGGATATTTTTGTTCCGAAACTTGGAAAATTCAAGGATACATGGATTGAAGTTTGGGGATGTGGGATGGTTAATCGGAACGTTTTAAGTAATGCTGGGCTTAATCCTGATGAATGGCAAGGTTTTGCATTTGGTTTTGGGGTTGAACGCTTGGCTATGTTACTTTACGGCATTGAAGATATTCGTAGGTTTTATCAAAATGACATTCGTTTTTTGACCCAATTTTAGCCTTCATAATCAACTTCATCAGGCAAAATAGGTCGGATAGCATAAAGTTCGGATTTGGGTAATGTTGTTAAATATTCCGCACTGCCTTCAATTTCACCGTTCGTTGTCGCAAAAGGGCTGGTCCACCAATATGTCATTCGTAAAGATTGAAAGCCTTCAGGAGGATTAATTTCTTCACGTTTTTTGGTTCCATAATCGGCATACATAGGCGATTCTTCTACTAGTAATTGAAGGTAAACAGTCATCGTATCCTCACCTTCAAGTAAAGGCAAATCAAAACTATTAATTTTAGAATCTGTTTGCGTAGTACTTATTGCCGTTTTTACATTAAATTCAAAGGTATGTGCAGTTGTTGGATCATTTAAGTCCAATAACTCTACAAGACCTTTTTTGCCATTTAATTCTAGTGGATGCGTATGACAAAGGATCTGTTCAAAGTAGCTCGTAGCAAGCAAATAGGCTTGCATTTGGCAAATATTTCCGCGGGCATAACGATGCATCAACAATACGGTTTGGGAGATACCTAAAATGACGATTGTAAAAATACCTGCAGAAATTAAAACTTCCAATACCGAAAATCCTTTTGCTTTACTCTTCATAAATCCTACATCAATAATTAATTATAAAATGCCCTCTGTAGAAGTCAAATTAAATGCTTTTCATTTTAGACTTTTCAATCCAAACTTAGCTCATAGTCACACTTAGACAAAATTTGGCAACCATTAGGAGTTACTAGAACATCGTCTTCAATACGGACCCCACCAAAATCTTTGAAATACAAACCTGGTTCAATAGTGACAACCATACCGGCTTGCAACTCTACTGGTATACGAGAAACCGATGGATATTCATGCAAATCCAAACCAAAGCCATGTCCAAGGCTATGAATAAATCCCTCACAACCGCTTGATGAAGTTTTCAAACCGTAACCTGCTTTTTCAAAAAAATCTAACGCAAACTGCATTAAATCGTTTGTATAAATACCAGGAGAGATTTTGGAAATAATCGCCTGCTGGCATTCAAGCACACAATTGTATAAACGTTCCTGTTGAGAATTAGCCTTTCCTTTAAGGACAGTACGCGTCATATCTCCATAAAAATGTGAGGATTGCAACCTTGGAAAAAAGTCGATAACAATAAGCTCATGAGGATGCAAAGGCCCTTCTCCTCTTGCATGAGGATTACTGGCCGCTAAACCACCACAAATAATTGTATCTGTAGCATATCCTCCGAGCGACAAACAGTAAGATTCAAGCATACTACGTAATAATTCCGAAGTCAAGATTTGGCCTTCATAGTACAAAAGCTGATCCTTAATCTGGCTTTGACAAAGAATATCTTTTGTAAAATCTATTCCTTGGGCTGTTAATTCACAAGCTCTTTGCATCTCAGCAATTTCCGAATTTGTCTTTATCACACGTTGTGTCTCAAAGAAATCTTTATCAAATTTAATAGAAACCTCCGAAGCGATTTGTGTATAAATAAAAGCAGGGAAATTATTAGGCACAAAAAAATGCTCAATATTATATTTTTTCTGCAAAAACTGAAAAAATGCTGGCCAATAAGCTTTATTTGGAAATAAACGTTGCAAGTCTTTTCGAACCTCAGGCAATAGATAAATTTCATCAAAACAGCTTGTTTGGAGACAGCGACTATATTCTAATTCGGAAACAAATGCAACTATTCTATCGGCTAGTTTAAACGCAAAAAATGCATCTGGAGCGGAAAAATTCCCCCAGTATAACAAATTCAAGTCACCTTCTGTCGTATTATAAATACAATAAGCTTTAGTAGACATCTTTCTGATAACGTCCTGCCAATCGTAGATCTTTCAAGTATTGCTGAGCTTCCCCTAAACTCAAATGTCCTTCCTTTTGAATAATTTCTAAAAGTGCTGCTTCTACGTCTTTTGCCATATGTTTCGCGTCACCACAAATGTAAAAATAAGCCCCTTGCTGAAACCATTCCCAAAGAAGTTTACTATTTTCACGCATGCGATCTTGTACATAAATTTTATAGTTCTGATCCCGTGAAAAAGCTGTATCTATACGAGTTAATACCTTTCGATTTTGCAGTTCCCCTAGAAAATTTTTTAAAACAAAATCATTTGCTCGATGACGTCCTCCACAAAACAGCCAATTGGCCCCAGTTGCCCTTGTTATAGCTCTGTACTCCAAAAAGGCTTTAAAAGGAGCAATTCCTGTTCCTGGCCCTACCATAATGACAGGAAGAGATGAATCTTCAGGTAAACGAAATTTGGAAGTTTTTATACAAATATTTAAAGATTGGCCTATTTGAAGTCTTCGACAAAGAAATCCGCTCGATAAACCTTCACAAACATCACCATCAATACCATGAAAACTTACTAAACCTACGACAAGTTCTATAGCGCTTGGCAATTGAACTTGTGCTGATGCAATTGAGTAAGCTCTTGGACGCATCGGCCTCAACCAAGCAACCACATCCTTTGCTTCAAAGCTTGCTCCTTTTTGCAAACATAACGCCTTTAAACAAAACCAAAAATCATCACGCTTTTCTTCTGAAAACTGTTCTAAAACACTCGATTTAAGGCGTAATTCATAATGCTTTGAAAGTACTTCCTCCAATGAATAACTTTGCCCATCTGCATCTTCAACATTTGCGTTAGCTTGTACCTGAAGAAACGATAAAACACGCGTAACTAACTCAGGGGCATTTTCTGGATAAACAAAGACAATATCACCTGGAATAAAACGATATTTTGCATCTGGCAATGACAATTTTATAAGATAAACACTACGTTCATCTTCGTTGGCCGATAATAACGTCCGACTAATAAAGGTTGAGTGTATTATGTTTTCAGGCAATTTCATGGTTTACCATTCCTTAAAAGTTAAAATAAAGCGTATTTTCCAATGTTCTTTAGGACTTGTAATGGGGCGCTGACGTTTGCACCATTTAAATTCTACATCGAAGTTCCAAGTTTTTGCAACAATTGTAGACCACGTATAGGTTTGACGAATAAGATCAGGTTTATGTGCATCAATCGAAAACGCTGCTGAAATAACATTCGTAGAATTAAGGCGATACGAAACTTTTACTGAATGTTGATTATCTGGACTCGTTCTACTTTGGGTATAAGAATGACTCAATGTAATTTTCCACAAATCATTTTCAGAAAAAGAAATAGAGGTATTGGATTCTCGGAGGCATTTTTCGTTAGGATCCATACGTAAAAATTGATTAAACGAGAAGAAAGAAGCCGGATCCCATTCAAAGTCAAAAAATGTATCTGCTAACTTACGCTGTGTTTGCTCTTTACCTAAACGTACATCTTGGTAAAGATTGCAATGTAACCATTGTTTGGCTTGCCCAGCTGTATAATTCGTGTATAAGAAATTTTCGAGCCCTAAACGTACCAAATGCATGTCATTTAAATCATCGATATCACGACGATTTAAGAGGTCAATCTCATGTAAAGAAACTTTATTTCCATCTTGAACTTCTCGATCAATTGCGGGAATGGCTTCTTGTCCACGATGCCCATGAGGTAAATAACGATATTGAATAACTGGTTGTAATAAATGCCTAAAATTATGAATATTCCAATACTCATTTTCGTAAGCATAATCACCATAAGCTCTAAATCTCAAATCAAATCCAAATTGCCATAAAACCTTTGTATAATCGTTATAATGAGGCGATTGATTGAGTCCACAATAATGTGCCATACGTGCATTTACAACAGGTGCAAACGTACACCAAGAGGCTAAATCTAGAGGAACTGTTAAGCCTGCATAAGCATCTAAGCGTCGTAATTCTTTTTCTGAAATTGTTGCATCGAGAGGTTTTTCTCTAAGATGGCTCATTCCCAAACCATATTGGTAATAAAACGGTGTATCTAATAAAGGAGAAGGCAAATAGTTAAAACGTAATTCTGGTAAACGTTCTTGAGTATGTTGAAAGTGATTAAAACGATAACGCACCAAACCGCTTGTAACAGTATTATCTGTACGATGAGAAATTTCAGCAAAATTGTCTGGATGCTGACGTGTGGCATCATTTTCATCTGGACGAAAATGTTTAATCACATCCTTATCTTTCATCCATTCCATTTGCACTAAAAGATCCGTATCCTCACTCAATTGGCCTTGATGGCGCCATTCCGCAAAAAAACGATTGTTTTGGGCTTTAGGATTGCTTTCCTTATAGGTATCTAAATCTCCATCATGAATTCGAGCCACCTTAAAACAACCCTTGCTTAAAGATTCATTATATTCAAGAATACCACCTACCAAAAAATCACGCTTTCGATAATAATCGAACATAATTCCAGGTTTAACAGGCCACCCTAAATTAAAAATTAAATCATTACGCAAGTAACGTCCCATTTCTTTATCGCGTTGAATAAGACTGCAATCCACTTTCCAACGCAAAACAGACTCATTGAAGTCATGACGATAATAAGGGGTATAATAAAGAGGGACTACCCCTACATGAAAAACCGCATCCCACAATTCAAAATATTCACCAGTATGCAGTTCTCCCTTGCGCGCTGTAATGTGAATACCGGTTGCATCATTCTGAACTCCATTGCAATGAATTGCAACCTTATCTGCCGTTAAATGGTCTATGGTGCCTTTCAAATTTTTCCCTTCAACTCCATGGCCCAAAACCTCCAAGCGAAATGTATCCGATTCCAAGCGTTTATCAGTATTCCAATAAGCTCCAAATGGCGTTAGTAAGCGTAAAGACTCTGTAGTTACACGTACGTTACCTTCTGCTAAAGCCTTTGCACATTCTGAAAAAAAGTAAATACGATCGGCTTGCAAACGTAAAGAATTATTTAAAAATTCAGCATTACCAGAAGCAAGCGAACAATTACGCTTTGTATCGTATTCTATCGGCAAATCCGAAGAAAGTGAAGGCACACTTCGGACAAACGCGGGTGTAAGCATACACAATAACCACAAGCCAACACACCTTGAAATCGTTTTTAACATAAATATAAATTAACTATGCAACGTATCCAACATTTCTACAAGCTTAAACTTAAAAAACATCTATAAAACATCCTTGCAAAATTCTATAAAAACTAAAAAACGCATAAATACGTAT
>CAZOPT010000009.1:0-27401 GCA_964582055.1 uncultured Opitutales bacterium
CATTGGGTGCAGGGCTTGGATTTGAACCAAGGACCTTCAGGTTATGAGCCTGACGAGCTACCAGACTGCTCCACCCTGCAATAAGCAATAATTTAATAAGAATGGGTTTTTTATCACTTGTCAAGAAATTTATATATTTTTAGCTTTTCACTTTGAAAGATTTTTGGCTAAATAGCTTTATGTTTGAAGTACTATCAGATCGTTTTACAAAGATTTTTTCGAAATTATCGAAAAAACGCAATTTGACAGAAAGCAATATTGCGGAAACATTAGAAGACATAAAAAAGGCCTTGTTAGCTTCAGACGTTAATTTTGAAGTTGTACAAAAGTTTATTGGAGAAATCAAGGAAGAATGCATTGGGCAACGAGTTTTTAAAAATGTAAAACCAGGCCAACAAGTTGTTAAGATTGTTTACGATAAATTAAGAGAAATTCTAAGTAATGAACAATCAGAGATTGATTCTAAAAGACCCTTGCGCATTATGATGGTTGGGTTACATGGTGCTGGAAAAACAACAACGAGTGCTAAGTTAGCCAAATGGTTTAAAAAACAAGACGAACAACCGGCTTTAGTAGCATGTGATATCCACAGACCTGCTGCAATAGATCAGCTAAAAACTTTAGGAGAACAAATCGAAATCCCTGTTTTAGCTTACGGACAGATTCCCGTTGAGCAAATTGCATCTAAAGCTTTAGAGGAAACGAAACAAAATACCGTTACAATTTTTGATACAGCAGGACGTCTACAAATAGATGAAGCTCTCATTCAAGAAGCTAAGATTCTCAAAGAACGTATTCAACCTCATGAAATTTTACTTGTAATCGATAGCGCTTTAGGACAAGAAGCTGTTAATGTTACACAAGCATTTAACGAAGCTCTTGGACTTACAGGCGTGATTTTGACCAAATTGGATGGTGATACTAAAGGTGGTGCAGCCTTATCTATGAAATATACAACTCACCTACCTATAAAATTTTCTGGAATTGGTGAAAAGTTAGAAGATTTTGAAAAATTTTATCCAGATCGCATGGCCAGCCGTATTTTAGGTATGGGTGATATAATTTCTTTGGTAGAAAAAGCCCAAGAAGAAATTGCAAGCGATACGGTTGAAGCCATTACAAAACGCTTGTTTGATGGAGAATTTAATTTAGAAGACTTTCTTTCTCAAGTTCAACAAATGAAAAAGTTAGGTAGCCATGGATTAGGGAAATGGTTGCCTAATTTATCTACTTTTCAAAACATGGATCAGCAAAATGAGGAAATTAAGCAGTTTGAAACCTTGATTTTATCCATGACACCACAAGAGCGTAGACAACCAAATTTGCTAGTTTCTTCTTATCGAAAAATGCGAATTATTAAGGGAGCTGGTATGACAATTGCAGATTTTAATAAGTTAATAAAACGTTTTCAATTGATGAAAAAAATGTCTCAAAAAATAAAAAAATCAGACCCCAACAAATTAAGACAAATGTTTGATCGGTTTTCCAATGGAGCATCTTTTCTTAGTGATCACAAATTCTTCAAATGATTAAATCTTTGTTCGCTTTCATTCCATCACGTTGGATTCTCAATGCAGCAACTTTGGGAAAAATAGGTTTTTGGGGCAAAATGCCAGGAACCAATGGGAGTTTTATAGGACTCATTTATTATACGCTTTTTTTTCACACTTTATCACCCTTGGCGTATTTACTATGGGCAGGAATAACGACCTATATTGCTTGCACGATCTGTACACAAGCAGAATTTCTTCTTGGGAAAAAAGATCCTAGCTGTGTAATTCTAGACGAAATGGTCGCTATACCTTTTTGCTTCCTAGGTCTGCAATTTCAAATGCAAATTTATCCCGTTTGGGCCTTTATGCTCTTAGGATTTCTTTTATTTCGATTTTTTGACATTGTAAAACCTTTTGGCATAAAAAAACTCCAAAAATTAGATGGTGGGCTAGGCATTGTAATTGATGATATTGCTGCTGCTTTAGCAAGTTGTTGTTGCCTTCACCTTATTTTGATATTTCTTGCATGACCGTAGACTTAAAGGTATTGGGAAGTAGCAGTTCCGGCAATTGTGGTCTTGTAGTTCATCAAGGGAAATATTACTTAATTGACGCTGGATTTTCTAGTAAAAAGATTGCTGAAAAATTGGCTCCTTTAGGGATTTTTTTAGAAGATTTATCGGGTGTTTTTATTACACATGAACACCAAGATCACATCTTAGGTTTAAAGCGGCTCAGCAAATTAAAACAATTGAAATTCTACGCTAATTATAAAACAGCTCAAGCCATAGAGGATCGCTTACAATTAAACGCACATTGGACTATTTTTGAAACAGGAGAAGTTTTCGTAGTTGATGGATTATCGGTGATTGGTTTTAGCATTCCACATGATGCTAAAGATCCTGTAGGCTATTTTCTTAAATCAGAAACAGATAGCTGCATTTGGGCAACCGATATCGGTCATATTACACCACAACTTACTCAATTGCTTACAAAAGCACGCAAATTAGTTCTAGAATCGAATCATGAAACACAACTACTTTGGAATCATCCAACACGTCCTCAGTACCTAAAAGAACGTATTGCAGGGCCTTATGGTCATCTATCCAACCAAGAAGTATTTCATTTTATAAAAAACACACCCCATTCTTGGAAATCAATTTGTTTAGCTCATATTAGCAAAGATTGTAATTCTATTTCACACATGCAAAAACTTTTCCAACCCCTTGCAGAAGAACAAAAATTTGAATTAGAGATTATCGATCCCGTATTTTAACAGATTCCTTCTTTACATTTTATAATCACTTGTTAAAGCTTTTAAACATACATTATGAAAGTTGCGTCAGTTTTTTTAGGACTTGGAATACTTTTTTTTATACACATAGGGAATAGGCCGTTAGCTAATCCAGATGAAGGCCGGTATGCAAGTATGGGACTAGAAATGGTACAGTCAAACGATTGGATTGTACCACGACTCAATGGTCTCATTTATTTTGAAAAACCACCGTTAGCTTATTGGTCGATTGCATTAGGGCAAAAACTATGGGGTGAAAATTTATTTGGATCTCGCTTTTTCAATGCACTTTTTTCGCTATTAACTTGCCTTTCACTTTATTTATTTTGTAATAAATTTTTATCGAAAAAAGTAGCCTTATGGGCTGCCTTTATTTACGGAAGCTCTGCCCTACCCTTTGGTATGAGCCAAATGCTAACGCTCGATAATGCACTTACGTTCTTTTTAACAACGACCTTACTTCTATTTGCCAGCGGTTTTTTAACGGAAGACACTAAACGATCCAAAACTTTATTCTTATGGGCTTATGTATTTATGGCACTTACGGTATTAACCAAAGGACTTATTGGTATTGTTTTACCAGGACTTATTGGGTTTTTATGGCTTATTTGCACAAGACATATTCGCAAACTTTCGCAAGCTCATTTACTAAAAGGCTTTTTACTCTTTTTCCTAATTGCAACACCTTGGCACCTACTTATACAACAACGCTATCATTGTTTCTTTAATTTCTATTTTTGGCATGAACATTTCGAACGTTATTTGACATCAGTTCATAATCGCACAAAGCCGTTTTATTTTCTGCCATTATCCTTTCTAATTGGACTTATTCCTTGGTTATTTTTTCTGCCAAGAACCTTATGTATTTCTCTCAAAAAACAAAAATCAACCATTGAAAAATATGTAGTTTCATTTTCTCTTATTTGGACTATTTGCATCTTGGGCTTTTTCTCTTACTCCAAATCGCAACTCATTCCCTATATTTTGCCTGCGATTACTGGTATCACCATTCTAATTGCTTTTGGAATTTCTAATCTAGACTTAAAAAAGATAAAATTAGAATCCATTTTATGGGCACTAACGTTTATCATTGCAGCTTGCATTTTCCCAAAAGTTCTTGCAAAAAAAGCATTGGTACCTGTACCCAGTCATCTCATACTACTAGCACAAACGATCATCATAGGCGGTTCTCTAATTGCCTTGTTGGCTAGTAAAAACAATCCTTTACGGGCTTTCAATTCTCTACTTGGAACAACATTATTGTTTTACATTTTGCTACCAATTTACCTACCCTATTGCCAACGTTTATGCGGGCAAAATATCTGTGAATTTATTCGTAAACAATCACCTGAAAAGGCAGATATTTTTTGTGCTTACAATTACTTCAATGATTTACCTTTTTATTTAAAACAAACGGTTGGAACGATTGACTGTATACCTGAAGAACATAAATTAGGCTATAAGGAACAACAGCCAAAATCATATATATCGTCCAATGATTTTCGAAAATGTTTGCATAAACCTAAACGGTGTTATGCAGTCGTAAAACGTGGGCAAGAAGCTTATTTTGAATCTGCAATGGTAAATTGTCCGATTTATAAATTGACGCAAGACTTTTATTTTAGTTTATATTCTAATCAACCATGAATTTGGAAAAAACGAAAAATCCTGAATTATCGGTTGTTATCCCTGCATACAACGAAGAGCCTAATATTGACGAATTATGTTCGCGACTCCTTACGATTTTAAAAAACACAGGACGAACCTTTGAAATTCTTATTGTAAATGATGGCAGTCGAGATGGATCTTTGCTTAAGTTGTTAGAATGGTATCATAAATATCCCAATTATTTTCGCATTCTCGATTTTAATAGCAATTTTGGTCATCATAATGCACTTTGGGCCGGCTTTGAACATGTACGCGGAGAAATCGTCATTACTATGGATGCTGATTTGCAAAACCCTCCTGAAGAACTTCCCAAATTGCTTGAAAAAATAGATGAAGGTTATGATTATGTTGGAAGTTATCGGTTAGGAAAACGTCAGGATGCTAAATGGCGAGATTGGGCATCCAAATTAAATAATAAATTTCGAGAAAAAATCACAGATATTCGTATGTCCGATCAAGGTTGTATGTTGCGAGCTTATAAACGTTCTATTATAGATGCAATCATTGATTGTGGTGATTATACAGCATTCATTCCAGCACTTGCTTTTAAATTTGCATCTAAGTATACTGAAATTGGAATGCGCCATGCACCTCGTTTTAAAGGTGAAACGAAATATGGTCTTTATTACTTATTAAGAACACATTTTGATTTAATGACAGGATTCTCACTTGTTCCTCTTCAATTATTTACACTATTTGGATTTACACTTTCAGGAGGAAGCTTTATATTGGTCCTTTATCTTCTTGCTCGACGCATTTTTATTGGCCCAGAAGCAGAAGGTTTATTTACCTTGTTTGCAATTTTATTTTTCATGATAAGTGTTGCAATCGTAGGTATCGGCTTGATTGGCGAATATGTCGGCAGAACCTATCAAATTGTCCAAAAACGCCCACGATATATTTTGAAAACCATCTATGAGGCTAAAAAAAGTAAAGAAGATAAAAAATAAGATTGACCCGATAACAAATATATCAAATTGTTTATAGTATTATGCAACCAACTTATTCACCATCTAAATTAAAAAGAGCTAGAATGTGTGGTTTTTTTGCAAGAAAAGCCACTAAAGGAGGTCGTGGAGTTTTAGCAGCCCGTCGCCGTAAAGGTCGTAGAAGATTGTGCGCTTAATGTGAGTGTAGGCAAAAAGCAGAGATTGTGTAAAACAAATGATTTTCAGGCCTTATATAAGTCTGGAATGAGGTTTTGTGGGAATGGTTTAATTTTTTATTGTAAACCGTCTATTAAAATGCATCATCGTATCGGAATTATTGCCTCAAAGAAAGTAGGAGGAGCTGTTGTACGCAATAAGTTTAAACGTCGCATGCGAGAATTGTTACCTGCTTTTCTAGCTGGTTTTCAAAAATTTTACGATTGCATTCTTATTGCAACACAACCTCAAATTGCTTCTGCCAATTTTTCTATATTACAAAAAAGCTTAAAAATGCTTTTTGAAAAGTTTTCTCACATTCAACATGAGCAAATCACCTAAACATTTTTTAAAAAGTACGTGTAACCAAGGTATTTATTGGGTGTTGGTACTTTATAAAAGATTTTTATCGCCATTTCAATACTTGCTTAAAGTTTGTTTTGGTATTTCATGCGAGTGTCGTTTTTATCCGACTTGTTCGGAATATGCTCGTCAATGTTTTCAACGTCATTCTTTTTCTAAAGCCACTTGGCTTACAATTAAACGACTTTGTCGTTGTCATCCTTTATGTGTGGGAGGATACGATCCCGTTCCTTAACAATTTTTATTATGGATAAGAAAAATTCTATTATTGGTATCATCTGTTTATTTGTTGCTTTTTCATTATTTGTGCGGCAAGAAAAACAATTACGCCAACAAGCACCGCAGCAATCTATAGAAGCTATTCAAAACGAAGTCCCTGCTTCCAAACCAGAACCTGCATTGGTATTACCACAACAAGAAATAACAACTTCTCAAATTTATACGCTCGAAAATGAGTTCGTCAAAGTTCATTTTACGACACATGGCGGCGCCATTCATTCTATTGAACTTAAACATTATCCAGCAGAATTAAATAGTAAACAAGTTTATATTTTTAATAAAATTTCAAAAATTCCAGCACTTGGGCTCGCTTGGGATAAAAATCACCTCATTCTTAATAACTTTATTCTCTTAGCTCAAACAGAAGACTTTATCCAATTTTCGTGTAAATTAAGTGACGGTACACAAATCATCCGAGGCTATCGTTTGGCAAAATCCAATGATGAAAATCCATATCGTATCCAAAATGAATTTTTAATTCAACAACCTGAATTTAAACACCAAACTGTTTGGGTACACTTGGGTACAATGCCCGATACACCAGGAGATAAGTACCAAGAATATTTAAATTTTTGCACCTTTGATGGAAAAACAGCAGATTTTAAGCGTATCGCAGATTTTGAAGCCAGTAATGGTTTTCTTGGAATGGGGAAAAAAGCAGCTTCAAATTATTTAGAAGCAAATACAAATTTTACTTGGTGCGCACTTAAAAATCAGTTCTTCACAGCTATTTTTACGCCGCAATCCCCTATCAATGGGTACCTTACATTCCCACGAAAAGGGAACACCGTTAATGCATCCACCTTCATCGAAGGCCTAATTAAATTTGATTTAAATAATACCCAAACCAAAGTCACGGCAGAATATTATGTAGGTCCAAAAGATTTCTTGCTTTTAAACAAAATGGGGCAAGAACAAGACCAACTTATGCAATTTGGATTTTTTGGAGCTGTTAGCAAAATCCTATTGTTAGCCATGCGCGCCATTTATTCAGTCATTCCCAACTGGGGTTGGACAATCATTGTATTAACATTTATTATCAAACTATTGATGTGGCCTATTACACAAGCACAATTGCGTTCTTCAAAAAAGATGGCAAGCATTCAAGCTCCTTTGCAGCAAATACGTGAGAAATATAAAAACAATTCACAAAAGTTACAGATGGAAACCATGAAATTATTTAAAGAAAATCGTGTCAATCCAGCCGCTGGTTGTCTACCTGTTTTCATTCAAATTCCTATTTTTATTGGTTTGTATTATATGTTACGTACATCTTCGGAAATTCGCTTTCAATCCTTCTTATGGATTCAAGATTTGTCGGTTCCCGATACAGTTGCGAGTTTAGGTACATTTCCTATAAACATTTTGCCACTTATTATGGGTATCACTATGTTTGTTCAAATGCGCATAACTCCGACACTTTCCGTTGATAACATGCAGCAAAAAATTATAATGTGGATGCCTTTTATATTTCTCATTTTCTGTTATAATTTTCCAGCTGCTCTCGTTTTATACTGGACGGTTCAAAATCTTTTCACTATTTTACAACAGTGGTTGACCAATCGTAAAACGCAATTGGATCAACCTACACCTAAACAGTCTTAAAGTATCATGTCAGGACATAGTAAGTGGTCTACCATTAAACGTCACAAAGCGCTTGTTGATGCGAAACGTGGCAAAATTTTCAGCATTATCGGCAAGGAAATTACGCTTGCAGTTAAATCAGGCGGCAAGAATCCGGATTTCAATCCTCAGTTGCGCACCTTATTAGCTAAAGCAAAATCGGCCAATATGCCTAATGACAACATTCAAAAGGCAATTCAAAAAGGTACAGGTGAGCTTCCAGGAATGCAAATTGAGGAGCTCATTTATGAAGGTTATGGTCCAGGTGGTGTTGGGTTCATCGTTGAAGTAACGACAGACAATAAGAATCGCGCTGTTTCTGATGTTCGTAGTGCATTTTCAAAATGTGGGGGTAACTTGGCCAATTCTGGTGCCTTAGGTTTTACCTTTCAACGCAAAGGCCAATTTCTTATTTCAAAAGAGAAAATTGATGAAGATAAATTACTTGAGGTTGCGTTAGAAGCCGGCGCCGAAGATGTTGTAACGGAAGACGATCATTTTGAGGTTTTGAGTTCAGTCGCAGATTTTTATAATGTTTCAAAGGCCTTTGAAGAAGCACATATTGAACCTGATTCTTCTGAACTTGTTTATTTACCTGTAACAACAATTCCCGTTAACGATGCTGAGTTAGCAACTAAGTTACTCAAACTTGTTGAACGCTTAGAAGAATCGGACGACGTTAAAGATGTTTACACAAACTACGAATTCGATTCTTCCCTCAACATGGAAGGGTAAAGACATTATCGCCGAAACAAACGACTGGATTGCTTGCCATAAGCCGGCAGGTAAGTCGGCAATAGAAACAACGCAATTTCTTAAACAAGCAGGTGTTAAGTTTTCTTTCGTTTACAGATTGGACACGGAAATTGCAGGTCCTATTCTTCTAGCAAAAACACTAGAAGCACGTAATTTATTAAAAAATTTATACGGTTCTGATGGTTTTACGTTTACTTTTTATGCCTGGGGAATTCCACATAAACCTTGTCCTAATGAATGGACCTGCGACTTGTCAATTGCATGGGACGATCAAAAACAACGATCATACCCATCCTTAAAGAAAGGGAAAAAAGCTACAACAAGGTTTCAAAAAATCCAAACCTTAGGTTCTTATCATTTATTTAAGTGCTCTACACATTATTTGCGCATTCAACAATTACAAATACATTCGCATTTTTCTTATTTTGACATCTTGGGAGATACGCTTTGGACAACCAATAATCGTCTTGTTTATCTAGAGCAATTAAAGCAAAACATCAAAAATCCGTCTTCAAAACCTATTACAGAAGGTCTTCATTTAGCGCTTACAGAAGTCTACTTTACTTTTAATGATAAACCCATAAAACTAGAAGTATCTTTGCCAAAAAACTTTGAAGTTCTTAGTAAAACCCTCGCTCGTTATTTGCCAAAAGATTAAAGACTTATTGTAGCAAATCTAAAACTTTTTTTATCGTTTCTTCAGTTAAATTTGGACGTTTTTCTTTTATAAATTCTAGTAAATTCGATTTATCTATCCTTGCTTTCTGCACAATTTCAGCAGCAAGATCATATCCAATAAGTGGCACTAAAGCTGTTAGGTGTGCACACGAAGCCGTAAGGTGTTGTTTAATTTTAGTGTAATTTACTTGAAGACCTTCCAACACAAATTTTGTAAACAAGTTAAGAGCTTTAGCAAGTGTACGAATACTATCTAAAACAGCATAAATAATCAACATAGAGGTCGTATTAAGCTGAAACTGCCCACCGATAACCGCGCAACGTCGAATACTATCACAATGGCTTTGCACATAAATACAAGCTTGTAAAAGAGTTTCGCAAACAACAGGATTAACTTTCCCAGGCATACAAGAAGATCCAGCATGCGTTTTCTGCAAAATAAGTTCATTAAGACCTCCGGCTGGTCCAGAACCATACCAACGAATGTCATTGGCAATTTTTATCAATGTAACTGCTAAAGTATCCAATAAACCTGCAAAAAATACATAATCGTCCCGTGAAGATTGTTGTTCAAAACGATTTTTTGAAGGAATATAATTCTCCTGTAATTCTTGATTTAACACTTGTATGACTTGCAATCCAAAATCAGGATGACTATTTAAACCATTTCCGACAGCTGTACCTCCTATTGGCAATTCTAAAAAACGCCCTAAATTACGTTCAATACTTTCGATATTCTTTTCTAATTGTCGACAATAACCAGAAAAAATTTGCCCTAAAGTCATTGGAACTGCATCCATCGTATGCGTACGCCCTAAAATAGCAACTTCATTCCAAGTATTTTCTTTTTTTTCTAAAACCTTTTTACAAGCCTCTAATTCGGGTAAAAGTCCTTGCTTTACGCTTTCACGAATTGCAATATTCAATGTCGTTGGAATAACATCGTTGGTTGATTGGCCATAATTACAATCATCATTAGGATGAATATATATAGCCTTATGCTTGCTTGCAATCCCAGCAATCACTTCATTTAAATTCATATGAGTTGGCGTACAACCTCCTGATTGAAAAATTTCTAAAGGAAAGCTTTCATCCCACTTACCTTCATAAACCTCTAAAGCTATTGTTTGTATTATCTTAGCTTTTTCTTGAGAAATACAGTTTAAAAAACCATTAGCCTTGGCACAAGCGTATTTCACTAAGGCCATTATTCTTAAAAATTCTTGAGGGACTTTTGGCGCACCGATACGAGAACATTGTAAGGCTTGCTGAGTCACTTCCCCATACAAAATATTTTCCGCATTTACTGCCGTAGTATCATCCCACAAAGTTTTCACATCCATAACAAAAATTTACACCAAAAACATTTATTTTTCAAGTAAAATATGGTTCTTATTTCGCTGTCCCCTACCCTACTTAAATCTTAAAAAATTAGTCAAAATTGAATTGACGTAAGAACAAAATTTATAGATAATTTTTACATGAAGCTAATTAAGCAATTAAGTATAGGAACCTCTATTATGTTAGGCACACAAATTATGAATGCCGAAGTTGAAAAAGCAGTGGATACTGCAGTAAACACAACACAACAAGCAGCTCCCATTCAGGAAGTTGCTGCACCAAAAGAAACAGAAAAAGTTTATACGGAAGCAGAACAAGCGTCGTTTTTGGAAACCTATGGTTGGATTACTTTCATGCAAAGTGGGGTTCGTAATTTAGGACTCGATGCTAAAGGAATTGAAAATTTTATGAAAGGCGCAAAAGCTGCTGCAGAAGGCAAAGAGGCACCACAAAAGTTAGGCGAGCAGGTTGAAAATATGCAAAAATTCCTTCAGCAAAAAGCTGCTGCTTATGAAAAAATCCATCAAGAACAAATGAAAATAATTGCAGAAAAAAATAGAAAAGCTGGCGATGAGTTCATGCAAGCTTTGTTAAAAAAGAATACTAAAATAAAAACAACCACATCGGGTTTAAGCTACGAAATCATCTCAGAAGGTGATGTAAATGTAAAAGCTACAGAAGCAGATACGGTAGAAATTCTCTACACCGGTAAGACAATTGACGGTAAAATTTTTGACGAATCTAAAGAAAAAGCTATTGCTTTCCCGTTAAATGGTGTTGTTGCAGGTATCAAAGAAGGCTTGCAACTCATTGGTCAAGGTGGTAAAATTGTGCTCTACATTCCCGATAATTTGGCTTATGGAGAATATGATATTCCAAGCATTCCTGCAGGCTCACGTCTCATTTTTGAAGTTGAATTAGTAAAAGTTAACAAAGCAACTTCTCACGAAGACAATAAAAAACTTGAGGATAATAAAAAGTAAACATCTATTTACAACATAAAAAAGGCCGATAAAATCGGCTTTTTTTATTGCAAAAATTTTTAAAGATTTTTGAATAGATCATTGGGGTGCGAACTTATTGGATCGCAAATTTTAGTTTATAAAATTATCCTGAGAATACAAATTACGGGATCTCCGGAGTAAGATGGCTGTTATGCCTTTTCGAAAGGACAACAAAAGTTTTACCAAGAGAACCCACCTAAATAGACAAGAGGCATAATTTTATAAACTTTTACGTTCCTTTCAGTCCGAACAACACCCCTATTTTTAATTGAATCTATAAGAATAAACTTTTTATAAAAAAATCTACTTCAAAAATTTTTATTCATTGCACAACATTATTATACAATAAACAAAATTTCTACTTATCTAAAGGCAAAATTTGGTAAGCATCCTTTTGGTCTAGAATTTTCCAACCAAATTCCTCTAAAGTTTTTCGTAAACGGTCAGCTTCCTGAAAATTACGTTCTTTTTTCGCAAGCCATCGTTGTTCAGCTACTTCTCGAATGCTTTCAGGGATTTCTAAGCTCTTTTTCTCTTGCAAAACGATTCCCAAAGCAAACAAACAAGCAGCCCATTCCTTTATCAATTGCTCCTTTGGATTCACATCTTCAGGTTTGGCATGATTCATAAAAATAAACAAGCAACCTAAAGCTTTAGGAACATTTAAATCTTCACATAAACTTTCAAAGAAATCTTTTAAAAAAATACATTTTTCCGGTAAAGTAATCGTATTGTAAATAGCTTGAAAAGACTGCAAATCCATATGTGCGCTTGCCAGCAATTGCTCTGAATAATTACGAATTTTTTGCAAAGCACTCTGAGCAGCATTCAGCAATTCGAACGTAAAATTGAGTGCTTGCCGGTAATGGCCTGCCGACAATGCATAACGAACCACATCAGCCGTATACTGTTTTCCTTGGAGAGAATCCAAAGTATGTAAATTCCCTAAGCGCTTTGACATCTTTTGTCCATCCACTTTCAAATGCGCAATATGTAACCAATGACGTACAAAAGGTCCTCCATAAGCCGCTTCTGATTGTGCAATTTCATTCTCATGATGTGGAAAACATAAATCGACTCCACCTGTATGTAAATCAACAGTTTGCCCTAAATAAAGATAGGACATTGCACTACATTCGATATGCCAACCCGGACGTCCTTTTCCCCAAGGACTATCCCAAAATACTGCCCCATCCTCAGGCTTATGTGCCTTCCAAAGGACAAAATCACCTACTTGTTCACGATCATATTCATCGGCATCATTAGACTCCCCAGCGCTATTTTGACTTTGTGTTTGCAAAGATCGTGTTTCTAAATGCGATAATCTTCCGTAATTTTCAAAAGAAGCAATACGAAAGTAAACAGACCCACCACGCGTATAAGCATATCCTTTATCGATTAGCAATTGAATCAAGCTTTGTTGTGCAGCAATGGTTTCTGTTGCACGTGGTTCTACGTTAGGTTTTAATAAATTCAGACGTTGGCAATCACGCTCAAACACTTCAATCCAATGTTGTGTATAATCCTTAAGTGCTTGATTTTGTTCTGCTGCTCCACGAATCGTTTTATCATCAACATCCGTTAAATTGCGTACATAACAAGTTTCAACTCCTAACAATTTCAAAAGACGCAAAATACTGTCTTGCACAACATAAGTTCTGAAATTACCAATATGCGCAGGACCATAAACCGTAGGACCACAACAATAAACTCCAAAAGGCTTTCCTTTGGAACACTCTAAAACTTGATAATTCCTCGACTCTGTATTAAATAATTTAAAATGCATTTTTATACCCGCATCATCATATTAAAATCTTCTACCTGCTGACTCGTATTTACCTTCGTTTGAGAATACTCTAACCACATTTTCTGAACATCACGTACCATCGCAATGAAACGATTAAAGGTATCAAAAAAACTATTTTCATCTAAAGCATTTACTCGTACAATGTAATGAAAAATTATACGATTTGTAGATTCTTCATAACTTAAGGTTCCACCAAACGTCTTAAGACCATATAAATTCCACTTCATCAAACATTCAAAATCTGACGTTTTTTCATTGCCATCATTTAAAGTTGCAATGGGAGCACAAAAATAAAGTTGTTCTGAACCTTCAGGAATTTCAATAACATATTCTTGTCCATTTTCATCTTTGGCAGCAAATGCACCGTCAATCAAACGGAAATGTTTTCCTGAACGATTTCCCAAGCTTATTAACCAACCATTAACCTGTTCCTTAATATCCACTTTATTATATTAATAAATCGTACATAATTTCGAAATTTTTTTCAACACTAATCCCTCATGTTTTTTATCCACTTCCAAATTAATCTTCTGACCTGATTTTATTTTTTTAGCTAATAATGCGTCCGCCAACAAATCTTCTACATAACGTTCAATTGCACGTTTAAGTGGACGCGCACCCAATTTGACATCAAATCCTTTATGGATTAAGAACTGCTTAGCATTTTCTCCCAAATGCAAGCGAATGCTATGTTTCTGCAATCTTTGGCTAACTGCCTTTAATTCTAAATCAACAATCTTTTGCATATGTTCGCGATCCAAAGATCGGAAGATAACAATGTCATTGATACGATTGAGAAATTCTGGCGAAAAAGCATTTTTCATAGCCGACTGAACATTAGCCTTCAGCTGTTCAAAAGCCATTTCTGCAGAAGTAATACCGAAACCTAGCCCAACAGAACGCTGTAATTCTTGTGCTCCCACATTAGAAGTCATGATAATGATCGTATTTTTAAAATCAACCACACGACCTAAACTATCGGTTAAACGCCCTTCTTCCAAAACTTGCAGTAAGATCTGAATAACATCTGGATGAGCTTTTTCTATTTCATCAAAAAGAACAAGCGCATAAGGCTTACGACGAATAATTTCAGTCAATTGCCCTCCCTCTTCGTGTCCGATATAGCCTGGAGGCGAACCAATCAAACGCGAAATAGCATGCTTTTCCATATATTCGGACATATCAATTTGAACAACAGCATCACGGCTACCATAAATTTGTTCCGCCAAGACTTTAACCAAATGGGTTTTCCCTACACCTGTCGGACCTAAAAATAAGAACGAACCAATGGGCCTACGAGGATCCTTCAAATCCACTCGAGAACGCTTTAAAGCACGTGCAACAACTTGTACGGCTTCTGGTTGTCCAATAACTTCCTTTGAAAGAATTTTGTCTAAATTTAAATAACGTTGAGTCTCTTTCGCTCCCATTCGTTCCAAAGGTACACCTGTCCAATCAAAAATAATACGCTGCAAAGTCTCTTCTTTAACAGGAACGCGTTGATTACGACTTTGTTTACGCCAAGATTGAACAAGATCGTCACGTTCATTCATCAAAGCCCGTTCTTCATCCCTCCAACGTGCCGCCTCTTCAAATTGTTGAGCATAAATAGCTGCTGTTTTCTTATCTTTTGCCGCTAAAATAGCTTTGTCCAACGAAGCTGTAGAAGGCACTTCATCCATTCCCAAAATACGTGTACGTGCTCCTGCTTCATCCAATAAATCGATGGCCTTATCAGGGAAACAGCGATCAGTAATATAGCGTTGTGTTAGACCAACGGATTGTTTCAAAATAGATTCTGAATAATGTACACTATGAAATTCCTCATAACGAAACTTTAAACCTTCCAAAATTTTCAATGTTTCCGAAGATGAAGGCTGCTCTACCAAAATCGACTGAAAACGCCGATTAAGAGCTGTATCTTTTTCAATATGCTTACGATATTCGCTCAAAGTTGTAGCACCAATACACTGAATTTGTCCACGAGCTAATGCAGGTTTCAAAATATTGGAAGCATCCATGGAACCCTCAGCTGATCCAGCACCAACAATCGTATGCAATTCATCTAAAAATAAAATAATATTAGAATCTCTTAGTTCTTCCATCAAATGCTTTAAACGTTCCTCAAATTGACCACGATACTTAGTCCCAGAAAGTAATAAGGCTAAATCCAGACTAAAAATACACTTTCCTAACAACAAATCAGGCACTTTTCCATTAATGATACGTTGCGCTAATCCTTCAACCACTGCTGTTTTTCCAACACCAGCTTCACCAATAAGCACAGGATTATTCTTAGTCCGACGACATAAAATTTGAATTAAACGCTCAATTTCTCTTTCACGACCAATAACAGGATCGAGTTCATTTTTTTGCGCTTTTAAGGTTAAATTAGTACCAAAATTCTTTAAAATTTGTACAGAATTCTCCCCACGACTTGAACTAAAAGGATCTTCTGAAAAATTTTCGTCATCTGAAAATACTTCTTCATCATCATAAAAGTCCATATCATCCTCATCATCGTTATCACCTGGAATCAATTCTGACAAAATTTCTTGACAACATTCCTGTGGATTAATATCGAGCGTTTTTAAAATCTTTGCTCCCAAACCCTTACCTTCTGCAAGTAAACCGAGAAGCAAATGTTCGGTTCCAATATAAGCATGACGTAATTCTTTTGCTTTTTGCTCTGCTAATGTAAGAACTTTATGCACACGCGGAGTTAAAATGATTTCTCCACTCACCTCTCCTTGAACAAAACCTTCAGTCTTATTCTTTTCTGAAGCAATATGTTGTTTTAATGCATCATGAACTGTTTCGATATCAAGACCTAAACGTTCTAAAACACGCACTGCAATTCCTTGTCTAAGTTCAAGCAAGCCTAACAGTAAATGATCTGTACCTAAACACTTTTGCTTTAAATCTAAAACAACCTTCTTTGCTAAAACAAATACTTGTTGCGCTTTTGGAGTTAAATTATGAAGCATAAGACACCTCCTTTAACCCTTTTTTTAAGGATAAATTTGAAATTTTTGAGAAAAAAGATCGTACAACATCGGCACGTACACAATTTTCATCTTTTATCAAACAATTATTTAGACAAAATTCTTTGAGACTCATTGAGGGCATCATATTCCAAAGTGCATTTAAACTTTCTGGCTTTACGCCATTAATAAGTTTCAAATCTATAGCCATCCGTACCAAAGATAACAAATTCATTGACTCCTCAAAATTTAACTCAAAACAATTTTTCAACAATCCCAAGGAACGTCCGATACTATCTTTTAAAAAACTTGTATTTTGCTGAAAAATTTCATACCGCGTACGCATTTCCACTTTAACCAAATAACGCATTTGTTGATCCACATGATCCAACAATTCCGATTCACTACAACCCAAAGCGGTTTTATTGGTAATCAAAAACAAATGACCTAAAGGCTTGGAATTAACCATCTGTTGAGCTGTTATGCCCAAAGCCATTTCATTTAAAGCCTCTGTAACCTGCGGAGTTTTTTGAACAAAACCTATTCCAGGTAAATGTGCAGTTACCATTATGGCTAATCCATTACCATAAGTTTCAGGTTCGCAGGTTGCATATCCCATTTTAGGATCAAAAGTATACAAAAGTAAAGATTCCAATTGCGAATCTAATACATCCAACTTTTTCCAAATACGCTTTAAATTCCACAATTGTGTACATACATGCAAACGCAGATGATCTCCATCATTACTTACACACCAATACTGTTCTTTGCGATTTAACCAAATCCGCGTTTCATCGCATGGATTCTGCAAACAACAAAGCATTTTCAAAAGCGATCTTTCATGTTCAGAACACTTACTCCAATCAAAACTTACAAAATCCTTCAAAAATGTGGGCAAAACTTGTATCGCTTCTTGTATCTGATCAGTTATCTTATTTTTCTGCTCTGACGTTGCTTGATCTGAAAAAGGAAATCCATTAAGATTTCTTGATAAACGAACATGACTTCGTAACCAAACAGCTTGCTTAGAACCCTTTGTCTGATTCACCCAAAAATCATGTATATCCAACTTTGTTTGCATAATTCTTCAAGTCTTGTTATCATGCCTATTTTGTTTCTAACAAGCAAGACTTTAATAAATAAAAACGGTGCTTTCTTTCAAAACTTTAAAGAAAAGTGTTATTTCTCAAGATTTTCTTCAAAACTTCTCTTGATTTTTAAACCCTTATTACTTTCTTTTAAGGTAATTTCCAAAGCTTCCGGGAATTGTAATTCTAAATTTTTCTTAGAAAAAGCATTTAATTTACGTGCTGCAGGCAACATACGCGCTTCCAAAGAACCTAAGACCTGATTAAAACTTTCAACCGTTTTTTCTAAATTTTTTCGCAAATCTTGAAAATAAGCCACAAAATTAACCATTCGTTCATATAACTCACTACCTAACCGCTCAACGGCCTTAACCTCCTCAAGCATTTTATTTTGACGCCAACCATAATGGATCGCCTTCAATAAAGCAATAAGTGTTGTCGGTGTCGCAAAGACAACATTGTGCCTGCAAGCATACTCAATCAACTCACTATCTGCTTGCAATGCGTGACTAAATATCCATTCACCCGGAAAAAATAAAACAACAAAATCTGCAGAATGCTCAAATTGTGCCCCATAATTCTTAGCACTTAATTTCGTAACAAGCTCACGAATTCTTAGACAGGCATTTTTAAGAATTTTCTGTTGAGTTACTTCATCCTTTTGTTCTTGTAAGGCTACTAAATAATCTTCTAATTGTGGTGTTTTAGCATCTACAATAACGCAACGATCATTGGGCAAACGAATAACCATATCCGGACGAAAGGCTCCTTCTTGTACTGAAACCTGCACATTAAAATCAACGTATTCCAACATACCTGCTACTTCCACAACACGACGTAATTGCAGTTCTCCCCAACGCCCTCTTTGATTAGGATTACAAAACGCATGCGTCAATAAATCTGTCTTATTTTCCAACTTTACCTGTACTTGAGTAAGTTGCTGTAACTGCTCTTTAAATGTAATATCAGTCTGTTGACGTCCACGCTCTAATTGTTCTACTTTTTCCGTAAAACGCTCCAAATCCACCTTTAACGGCTCCATCATTTTTTCTAAAATGATCCGTTGATTACTTAAGGCATCTTTTGCTTCTGTACTATATTGTTTAACACCTTGTTCCGCTAATTGTACAAAAGCTTGAGCATTTTCTTTAAACAATTCGAGAGAAACAGCCTTAAATTGGTGCGACAAACGCTCTTCTAAACCTTCCAACTGCTGCCGATAATTCTGTGTAATAACACGTTCTGCAGCTAATTCTGCCTGCCAACGAATGGCCATTTCATGCTCTTGGTCGTATTTACGGGCACACTCTAAACGGTTTCTAAAAAACAGCCAAGTACCTAAGACACCAATACCTATACCAAAAAAAATCATTTATACTTCTACTTTGCGTTCGCCAACAATGGCATCCACATAAGCATTTATGGAAAATGCTTGTAAGTCTTCCGGAGATTCCCCTAAACCAATATAATAAATCGGAACGTTTAAAGCATTATAAATACCCACAAGCGCTCCACCTTTACTAGAACCATCTAATTTAGTTACAATAAGACCGGTTAATCCAACCGCTTCATGAAAAAGTTTTGCTTGCTCAATCGAATTCGTACCTAAAGATCCATCAATAACCAACCAGCGATGCTGAGGAAATTGTTCGCCACACTTTTTTAAAACACGAACCATTTTCTTTAATTCTTCCATCAAGCCTATCTTATTATGCAAACGACCTGCCGTATCCAATAAAACCCAACGACACTCCCGATGCCTACCAGCCTGACAAACATCGTAGGCAACAGCTGCAGCATCAGCCCCTTGATGACTGCCCACACAATCCAATTCTAAGCGATTGGCCCAAATTTTTAATTGTTGATCTGCTGCAGCACGAAAGGTATCACAAGAACCTAACAAAACTTTATCACCAACATTTTTCCAATTATAGCCCAATTTAGCAGCTGTCGTGGTTTTCCCAACACCATTAATCCCCAACAATAAAACGACCTGCAAACCCTTCTCCAAGTCTTCTAAACGCCCTTCAGAACCTTGCAAAAGATCTTTTAAAACCTGCCTTAACGTTTCAGCACCATCTAATTTTTGATCTTTTGAAATCTGACGCATGCGTTTTAAAATTTCTTCAACAACAACAGGACCGAAATCAGCACTGTATAAGCTAGCTTCAAAACGCTCCCAATCTTCTTCTGAAATTAAAGTTTTTGAAAAAATGCTTACTAAACCAGAAAATAACTGCTTTTTTGTCTTAACCAAACCATCTTTAAAGCACTTAAAAATATTAAAAATCATTTTATAGTTTCCTTCGACAAATAATCTAAAATACCATTAATAAAACGTTTCGCATCATCTGAAGAGTAAATTTTGCTCAACTCTATTGCTTCATTAATGACGACTGGAGCGGGTGTTTTTACAAAAAAAAGTTCGTAAATGGCTAAACGTAAAATTGCCAAATCCATTTTAGCTATGCGTGAAAAAGACCAATTTTTTGCACAATTACGAATCTTTTCATCTAAAACATCAACGTAATTTGAAACACCCTTTAAACAGTTTAAAACAAAATCAGCCTGCAAAATCTCTTCTTCTACTTCCTCATGTTTTTCCTCGCAATAAACAGCAAACACCTCTTCCACTGACAAATCCCGCTGCATTTCCCACATGTAAAGGCATTCTACAATGCATTGCCGTTGCCGTTGCCGTTTCGAAAATTTAGTCTTAAGGCCTATTTGATTGTCTATCCCACCTTCCATAAACTAATTCATGAAACTATTCCAAAATCAGCTTGTCAATATTTAAGCGCTTATTTTATGTCATTTTTTTACTAAATTTCTAATTAAATTCTACAAACTCATACTCTCTAAAATCAAAAAAATAATTTTTAGTGAAAAAGGGCTTGCCAAGAAGCTCAAGTTCCATTTTTATAGGTTTCAGTTTTTAATAAAATGTTGCCTGGATGGCGGAATTGGCAGACGCGCTGGACTCAAAATCCAGTTCTTTCACGAGAGTGAGGGTTCGACCCCCTCTCCAGGTACCAAAATGGATTGTTGGATTTTGGCCGCAAATTAATTAAATTTTTATTTTGATTTTTGTAAGCTTGCAAATAAAAAGATTAAGCAACTTCTAACGATATTTTAATTCTCATCTTAAACAACAAAAACTTCTGGCAAAAGACCTTGCTGCCAAGGAAGTGTTTTCGTTAACAAAGGCAAGCAATCTTGCACAGAAAACTCAAATAAAGGATAGTTTTTAGGTAAACAGGGATGTGGCAACCAAACAGCAGTCGCTTTTTCTATTTCAGAAGCTTCATGTATAGTCCATTCAGCCCCCAAGCACAAAGTCGTTGTTAAGTTGACTCGGGCACAAATAATAGGTTCACTATCAGGTTGTTTTTGAACTAAGTAAGCACGGACAAAATGTAACTGATCACACGTAAAAATCTGACTAAGCTGTAATTTACCTAATGCTAGACAAGTACGCAGAAAGGCACATAAAGCACGAACACCTAAAGTTGAACCCGGACCATTCAGCAAAAAAACAGAAAGTTGTTCGAATTTACAGAGCTCTAAACAAGGGTTTAAAGCCTTATATAAATCATCCGACAAATTACCTTCTTGTTCTTGGCAACAAAGCCATTTATCATTGCGAGCCAACCCTAATTGGTAACGATTAAATCCAGCCGATAAAAACAAACTATCACTCACTAGCTAATTCCACATCCGTTTCTACTTCAGGCTCTGGTGGCAACTCAGGAACAAATTGCTGAAATAAATAAGTTCTTAATTCTGACAACCCCTCTCCACTTGTGCAAGAAATCTCAAAAACAGGCACCGTTTTATGCTTTTTACGGAAAATTTTAATATTTTCAGCAAATTCAGGCAAATCGCTTTTATTAGCAACAATTACGTAAGGCTTTTCGGTTAAATGAGGACCATAATTATGAAGTTCTTGTCGCAAAATTTCGTAATCTTTCCAAGGTTCACGTGCATCACTTCCGGCCATATCAATAACATACAACAGGGCTTGGCAACGTTCAATATGACGCAGAAAACGGTACCCAAGCCCCTTGTTTTGACTTGCACCTTCAATAAGTCCGGGAATATCCGCTAGAAACAAATGTCGATGATTATCGGTTAAGACGCCAACACTTGGGTGCAAAGTTGTAAATGGATAATTAGCAACTTTAGGTTGCGCATGAGTAAAACAACGGATTAAAGATGACTTTCCGGCATTAGGAAATCCCACTAAACCAATATCTGCTATTGTTTTTAAAATTAGCTTAAAACGGCCTTCTTCACCCGGTTGCCCCGGTGTTGCTTGCATAGGGGTTTGATTGGTTGCAGACTTAAAATGCAAATTTCCAAGACCACCGCGACCTCCTTTTAAGATAACCGTACGAGAACCTACTTTTAAAATTTCCGCAATAATTTTCCCTGTAAACACATCCATTATAACAGTACCGGGAGGAACTAAAAGCGTACAATCTGCTCCACCTTTTCCGTAACAATCTGACCCCATGCCATTTTGACCATTTTGAGCACGCGCATGGGGTTTATATTTAAAATCTTGCAAATCATTTACATGAGGTGAACATTCTAAAATGATATCACCACCTTTTCCACCATCACCACCATCCGGTCCGCCTTTAGGAATAAATTTCTCTCTGCGAAAACTACGACAACCATCGCCACCATCACCAGCCTTCCAGATGACTTCTACTTCATCAACAAACATTACTTGAGTCCTTGTGTAATGATGTGATCAGCCAAACCATAAGCAACCGCTTCTTCAGCATTTAAATAGAAATCTCGGTCGGTATCACGTGTAATCTTTTCGAGACTTTGTCCCGAAGCATTCGCTAAAATCTGATTTAATTCGGCACGTGATTTTTCCATTTCTTGCGCTTGAATGTGAATATCTACTGCAGAAGCCTCAATTTGGCCCATAATTAGCGGTTGATGGATCAAAACACGCGCATGCGGAAAAAGATAACGATAACCTTTGCGAGCACCACTAAGCAAAATAGAGCCCATACTAGCTGCTAAACCTGTAACAATTACGGAAATAGGTGATTGGATTAATTGCATCGTATCGTAAATTGCCATACCAGCTGTAATCGATCCACCAGGAGTATTGATATAGAAAGAAATCGGTTTACCTGGATCTTTCAACTCCAAATAAATTAATTTTTCTGTTACATCTTTAGCAGACTCATCATTAACTTCGCCCCACAAAAAAACTTTACGTTCATCTAAGAACTTTTTCTGAATAACTGCTTCAGTTGCACTTACGGCTTTCTTGTCCTCACAATTAGCTTCTTTTTCCATACTTTCTAAAAAAATGCATTTTTAGAGAAAAATCAAAAAGAAAATAAGCCTTTCTTCTTTAAGGGATTTGTTTGCATCCGAGCTTCCAATTCTTTAGTAAGCAAAGCCTTTGACAAAGCCTCTTCTTGCGTAATTTTTTCTTCCTGCCAAAGTTGAAATAAATGCTTATCTAAAGGTAACATACCCAAACGTTGATTGGTTTCTAATTCTGTTTGTATACGAAAGACCTTGTTTTCACGGATTAAATTGGCAACAGAATCTGAATGCATCATAATCTCAAAAGCGGGTAAACGCCCCATTCCTTCTTTTTTCTTACAAAGAACTTGGGAAATAACACCAATCAAATTCGAAGCCAATTGAGTACGAACAAGCTCTTTACTGCCTTCTGGGAAAGCATCAATGATACGGTCAACGGTACGTGAAGAACCAGTTGTATGCAGTGTTGACAATACCAAATGTCCTGTTTCTGCAGCAGAAACAGCTGCCTCTATAGTTGCCAAATCACGCATCTCTCCAACAAGGATAACGTCCGGATCTTGCCGTAATGCACCCGCTAAAGCCTTCTGAAAAGAAGCTGTGTCTCGACCTAATTCTCGTTGCGTTATAATACAATGTTTCCGTTGATAAATGTACTCAATAGGATCTTCAATCGTAATAATATGCTTATTGCAGGTTCCATTAATATAATCGATCATTGCCGCTAACGTTGTAGACTTTCCAGATCCTGTTGGCCCTACAACAAGTAATAATCCTCTTGGAGAATGCAACAATTCCTTTATTTTTTGTAAGGAATAAGTTGGAAAACCTAATTCATCCAATTGAAATGGCCTTTCTTGAACAAGTCGCAGTACAATTCCATAATTATCTTGAGCAAAAAAAACATTCGCACGTAAACGTACTTTTTCGCCTTCAATCTCAGGCTCATAAGCAAAATCTAACTCTTTAGTCACTTTAAGACTTGTGAACAATCGTTCCGGTACTAATGCCTTCACATATACTTCCAAATCTTCTTTTGATAATGCTGGCATCTCCAAAATGCGTATCGTTCCATCAATACGAAAAATCGGTTTTTCTTCAAAACGCAAATGAATATCGGAAGCCCGTTCCTGCATCGCCATCTGAACCAAATTCTCTAATCGTACTGCCATGTTTTTATAAAACGGCAGGTTTGAGAAAAACTACAGCTAAAAATTTTTAAACAATAAGCTTTACTTCTTTGAAAAATTACGGTCTTTTATATGTGGAAGAATTTATTATGGGAAACCTCAAAAAGAAACGTATTTTAAAAATGAATAAGCACAAACGCCGCAAGCGTTCTAAGTCGACGAGACACCGGAAACGCACGTGGTCGATCTAAAAGCTTATGAAAAAGGCCAACCGTTCTCAAAGAACACGAGGAAGTTTTGTTGGCCTTGCAGCTTTTTGGTCTCTGCTTCTTTTAGTCCAAGTCTTCGTTATTATTTACCTCCTAAGAACAACAGATGTTGGTGATGTTTTTAAATTTTGGCTATCTGAGTTTTATGGATTTATTTTAAAACATGCTTTACTATTATTAGTAGGTATGTTGTTTTTTCCAACATTTGGAATCCCAATTAGTCCGTTTTTTATTTTAGCAGGAGCTATTTGGGGGATCCGTATTGGATTAACATTCTGCTTCCTTTGTATCGGATTTAATCTTGTTTTTTCCTATTTTTTCTACCGCAAATGTATCAATAAGGTTATTTTTAGAATCATTTTTCGTAAAAAAGGCATTCCTGAAATCAAAAAACGAAGTGATTTGAGCAGCTTCAAATGGGTCTTTTTAATTCAACTGATTCCACATTTGCCCTATTCTGCACAATGCTACATCCTTGCTACCTTGCCAGATATTCGCTTTTGGCATTATTTGGGGCTAAGCTGGATTATACAATTTCTTTGGGCTTGTGGATTTGTTTGCGGCGGCCAAGCTATCAAAACAGGTGAATGGGGATTAACGATTTTCTGTATTCTTCTAGTCGGCATTTTCTTAACACGTAAGGCATATTATTATTTCAAAAAACTGGATAAAACACCATGTTAACACCTCATGTTAAAGGCCTTCTTTCCGTTCAAGAAGTTTCACAATGCCTACGTCAACTTATTAAAGATAGTTTTCCTTTCGTAGCTGTTTATGGAGAAATTTCCAATTTAAAAACATCCAATGGAATTACTTACTTTACGCTAAAAGATGCTACTAGTCAAATTCCGGTCGTTATTTTTCGTGATACAATACTCAAAATCCAACATTTAAATTTGCATGAAGGGAGCTCCATTATCGTAGAAGGTCGCTTGGATCTTTACATTGCCTCCGGTCGCTACCAAATTATTGCACGCACCGTTCATCCTTTGGGCATCGGCAAACTTCAACAAGCTTTCGAACAATTGAAGCAAAAACTTAAAGCAGAAGGCCTATTTGATGCTGACAAAAAACAAATCTTTCCAAAACTTCCCAAACATATTGGACTCATAACAGCTGCGAATAGTGCAGCTTTTCATGATTTTATTAAAATTTTACAACGCAAAAATTGGAAAGGATGTATTACATTGGTTCCCGTACTTGTACAAGGGGATCGTGCTCCTTCAGATATCGCAAAAGCCTTTCGTACTTTAGAAGGAAATCCTTCGATAGAAGCTATTGTAATGATCCGAGGTGGTGGTAGTTTTGAAGATTTAAACTGCTTTAATGACGAAAAACTCATTCGTACTTTAGCAAAACGTAAAAAACCTCTCTTGTCAGGCATCGGCCATGAAATTGACTATACGTTATGTGATTTTGTAGCTGATTTACGAGCAGAAACCCCTACCGCTGCAGCCGAATGGATCGCTCACTATTACTCTAAATATTCGCAACAACTTTTACAATTACAATTGTACCTACAAACCTATTCACGTTTGAATCTTCAAAACAAACAACAAAAACTCCAAGCGTTACAAACACGTTTAAAACTTGCACATCCAGAAAAAACCCATATTAACTGCACACGTCAACTCCTTCAAACAAAACAGATTTTTTACCAAAAAATTCAAACATTTCTTCAGGCTAAACATCAACGTATTCGCATAGCTCATACACGCTTACAATCCCCTACCTTCTTGCTGCCGCTTAAACAGGCTCAGCACACAACCAATCGTCTTGCAAAACAATTAAAATTAACGTTTTTCAATCAAGCCAAACAATCACAAAAACATTTGGAACAGTTAAAACAACGCTTACTTTCTTTTTCGCTTGATAAACAACTTCAACGAGGATTTATCGTACCCATCAATACAAGTGGAACAAAACTAAAAACCATCTCTACTTTTCAAATCGGCCAAAAGTATTCTATTTGGCATCGATCAGGTAAGTTTACGATGCATATTACAGATAAGCTACCGTAAATTAAAAATGCAAAAATCGAAAAAATTATTTCTCGATAATTGCAGAATATGAAACGTTAACAAAATATTTTTTTAAGCTTCAGGCAAACATTTTCTTGGATCCTCCCAACGACGTTTATCTTGTTTAAAATTGCAGTGATCTCCATGACAATTGCGGTACATTTCATTGCCTTTACAGAATTTAGGCGGGAAAAGGCGTCCTTCTTGGCGCATTCTTAACCAATAAGCACGACACTTTTTACCACGCATATCCTTGCATTCCTTACGTACTGGCTCTCTCAATTTAAATCCACAATTCGGACAGAAATTCTCACCATAACTCATACCTAACCCAACAAAAAATGTGGATAAGATTCCGATTTTTGTAATTTTATTCATTTTCATACATTTACCTAAAACGTCACTTTTTAAAAATTTTACAGAAATTTTTCATTAAACTTAAACTCAAAAACTTCATTAAACTGCATCAATACTACAAAAATACTCATTTTTAAAATACTAAATTCTATCATTAAAAAAAATTTAATAAAATTTGTACAATTTTTCAAAAAACATCCGATCTAATAATAATACCATGAAATGTTTTTTGCTTTTGCTAAGTGTGTTATCGTTTTTCTATACAAATGGATGGTGCTATCCTGTTTTAGATTCCAAAAATGGAAATTTAGCAGATGATTGCTTCAATACAAATTACAATGCAATCCAAGATAAAAATTTATTAGAAGCTTTGTTGATCGGAAAAACAAATTCTGGAACCAAAATGAGCACTTTTTGTAAGAATCTTAAAGAACTTGTCACACATATGGATGAATGTTGGATCGATTTTGTAAAAGCATTTGACCACTACCTTTCGTCTCATTTAAATACTACATGTGGCATGATTAATTTATCTGGAAGTGTGCAAGAACTTATAGGTGAATACTTCGGCCAAAATTCCAAAATAAATTTTATTTCTATGCCTGTTGCACAACTGATTTATCAAATGGCATATTTGGATGATGAAAAATTGAAACAAATAAAAAAGTTAGAAAATGATAATCTATTAAATCTTTCAGAACGTTCAGAAAAAATGGCTCAAATTTTGAAAACATTTTTAAAGAAAGATTATGATACATTCTGTGAACAATCCTTCGTAACATTTTAAAAAAGATCCATCT
>CAZOPT010000010.1:0-16097 GCA_964582055.1 uncultured Opitutales bacterium
AGTGCTGCCTGAGCGCAAGCCAATCGAACAATTGGAATACGATTAGGCGAGCAGCTGACATAATTCAATCCAACATTATGGAAGAATTCGACTGAGCGTGGATCACCGCCATGTTCTCCACAAATTCCCAATTCCATTTCAGGTTTCACAGAACGGGCATTTTGGACGGTCAACTTGACTAATTCTCCAACACCATCAACATCGATTGACGCAAATGGATTCTGGGTAAAGATTTCGTGATTGAGGTAATGGTTAAAGAATTTACCCATATCATCGCGGCTAATTCCCAAAGTCAACTGAGTCAAGTCATTCGTACCAAAACTGAAGAAGTCGGCAACCTTTGCAATTTCAGCAGAACGAACAGTAGCTCTTGGGTTTTCAATCATCGTACCGATCATGCAAGGAATGTCACGATTATAACGCTGACAAACTTTCTCTTTAACAACCTTAATCAATTGAACTTGATTTTCGAGCTCTTTGACAAAACCAACCAATGGAATCATAATTTCTAAATGGACTGGAGTTCCTGCATTCAAGACCTCTGCTGCTGCTTCAAAGATAGCTGTAGCTTGCATTTCAGTAATTTCTGGATAAGAAATTCCCAAACGACAACCACGATGTCCTAACATTGGATTTTGTTCAGATAAATTGGCTGAACGACGTTTAATTTCCTCAACAGATAAATTAATAACTTTTGACAATTCCTGAATTGCAGATTCTTCATGTGGCAAGAATTCATGTAACGGTGGATCCAAAAGACGGATAATAACCGGATGACCTTTCATAGCCTTGAAGATACCAACAAAGTCTTCACGTTGCAATGGAAGCAATTTATCCAAAGCCTTACGACGATCGACTTCGTTATCAGCCAAGATCATTTCGCGCATCGAATCGATACGATTGCCTTCAAAAAACATATGTTCTGTACGGCACAAACCTACACCTTCTGCACCAAAAGCGAACGCAGATTCGGCCTGTTTAGGTGTATCGGCATTGGTACGAATTCCCAATTGACGAAATTCATCACTCCACTTCATAATTGTATCAAATTGGCGATAAGTTTTACTTTCGTCTGCCTTTAGGGTACTATTGAGCACTTGCATTACTTCGGACGGCATAGTTTCAATTTTGCCTTCAAAAACTTCACCTGTGATTCCATCAATCGAAATAAAGTCACCCTCATTTAATGTAATTCCATCACGTGTAATGGTTTTCTTTCCGTAATCGATGGTCAAATCTCCGGCACCACAAACACAGACTTTACCCATTTGGCGAGCAACTAAAGCGGCATGTGAGCTAACGCCACCACGACTTGTCAAAATACCTTCTGCAACAAGCATTCCACGTAAATCTTCTGGAGATGTTTCAGCACGACAAAGAACAACCTTTTCACCTTTTTGAGCAGATTCTTCAGCTTTATCGGCCGTAAATACGATCTTTCCACAAGCAGCTCCTGGACCTGCTGGCAAACCAGTCGCAATGCATTTTGCACGCTTTTTGCTATCGAGATCGAATACAGGAACCAACAAACTCGCAATCGATTCGGCCGGGATACGCAACAAGGCAGTCTTCTTATCGATGAGGCCTTCGTCAACCATATCAAGAGCGATGCGTATAGCCGCCAAACCCGTACGTTTACCGTTACGAGTCTGCAACATGTACAAATGCTCATTTTCAACCGTAAACTCAAAATCCTGCATATCTTTGAAATGCATTTCCAAAGTTTTACGAATATCCATCAAGGCTTCATATGCATGCGGCATTTCTTCAGATAATTGTGCAATAGGATGCGGTGTACGAATACCTGCTACAACGTCTTCACCTTGAGCATTAATCAAATATTCACCGTAGAAAACATTTTCACCATTGGCAGGATTACGCGTAAAAGCAACACCAGTTGCACTGGTATTACCTGCATTACCGAAAACCATGGATTGAACATTAACAGCGGTTCCCCACTCTGAAGGAATGTTGTACTTATGACGATAAATAATTGCGCGTTCATTATACCAAGACCCAAATACAGCACCAATAGCACCCTCTAATTGCTCAAATGCGTCTTGAGGAAAATCTTTTCCTTTTTTGTTACGAATCAAGTCTTTGAATTGCGCAATAATTTTCTTCAAATCCTCTGCGTCTAATTCCGTATCAAATTGAACACCCTTGCTGGCTTTGACTTCACTGAGAATCGCCTCAAATGGATCGTGCTCCTCTTCAGAATCCGCACTAACGCCCATAACAACATCGCCATACATTTGGATAAAACGACGATAGCAATCGTAAGCAAAACGTGGATTATTGGTAATTTTAGCAAAACCTTCAACGGTTACATCATTTAAACCAAGATTGAGAATAGTATCCATCATTCCTGGCATAGATTCACGCGCACCCGAACGAACCGAAAACAATAATGGATTGTTAGCATCTCCAAACTTTTTACCCAATTGCTCTTCTACATGAGAAATTGCTTCTTTAACAGCGGCTTTTAAGTCTGCACTAATCGTACGATTGGCCTCATAATAAGCTAAACACATCTCTGTTGTAATCGTAAATCCTGGAGGAACGGGAAGCCCAATACGTGACATTTCTGCCAAATTTGCACCCTTACCCCCCAAAAGTGCCCGCATGGTAGCATCTCCATCGGTTTTTTTACCGAATTCATAAATCATTTTATTACTCATAACATTGATTTCCTGTTAAAATTACCTTTCATTATCTAAATCTATTTTCAAACTTTTGTCAATTAAACTTCTGACAAAACGCTTTTCTTAAATACGACATTTCCTGAAAAGGCTTAAGAAAAATTTTTCAAGAAATTATCTTTGAACAAGCTCGTTAATTTTATCTTCTATTTCTCGTTTAGTTTTATTCCCCATCGAAATAAAGATATAGAGATTATCGAGCTCTCCTTCTCTAAGAACGAGGAGCTTAGCCATAACTTTGTTGTTATTTTCCAAATCAAAAAGCTTATTAAGTTTTATGTAAACTTTATGTATCAACAAGCCTTTTACAGTATCTTCATACTCTAGAATTTCGGCTTTCTCGTTATCCGTAAAATGGGGATCTTTATCTAATCGTTGCTTTTCAGCTTCCATATCAAAGGTTTTCAACTCTTGACTCATAACATTTATCATTGTAACAGTCTTAGAAATTAAGACAAGGTTTTATTGGCAAAAAGTAATTTCAACTAAAGTTTTTTAGCTTTGACTCTTGTTAAAGATTCATAGTTTCTTATAAGAGTTTCTTGGTTGTTAATCATACAATGCTGTTGGGTGATTTTCTCGAACACTCTTACCTTCATCAATACCAACTTAGCTTTGTGACCTAATACTACTGGCCTAATTAATTTGCCCCAAATTTAGGAAGGTGGGAACCCCATTTAACCTGTAATTTCTCGGTTTTTACAAAACCAATAAAAATTTTCTACTTGCAAAAAGTAGTTCTTATTTTATGATAAAGTCATAGACAATTGCTTGCATGACAATCAGTTATACTAGCCTAGTTAAAAATTTTCCATTCTAAATTTTATTGATAACATGCAGGCACGATTTTTGCTTTCTTTTAAGAGATATGAAACTTGCAACTTTTATAAAAATTTTACCAAAACATTCTTTGATAGCATTATGTTGTTTTGCCACAACAGCCATGGGTACAAAAAAACAAGCAAAAATAAAAAAATTAGAAAGTTTGCCTGCCCAAACAACCCCAAAGCAACCATTTTCCATCGAAAATGTATTCTCTAATTTTTTGCAACCCCAAAAAGAAAAATCATCAAATGATAAGACGAAAGCTATACAACCTAAAGATTATTTTGCAGAAAATATGCAAGCTTTCGCTGAAGATGATCCTTGGGAACAGTATTAAATTTCTTTCCTCAACTAATATTAGCTGGTATGAATTTTTCTGCCAGCATTTTTATTAGACATCCAGCAAAAGCCGAAACAAAACCAATAAATTCAGCATTTATACGGTTTAAGATGCAAAAAATGACATCAAAAAATTTAATTCTCTTAAAAAGACTATTTTGCTTAGTGTTTTTGCGGCTTGGAAAACTTTTTATTTTTGACTTTTGTAAAAACCCTATTGAATAAAACTTCCGTTCTTAAATTTTTTCAAAGAAATCAATCTCGCGAAAATTTTTCATGCATTTATTACAGAATAACGAAAAAAAGTTTTGCTCTTTTAAAAAAAATAGAATTAGATGATTTTATTTAGGAAAATTTTTTATAAACATGGAGTGGCAATTCAAAAAATCGTATGATGTTTGTGTAATCGGCAGCGGATTATCGGGATTAACAGCTGCAAACGGATTAGCAAAAATGGGACATTCTGTTTTGCTTCTCGAGCAACACTTCCAATTGGGCGGCCTTGCTGCTTACTTTAAACGTCCCGGAGGTTTTACATTCGACGTGTCATTGCATGGATTCCCGATTGGAATGATTAAATCTTGCAGGCGTTATTGGAATGCTGATATTGCCAATTCCATTATACAATTGCCACATATTCGTTTTGTAAATCCCCAATTTAACTTTGACACAACGTTTGACCGTAAAGATTTTACAGATAAGTTAATTCATCACTTTAAACTCTCCCCTGAAATCGTTGAAAACTTTTTTAATCATTTGCGAGGAATGAATTTTTATGACAATGATAACCGAACAACCGGCGAATTGTTTGAAGAATTCTTTCCAAGCCGTCCAGATGTTCATCGCTTATTGATGGAACCCATTACCTATGCAAACGGATCCACATTAGATGATCCGGCCATCACTTATGGAATTGTTTTCTCAAATTTCATGAGCAAAGGTGTTTATACCTTCAAAGGCGGAACTGACAAGCTTATTGAAGCGATGACTGCCGAACTTACCAAAAACGGCGTTACGATAGCCAAACGTTCTCAAGTTGAAAAAATCTTTACCCAAGAAAAAGAAGATAAAACAACCGTTTGTGGCCTACAAGTAAATGGCGTTACGATTGAATGTAAAGCCATTGTTTCCAACGCAAACTTAAAAAACACAATCTTGAAATGGCTACCTGAAGGTGCTATCGATAGTAATTTTAGGGAACAAACAGAAGCTGTGCGCCTCAATAATAGCTCTTGTCAAGTCTATATGGGCTTAAAAGAAGGTGAATCTTTTCCAGACATTGGTGACCTTATTTTTACGTCTGACGAACCTAAATTCTCGAGTGCAGAATTAAAAACTTTCGGAACTCGTAGTCGTACGTTTTCAATTTATTATCCAAGCATTCGCCCCGAAAGTAAAACACCCCGTTATACCATCGTTGCTTCCACCAATGCTTTATGGAAAGACTGGGAAAATCTATCGGAAGACGCCTACAATAACGCAAAAGAAGCTTTAAAAACACAAACCCTGCAATCTTTAAGTCGCTTTATTCCAAATATTGAAAGAAAATTAGGCTGGATTGAAGTTGCAACACCCAAAACTTTTAATCGTTACACACAACACCTTGAAGGTGCCTCTTTTGGTACCAAGTTTGAAGGATTAAAAGTTTCCATGGAACTTCCAGATCATGTTTCAGGGCTTTATCATTCAGGTTCTGTCGGTATTATCATGTCTGGTTGGCTCGGCACCATCAACTACGGCATTATCACAACCGATAAGGTAGATAAGTATTTAAGAAGTCTCTAAGTTTTAGTATTGATACGTTAAAATCTCCAACTTTTGCAAAGCTTCTAAAGTGAATCCTATTTTATATTTAGAATCTAAAAAAGACAAAAACAGTAAATTACTCTATAACTTAAGGAACATAGTGGAATACTGTATTCCAAATTATTTTTATAGAAAAAAACTAGAAAACAAGTTATCACATTTTAAAAATTATAAGGAATTTGATATCAACAGCAGATTAAGTTATTACAACAAACTTGAAAAACCTTATTGTTGTAATGATAAATTTATAAAAATCAAAGATTTTACATTGGGAAATAAGTATACCCCTCATACGTATTATTGGGATACCTATCAATACACTAGGTATTTTAATAGCAAAAATAAGATTGCATTTGCGTTTGGCGATGTCACCTATATACCAGAATTTCCTCAAATAGTAAAAAGCAGACCCATTGCAGGAAATAATAAAAATTCCATTCTCCTAAATTTAGACAAAGTACGTCATTTTATTTTTGTAAGCGATGATAATACTTTTGAAAGCAAAGAAAATTTATTAATAGGGCGTGGTGGAATCTATCAGGAACACAGAATTCAATTTTATGAAAAATACTTTCATCACCCTTTGTGCAATTTAGGACACGTTGGTCATAAACACATTCATCCCAAATGGTGTACGGATTCATTACCCATAAGTCGACATTTAAAATATAAATTTATTCTATGTTTAGAAGGTAACGACGTCGCTTCAAATTTAAAATGGGTAATGTCTTCTAACTCTATTGCCGTTATGCCAAAACCTAAATATGAAACTTGGTTTATGGAAGGAAAACTAAAAGAAAATTACCACTATATCGAAATAAAAGACGATTACTCGGATTTAGAAGAAAAATTAGAATATTACATTGAACATACAGAAGAAGCTTTAGAAATTATAAATAATGCACACAGGTTTGTAGATGAATTTAGAGACCAAAATAAAGAAGATTTAATCGCATTGTTGGTTTTGAAAAAATATTTTAAATTACAAGAGGAATGCAAATAGAATGCCAAATGTCTTACGAAAGTCTAAACAATGGAAAAACCGAAAAAACGTTTTGACAAGGAAGGTTTTTACCTGCATGCTTTTAAGATAAATAAAAGAAAATTAAATACATGATGGTTGTACCAGTAAGAACAAAGCAATCTAAGTTTCCGTATAAGAAACAGGCATCTAATTTACCACGAAAAAACAAGCAGATTCGTGCGCGTGAAGTACGTGTTATTGGTAGCGATGGTAAATTGATTGGTATACTTCAACTTCAGCAAGCTTTGCAATTGGCACAAAATGCTGGTTTGGATTTGGTGGAAATTTCACCCAAAGCCCAACCTCCAGTTTGTAAGATTCTCGATTTCGGCAAATACATGTACGAAGAAGGCAAAAAATCTAAATCACAAAAAGCCACAGCTACAAAGTTAAAAGAAATCAAATTAGGTGCCTCCATCGAACAAAACGACTTTTTTACAAAGTTAAGACAGGCTGAAAATTTTCTATTTAAAGGCAATAAAGTTAAATTATACATTAATTTAAAGGGGCGACAAATGTCCGCACCTCAATTGGGTATCGATGTAGTTCAACGTATGGTTGATGAATTAAAAAATGTTGGATTACCCGATGCTAAAATCACCCACAGTGGACGTAATATTTTTGTATTATTGACCCCACTACCCGCAACAAAACGTACGCTTGTCTTTGGAAAAAAAGATGAGGAATATGAAGATGATGCGGAATAATAAATGTAGTTTGCTTGTTATTTTTGGCCTTATTTATTCGATTTTTGCATGGGGACACTATATAAACTTGAATGATTTAGCAAAGTCCTTTCATTTACAAATAAAACAAGAAAAGGATAAAATACACCTATCCAATTCGCAAAATCATTGGATTTTTCAAGCGAACTCGAAAGAAGTTTTTTTGAATAACACAAAGATTTTTTTAACCTATCCTATTCAGAGCAAGCTTGTAGGAAAGAAAAATCCAAAAAAGATAAACTCTATTCAAGCTATTGATAAGGAAAAATTAGTAAGTGTTTTACAACAACCTAAACCATTTACCATAAAAACCATTGTACTTGATCCTGGGCATGGAGGAAAAGCAGAAGGTGCAATTAACAAAGCGCTCAACCTCAAAGAAAAAGATTTAAACTTAAAAGTAGCCAAACAGCTTGCACAACAACTTAAAATTTTGGGTTTTACAGTTTATTTAACGAGAGATAGTGATAAAGATTTATCACTCAAAGAACGTAGCGAATTTGCTAATAAGATGAATACTGATATCTTATTATCTATTCACCATAATTCATCACCAGCCCAAGCTCCCTGTGGGATAGAAATTTATACATATTCTTTCGCAGGCCATCCTTCAACTGAACGGAATACTCCTATCGCAAGCGACAAAGCAGTAGCATCCGTAAATGCATACGATAAAGCAAGTACTTTATTGGCTTTTAATATACAAAAAAATATTATCAAACAAACAAAATTAAATGATAGGGGGGTTCGTAAAGGACGTATGGGAGTTTTGAATGGCTTAAAATGCCCTGGAGTCCTCATTGAATGCGGTTTCATTAGTAATCAACAAGAGGCAAAAACTTTAGTTCAAGAAAGTTACCACAAAAAACTTATTCAAGGTATCTGCGATGGAATTCAACAGTGTAATCAAAGTCGTAAATCACCAAGTAAAAGTTTTTCACCAATATTTAAATCATCTACAAAAAAGACTCAAAGTCCTAAAAAACCTATAAAAAACAAATAAGGAGTTCTTGATTTAATCGTTAAAACATCTAAAAAACTTCTGAATGTTTGTTTTAATTTGTTCGCAACATTGTTCGTAAGAAACATTCTTTATTTCAGCTAATTTTTCTACAACATAACGAACATATTCTGGAGAATTTACTTTGCCACGATACGGAACAGGCGCCAAATAAGGTGTGTCTGTTTCAGCAAAGATCCTATTCAGTGGTGCTAATTGAGCTGTTTTTAGCGTAAAACCTGGCTTTTTAAAAGTAAGAATTCCAGAATAAGACAAATAACCACCTTGTGACAAGATCCATTCTGCTGCAATTTCATCCTCAACAAAACAATGAAACATAACCTTTGAAAGATCGATTTTGGAATAAATAAGAACTTCTTTTAAAATCGTAAAAGCATCACGACAATGAATAACAACAGGTAAATTTTTTCGTTTTGCCAGTGCAAGTTGCCGTTCAAATACCTTCATTTGTAATTTCAAGGTTTGCGCATGCTTTATACTAAAAATTCGATTGAAATCGAGCCCTATTTCACCAAGCGCAACCGCACGATCCAAATAGTTTTCTAGGTAATGTAAATCCTCTTCCCACTGTTCCGTAATTTCCAATGGATGAATCCCATAACAAACTTTTAATTGCGGAAATCGTGATGCCAATTGTGCATAAAATGGCCACTCCTTTCTGCGAGGTCCTGAAGCAATTACACCACATAAACCTTTTTCAGACAGTGAAGATAGAAATTCAGCTGCTCCATTTTCCCCTAAATGCTCCAAATGACAATGCGCGTCTATTAACATCTTATTAAAAGTAAATTTTAACCAAATTTATCTAAAAAGAGTCAAGAATAAACCTTTATTTGGAGGGGATACCATAAAGGATAATCTTTTATAAAAATTCTTTCAGTATCATTCAAAAGCACAGACTTTAATAATAAAAACTTACAAAGTTAGTAACGTATTAGCTTTTGATGATATAAAAAAACATTTAATTCAAAGGAGACTGAAATGGCTCTTTTGAGTTATTTAACACCCCATTTATCTCTTAAGCAATCACCTAAAAAATTAAGGGAAAATAAAGTTAATGAAAAGAATAAACAGGGAAACAAAAGCAACCAAGGACATGTTTCCATTTGCCGGGCTCCTTCTAAAATAAGGACACCCCAAGAACTCATAGGCGGTTGCACTCCAAGACCTAAAAAACTCACAAATGCCTCTTCCAATATAATATTAGGCAACAGCAAAGTCCCATATACCAATAAAATACTAACCAAATTAGGAAAAATGTGTTTGCACCAAATACCAAAAGTAGATTGTCCCATACTTTGTGAACATTGCACAAATGTACTTAGCTTTAAATTCATAACTTGAGCACGCACCATTCGAGCCATCGTTAACCACTTAAAACAGCCCATTGTTAAAATAAGTAAAAGCAAATTCCGGCCTCCCAACGACATCACCAAAATAATTAAAAGCGTAAAAGGCAACGGGTAGAGAATATCGATGATACGCATCATAACACGATCTGTATTACCGCCAATAAGACCCGCTAAGCTCCCATAAATAAGCCCTATAATAATAGCTATTGCACTCGCTAAAGAACCAATAATAATAGAAATACGCCCACCATACAATAAGCGCGCCAACAAATCCCTTCCAAGAGCATCTGTTCCAAAAATATGCTCCCCAGAAGGCGCTTGTGCCCCTAAAAGGAGATTTTGCATTCTGTAACCTTGATGATAAAAAAAAGGCCCCACAAAACAAATGATACCAATAAACAACAAAAGCCCCAGATGAAAATAAAGCCAAGAATTTTTCCTTAAATCTTTAACAAAATATCTCATTTATTCATCCTTTGCTTGGGATTACAGTAAAATAAACAAATATCTACTAGCAAATTAAAAAGAAGAATAAGTACAGCAAAATAAAGTACAGTTCCTAAAAGTAAGGCAACATCACGTTGTCCTATCGCTGAAATGAATAAAGAACCCGCACCTGGAATTTGAAAAAGTGATTCAATAACCAACGAACCACTCATAATAGCTGCTGCTGCGGGTCCTAAGTAAGTCAATACAGGTCCAAGCGCATTTTTTAAAACATGGCATAGTAAAAGCCTAACTTCTCCTACCCCTTTAGCACGAGCCGTTCGAATAAAATCTTGTGCAAGCGCATCTAAACAAGCTGTACGTGTTAATCGAGCAATATAACCTGAATACATACAGGTTAAGGTAAGTGAAGGTAAAATACGATCGCTCCAATGATCCCATCCAACGGCTTGAAACAATTCCCATTTTAAAGCAAAAATCCACAAAAGAATTGGTCCTAAAACAAATGTAGGTAAACTTAGCCCCAACAAACATCCACTCATCACAAATCTATCTATCCACGAATTATGAAAAGCTGCAGCCAATAAACCACAACTTCCTCCAAACATCACAGCAATTAAAATAGCCCAAAAACCTAATTCAATACTAACGGGTATATGTTCTCTTAACAACTGGTTAACAGAATAACCAGGATACCGCATAGATGGTCCAAATTCACCTTGCAACAAATGTAAACAATAATTGGCATATTGCTTACCTAATGGCATATCATAACCATAAAATTTTGCTAGTGCCTCCTCAGTCTCTTTTGCCAAGCTATGCTCATGATCAAACGGTCCCCCTGGCACAAAACGTACCAAAAAAAATGTAAGCGTCATTAAGCAAAAAAGTACAACTAGAGCATCTAAAAACCGTTTGCTACATAAACTAAACATTTATAAAAATAATACCGGAATCATCAATAATTAGCTTTATTTTGACCTTGCAATTCAAATTCGATACGCTCTTGTTCAAGCTTCTTTTCTTCTAATTCGAGACGTTTTCTTTCCAATTCCAAACGTTTTTGTTCCAATTCTTGCTTGCGAAAATCAATTTTTTCTTGTTCTAACTGGTAATGTTCTTGCCGTATTTCATTACGAAGATTCTTTTGATGCGAAGATTCATAAGTAGAAGTTGAAGTATAAGCAGGTTCTTCATACGTTGATTCTTCTTTGTTTACAGCACTTCCGGCTGCTCCACCAACAATACCTCCTAAAAGTCCACCTGCGATTGCTCCACCTGTACCACCATCAATAGCATAACCAATACTCGCTCCTACTGCCGATCCAATACCACAACCAGTAAGCCCTGATTCAGTTTTTGTACAACCTGCAAGCGACAAAGCTATTAACACAATGAATTTAAAATAGTTCATGCTATTTATGAAATCGGTTTAAAATTTTGCGTCAATTTAATAATTGATAAAATATAAAACCCCATTTGCATCATAAAAAAAGAGTTTTTTAGCTACAGGATCGATATCGCTCCAAACAAGATTTAATTCAGGTGCAACCACTTCATTCAAATGAAATATTTTTCCATTAACTACAATACAACTCTCAAAATCTTTATATGCAACACCTTGTATGTGTTGTTGATGCAGCCAAGACCTAATTTGTTGTGCAATTGCCTCAGATGTTTCTTTTGGAACTTTTTCGTCCGAATCTTCTGTTTTGTCTATCAAGTCAGGTGCAGTTTCTGGAGCAATTTTTAAGAAAGCTTGCTGTTGATTGGCACTATAATTGGCAACTTCAGTCGTTATTGAATCTACATCTAAATTAAGTTGTATGGTTTCTCTTTCTGTTTTTTGTGGCAAATATTCTTGTGTAACAACTTGTGGTTTTAATGGCCATGAAAATCTTTCTTTTAAGGTATAAACGGCAACAATTAAAACAAAACAAATACTTAAAATGCTTTTTAACTTCCAAGTACGTTTTTCGATAAAGTCAGGAATAGGAACCCCCCACGTATCCATAGAGTCAATAGGTGGAAGGTTTTTCAAAGGATTACCCTTAATTCTGGGCGATTTTTTTTCTGTATTCTTGCTTATATTCATCGTAAAAAATAAGTTCGTTATGTTGGACTCCAATCCAGGTTAAACGTGGTTTCATAGAAACAAGAGTGTTGGGATGATAAATATGACCGTTAGCTTTTAAACGAGACTGAGAGCCTTCTTCGCGCACACTTTCTATTTGCATATGATTCAAAAGTTTATGAATGCCTTCTAAATGCTGTTGTTGGGCTTCTGTTAGCCTAGGTGCAGTAATAACTAAATCATCTTGTTCGTTATAATCCTCTTGAAATAGTTTTTCTTGAGGTATTTGAACAGAACTAACAACGGGAATTGCATCTTTTAATCTAATAGCTTTTAAAGTAGGTTTGAGCGGTGCTTTTTTATGAACAATATGCGGCCTTTTTATTTTTTTTACCTTCTGAGCAATTTGCGTACAATTTTCTAAGTAAGGATCTAAATACTTTGAAATAAATGATCCCAATGAAGGTACAAATTCTGGAAAATCTTTAATGTATAAACTTGCACCTTGTTCATAAAGATTTTTGTAAGTACTTGGGGATTCTACTGAACTTGTTAACTCTTCATAACTATCTGCAAGATCTAAAGGTGTTTCTGATATTACTTGCAAAGGCGTTACTGCTATTTTTATACCAGAAGCAACAGGAAGATTTACCTCTGGAGTTTGTTGTACGGTTTTCTTTTTCAATCCTAAAAAGTAAATTCCACAAATTCCCGTTATTACCCATACTAATATTTTCAAGAAAATACGGTATTTTTTTTTTGATTTTCGTCCAGATGATGAAATAATCTTTGCTGCAGATTCAGGCATTACAAAGGTATTTTGCGATTGAGTAGCTTTCAATCTTTTTATGAGTTGACTCATAAGGTTAGCCTTTCGATATCTTGAATTGCTTGACGAACATCTTTCGATTCTACTTTCCGAGAAAGACGCGCATAAGCAGCCATAAGTGCTTTATCACAAATATTATTGATGATACGTGGAATACCTTTGGTGTACTTAAAAATTTTACGAAAAGCACTATAACTTATTTGTGGCAAACCGGGTTGCTGGCAAACAAGGTTTAAACGATGATTAATATACTGCTGAGTTTCTTTGGCTGAAAGTGCATGCAGTTCATCGTAAACCAAAATTCGTTGTTTTAACTGCCTCAAATGCGGCTGATTGAGTTTTGCTTTAAATTCTGTTTGTCCAATAAGCAAAATTTGTAATAACTTTTTTTTATCGGTCTCTAAATTAGATAATAAACGTATCGATTCTAGAAGTTCGAATGACAGGTTTTGGGCCTCGTCAATGATAAGAACAATTTCTTTACCTCGATTAATTTTTCCCAATAAATACTCGTTTAAAACTTCTAAATGATCCGTTTCAGGCAGTTTTGCAGCAGGCATACCAATTTCTTTCAAAATACTTCGAATAAGTTGTTCTTGACTAATATTAGATGAATAAAGCCAAGCCGTTTCGAAAATTTTTTCATCTAAAGACTGCAAAAGCGTTCTACAAAGCAATGTTTTTCCGCAGCCGACTTCACCTACAATCACCAGAAAGCCTTTAGATTGCTCAATTCCGTATTTCAACAAAGTAAGCGCTCGGTTATGCCCATGACTTGAAAATAAAAAACGTGGGTCTGGCGTAATATTAAATGGACTTTCCGAAAAACCAAAAAATTGCTTATACATAGTAAAGACTGCTTTATTATACTTTAACTTTGACTTTTAAGTTTTGCAATGAAAAATAGTAATTTTGTACAATAATTTTCTATTTTTTAAGTATGCAGCTAAAATTTTACATAAAAACAACAAGTGTAATTGTCTTAGCTCTAGCTATTTATTACTTTTGGGGGAAACCTTTTCGCAATTCTTATCATAATTATCAAAATTGGAAAATTAAAAACATTCAACTTCAAGAAACCATCGAATGTATTCGTAAACAAGTAATCGTAAAAAAATATTTTATTCGAAAATTAATGACAGATGCAGTTTTTCGAGAACGTTTTATACGAGAAAAAAACGGTTTTTTACAGCCTAATGAGCGCATCATCTTCTTTAAAACACGCGAATCGGTTGAGTTGGAAAACGAAAAAACTTTGCAAAACTTGTAAGATTTGCTTGCTATTATGTGTAAAATAGTATCAACTTTTAGTTGAGTTTATTAACCCTTAACCCATTATCCTAGATTCGAGAAGAATACGGAGATTTTTTATGGAATTAGATTACGAAAGTATGATAGAGTCTGGTGTGCATTTTGGCCACCAAGTAAAACGTTGGAATCCTAAGTTTGGTCCTTATTTATATAAGCATGTTCATGGTATTTCCATTATCGATTTGGAATGCACGTGTGAATGTTTAGAAAAAGCAGCACAATTCTTAATTGAGCAAATCAAGGATGGTGCAAACATTCTTTTAGTAGGTACAAAACCTCAAGCTCAAGAACTTGTTCGTGAGTTAGGACAGGCCGTAGATATGCCTTTTTGTGCAAATCGTTGGCTCGGTGGTTGCTTGACCAACTTTGAAACTGTTAAAGCTAGCTTGGCTAAATTTAAGCGTTTTGCGGATATGGAAGAATCCGGCGAACTCAACAAATTGCCAAAGAAAGAAAGTGCAGCTATTCGTCGTGAAATGGTTCGTATGCAACGTAGCTTTGAAGGTATTCGCAATTTGGAAAAACGTCCAAACATTTTGTTTGTAGTGGATACAACACATGAGGCTATTGCTATTCGTGAAGCACGTCGTTTGCAAATTCCAACAATTGGTATCGTTGACACAAACTCTGACCCAACAGTTTTGGATTTTCCAATTCCTGCAAATGATGATTCCATCAAATCTTTGCGTATCATTTTTGAATTTTTACAGGAAGCCATTCAACAAGGCATTGAACTCAAAAAACTCAATAAATCAAGCCACAAAGATATCCCTGCAGCTGCCGTAATGTCTGAAGGCAAAGAAAAAACTTGGACACGTAAGCGTTCCACAGCAAGTGATAAGGTTCGCAAACCACGTACTTCTACTTCTAAAAAAATAAAAGACGACAAAAAGCCCGTTACTAAAAAAGTAGAAAAAGTTGAAGAGCCTGCAACAGAAACAGTTAAGGAGGAAGCATAATCATGGTGGAAATTACAGCGCAAATGGTTGCTGCTTTACGTAGCAAAACAGGTGCAGGTCTTATTGATTGCAAAAAAGCACTTACTGAAAGTAATGGCATTGAAGAAGAAGCAATTGTTATCTTAAAGAAAAAAGGTATTGCTAGTGCCGCCAAAAAAGCTGGTCGTAGCGCTCAAGAAGGCCTCATTCAATCCTACATCCATATGGGTGGAAAGTTGGGTGTCTTAATCGAAGTCAACTGCGAAACAGATTTTGTTGCACGTAATGAAGAATTTGGCCAAATGGTATCCGACATTTGCATGCATATTGCTGCAGCTAACCCGCTTTATCTTTCTCGAGAAGATATCCCGCAAGAAGTTATTGATAAAGAGATTGAAATTGCTAAGGCTCAATGCGCAGGCAAACCAGAAACAGCTATTGCACGTATCGTTGAAGGAAAATTAAACAAATGGTACGGTGAAACTTGTTTATTAGAACAAATTTTCGTCAAAAACCCAGAATTAACCATTCAAGGTCTTTTAACATCCAAAATTGCAAAGATGGGCGAAAATATCATTATTAAACGTTTCGTACGCTTTCAATTAGGCGAATAAGTTTTTATTTTTATTCATATTTGCAAAAGGAAGGTAAATAACCCTTCCTTTTGTTTTTCAGCAAACAGTCTATTACTGGAGCTATTTAGA
>CAZOPT010000010.1:16197-17817 GCA_964582055.1 uncultured Opitutales bacterium
TTTTAAAGGAAATTATAGAAGAAAACGTTTTTGAAAAATTTTTCTCCTTAAATGTTTAGTTTTGTTTAAAATTTCGATTGCATTCAGTAAGGCAGAGGGAATTTTTCACATAAATCTTCAACAAACTTACGAATTTCATCACTACCCTCTGGATTTGCAGCCAACAAGGTTTGATGCATTAAATCCGCTATAAAATCCATTTCTTTCAAGCCCATTCCGCGAGAGGTTAAAGCGGCCGTACCAATACGTAAGCCACTTGTTTGAAAAGGACTACGTGTTTCACCGGGAATTGTATTACGATTAACGGTAATCTTATTTGTTTCTAAAAGTTCTTGAGCCTGTTTTCCGGTCATTTCTGGAAATGAAGGACGCAAGTCTACTAGGAACAAATGATTATCGGTTCCCCCGCTAACAATCGTATAACCCTTGGATTGAAAAGTTTCGGCTAACCGTTTTGAATTAGCAATCACTTGTTGCTGATAAGCCTTAAATCCTTCTGTAAGGGCTTGTTTAAAGCAAACCGCTTTCCCGGCAATCACGTGCATCAAAGGTCCACCTTGAGTCCCTGGGAACAAAATAGAATCAACAGCTTTAGCATATTTTTCTTTACACAAAATCAAACCACCACGCGGCCCGCGCAATGTTTTATGGGTCGTTGTGGTAACAAAATCGGCATGAGGTACAGGGGATGGATGCAATCCAGCTGCAACCAATCCTGCAATATGCGCAATATCTGCCAATAAATAAGCACCGCATTTTTGTGCAATTTGCCCCATGCGTTTAAAATCGATGAGTCGTGGATAAGCCGATGCACCAACGGTAATCATATTGGGTTTTTCACGCATAGCAACCTCTTCTAAAGCATCATAATCTATCCGTCCTGTCGTTAAATCGACGCCATAATGGACGACATTAAAGAGCATTCCACTGATATTTTTAGAATAACCGTGGGAAAGGTGCCCTCCGCAATCGAGTTGCATGGTAAGCAATTTATCTCCAGGTTTTAGTACCGATAGATAAACAGCCACATTGGCTTGAGTTCCTGAATGTGGTTGTACATTGGCATGTTCTGCTCCAAAAACTTCTTTTGCACGATCAATTGCCAACTGTTCAACACCATCGACATATTCACAACCACCATAATAGCGCTTTTGCGGATAACCTTCAGCATATTTATTCGTTAAAATGCTACCAACTGCTTCCATAATGCCTGGTAAAGTAAAATTCTCAGAAGCAATTAACTCCAATCCCTTCTCTTGCCGATATTTCTCTTTACGAATCAATTCCGCAATTTCTGGATCTAATAAATCAAGCGATTGTGCAGGTATATTCATGACCTTATAACAACTTTTTGATAAATAACTTGCAAGATTTTAATTACTTTATTTTTTATTTCAATGAAAAACTTCCTGTGTTTTTTGAATCAACGACAGAAGCAATTCACGAGAATGTTTCATAAAAATGCCATTATTCCAAATTGGTAAATCTTTTTTCGGAAGATAAATACTTTTCAAAGTAGTTATCAATAATGCTGGTCCACCACTTCCATGAAATAAAATCTGTGGCGAACTATGCTGATCTAAAGGTACATAATAATGTCGAGTACGTTGTGGTTGCGAT
>CAZOPT010000010.1:17917-19962 GCA_964582055.1 uncultured Opitutales bacterium
GCCATCAAAATGTAACTGCTTTGAAGGTAATTTCTCTGCATGTAATCCAAACAAACGTTTTCTAAACTGTTGTTCTAAAATCCACGAATCATTTTCTTTTAAACTTAAATCAAAATGATTTTCAACATAGGAAAAATAAGCCAAACATTGTTGTTGAATGGATGGATGATCTAATAAATAATCCAATAATTCTGGCTGTGAAAACGTAATTTTAGGATTAATAAAGGTTGTAAGCGCAAGCCATTCGTTATAAAGTTCTGTTGCCTTAAAGTGCTTCAATACATCCAATAATTGAATATAAGCAAAGGAATGATGCGGTAAAATAATAATGGCTTTACAAAAATAATGAATGGCTTGTGATATATCTTTTAAGGATATATACAATGCACCTAAACTTTCCAAAATTTCAGGTTGATACGCATTTACTTGCAAAGAACGCTCGTAATAATCTATTGATTTTCGTGTTAATTCCTTTGATTTTAAATACCCTTTGCAGGAAAAATAATATCCTCCATGGTTCAAATAATACAAATTGTGCGGATCGTACTGTAATGCTTTATCGAGCAATTGCACACATTCAAAATTAGGATTTTGAGCCTTTATTAGAAATTTTCTAAAATAATACCGTCCTAAGACATCACAAACGCTAGTAATCGTTAAAATAATAAAAATTACGGTATAAATACCTCGCAATCCCCAAAATGTAACGGACTTAGCTTGTTGAAAGTCGCAATACTTTACATAAAGTAAAATAATAAAACCCGCAACAAAACATATAAAACTCGAAATAACAAACATATCCCATGAAGCTTCACTGACAAAGGCTAAATACGCAACACAACTAAGTAAACAGCCCAATAAGGGATAACGATAGTCTTTGGGCAATTTCGAACTTTTAAGCGCCTTGATGCCTGCATAAAGAATAAAAATAAAAACTGATAAAAAACTTAGACCACCAACAAACCCAAACTCGATTAAAAATTGTATTAATGGTACATGAAGTTGCCAACAGTGGTGAACAACATTTGGATAAGATTCTAAATAGTGTAAAGGAGTAGTAGTAATTCCATGACCCAATATTGGCTTTTGTGCAAAGATTTTGAAACCATCTTGGGCCGCATACCAACGCGTTGAAGCAAAACCTTTAATGTCGCCACTTGCCAATCGAGTAATGATGCTTTGTAATTTAGGTGTTTTATAACAAACAATACAAAAAAGAATTAAAGTACATAAGCCTATTATCCATCTAAACTTTGCTGAAAGCTTAATTTTTGCTCTTAAAAATAGGATAAAACTTACTCCTAAAACACAACCGAAACTTAAATAGGCTCCTCTACATTTTGAAGCAACTAACAATACGCCTGCATAGATGCTTCCTAAAATCCAAAAAGTACGTTTTAAATTCGATTTTTCCGACAAAACTAGTCCAACTAAAAAAGGTAACACCAACGCTGCAAACAACCCAGCATAATTGATATAACTGAACGGATGGGCTATATTCAGTTGCGATAGTTGAAAAAATTGAAAAAGCGTAGTCCCATTAAAAAAGTAGTGTATCAATAAATAGCCAAAGGGATAAGTATGACCGCAATTCAATTGATGACAAGCTAGCATTAAGCAAATTGAAAAATGTAAAAACAAAATGATGACATATCCTAGATACTGCATGCGTTTTAATGGAGAATTTTCTTTTAGTGTCCAATACAAAAAACTGATCGCAAATGCAGCTAATAAAATATCAAGTTCGCTACCTGCACGTACCTTATAAAGGCTATTAAAAACAGATCCAATAAGCGCAATACCCAAAACGAGCAAACTTCCTGAAAACCATTTAGATAATTGTAATTTTTCAAAACATAACTTCCATAAAGCGACACCTATGAGACCTAAATAAAAACATTTAAATACCCATGCATACTCAAATGTAAAACGACGCGTAGGAGCTATACTGCTTAAAACAAAAAAAATTAATAGTAAAAAAAAGCTTTTATTAATTCTCATTATTTATTATAATAAATTTGGTTTGTAAAAAAGAAAAGTTTTTT
>CAZOPT010000010.1:20062-27116 GCA_964582055.1 uncultured Opitutales bacterium
TTAATTCTCATTATTTATTATAATAAATTTGGTTTGTAAAAAAGAAAAGTTTTTTTATTTACAAAGTCAAAATTATGTAAATTATATACTGTAACAACTAATCGAAAGGGTAATTATATGTTAAATGTAAATAAATTATTAAAAATGGCAGGAATCGCTACAGGTACGCTGGTTATTGCTTTATCAGCTTTTGGAGACTGGTGGTGTAATCGTTGTCAGAAAACTCATCGTAATAATCAAAACTGTCCTTATGCTAGATTAGAAAATCCTTACAGTTTTGATTGTAATGACGAATATGAAGGTATGAGTGATGATGAAGATGTAGCTTTAAATTGCGTAAGAATGCAATTGATACAAATGGAAGAGAATAAAAGAATTGCTCATCAGCGTCGCAATGAGTCAAGATTAGAAAAATTACGTACACTAATAAATGAATTAAAGGATCAGTCAGTTTTGCAACAAGCCTTAAATTCACTTCACGATCGTGCGCAAAATTTAGGATTCCAAATCAGAGATGGTCAAGTTGTACGCCAAGGTTTTAATCCTTGCGCTGCTTATGATCCTTATGGCTGTAATGAAATAAATCACTATGGTTATCATTGCAATCCGTATTATGGTTATGCCTGTAATTGATAATTTATAAAATAAATTTTATTCATAATCTCCCTTATTGGGAGATTTTTTTACTTTTTAATGTTGCATCTTTCTAAAAATAAGTTTCTGATAAATAGGAAAGGAGCTTGAGTGGCGGAATGGTAGACGCTGAGGACTTAAAATCCTCTGATCGAAAGATCGTGCGGGTTCAAGTCCCGCCTCGAGCACCAAGACTATTATTAAATATTTTTATTTAGTAGTAATTGAAAATAAAAAAACATAAACTTCTAAAATACAATTTTCTCATGCCTATTTTAACACGTCTTGTGTTTTAATAGGCCAAATTCCAACTATTTCACCGTGCAGGACAGATTTAAATGAATCTAGTAAATCTTTAGGTAATGTTGCTAATGTTTTTTCAAAATCTGGTGGAGGGGTTAAAATTGTTTCTGTTTTTACCTGCTGCTCACCAAAACTATTTAAATCATAAACAGGTTCTCGCTCAAAATCAGGTACATTTTTTTCTTTTTCAAAAACTAAACCTTCATAAATAGGCGACTCAAAGTATTGTAACGGCTCTATTTCCTGAGAAAAAATAAGAGTAGAATCATCACCCATTGCTACAGCTTTTTCTAAAATATCAGTAGGTAATATTTCGGATTTGTACCCAAGTTTTATGGTTTTTAACCAAGTTTCAAGGGTTTTTTTTTACTATCTTCAGGCAAATGATTCCACAAATCTAGCAAAGTTTCAATAGCTGCCAGTTTCGTACATTCTACTGATCGCAACAAAATGGCTTCGAAATTTCCTTTTATTGACAAACCACGCTGCAATTGATCTTCACCTGATTTTAGAATTTCCAAAATCTTTGCATAAACAAAAGGAACATATTTTTCATTAGTATCAGGTTTCATGGAAGCAACAAACTTATCATGAAACAACTTTTCAAGTTCAACAAGTACACGATATGCATCACAGCCAGATTGTACGACAGTCTCGACACTCGCTAATAATTGCGGATAATCACCTTCTTCGATTGCCCGAACCAAAGCTTCCAAGGCATTATGATCGAGCAATCCATACATCGAACGAACCGCTTCATCGGTCAATTTCCCTTCTGCAAAGGTCAATAATTGATCAAGCATGGATTGTGCGTCTCGCATACCCCCTTCAGCTAATTGTGCTATTGTTTTCAATGCACTTTCTTCAGCTTCAAGACTTTCAGCATCAACAATTTTTCGCAATTGTTTCTGAATAACATTTGCTTCCAATGGAAAAAACTCAAAATGTTGGCAACGTGAAACAATCGTATTGGGAACTTTATGAATTTCCGTTGTTGCAAAAATAAACTTTACATGTGCCGGAGGCTCTTCCAAAGTCTTCAAAAGCGCATTAAATGCAGCTGTTGAAAGCATATGAACTTCATCCAAAATGTAAATCTTATAAGCCCCTTCAGCAGGAGCATATTGACAATCTTCTCGTAAAGAGCGAATTTGTTCAACAGAATTATTGGAAGCTCCATCAATTTCTATTACATCCATCGAATGTCCTTGGAAAATTGCCTGACAGCGTGGACTTTCAGGATCAAAATCAACACATGGTCCTCCTTCACCATTGAGTGCCATAGCAAACAAACGTGCCGTACTTGTTTTTCCTGTACCTCGTGGACCTACAAATAAATACGCATGTGCAATACGTTTTGAACGGATCGCATTCGATAGTGCTTTTACAACCCCATCTTGCCCTACTAAATCATCAAAATGCTTAGGACGCCAACGTCTTGCGATTACCGTATAATTCTCCATTTATTTTATAAAAACTGTTTTGTACAAAAAAGACAAGTTATTAAAAAGCATTTTTAACAAAAACAACTGTTTGTGTTTCTATCAGAAATTTGGCAAAAATTGAAAAAGAAATTTTATGAGAAATGTAATTTTAATGCGCCCTAATAATTGTTCTATCTTTTAAAATTTGCAAAATCCAGCGTTTATGAGGACCACTTAAGGCACAAGTAGAAAGTCGTTTCAATGGAATGGCAATACACCCTTGAAAAGACTCAAACTGTAGCAATTCATGTATTGCTAAAACCCTATTAGGTTGAAAGACTTCCTCTGTATAGGTTACCATACCAATACTTCGTTTACCTTTAAAAAGAAATTCCAATTTACCAAAAAGATCTTTACGTTCTTGCGTCAAAAAAGGTAATTCTAGTAATTTAATCCTACCACCAACTGTAGATGGTTCCAAAACTAAACTATCCTCATTTGCTAGCCAAATTCTTTCTCGCTTTGCAAAAGATCGTTGCAACTGGATAAATTTAGGACATTCTGCAACCGTATTGACTTTAAAGGCTTCACACAAGGTAATTAGCGGACATAACTTGCAAGTAGGGTTTTGTTTTGTACAACAAACTGCACCTAATTCCATCAATGCTTCATTAAACTTACCAGGCTGCGTTTTATCCAACAAATTTTGAGCTTTATTTCTAAAAAATTGAACGGCCAAACTTTTAGTACGAAAAGCTTCTGCATGATTGAAAATTCGCGCCAATACACGAACGACATTTCCGTCAACTACAGCAATGGGTTCATTAAAGGAAATACTTGCAATCGCTGCAGCGATATAATCGCCAATACCGTTTATTTGCTTCAATTCTGAAAAAGAAGTAATCGGTTCTTCACAATACTTTTTTGCAAAAGCATAAAGATTGTGAGCCCTTGAATAGTATCCTAAACCTGCCCAATTAGACATGATTTCTGCTTCATCAGCTTGGGCAAGGACTTGAAAACTAGGATAACGTGCCATCCATTGTTCAAAATAAGGTAATACCGTTTTTACTTGAGTCTGTTGTAACATAAACTCAGAAACAACCGTTTTATAGAGATTAGGTTCTATACGCCAGGGTAATTGCCGTGCATTTTCTTCAAACCACTGTAATAAATTTTGACGAAAAAGAATCTCCATAAGTTCCAAAACATTACCAAACTTGATGTTTTGTATTGTATGCATGCGAGTTTTTAGGAACCGCATCCTTAATATTAGATACAACCGCACCTGTTTTGAAATGAATAAGCTGCTCTTTCAGGTTTTTATAAAACTCCACATGTCCATCCATATAAGCCACCAACCCCCCTTGTTTACCGTATAAACTATCTTCTTCCCATTCACCCGTTTCAATATTTAAACCTTTTGAATAGAGCAATGGCGTCGTTTCAAGAGGAACATTGGTGGGAATACCTCGAATCACAATCCAACTCAGTTGTAAATCTTTAAAATCTGCTAAAATATCTTGATTAGGGCCTACAATCCTTTTGGGAATCATTTGAGTATCCTGGGTACATACATAACAATTAGGATCGTTAATACCACCATTATTGGCTAAAACGGCAGCCCATTTTTGAAAATTAGAAGCAGCATTCAACTCTCGAAAAATATTTGTATCCTGCGCGCAACTCAAGTAAGACAAAGCTATTTGGCGCAAATTATAAATATCCTTCGCGATTTGAGATTTAAACACCATTTTACGTCCCAATGGGAATAAAAAACTCATAAAAATGCTTATAATTGTTATAACCGCTAACAATTCAATAAGAGTAAATCCTTTTTCTCTTTTATTCATGTACTAATTATTAAAAACTTCTTCCCAAGTAAGCTGAGATAACTTTTGCACTTGAGTAAAAAATCGCCAAACAATACATAGCAACCCTAAAGTTGCAGGAACAGCAATAATTGCAAAACTCCATCCAGTTAGAAGCCCTAATTCGTGATTAAATTCAATACTTCCAGCTGGATGCACAACAAGGTATTTTGCCAAAAGATAATTTAATGTTGCGCTAAAAAAGAAAAGTCCTGATAAGCTCCATTCGTATAGAATTACATGCTGATTGAGTACTGAAAGGGTTTTATTTTGTTCCAAACGTTCTAAAATAAATTTTGTATTACAAATTTGATCATTTAGAAGGAATTTCATTAAAAATGGTGGTTTCCCTAATAATCGTATAATAACCAATCCTACACCAAAAATCGTTGGCACAAGCATTTCATTAATCGCTAGTAATTGATTTGAACCTTCAAATAAACCTACACTTCCTTTTACAACAATGCTAATAAGTCCCAAAAATGCAATCCAATTAAAATGTGCTTCTTTCACCCAATCTAAGATTCCATAAGATAAAGGGCAAAAAATTGCTAATGCCAAAGCAACTTTAGGTGAAACATGTAAAAATGAATGTCCATGCATCAATAAAACTGTTGGCAAACAGAGATTAAAAAAAAGTTCCCACAATAAAGACTTGCCCTGATTTTCAGATTGAGCCTCTTTTTTTTCGCTTGTCATAGGTCTATATTATTATTTAAAGTAAATTGTATATTCATCATGGTCAAGGTGTTTTTACGTGAATCCGCAAACGCTTGTTTAGAACAATTAAAAGTTCTTTGTAACTCATTAACTCAAGCTTGTATCTTGGTTCCTAATCGCACTTATCAGAGAAATTGTATAAAATTCTGTAATCCCAATATTCCTATTTTTACTCCTTCGCAATGGATGGAAATATTAGGATTAAGACCGTTGAAATTTGAAGAAAGTCTTTTCCTAAATACTTATAACTCCTTTGATGATCCTGCTATCAATATTACAAATTTACTGAAACCTTACCCAGAATTGTTTCAACAAACTTGGTTAAATTGGATGAAAGAGTATGGAATACATCATTTTTCTGACAGTGTTCAGACTTGCGTGAAAAGTTTTCCTTTCGATTCTGTTATTTTATATGGCCATTTTGAATCCAATAACCGCAATATTTTAATAAAAACCTTACAAAATTTAAATGTAAATTGTTATCAGATATTGTATAATAACCAAAATAACTCTAGAAAAAATGAAAATTTAAACTCCATAAAAAATTCCGAATGTTTTCAATCTATTTCTGTAAAAAATATTGCAACTGAACGATATTTTGTACAAAAATTCTTAGACGAAAATCCAAATGCTGTATGTATAGAATTACCTGGATTATCTTATGAATCTTTATTCCAAAAAACTAAAAACAAAAACTTAGAAACTTGGTTAGATTGGCAAGAAAAAGGTGATTTAAGTCATTTTCTTATCTATCTAAAAAATTATTTAGAAAATAATTTTGAAGCATTTAAGGAGGCAAAAATAAAACTCGAACAAGCTTTTTCTACCTGTTTAACTGACAATCTTAGTCTTTTACAAGCCCATATTTTAAAAAAAGGAAATCATTGGCTTGAAAATTTCAAACAAGGCAGTTGGCCTACCGAAACCTCATTTAAAGATTTTAACCAAATTTTACAAAAAGTTACACCTGACAATTTCAAAATATTTTTTAAAAATCTTCCTCAATTTTCATTCATCATAACTAAAGAAGAATTTTTTAACTATTTACGACGCCTCGTAAACAATCAAGAAAAAGCTCTAGAATCTATTAAACGACTAGAAGAAGTTTTATACTTTCCTTTTGAAACTTATTTCATTCCACATTGTGTCAAATCTAATAAAGAATCAACCAACCAACGCATTCACTCCTTTATTGCTTCTGCAGTTTTAGAGGGTAGAAAAGTTACCGTATGCACCCCACAAACTGATAATAATAAGAAAACCTTACAAAGCCTCTATCCGAATAAAAAAATATTTGAAATTCCATTAAAAAATAAAGGTATTTCAAAATCCAAAACTAGCTTATCCTTACCTCCCAAAGCACTTCAAAACTTATCTTGTAAAAATTGGGAACGATTTTATTTATGCCCATTGCAAACCTGGATAGAAAATATCTTAAAAACACAAAAATCCCATTTATATTATTTTCGAATAAAAGATAAAATCATCGGTGAATGGGTTCATGAAAATTTACAATTTGACAAAAACCCTATCATATTAGAAAATTGGCTCACAATCATTCAAAAAAACACTAATGTACGTTGGCGAGTTTTGCAACAGACCTTTGAAAAAAACAATCAAAACACACCGCAGGTTCTTAAAACTTGGCATAAAAAAAGCTTACTTTGGGCCCAACAAATGGCATCCGCCTGTCAAGATCTCTTACCTTATGAATTATACTCCGAATGGACACTTCCAACCGACGCGCCTTTTAAGGGTCGTATAGATCTCCTAGCCATCAGAAAAAATGAAGCTATTGTTGTCGATTATAAGACGGCTCTTCATTACCTTTTTACCCCTAAACAAATCAATAAAGGTCATGGTCTGCAACTGTGGCTCTATGGGACTTATCTACAATCTATCGGGAAATCAGTATACTTAAGAATTATCGACCGTTTTGGAAAATCAACTCAACTCGATTTTGATTCAACAAAACCCGAAGTTGCAGATATTGAATCTTGGCTTAATTCTGTTCAAAAATTCGGTACCTATTCCAATTTACCAGAAGAAAATAAAGAGGGACAACCGATGAGCCTATAAAAGACTCACGGAAGTCACCCCTAA
>CAZOPT010000011.1:0-17789 GCA_964582055.1 uncultured Opitutales bacterium
TTATGCAAAGAGAAGGTATTAAAAAAATGAAATTGATTATTATTTAGAAGCTTTTTCTAAGGCTAATAGCATTTTACAGATAGGACAAACCTTTTTAGAGGTACAAGCGAAGCGATTACAATAATTACGTCCATAATCGATCATTTGCAAGTGTAGCTTACACCAAACAGAATCAGGGAAAATACGTTTTAAATCGGCTTCTACTTTTTCAACAGAAGGACCTTTGCTTAATCGCCATTTCAAAGATAAACGATGAATGTGAGTATCCACAGGAAATGTTTTTGCCCCAAAAGCATGGCTCATCACAACCGAAGCTGTTTTGTGACCGACCCCCGATAAACGTTCCAAAGCTTCTAAACTTGATGGAACTTGTCCGTTATAATGAGCACATAATTGCTCAGAAAGTGTATGGATATAACGTGCTTTTACTTTGAAAAACCCACAAGAATGAATGATCGTTTCAATCACTTCTAGTGGCAATTTACGCATTTCTTGTGGCGTCGGAGCTTCCTGGAATAAACGCGGAGTAACTTGATTAACACGTTCATCTCTGCATTGAGCTGATAAAAGAACAGCTATCAACAACTGATAAGGTGTTTTATAAATTAAAGAAGGCTTAGGATCTGGACAAAAAATATCGAGTTGATCTAAAATAATCCTAGCCCGCTTATGCATTATTAATTTTTAAGTTTTTTGTACAAAAGTAACTCCCTATTCCTAACATAAGAGCTATACAAATGAAACCTGAAAGTCCTAAAGCATAAGTAGAATGATCTTTTATTAATCCTAGCATTAATGGTCCTAAAGAGCTTCCTAAGCAAGTACTTGCGGAAACGCATCCATTTATGGTTCCAATCCATTTAACACCAAAGATTTTGGGAACAATCATATAGGTGACGACTTGTGCCAAACCCCAATAAAGGCCACCAAATAGAATATAAAAGTAAATAGCGCCCGAATGTCCAATAAATCTGAGCGCCAAAAGGGACAAAAAATCTGCCAACAAAAAAATCACAAGCGACCATTGTATTCCCCACTTATCCAAATAATGACCAAATGTAAATGTCGTTAAAATGGAAAAAATGGAGATGATCATAAAACAAAAAGTTACTTGTTGAGAAGGCGCCCCTAATTCTTCACAAATAGGAATAAGATGGAAAGCAATTCCCGTATTTTGGGACGCACGAAAAAATAAAGCTGCTAAAATTAGCCAAAAGATAGGTTGTTTTAAAAATTGCTTAATAGAATTAAGTTCAAAATGAGCTTCCCTTTTTGAGCTAACAATTGCATGTTTAGGCTTTTTGATGAAACCACATATAGGTAAAGCAAAACAAAACCAACAAATTGCAACAGTTAACCAAATGTGTTGCCAACGAAAAAATTGATGAAGTTGTAGATTGATCCACGGCATCGCAGAGGCAATTGTAGACAATACCAAGCAAGTAATTCCGGTTGCAAACCCTCTTTTTTGAGCAAACCAAGTTGCAATCATAGAATGACCTACAACCCCATACGCATGTACTGATGAACGAACACACGAAAAACATGCTATAAACGCAATAAAATTGCCGAAATTTGAGAAATGCAAGAAAGGCAACATACTTAACGTAAAGAAAGCACTACCAAAGATTGCAATATGTATTCTTAAAAAATTTGAAGTTGTGTATTTGTCGTAAAATTTCCCAATAAACGGCAATAAAAAACCCGCAAATAAATTCGCTAAGGTATAAGCTCCACTCAATTGCGAACGTGTTAAATCTAGATCAACACAAAGATCTTTGACATAAGGGCTTAACGAGGATGTTCTGCCAAATCCACTGCAAGCCTCTATCAGCGTTATCAGTATCAACACAATCCATCCATAATTCATACGCACACTTAAATTAACACTTTTACTTATCCTGACAAGTTAAAAGAAAGTGTTTTGTTTTTTGCAAATTTTTAGTTTTGAATAAGAAGTTCTCATAAAAATCGATGATAAAAAAGAAGATTTTTCAAAAAACTTAAAAATAAAAAGCCTCTAAATAAAAAATAACAACACACTTACCACTTAAAGAAAAATTGCTTTTGGTATTGACGTTTAAGCAGGAATTAGACTGAATTTTTAGTATTCAATGCCGAGGTAGCTCAGTTGGTAGAGCAACGCATTCGTAATGCGTGGGTCGTGAGTTCAAGTCTCATCCTCGGCTCCATTGAACCCTTAATCGTTAACGAGGTTTTTATGTCGCAACATTCAAGTTTTAAAAAAAGTACTGGTAGTACAAATACCAGCAAGACAGTATTAAAGCGTTTTGAACGCATCGAGTTATTAAAAAAACGTGGCCAATGGAAAGAAGGTCAAAGCGTTTTAGGTTTAATGAAAACAAAACCAGAATTGTAATTATTTATGGCATCCGCGACAGATATTCGTAAAAGCAATGTGATTATGTTCCAAAATGCGCCTCACATTGCACTCGAAGTAGAACATCGTACACAAGGTCGCCAGTCAGGTTTTGTGCAAGTTACCTTACGTAATCTTATTAGTGGAGTTTCAACAAAAACAAAGTTCCATTCCAACGATACCGTTGTTTTTTGCTTTGTGGAATCACGCGAATTGGAATTTTCGTATATTGATGATATGGGTTACCATTTCCTCAATACAGAAACATATGAGGATGAGGTTATTCCTGCTAATCTATTAAAAGAACAAAAAGATTATTTGATTCAAGGAACAGCTTATTCGGTACTTTTTGTAGAAGAAAAACCGGTACAGATCCAATTACCACCGTCACTTGCTATGAAAGTTATAGAAGCTTCTGAAGGTTTACGTGGTGATACTGCTAGTAATGCACAAAAACCAGTCATCGTAGAAACAGGTTTACGTGTTCAAGTTCCACTCTTCATTAAAACCGGAGAAGTTATTCGTGTAAACACAAACGACGGTTCTTACTTAGGCCGTGCTTAGTTTATGCCTAAAAAACAGGCAGCAGGTCCAAATCCAAAAACAATGTATACTTTGGTTTTGGACGTTTCACAAGCATATCGACTGCAGCAATGGTGTTTAGACCGAGGATGGGAATCTTTTTCCGTTCAATATGCGCAATTTGCTTTTCGGAATAACAATATTAATGTCGTTTTTTACGCCAAAAGCGGTAAATTGGTCGTACAAGGGAAAAATACAGAAGAATTCGTCTGTAATGTTTTAGAACCGGAAATTACAAAAGAATTTAAGTTCGGCTTAGAACGACTGGAACATCCTGAATGGTTTAGGCCTCATGCAGGCATGGATGAAAGTGGCAAAGGAGACCTATTTGGGCCGCTAGTGGCTGCTTGTGTGATTGCTGACGATTCTCATGTTGATTTTTGGCTAAAAAATGGACTGAAAGAAAGCAAGCAGGTTAGCAGTGATGCTCGCGTTTTTAAACTGGAGCAATTGGTACGTGAAGCTAAAGGTGTCATCGTTGAAGTTGCTTATGCAGGCATGGAAAAATATAATCAGCTTTATTCCAGATTTAACAATTTAAACAATCTGCTAGCCTGGTTTCACGCGAAAGCTCTAGAAAGTGCTTTAAAAAAACGATCTGTTTCCGAAGGCTTACTGGATCAATTTACCACCGCTAAACTTGTTCAAAGGTATCTAAAGGTCGAAAATTTTAATTTACAACAACAAGTACGCGCAGAAGCCGATCCTGTTGTAGCTGCAGCCTCCATCATCGCTAGAGCTGAATATTTGCGTCAGTTAAAACGTCTAAGTGAACAAGCCAATACAATTCTTCCTAAAGGCTGCGGTACGCAAGCTAAAGAAGTCCTACAAAAGCTAATAGCAAGCCAAGGACGTGAAGCCATGGCGAAGTTTATCAAATTACACTTCAAAACATTCCAGGAATCGTAAAGTTTCAAAAAATTTTTCAAAAAGAAAATTGTTTAGAAAAATTTATCCACACATTCAAATCAATTTCTTCTGCTCGTGTTTGATGCGATATCTGCTCTTGAGACAAAAACATTAAAAATGCTTCGGCTATTTCATTAGAAATCGTCTTACACACACGACCGATTTGTTGTCGCCGATGCAAAAAAGCTTGCCTTAAAAACAACTTTACGTCTTTTGGAAATAAATAAGCATTTGCACGCCTTACAAGATGAATAAGTAAAGAATCAACTTTAGGTTGTGGATAAAAACAATTTCTACCAACACAACATCTATTGGCCAATGAATAAGCCGCTTGAAGATTAACGCTCAAAGCACCGAAATTCTTCGTTCCAGTCTTTGAAAGCCAACGGTTGGCTGCTTCTTTTTGAACCAATAAAACCATACATTCTGGCAATCGACTTTGCTCTAAAATGTGGTCTAACCAAACACTTGCAATCGCATAAGGAAGATTAGCAACTATTTTGTAAGGCTTTGTACCATCAAAAGTACCTATTGGAAACTGCAAAGCATCTTCATTACAAACAGATACAGGAAAGGTTTCTTGAATGTAACGAAAAAAACACACATCTCTTTCAACTGCAAAAACACACGCACCCGTTTCAACCAAGGCCCCCGTTAAGGTACCGCACCCTGGGCCAACCTCAACAACAATATCTTCAGGTTTCAACTGTGCCCATTCTAGGGATTTTTGAACAAAACAAGCGTTAATTAAAAAATTTTGCCCTAACTTTCGATTAGGACAAACAGCCAAACGAGCCAAAATCTTACGCGTTTGATTAAGGTCTAAGGCCCACATAAGGGGATTTACATATTTTCGCGTTTTTGGCGCAACATATTATTAAATGCGGCAACCTTTTTTTTCTGACGTCTTACTTCGCAAGGCTTTTCAAAATAACGCTTTGCTTTAACATCGCGCAAAACTCCTTCGCGATCTAATTTTTTCTTCAATCGGCGTAAAGCCTTTTCTAAAGGTTCACTTTTGCGCAATTTAACTTCAACGGACATTGCTATTTCTCTCCTTGGTTTTACTAATACAATTAATATTGAAGCTCACCCCCAATAAGGTCAAGCGTTTTTTCTGAAAAGTGAACGGTGCTTTATTTTTCAACCATCTACCACACAATAAGGCATAAAATATGCTATATGTATTTGTGTCATGAATAAAAAAACTTTGTGTATATCGATATATGCGGGATTAGGCCTATATTTAGGTGCAATAGGTAAAGAACGTGATTTTATTTGCGATGCATTTCCGTCAGAAAAACAAATACGGTACGTTTATCAAAAATGGCTTATTAATGAAATGTTTTCTTATGATATCGAAAAAAATGCTTATGTATTATCGGAAAAAGGAAAACCTATTTATGAAAACTTAAGTCAACTTACTACAGAATTCTTAAAAAAAACAAAACCTTACTTTCAACCTGCAATATCAGATCTAGCAATACAATATTCGATTTTAATAAATAATGCAATTGGCCACAAAGATAAAAACACTAGAATGCTGGTTTTAAGTTATGCCAATCAAAATAATCTTTCAACAAAAGATCCCCTCCCGGAAATATTTTTTCCCGTAGAGAAAGAAATAGAAAACGATTTTTGCAATAAATCAACTAAAGAAATTTTTGAAGATAAAATAGGAAAATTTTTTACACGTCCTTTACGCTGTGAAGATCAAAACGAACCTTGCGATTTTTCCGAATTAGACCAGGCGATAATAGATCGAATAATGACCGGAAATTCTAAAGATAGAGCTATTTTATTTATAGGGTTTGATCAAGGAATAGAAACAGAAGGTTCTGAAATTTTTTATGATACACCCGGATACACTCGAAGTTTATTTTGGAGTTTGTGGGGCGAACAACCGGATAAAAACCATAATTCCATTAAATTTTGTTTTTGTAAAATTAACGAATTTTTAGAAACAAATCCACAACTCTATGGCTTTTTTGATTCTATTATTATTGGTGGACAAACCGTAGAATATATTACCTCTGACGTTTGGATTACTTTAGGTTCTATGTTAAAAAGAGGAGGTCGAATTATTTATCCTGACATTTATGTAGATTATTTCCCTTCATTTTTAAACATAATGTTAAGTGAATGTTGTCAAAAAAGTAAAGGTTTTGAGCTCTACAAATGCAAAAACGCCTTAGAACCCATCTACCAAGAAATAAAAACTTTTACATCTTTCAATAATGAGCCTACTTATGGTGCTTTTTGTTATACAAATGCCAAAACGCTTTATTGGCATAAAAAGCTATAGAAATTGCTTTTCTTATTGACAATTGTACTACATTTAGAAAGCCTGTATCGCTATATGAATAAAAAAACTTATATTGCATCAACTTGTGCAGGCTTAAGCATGTATTTAAATGTAATGGGTAATGAAGATAATTTTATCTGTGATTCCTATCCTTCCATGGGGCAAGCGCAATTTGCCTATTTAAATATTATTCCACTAGAATGTAAAGATTTAAGTGGTAAGACAATACACAACATCTATTTACAACAATTAGTCAATAAGGACGGAATTTGGGCGATATCACAATATAACACAAATTTCACAAAGCTTATAATGAATAGTGACTTTAAAAATAAAACATCTAAAGAAATTTTTGAAAAAATCTTTTTAAACACCAATAATTATTGCGGATATATTAGAGCTCACTTTCGCTCCACTACTCAAGAATGTAATATTTCAGAATCAGATCGAAAAATTGCAAAACGTGTCATTTCAGGAGATCCAAAAGACAAAGCCATTCTATTTATCGGTTTTGACCAGAATCAACCAACAGAAGGTTCTGAAATTTACGCCGATACACCAGGCTATACACGTAGTATCTTTTGGAGCAACTGGAATGATCGCCCTGAGCAAAATCATAATGCTATCAAATTCTGTTTTTGCAAAATTAATGAATTTTTAAAAACAAATCCTCAGTTTTACAGCTTTTTTGATTATATTATTATTGGATGTCAAACAAGAGAATATATTACTCCTGATACCTGGATTGCTCTAGGATCTATGCTAAAAAAAGAAGGCCGTATTATTTATCGTGAATACGGAAAAACCATAGATGAATACTACGGATATCCCGCATTTTTAAATAAAATGCTTAGAGAACATTGTATCGAAGGTAAAAATTTCAATCTTTACAAATGCGGTGATGAAACCGAACCTATTTATCAAGAGATAAAACAACTTACTTCATTTAATAATGAATATTATGAAAGTTCTGACGTTTGTTATGCAAATGCCAAAACGCTTTATTGGCATAAGAAATTATAACTGACTATTGATTCAAAAGACGCTCTTTATTGATCTTAAAAAAATGGATTGATGGAGCGTTCTTCTTTTTAGAAGGTTGTATGGGCTCTATAGGTTTTAATAGATGTTCTGGAGTCCATTGCAACTGAGTAGGATGTTCTATTATAAAAAGGCTTTGTGGATAAGCATAGGCCATTATTTCCAAAAATGACAGCACTTCCGATAATTTTTCATCCCAATAAGGATATGGTGGGTCAAAGAAAACGAAATCAATAGAAGGAAATCTTTCTGGAGAAAAATAGAATAAGTCTATAGAAATTATTTTTGCAGTAAAATCCTTTCGTTGAGCGCTTTTTAAAACACGTTCACAGTTCTTTTTTAAACTTGCAATAACTCTAGGATTTTTTTCTAAAAAGTAGCAAGTCTGAGCACCACGACTTAAAGCTTCTAAGCCATAAGCACCTGTACCTGCAAAACAATCTAACACAACCTTATTGACTATTTCACAACCAAGCCGATTAAAAACATATTCCCGCATGTAATCCGTTGCCGGACGAACATCTTGTTGCGGAACGTCCAATTGAATTCCACGAGCTGCTCCACCGGTAATACGCATTAAGTTAAAGTAGTCAGACAACGTTGAATACGATTTAAGACTTTTTCACGACCTAAAACAACCAACATATGATAAAGACTAGGACCCACACCTCTTCCTGACACTGCAAAACGTAAAGTATGAATATAAGCACCAGTAGAGAGTTCCTTTTCTGCACTTAACGCTTTGAGAGTTGCTTCAATGGTTTCACAATTAAAGCTCAAACGTGTATTTGCAAGCAATGTCTGTAATTCCTCCAATCGTTCTTTAGGATTATGTTTTTGGATCTTTTTTAAAACCTCGGGATCAAAAACGTAATCAGAATCAAAGAAATAAGCAATAAAGTTTGGTAATTCCTCAAAAGAACGCAATTTTTCTTGAGAAATTTCTAAAACTTTCTGTAAAAACACTTTATCTTTCAAGTAATACTCAAAACCGCTTTTTTCTAGAACCATTACAGATTTTTCAAAAAAAGCTTTTTGGGATAATTTTCGCAAATGTTCTGTATTAATAAAACTCATTTTCTTTTCATCAAACCGAGCATGTGTTTTATTAATTCCAGGTAGATCAAAAGCAGCAATAATTTCTTCTACAGAAAGTAACTCCTGGTCATTTTTAGGCGACCATCCAAGCAAGGATAAATAATTAATAACAGCTTCAGGAAGGAAATATTTATCGCGATATTCTTCGACCAAAGAACCACAATCACGTTTACTCATTTTCCCAGGCCCATTTGTTTTTAAAATAAGTGGGATATGAGCAAATTTAGGAGCTTCTGCACCAAAAGCCTGATAGAGTTCCATGTGTTTGCTAGTATTGGACAAATGATCTTCACCACGAATGACATGTGTAATCTTCATGGCAATATCGTCAACAACATTAACAAAATGGAAAACTGGTGTTCCATTTGACCGATAAATAACAAAATCCTTTTCTTCTTTACGATGTACAGGCCCATGAATAACATCATCGATGATTTGGGTTTCTCCAGAGATTTTTAGCCAAATCGCACCCTCTTTTTCATAAGCAAGACCTTTGTCTTTTAGAATTTGGAGATAATGCTTATAAATTTCATTACGTTCACTTTGAAAATAGGGTCCATAAGCTCCTCCTACTTCAGGTCCTTCATCCCAGTTAAAACCAAGCCAACGCAAGTTTTCCAACAAGGAATTGAGGGATTCTTTGGTATTACGTTCTGTATCGGAGTCTTCTATACGCAACACAAAGGTACCTTGCGTGTGTTTGGCATATAACCAATTGAATAGTGCTGTTCGTGCACCACCAATATGAAAATAACCAGTTGGACTAGGGGCAAATCTTACTCTAACGTTTGACATGATTTATAATTGTTGACAACATTGGGCCAAAATGTCCAGAACGTAATCCTGGTCATCTTGCGTTAAATGTGGATAAATAGGAATACTTAAACAGCCTTGATAGTAAGCTTCAGCACCGGGTAAAGAAATCTCACCAAGCAACTTACGATACAATTCAAACTTGTAAAGCGGTACATAATGTACTTGCGTTTCAATGCCATGATTTTTTAAGAAATGATAGGTAAAATCACGTTTAACCGCATTTTTGAAGTGAATAACGAACAAATGGTAAGCACTTGCGTCGTATAAAGGCGTAAGGGTAATGTGATCGGTATAAGGAGCTTTCGATAAAACCTCTGCATAACGACGTGCTAAAGAACGCCGTTTTCCTAAAAAGTATGAAATACGTTTAAGCTGAGAAACACCCAATGCAGCCTGCAAATCCGTCATACGATAATTGTAGCCCCAATAGCATTGTTTTCTTAGATAAGAATTGGATACTGCTTTTAAACCATGATTACGCAACAAACGAATTTTTTCTGCTAGTTCTGAATGGTTCGTTGTAATAGCTCCACCTTCTGCGCAACAAATTGTTTTAAGTGGATGAAAACTCAATGTTGCAAGATCTGTATGGGCACAAGAAGCGCTTTTATAGAGCTTATTATTATAATAATAGTCGCCTCCTAAGCTATGAGCGGCATCTTCTACTACAAAAGCACCATAAGTTCTAGCTAAAGTCTGTATGGCTGGCAAATCTGCTGGGATACCCTGCAAAGATACAGGAACAATCGCTTTTTGCGAAGAACTTGTATCTTGTTTAAATGCCTTCTCTAAAGCTTCAACAGACATAATACCCGTAAGTGGATCGACATCTACAAATCGAATAGTTGCTCCAATAGCTTGCAACATATTAGCTGTAGCAGCAAAGGTAACGGGTGTTGTAAATACCGTTGCACCTTGAAGGCCCAAAGCCAAATAGCCTAGGTGTAAAGCAGCTGTTCCATTAGAAACCAAAATGGCATCTTTTACGTTCAAATACCGCTTAAGCGCTTCTTCAAATGCCGTAATTTGAGGACCTTGCGTAAGAAAATCACTCGTCAAAGTTTCTGTAACCGCACGAATATCAGAATCATCGATTGTTTGTCTAGAATAAGGGATATGGCGCATTTTGCTAGAGTTAAGAAAGGTTTTGTTCAAAAAATTGCAAAAGTTCGGATTCACTCAAGCGCTGCTGTTGTGTGGTATCGCGATCCCGTAAGGTGTAAGTACCATTTTCCAAAGAATCAAAGTCAATGGTTATACACCAAGGCGTTCCGATCTCATCCATACGACGATAACGACGCCCAATAGCACCCGCTTCATCATAAGTTGTATACCAACGCTTTTGAAGTTTTGCAAACAATTCGCGTGCTTTTGCAACAATTTCTGGCTTATTTTTAACTAAAGGAAATACAGCAATTTTTATAGGTGCAATTTCTGGCTTAAAATGCAGAACGACTCTCTTTTCTCCATTAATTTCATCTTCATCATAAGCAGAAACAAGAAGAGCCAAAAGCGTACGATCAACCCCAACAGATGGTTCTATAACATAAGGAAGATATTTTTCTTGTCGAACTTCATCAAAAAATTCGAGCGACTTACCACTTGCAGATTGATGTTGTGTAAGATCGAAATTACCACGCACTGCGATACCTTCAAGCTCTTGTATACCAAATGGATATTTAAACATAATATCCGTACACGCTTTTGCATAATGAGCCAAATCCTCTTTAGCATGAACATCAAAACTAAGCCATTCTTTTTTGATACCTATCGAACAATGCCATTGATAACGGGATTCAATCCATTTTTGGTGAAGTTCTGGCCAAAGGCTATCATCCGCAGGCAAAAAATACTCAATTTCCATTTGTTCAAACTCGCGCGAACGAAAGATAAAATTTCTTGGAGTAATTTCGTTACGAAAGGCTTTTCCGATTTGCGCAATACCAAACGGTAATTTAACTCGTGTTGAATCTACAACATTTTTAAAATGGATAAAAATACCTTGAGCAGTTTCAGGACGTAAATACGCAACACTTGATTCCGAAGCAACAGCTCCAACTTGAGTTTGAAACATGAGATTGAAATCTCTCGGTGGTGTTAAATCTCCTGCTTGGTCGGTTGCAGGTGAAGGAATTTTATCGTATTCTTCCGGCAAAGCCTCTGTTAAAGGTTTTAAATTCAAAGGATCTATTGTTTCGTTCGCTTTTTGACAGGCTTTTAGAAGCGCCTTGATCTTTTTGGCAACGTCTGCATCTCTATCTTCGCTATCAATAACACAAATGTAACCAATAACTTCTCCTTTAATTGCTACAGGGCTAAAAAGCAAATTGTCAGCTCGATAACGATTTTTAGTGACCTTGCAATCCACCATAGGATCCGAAAAACCGTCTACGTGACCGGAAGCTTTCCAAACATTTGGATGCAAAATAATTGAACTATCCAAGCCAACAACATCTTCGCGATCATGGACCATATTTTTCCACCAAAGCGCCTTGATGTTTCGCTTTAATTCAACACCTAAAGGTCCATAATCAAAAAAACCATTGAGACCTCCATAAATATCAGACGAGAGAAATATAAAGCCCTTGCGCTTACAGAACGCAACCAAATCTTTCATACACAACTGAGATTCCATACTATAAATGTCCTTTATTAAAAGTCGCAACAACCTTTTATGCAATCCTTATTTTACTGAAATCTTCACTTATTCAACAGCCTATAAAGGACAAAAAACTAAAAACAAACTTTACAAAATCTTTTTTCTTTTATTTATTTTTACTGTGAAAAAACTATTTAATAGTCTAAAACTGCTCTCATGTTTTACATTTTTCTAATGAAAACGTTGAATATTTGCAGAAAGTAATTCAAAATGAAAAATTATACGCATTTTATGACGACCAGGCAAATCCCAACATCTTGCTTAAATACCCTCTTCATAATATAAAAATTTTTCCAACCTTACAATTACTAAACTTGTAAGATATTGATCCAATATAAAATAATCCTTTAACCAATTTATTACTGCTGTTACTATTAAGAAGATTCAATTTGAAATCCAAGGGTCTCTAGAGTGGAACCTACACTAGCTAAGCTAGTCGAAACATTTCGGATCATCATAAGATTTATACAACTATCGTAGCATTTTTTGTACCAAAATTAACTATCCTAGCCAAACACTATCATAACCCGGTTAATGAATAACTTTTTCTTGAAAATAAGTTTGAGTAATGTGTTAAAATAGCTTTTAAAAGAGAAAATGGAAGTTAAAAAGCCGGTAACACCTATGATGCAACAGTACCTGTCTGTGCATGAGAAATTACCTAAGGAAACGATTTTATTTTTTCGTCTAGGAGATTTTTATGAAATGTTTTTCGAGGACGCCGAAACAGGTGCACGTGTGCTTGGATTAACATTGACACAACGTAACGGTGTTCCGATGGCAGGTATCCCTTTTCACGCTTCCGAAACTTATATCGATAAGCTGTTAAAAGCAGGGAAAAAGGTAGCCATTTGTGATCAAATGGAAGAACCTAAACCTGGTAAATTAGTCGAACGATCCTTAACGCGTATTTTAACACCCGGAACGGTTTTTGAAGATGGGCAAATGGATGCCAAAACCAATCATTACTTGGCTTGTTTAGAATTTAAGAACAATCATTTATGTGCAGCTTGGTTGGATTTATCTACGAGCGAATTTAAAATAGCTTCGGAATCTTGTCCGGAAGTTCTTATTGGTTTTTTATCGGCTCTAGATCCTAAAGAAATTGTTTTGTCGGAAAAATGTAATACTGAAGAACGGGCTCGTTTAAGTTTGTTGTTAACCGACCGAGCTGTTTCGGAAGTTCCTTCGTTTATTTTTGATAATCAGCGTGCACGTACACAATTAGAAAAATTATTGGGAGTTAAGCACCTAGAAGGATTCGGTATTACAGAAAACGAACTTAGTTTGGGTTGTGCCAGTGCTTTAATTCATTATGTAACAGAAAATTTATGTCATTCCCCAAAAAACATAAAAAAATTATCCCAACATCATTGTGAAAAAAATTTACTGGTAGATGCTTCAACGGCCAAAAACTTGGAAATTTTTCAAACACAACGTGGGACTCGAGAAGGTTCTTTGTTAACTTTTTTAGACCAGGCAAAAACGGCTGCTGGCAGTCGCCTTATTCAGCAATTCCTTATAAATCCTTTGATTAATTTGGAGCAAATTTGTTATCGGCAGGCTTGCGTTCAGGCTTTTTATGAGGCGTCTATGGCGACACATTCGCTACAACACGCCTTAGGTCACACAAGGGACCTCACGCGTATTTTATCACGTTTACATAATCGCTTACGTTCACCCAGAGAACTAGGAGCTATTCGAGAAACGCTGGAGCAATTACCCGAAATTAAAACTATATTATCACAGTTAAATGCCTCTGCGTTAGAAAGTTTAACAACTTCTATTGAATTATTCGAAGATTTAAAGCGCTTATTAAATGAAGCACTTGTAAGCGACTTACCTAATGATCTTTTAGAAGGTGGTTATATTCGAGAAGGTTTTGATCCACAATTAGACCATTTGCGATCCGCTCAGCAAGAATCCCAAGTTTGGTTGCAACAATACGAAATTCAAGAACAACAAAAAACAGGTATTCGTAACTTGCGTGTTAAATATAATTCTGCTGTTGGCTTTTTTATCGAAGTTACGAAAGCGAATACCCATCTTGTTCCTTGTCACTATATGCGTAAGCAAACAATGACACATTTTGAGCGTTATTATACGGAAGAATTAAAGGAAAAAGAAAATTTCATTCTGCATAGCCAAGAGCATGCGATTGAAAAAGAAAGAGAGCTATTTTTAAAGCTCGTCCAAAAAGTTTTAGAACAATCAGAATCCTTGTTACAAACAGCACATATATTGGCTCAAATTGATGTTTTTTCAGCTTGGAGTTGCCTTGCAAGAGAGTATAATTATTGTTGTCCTCAAATCGATACTTCGCTAGATTTTGAAGTCGAAGAAGGACGCCATCCTATTGTAGAAGCAGTTTTAGCTAAAACAAAAGGTTTGTCTGGATTTGTCGCAAACGATCTACATCTACAAGGGAATCAAGAGCAAATCATGATTTTGACCGGACCTAATATGGCTGGAAAATCGACGTTTATTCGACAAAATGCATTAATTGCTTTAATGGCCCATATCGGATGTTGGGTGCCTGCTAAACAGTGTCGTATGGGTTGGATGGATCGCATTTTTTCGCGTGTTGGAGCCAATGATGATTTAGCACGCGGCCAATCGACCTTCATGGTGGAAATGCTAGAAACAGCCAACATTCTTAATAATGCAACACAACGTAGCTTAATTATTTTAGACGAAATTGGACGCGGAACCAGTACATATGATGGTTTAAGTATTGCTTGGGCCGTTGTCGAATATCTTAATCATGATCCCGAACAAGGCCCAAGAACGCTGTTTGCAACGCATTATCGTGAACTTACGCAATTAGAAAAATTATATCCTCGCATTTTCAATGCCTATGTCTCGGTTAAGGAATGGAACGATGAGATTCTTTTTGTGCATCAAATTTGCCGTGGAAGTGCACGTCGTTCCTACGGGATTCAAGTTGCTAAATTGGCTGGTTTGCCGCTTGAAGTGATTGAACGTGCTAAAGTTGTACTTTCTAAACTAGAAAATGAGTGTAAGGTTTTGCAAAAATTGCTCGATAAAGAAACTGTAAACAGTGATTCTCCACAATTAGACTTATTCCATGGATAATAAGATCAAACGAAAAGTTCATCATCTCAATGTTTGGAAACAGTTGTTGTTAATCCCATTTTACTGTGTTTTAAGAATCTGGTACATGACCCTACGGTTAAAAATGGACAAAACAACAAAACATTTATTACTTAACAAAAATCAGCCAACTTGTGTGTTTTATTTTTGGCATGATGCTCTTTTTATGGCTCCACTGCTTCGAAAATTCAGAGGGAAAAGACCTATGTATGGTTTGATGAGTGCCAGTAAAGATGGTGCTTGGCTTGAAGCACTCGTACATTGGTTCAAGGTAAAAGCGATACGAGGATCGAGCACTTGGCGTGGATCAATTGCACTCAAAGAATTAGAAATGAATGCACATAAAACGTGTGATATTGTTATCACTCCTGATGGACCTAAAGGCCCAAGGCATCGTTGCAAACACGGATCTTTAAAGTGGGCTTTTGAAACAGACCTTTGTATTATTTGCCTACAAATAAATACATCAAAAGCGTGGTCTCTTTCATCTTGGGATCGCTTTCGACTTCCTTTACCTTTTACAAGCGTATCCGTAAAATCCCATCAAGTCGTACCCAATTCCAATATTTCCTTAGAGCACTTAGTTGAAACGGTTCAAACAAATCTTGGTAATTATTAATCTGCCTGAATACGATCAGGTGGTGCAACTGAAACGCCTTCAAGAATCGTTGTAATACCTTCTTTTACCTTAAACATAGCATCTTGGTGAAGCGTTAACATGCCATTGTGTATAGCGCATTCCTTTATTTTTTCAGTTCCTAAATTGTTGTTGATGGCATGGGTAATTTCGGCGTTATTTACCATTAATTCATGAATGCCAATACGTCCACGCATGCCACTTCCACCACAGAATGGACAACCTTTAGGATTCATTTTCTTAATTTCACCAGACCATTGAATTGCATTTTCCAAAATACGCTTTTCAGCATCATCCGGCAAACCCGTTTCGCAGCATTTCGAACAAATACGACGAATCAATCGCTGTGCGCAAACAACCAATAAGGATGCAGAAACCATAAAGGGATCGATTCCCATATCTGTAAAACGTGCAATAGTTGAAGGTGCGTCATTTGTGTGCAAAGTACTTAAAAGTAAGTGACCTGTTAAAGCTGCTTCAATAGCTATTTCGGCAGTTTCTTGATCTCGAATTTCTCCTACAAGAATAACATCCGGATCCATACGTAAAAAAGAACGCAGAGCGGTAGCAAAACTCAAACCAATAGCCTTATGAGTTTGCATTTGGTTTACACCAGCAAGGGTATACTCGATTGGATCTTCTGCAGTTTGAACATTGATTTCAGGGCTTACAATCTCTTTTAAGGCAGAAAACAAAGTCATAGATTTTCCAGAACCTGTTGGTCCACAGTGCAAAATCATTCCATAAGGTCGTTGAATACACTCACGGTAAGTCGTTAAATTTTTTTCAGAAAATCCAAGTGCAGTAATTGGAAGTGCAGACTTACGTTTATCCAAAATACGCATAACGATTTTTTCTCCAAAAAGAGAAGGACAAGTCGCTACACGCAAGTCGATATTAAGCTTTTTAGCTGTATATTTTGCGAAATCAATACGACCATCTTGAGGCAAACGTTTTTGGGCAATATCCAAGTCGCACATAATTTTCACGCGAGCAACAACGGCTGCAGAAGATTTTAATGGCAAATTCAACTTTTCTACGCAAACACCATCAATACGATAACGTACAATAAGACCACGTTCTTGTGGTTCTATATGGATATCACTTGCACCTGAGAAATAAGCATCTTCGATTATTTGATTTACCAATTTGACAATAGGTGCACTGGCTTCATTTTCGGCTTTAAGTTGTTCGATATCAATATCTGAAGCAGCTTCAAGATCGGTGTATTCATCTTTTAATTGATTGGTTAATTCCTGAATATTAGCGCTGGATTCAAAAACATCTTGTGCAGCTTCACCAGAATCTGGAAAATTGTACTTAATTAAACGATCAAAGAGTGATGATGGAACAACAATAACTTCATCAATTGTAAATTGCGTTTTTAAAGTAAACGACTCTCGACTTTGATAATCGAGAGGATTTTTCATTAAAACCCCTACACATTGATCATCAATCCGTTTATAGGGAAATATACCTAGTTTTAATAATATTTCTCCAGAAAAACTCGATACAAATCGTTGATCAATTTCGATCTCTTCTTCTTTCGTTACCAAAGGTGTTTCAGTAAAATTCGAAATATAACGTGCCGTATCTAACTCATTAATTTCGTAACTAGGATCTAAAATGCGCAGTAAGAGTGCCGATGTATATTCAGCTACTTCTTGCAAACAGACTAAATCATCGCGATCTAAAAACTGTTTGGGTGCATTAGGCTCTTTATTTAAAATTTGAATGGCACCAATAACACGCTGATCTTTAAGTGGTACCGTCAGCATCGAAGAAATTTCGAAGTCCGTATTCTTACTCAAAGTATACAATTCATCACCATTTTCAACTTTATTGAAAATATTCGATTCTCCGGTTTGAATAACCTTTCCGACAAGACCCGTTCCTAAAGGAATTCTTAACTGAAGCAATTGTTCACGTTTTTCATTAAAGCGCGCTTCTAACCCTGGGTTCCCCGCCCATAACGAAGGTGAATAATAAACATATTTAAAGGCGATTTGTTCATTTTCAATCAGATAAAGTGTAATACTTTGTGCATCCAAATCATCAATAATTTTCGTTGCCGTTAATTCAATAATAGAATCTAAATCTTCTTTTGTTGGCGTTGATTTCGAAAGAATCTTTAATAATAAAGACCGCTTCAACGTCTTCGATAATGTTGTTTTCTGTGCTGCCCCAGTTGCCATAAGTAATTATTTATTTTAAAAATAAAGGAATAAGGGTGCAAGCTTTTTTTCTA
>CAZOPT010000011.1:17889-22285 GCA_964582055.1 uncultured Opitutales bacterium
AAACAAAATACTTAAACAATATGTAAGAAAGAGGTAGGTTAAGAAGCAAACTATCGATGAGATCAAGAATGCCACCAATACCAGGAATTGTTGTACCGGAGTCTTTTGTTTGAAGTTGACGCTTAATAAGTGATTCTAGAAGGTCAGAAACAATAGATCCCCAAGCTAAAATTACAGAAAATATGAAGCAATGAAGGACGCAAAAGTTTTGTGGAAAATGAGGTAAGGTTCTAAACAACAAAAAACCGCCTAAGATTGCAAATAGAAATCCACCTAAAACCCCTTCCCAAGTTTTTTTAGGACTAACAGCTGGTGCCAAACGATGTTTTCCTACAGAGCAACCAACGAAAAATCCGCCAACATCTGTTAATTTAGTAACAAAGACAATCCAAAACAATATTGCAAGGGTTGTTTCTACCTGGAATGCAAACAATTGTTCTAATTTTAAGCAAAAGTGAAGGTTAAGAACAATGTACCAAAAACCAAAAAGTGAAGTTAAAAACGCTCTTGCCGTTTTACCTCCAAAAACACTCCAATTACAGATTAAAATCAAACTAATAGCGTATAATAAATCGGTAGAAACTTTTGTTTTTTGTGTTAGGTATGCATATAAAAGTGGAAAGCAAAAAGCTAAACTTACATCAAAAATCGCCTGTTTTTTATCCGATTTAAGCAATTTAGCGAGTTCATATTGGGCACCTACAGAAAACGCAGTGATCAACAAAAGAACACCCGTCAGTTTAAAATAAACAAGTATACAAGCAAGACTTCCCCACAAAAGGACAGAACTTACTAAACGTTGTTTCAAGGTATTCATATATTGCCAAACCGGCGATGCCTTTGTAAATAATTTTCGATAGCTTTATCGACTTCTTGTTCATTAAAATCTGGCCAATGCGTAGGTGTAAAGTAAAATTCACTATAAGCAGCTTGTAAAAGCAAATAATTACTCAAACGTTGTTCACCAGAAGTCCGAACAATAAGATCCGGATCGGGCATATCTGCTGTATAAAGTTGCTGCGCAAATGTATCCCATGTTAAATCTTTTATCTCATCTACAGGCAAAGCTTTAATCGCTCTTAAGACTTCTTCACGAGCCCCGTAATTTAAAGCTAAAGTAAGAGTATGGTCCATAAAATGCGCTGTAGCAGCCTTTACATCTTCAATGGCTTTACGCGCGGCTTCAGGTAATGCATCAACAGCACCAATGGTATTCAGGCGAATTTTATTTTCAACAAATACAGATTTTTTCTTTTTTAAATATGTAACTAATAGCTTAAAAATGACGCTGATCTCTTGTTGTGGACGCTTCCAATTCTCTGTCGAAAAGGCATACAAGGTGATATAAGGAATCTTCCAATAATCAAATACACGCTTGGCAACATCAAAGATGCGTTGAGCACCTTCTTTATGGCCTTCCGTGCGGGCTAAATTTCGTTGCTTAGCCCAACGACCGTTTCCATCCATAATAAAAGCAATATGCTTTAAATGCGTTTCCATCTTATTCCTGTACTTGCGGGATATATTGCAAACCTAATTCCAGTAATTGTTTTGCTTCAACAACACCAGGACTCATGGACATTAAATCCTGACCTTTTTGAGTTTTTGGGAAAGCAATAACATCACGAATACTTGTTGTCCCTGCCATAAGAGCTACCAAACGATCAAAGCCAAGTGCAATACCACCATGCGGAGGTGCACCAAAAGAAAAGGCTTTTAACATATATCCAAAACGATTTTCTACAACATCTGTAGGCAATTTCAACACATTTTCAAAAATAAAGCGCTGAATTTCAGGCGAATGAATACGAATACTTCCCCCTCCCAATTCGATACCATTCAAAACTAAATCGTAATGTTGTCCACGAACTGCTTGTGGATCAGTTTTTAACAACGGAATATCTTCTTTTACTGGAGAAGTAAAGGGGTGATGCGTTGCTACAAACTTCTTCTGATCTTCATCATAAGTCAATAATGGAAAATCAACAACCCATAAGAATTTATAATCATTTGCAGCTATAGTTAACACACCACGTTTTTGCAGAATTTGTGCAACTTCCAGACGAATTTTTCCTAAAATCGTACAGGCCTTTTCCCAACAATCTGCCATGAAAAATAAGCAGTCATTTTCTTTTAGTCGTAATTGGCTTGTTAATGCACCTTTTTCATCTTCTGACAAAAATTTTGTAAGTGGCGATTTCCATTCACCTTCCTTAATCTTAATATAAGCAAGTCCCTTGGCTCCTAAATGCTTGGCAGTTTGCTCAAGGCTTGCCAATTCACCAGCCGTCATGTCGGCAAAATTCTCAACCTTTAAAACTTTGATCGCATCACCTTTATTAGCTACACTTGCAAAAACTTTAAAATTAGATCCTTTGAAAATAGCCGTTACATCTTGAAATTCAAGCCCAAAACGCATGTCAGGCTTGTCGGATCCAAAACGATTCATGGCATCTTTAAACGGCAAACGTAGCAAAGGTGTTGAAATCGTAACATCTAAGCAATCTTTCCATAATTTCGTAATAAGGCCTTCAATAAGCGCATAAATATCTTCACGATCAATAAAAGAAGCTTCTAAATCAATTTGTGTAAACTCAGGTTGGCGATCTGCACGTAAATCTTCATCTCGGAAGCATTTTGCAAATGAAAAATACTTCTCTATACCAGCAACCATAAGCATTTGTTTATACTGCTGAGGGGATTGCGTAAGTGCATAACAATTACCTGGATTCAAACGACTAGGCACCAAAAACTCACGAGCACCTTCAGGTGTACTCTTAAACAAAGCCGGCGTTTCAACCTCAAAAAATCCGTTGGCATCTAAATAATTACGAATGACATTCGAAGCACAATGCCGCAAACGTAGACGCTCTTGATTAATTTTTCTTCTTAAATCTAGATAACGATAAGTTAAACGTAAATCTTCGCCCACCCTTTCAGCTTTTTCATCTAATGGAAACGGCAAGGTTTGACATATATTGTGTATTGTAAGGGTCTCAACCCAAACTTCAATCTCACCTGTAGCTAAATGTACATGTACAGTTTCTTCAGGTCTCAAGCGTACCTTACCAGTAATTTCAATTACAGATTCTGTTTTTAACAGGGCAATTTCTTTTTCAAAAACTTGTGTATCGAGAACTAACTGGGTAATACCTTCACGATCTCTCAAATCAATAAAACAAAGTCCACCATGGTCTCTCAAACTTTGGATCCAGCCCATTAAAATAACGGATTGCTCTAAATGCTCTTTACGTAATTCTCCACAATGATGCGTCCGTTTACTAAATTCCCTCATAAAAGTATGATAAGAAAATTTTTCCAATAACGACAAGCTCGTTTTTAGAAAACTTTACATTGGCATTTTTACAAGCGCCTATTTTTTTGTTGAATAAAAAAACAAAAAGGCGTTAAATTACAAAGCTATGACGGTTATAACATTTTCTTGGCTTATAAGCATTGGTTTAATAATTTTAGGCTTCAGTTTGATGCACTGTAGTGAAGACAAAAGAACCAATTGCTTGCATTTTCTGCGCAATAACACATGGGGATTGACATTGTTTGGAATTGCAAGCTTTTGGTTTTTAATAAAAATAGCAAACTTGGGAGAAGCTGACTTTGGCGCATACAAACATTGGCTGCTTTTTCTTTTTATCAGTATTTTTATAGGTTGCGGAATTTACTGGAAAGATTTTTTAGTCGTTCGCGCTATTGCAATGTTAACCTTAATGCTTTGCCACTTGGGATTACAGGTCGGTTACATGAGTTCAGCAATTGTACGTCCTTTCTTATCGCTATTATTTTATAGTTTAATTATTCTGGCATTACTTTTTGGAACCTATCCTTTTAAGGCAAGAGATTTGTTACCAGTCCTTTTTAGCAAAAAAGCGCGGTATTTAAAGTGGTCGGGAGTTATAAGCCTTTCTTACGGTTTCTTACTCATCATCTTATCCCTTCAATAACATGAAAAATTCTTTACTGATTGTAATAACTGGAACATCTGGTAGCGGAAAAACAACATTATGTTCGCGTTTTTTAACAGAATTCAAACAAGCTCGACGCGTCATCACGACAACGACAAGAATACCTCGTGTAGGTGAAACAAATGGTGTTGATTATTACTTTGAAGACAAAGAGCGTTTTTTACAAAGAGTATCCAGTGAAGAATTTTTTGAATATGCGCTCGTTTATGAGAATTATTACGGAGTTTCACGAGATGCAATTCTTGGAGTTGATTCCAAAAATGATTTAATCATTTGCCTTGATGTGCAAGGAGCAAAAACCTTGCAAGCTAAGTGGTGTTCTACAGTAGGGCGTCGATTGATAACTGTGTTCGTAAGTCCAGAAACACTGCAAGAACTGCATCATCGCCTTAAAATGCGTGATACCGACGATGAAC
>CAZOPT010000012.1:0-22014 GCA_964582055.1 uncultured Opitutales bacterium
GTGAAGGAACATTACAACAAATTAGAGAACAAAATCCCAATGCTGTCTTCATTTACTATAATGGGGTAAATCATTTTCAAGCACTAGTACCTCAACAAACGGTATAACGAGCTCAAAATTGAAATATTAAGATTGTTAAAAACTCCTTTTAAGATTTGCAACTTATTACAATTCTTAAGAGGAATTTTTATTTTTATTACCGTTGGGCGGCTTTGTGATCTAGGGTGAATAAGGAACAAGAACAATCTTTGGCAAGTTCCAAGGCTCCGATCATTGTTTGGCAATTATTTTCTTCTTCGACCTGCTCATTGATAAACCATTGCAAGAAGGTTTCTGTTGGATAGTCTTTTTGTTGGATGGCAAGTGCGAAAGCTTTATGGAGATGTTCGGTAATTTCCACTTCGAGTTTATAAGCGATTTGGAAAGCCTCAAGAGGGGTTTGGACATTGTAAGTAGGACATTCAAAACTTTGCAATTTAACACGGCCTTGACGCTCTTGAATGTATTTGTAAATACGCATTGCATGTTCCAATTCTTCTTCGTATTGTTTTTTCATCCAATGAGCGAAACCACTATATGGAGCCGCTCCTAAATCTGCTGCTAAACTTAAATAAGCGTAAGCTGATTCAAATTCATGTTTCATCTGTTCATTTAAAGCAGCTTCAATTATACTATCAATCTTCATATATTGAACCTAATAGAATGTTCCAAGGTTGTCGATCTTTTTGTTAATTATTTTGTAATGGTTAGAAATTATACAGTTCTTATAGGTATACCGAACATGTGGCTTTCGATTTTTGTATAAATGCTATTTTTTATAAGAAAATTTTTGACCTTCTGGGAGAACTTGTCACACTTTAGTTATGATCATAAAACCGAGAGTTCGAGGATTTATATGCATTACGGCCCATCCGGATGGTTGTGAAGCTCAAGTAAATAAGCAAGTGGAATATGTTTTGCAGCAAGGAGTTTTTGAAAAGGCGCCGAAGCGAGTGCTTATTTTAGGGGCTTCAACGGGTTATGGGCTTGCCAGTCGTATCGTAAGTGCGATAGGGGGTAAAGCCGATACATTTGGGGTGTTTTTCGAGCGACCGGGTGATGATACAAAACCTGCTTCTCCGGGATGGTATAATACGGTTGCTTTTGAAAAAGCTGCTGAAGCTCGAGGCTTGAAGGCTTATTCGATGAACGGTGATGCTTTTTCGGCAGAATTTAAGGCGCAAGTTGTTCGTGAATTACGCGAAAAAATGGGAAGTATCGATTGTGTTATTTACAGTTTGGCGGCACCACGTCGTACGGACAAGGATGGCAATACCTACAAATCTGTTTTGAAACCAGTCGGTCAGACATTTACAAGCAAAACTGTCAATACCGATAAGGGTGAAGTTTATGAAACATCCTTAGAACCGGCTACAGAAGACGACGTTTTTCAAACGGTTAAGGTCATGGGTGGTGAAGATTGGGAAGAATGGATACAGCTTTTAGTGGCGGAAAATTTGTTGGGAAAAGGGGTAGCCACGATAGCGTATTCTTATATTGGTCCTGAAGTTACTTGGCCGATTTATAAATCTGGAACAATCGGTCGTGCTAAGGAACATCTTGCACAAACTGCTGAAAAATTGAATCAGTTTTTGCAAGAAAAACTCCAAGGTCGTGCGCTTATTTCTGTTAATAAAGCAGTTGTAACTCAAGCAAGTTCTGCTATTCCTGTCGTACCTTTGTACAATTCTGTTCTTTTTAAAGTGATGAAAGAAAAGGGTTTGCATGAAGATTGTATTGAGCAAATTTATCGTTTATTTTCAGGTTTGTTTGATCATAAAGTTGCTTTACGGCAAGACCGTGCAACTTGTGTTCGGTTAGACGATCGTGAATTGCTTCCAGAAGTACAAGAAGAAGTACAATCGATTTGGGAGAAAATAAACACGGAAAATTTGCGTCAATTAAGCGATTTTGATGGTTATCAAGAAAATTTCTTGCAGTTATTTGGCTTTGATTGTGTCGGTATTGATTACGATGCTGATGTTGAAGCTCAACGCCCTATAAAGCATTTGTTAAATGCATGACGGATCCCATACAGGATTTGTTAAAAACGATTTTGAAAGCACAGAAAGCTTTAGGGGAAGTTTGTTTTCCGCTTAATCCAGAGGTTTTAAAAAAGTATTTGCAAGCATCTAATGTGGAAGAAAATCATGGAGTGGAAAAGATTGAAGTAATGCGAGTTGAAAATAAAATAGATCAACTTGAAGCCTTTTCTTTACCCGAAGGAACTAAAGAAGAGCAGTGGCAATGGCTTAAGCAGCGCGTTTTAACCTGTCCGCATTGTTTGAAGCATTTATATCCAGGAAAAAAACTTGTTTTTGGTAGTGGGAATTTAAATGCAAATATCTTTTTTTGTGGAGAAGCACCTGGTGCGGATGAAGAAGAGCAAGGTGAAGTATTTGTCGGCAGGGCAGGGCAGTTGCTTACAAAAATTATTGAAGCAATGGGATTGAAACGTTCTGATGTTTATATTGGCAACATTATGAATTGGCGCCCAGAAACACCGAATCACATTGGAAATCGTCCGCCGACTCAAGAAGAAATGCAGTTTTGCATCCCGTATTTGAAAGGGCAATTGAATATTGTAAAACCTAAAGTTATTGTGGCTTTAGGGGCAACGGCTGTTAGTGGTTTGCTAGGTCATGATCCCCAAAGACGTATGCGGGATTGTCGTGGTAATTGGTTTGAATTTAATGACATTCCTTTAATGGTTACCTATCATCCTTCTTATCTGCTTCGAAATGCTACGAATGCTTCTAAACGTGTTGTTTGGGAAGATATGTTGAAGGTTATGGAATTTTTGCAGATGTCAATTTCCGAACGGCAAAAAAATTATTTTTTGTAAAAAATGCCTATTTTTTTCTAGAAAAGTGTCGTTTTATTGTATTAGATGTATCAGTTTGCAAAGGAAAGATTTATGGAAGCACAACCCTTAGACTCTTTTTTACAAAAATTAGACACGGATGGTCATTTGTTGGAATGTATTCCTAATAAGATTGTTTGGTTAAGCGGAGCACCAGGTGCAGGGAAAGGTACTAATGAGCGTTATATTATTGAGTGTGGACATTTATATCCGAGTCCTTTAATTGCAAGTAGTTTGCTCAATAGTCCCGAGATGCGTGAAAAGATTAATCGTGGGTTGCTTTTGGATGATGCTACTGTTATTTCTTCGGTATTCAGTGGTTTGCAAGATCCAATCTATGAGGAGGGAGTAGTGGTCGATGGATTTCCAAGAACGCAAGGGCAAGCTTATAGCATTTATTGGCTTTATCGTGCAATGCAGGAAAAGGGTTACAATCCCTTATTTTATGTTATTGTTTTGACTTTGGGTGAAAATGAAAGTGTCCGGCGACAATTATATCGTGGAGAGCGTGCTAAGGAATATAATGCGCGTATACGTAAGACCGGTCAAGGTGTTTTGAAAGAAGTACGTCCGACGGATTTGGATCCAGAAATCGCTCGTCAACGTTATCAAATTTTTATGCAAGAGACTTATGTGGCACTACAAATGTTAAAAGGTAAAATGCCATTTATAACCATTGATAGCAATGGAAGTTTGCGTGAAGTTAAGGAACGTGTATTAGCTGCTGTAAAATTATTGAAACTAAATGCAAATTAAATTTGTTCACATTGTTCTCATAAGTCTTTTAGGGCTTTTGGGATGTTCTAAAAAAGAAACAGAAGTTCAACGTGCTTGTTGTGATGGTATCCTTCTTGTAGGTATAGGTCCTGATCCGGAAGGCTTAGATCCTCATTGCGTTTCTGGGGTTACTGAACAAAATATTCTTAGGTCTCTTTTTGAAGGTTTAGTTAAACCGCACCCAAAGACTTTAGAGCCAGAACCGGCAGTTGCAGAGCGATGGATGGTAAGTACAGATGGTTTACGTTATACATTTTATTTGCGTCCAAATGCTACTTGGAGTAATGGCGATAAAATAGGGGCAGAAGATTTTTTGTTTTCTTTTCAGCGCTTGCTTACACCTGCTATTGGAGCTTCAGGAGCTACTTCTTTCTTTGTAATCAAAAATGCAAAGCAATTTTATAATGGTGAAGTATCGTTTGACGAAGTTGGTATTAAAGCGCTTGATGCTTTAACCTTAGAATTTACTTTGGAGAATCCAACGGCTTACTTTCTTTCCCTTTTAATGCAAGCTGCAGCTTATCCACTTCATCGTGAGACGTTAAAACAATGCAATGGAGAGTTTACTCGAGATCCTACTTGGACACGTGTACAAGATTTTGTTTGTAATGGGCCTTTTGTACTTAAAAAGTGGAAAGTTGGTGAAAAAATTGAGGTTGTCAAAAATGAATTGTATTGGAATGAGTCGTGTGTAAAGCTTAATGGTATTGTTTTCAAACCGATTAGTGATTATACTACTGAGGAACGGGCTTTTAGGCGTGGGCAATTACATATTACGGAAAATGTCCCTTATTCTAAAATAAAGGAATATTATCAGAAAAAAGATGATCAGTTGAAAATTCATCCTTATCTTGGAACTTTTTATTATATCTTTAATACAAAGATAAAACCATTAGACGATGTTAGAGTTCGTAGAGCACTTAATTTGGCATTACATCGTGATTCTTTGATGGGCAATGACCTTTTTTGTATTAAACACCGTTCTGCCTTTCAATTAGTTCCTGAAGGTTGTTGTGGTTTTCAATGCATTAATCCTGTAAAAGAAGATGCAGATCTTGCTCGAAAATTATTAGCAGAAGCAGGTTATCCAAACGGTCAAAATTTTCCTAAATTATCGCTTATTTTTAATACAACCGAAGGTCAGACGTATCTTGCCTCTGCGATTCAAGAAATGTGGAAAAAAGAACTTAATATCGATGTTGAAACTATCAATCTCGAGTGGAAAGTATATTTAAATCGACGTCGTGAAAAAAACTTCGAAATTGCGCGTGGTGGTTGGGTCGGTGATTATAATGATCCAACAACTTTTCTCGATATGTGGCGCAGCAATAGTTATAATAACTATACTTATTGGCATAATGACGAATTTGATCGTTTGTTAGATGTTGCCGCAAACATGAACGATGTTTTGGAACGTATGCAGGTTTTACAAAAGGGTGAAGCACTTATTTTGGAAGAAGTACCTTTATTGCCACTTCATTCAAGTGCTACTTCTCATTTGGTGCATCCGTCTGTCCAGAATTGGTATACCAATTTGCTTGATTGGCATCCTTACGACTGTATTTATTTAGAATAAAAGGATTAATGAAATTTTGCAAAGAATCTTCTTAATTCGAAATAGCATTTTTATAAAAAATATTCTTTTAAGGGTTGACAGCGTATAAATAACGGGTCTAATTTAGCGAACGCAGATAATTTGTGGTCAAATTTGTTGATAAAACTAACATAGAAAGGATTGAGTATGTATATTGATTTTTCGGAATTACCGATAAAGGAACTTAAAAATTTTTACAAAGGGGAAGGTAGTGTTTTTGCAAAAATTGTTTTGGAGGATAAAAATAAAATTATGTATGGTACTTTGCCTGCAGGTGCATCGATAGGCGAACATACTCATATTGATAACTGTGAAATGTTTTATGTGTTTAAAGGTAGTGTAAGAGCTATTTGTGATGGTGTTGAGGAACGTATTACAGAAAGCAATCTCCATTATTGTCCTCAAGGGCACACACATACAATTATAAATGATACCGATTCAGATGTATTGTATTTGTCTATCATTCCAAGACAGTAATATTGACCTTGTAAAAATTATAGAGTGAATTCTTTGTAAATGCAGTTTGATATGCATTTCAGGTTGAAGTTTTTAATATTTCATAAATGCAGTTTTTTCCAATTATGATACTGCTTAGTGTGTTTTATGTTTTCAAATTTTTAAAAGTTTTGTTATCAATGTGGAATAGTTGTTTTGCGAGCTGTTAGAGAAGTTGTTGAAAAATCGTGATTTATGGATGTGTTATTTGCAAATATTGCATTTCCTGAAGAAATCGTGTGACCTTTATACACTCCTTGCATCGAGTTTTCTCCAGATAGATTATCTAAGCCGGTAATAGATGCTTGCGAACCAATAGAACCGATAGTCATATATTTATTAAATAAAAAAATGACTTAAAAGTCAAATCGTTAATCGATAAAGTGTAAGATACTGGCTGCTTGAAAAATAAGCTGGGGTGGTAGACCGGGCTCGAACCGGCAACCCCTGGAACCACAATCCAGTGCTCTGACCAATTGAGCTACAACCACCACTCCAGAACAATACAACGAAAATCTATTTGTAATGTCAAACATTTTTGTTGTTATTTTATAAAGCAATTAATGCATTTAATAGGTTACACTTTTAAAACGTTTTCGATGTCGCTTGCGAGAAAATTAGTAGCATCGGTTTGGTTAAGTTGTTTTAAATTGTGTGATAATTTTTCAAGCAATTCAGGATTTTCTAGTAAACTTATAGTTTCGTTAAGTAGGCTATCGATATTGCTTTGTTCTAACATAAGACAACAGCCACGTTGCTCAAAATGGATGGCATTTGCTAATTGATGATTTTCGGCAGCATGCGGGTAAGGAATAATAATAGATGGTGTTTCACATTTTGCTAATTCTGCAAGTGTTCCGGCACCTGCACGACTGATTACGAGATCTGCTGCAGAATAAAGCTGATGCATTTGATTATAAAAAGGAACAAAAGTAACTTGTGTCCGAATACCTTCTGCGTTTGTTTTTTCGATTGAATGAGCTTTGCCTTTGTTTAATCCTGTTACGCAAAGGACATTAATATTTTTATTATTAAGAATTTCAAAGTGATCAATGACCCATTTGTTGAGTCTAGTGGCTCCTTGGCTTCCTCCTACAACTACAACTAGTTTTTGATGCGGTGAGAAATTGAGTTGAACTTTGGCTTTCCCTTGATTGATTTTTTGGATTTCCTTACGAATAGGCATGCCACAACTTAAAACTGTTTTTGTAAAAACACTTTGAAGTTGTACCCCTTCAGGTAGGTAAATTCTCTTAGCAAAAAAACTTAAAAAACGAATTGCTTTTCCAGGAACATAATTAGCTTCATGTAAAAAGCAATTTTTTCTCAATAAAAAAGCTGCAATAATTACTCCTGTGTTTAAAAAGCCTCCAAATCCAACCACTGCATCTGTTCGTGTTGTTTTAATAAGGTGAATGGAATATAGAAAGTTTTTAATTTGAAGATAAAAAAAACGTGGCCATTTAAAAATGTTTTTCGAAAAACCAATACCAGGAAATTGTATAAAGTGCAATTCTGGATATGCTTGACAAAGCTCTTGATCGACCCGTTTTTGTGAAGTAATTAGGATACACTTATGCCCATCTTCGCGCAACTTTTCAGCTAAAGCAATTCCTGGAGATAGGTGTCCGCCTGTTCCTCCACAAGCGATAATAAAAGTACTCATGATGAGGTATTAATAAGGTTGATAGGAGAATAGATCGGCCTGGAAAGGTTTACAATAAGTCCAACTAAGCAGAAACTTGTTAACAAATTGGAACCACCATAGCTCAAAAATGGGAGTGCGATACCCTTTGTGGGGAGTAGACCTGTTATGACGCCTAAATTTATAAAGACTTGCATGGTTAAAAAACTGATTGCACCAAGACCTAGATAAAAGAGAAAAGAATCTCCTAATTGTTTTAGGATACGAAAACTATGTGAGCAGATGAGTCCAAAACAACAAAGAATAAAAAGGACATGAAAAATACCTAGTTCTTCGCTTAAAACGGCTCCAATAAAGTCTGTATGTGCTTCCGGTAAAAAGAAAAACTGCTGTCGGCCTTGTCCAAGCCCTTTGCCCAGCCAACCTCCAGAAGAAAATGCAATTAAACTTTGCCATAACTGGTAGGCACCACTTAATCGATTGTTTTCGAGGTCTAAAAATGCAATAATCCGATTCATGCGTACGGGATTAAAAAAAATAGCTAGGCCAAAAAGTGTTAAGCAAAGGGTAGAGGCAGGAATGATAAATTTTAATTTTACACCGCGTACAAATAATAAGATGACTGCTACGGTACCAAAAAGTGCTGTAGTTCCAAAATCGGGTTCTAAAATTAGAAGCAAACAAAAAACACCAACAATCATTAAAGGTCGAAAAAAGCCTTTTACAAAATCTTCCATTTGATTCATATACTGTGTTAAGAAATAGGAAAAAAAGATTATAAAACCTATTTTTGCAGGTTCGGAAGGTTGAATACGTAAGCCACCCAGTTCAAGCCAGCGATGTGCCCCTTTTACAGATCGACTAAGACCTGGAATGAGTACAAGCGTTAAATTAATGAGTGTTAATCCCCCAATCCAATTAGAAAATGGTTTCAACTTTATCAAATTAACGTGCGAACAAACCCAAAAAGCTCCTAATGAAATTACTAACCAAATACATTGTTTATAAAACAAAGACATCCCATTCTGAAGAGGTTGGGATGTGCTGAAAAGAATAACTAATCCATATGTTGTAAGGATAAGGCTAAATGTTACAAGCAAATGAGAAGAGACTCGTAAATTTTTAGCCATTTATTTGATATCTTCCAAGGGAACAACGGGAATGTCATTTCCTTCTTCAAAAAGATCTTCGAAATTATCTTTTTCGACTACAGAAGAACTTTGTGGAGCGGATATAGAATCTGAAAAAACAACTTCAGATTGTGATTCTAGTTGAGGTGATGATGGTGTGCTTTCTATGTGTGGTACAGAGTCTGGTGTGGCTGTTTTCTTTAAGTAAAGTACTTGTCCAATTTGTAAGGCTTTAGGATCTTGAATATTATTGATTTGCATTAATTCTTGGACGGTCATTCGGCAACGTTTAGCAATATTGTAAAGTACGTCTCCAGCTTTTACAACGTACTTTTCAGTGTCGATGGGGGAGAAATTAGAAACGGATTCTTGCAAAGGAGGTTGTAATTCTGTAGCACCATTAATATGGAGCTTTTGACCGGTATAGATTGTGTCTTTTGTTAGCTTATTGTTTTGTTTAAGTGCAGCAATAGTTGTTTGAAAACGGTTTGCTATGGATGTTAAAGTATCACCTTTTTGAACCACATAAACACTAGTAGTGGTTGTCGGCAAATTGTTCGTTTCATCAGGAATTAGTAGTTCCATGCCAATGGATAAACGATTCCGATCATTTAAATTGTTAACTTGTACCAATTGGGCAACCGTTACGTTAAATTTTTTAGCAATTTTGTATAATGTATCGCCTTTTTGAACCGTATAAGATGTCGTTTTTGTATCCGATTGAGAAACAGCTTTTGCTACTTCTTCGACTTGTTTTTCTACAATGGGGCGACGTGGTTGAGCACGAAAGTTCTGTTTGCTTAACTGTGTTGTTGGCTCTAATTCGTGAACAGAAACCGTTTGTTCCGTTTCTTCAGATTCTGAAACAATTAATGTGCTTTTTTCATTCAAGTTACTTGTCTCTTTATCATTGCTCACGCGCAACGTTTCACAACCTTGTAAAAATAAACAAGCTCCGCCTACCAAATGTAAAAAATTATTTATTTTCATTTTTATTACTTAAAATTTAAACAAGCTTGAGTCTTCTGTAAAGATTTTTTTGCTTAAGAAATAAAAATTAAAAAAATGCTTGCACTTATGGTTACTCTACTTAATTTTAGTAAAGAAGGAAATATTTTAGTATGTCACGCATTTGTTATATTACGCAAAAAAAGCGAGTTGTTGGATCACGCATCAGTCGCAAGGGTCAATCGAAGAAAAGCGGTGGTATTGGTACGCACGTTACAAAGAAGGTAAAGCGTATTTTTAAACCGAACTTGCAGCGTGTTAAGATTGTGTTACCTAGCGGTCAAGTTCGTCGTGTTTGGGTTGCTGTCAAAGCTATTAAAGCAGGTTTGGTTGAAAAAGTAATTTAGCTTTTGGGCTAGTTATCTTTTTAGAAATGCGAGTAAGTGAAGCTTTAGCTTCTTTGATTGGGTTTTTTAAAAAAAAAGGAGTTGAAACTCCAAATGTTGATGCAGAGTGGCTACTCGCTTCTGTTTTAAATTGTAGTCGTCTTGACTTGTATGCAGTTAATTACGACCGTAGTTTGTCTAAGGCTCAGATAGAACGATTACGGAATTTGAGTGTTCGTAGAGGTTGTAGAGAGCCCCTTCAATATATTTTGGGAAGCGTTGATTTTTACGGTCAGAAATTAGTTGTTGATGATCGTGTGTTGATTCCTAGGCCTGAAACAGAGGAATTAATCTATCAATTGCAGCAGTATTGGGGAGATAAAGCTCCTCAAAAGGGGTTAGATTTGGGAACAGGCAGTGGGGCCATTGTTATAGCGCTGACTTCTTTATATCCGCATTTGCAGATGACGGCTACGGATATCTCCATTCCAAGTTTAGAGTTGGCTATGGAAAATGCAGAAGCAAATCATGTTGATAAGCGGATAAAATTTGTTCATTCTTCCTGGTTTCAGAAGCTTCATGGAACTTTTGATTTTATCATTTCAAATCCGCCTTATTTAACAAAAAAAGAAGTTGAAGAAGCTGCTCCTGAAGTACGTTTGTTTGAGCCTATGCAAGCGTTGGTGTCGTTAGAGAAGGGGTTGGCTGATTTGAAGCATATCATTGCAGAAGCACATTCATTTTTGAGGCCTAAAGGAATGCTTGTTGTGGAAACCGGCTTAAAGCAACATGCTATTCTTGCGGATTGGGCTCAAAAAAATGGCTTTGTTCAAACCAAAACAACATTGGATTTATCTCATAGAGAACGTTATTTTTGGTGTTGGAGAGACTGATAAATTACTTAAAATCTTATTGAAAGGAAACTTCTTTAAAAATTTGCACAGATAAAAATCTTATTTTTCTCTTGCTTAATATAATAATGATTTGGATAATTAAAATGTCATGGCGTACATGCCTTCTAATTTAATTGCCTGTATATGGGACTTTGATAAAACGCTTTTGCCGGGGGTTATGCAAGAGCCTTTGTTTAAAGCTTATGGGATTGATTCACAAAAATTTTGGAAGGAAGTGCGGGCCTTACCAGAGATTTATGCTCGGCAAAATATCACTGTTTCAGAAGATTTTATTTATCTTAATCATTTGCTTTCCTATGTTAAAAATGGGCCGTTGCGTGGTTTGAATAATGCCAAATTACGTGAGTTTGGCACTGAATTGCAGTTGTTTGAAGGTTTGCCGGAGTTTTTTAAAATCCTTAAGGACCTTATTGAAGAGGATACGTGTTTTAAAAAGTATAATTTACGATTAGAACATTATATCATCAGTTGTGGTTTAGCAGAGATGATTCGTGGCAGCAAAATTGCTCCTTATGTAGATGGTATTTACGGTTGTGAATTTATAGAAGAACCTATGTTGCCAGGGTATTTGGATCAAGAATGGATTCCATTGGAAACAACTAAAGAAATTTCACAAATTGGTCGTATTGTTGATAATACTTCGAAAACTCGCCATTTGTTTGAAATTAATAAGGGTTCTAATAAAAATCCTACGGTTAATGTGAATTCGCATATGTTATTGGAGGATCGTCGGATTCCGATAAAAAACATGATTTATATTGCCGATGGGCCTAGCGATATTCCTATGTTTGCCGTTATTAAAGAGCGTGGTGGTAAGGCCTTTGCGGTTCATCATCCTGAATCGAAAGCGGAATTTATGCAAAATGATTTGCTGCTTCAAAATGGGCGTGTAGATTGTTTTGGGCCTGCCGATTATCGGCCTAATACTTTTACCTATCGTTGGCTTACGATGCATGTTCAGCAAATTGCAGAAACGATCGTGCAGGAACGTGAGCAGTTTTTAAAAAATCGTATTCAAAATCCGCCTTCTTATCAATCTTTGGAGAGGCAAGAAGATGCCATTTTGCAAAATGAGCAAGCGAGTTTGTTTGAATAAGCAGGGTTTGTTTAGAAAAAATTTTTGTAAAAAATCCTTCTTAAATTTAAGGAAAAATTCTGAATTTTAAGATTGAATTTAGGTGAAAATTTGTGCAAATTAGTAGACGAACAATTAATAATAACCCTTAACCCTTGCGGTTAAACGTAAGGAAATTAGATTATGACACATAAAATGGATAGTTTGCTAAATGCAGACTTATTAAAACGTTTAAAACCCAATACGATTGTAATGGGTACCATCTCAGAAATTCGATCCAATGAAGTAGCTGTTGATATTGGAGCTAAAGCGGAAGGTATTATTCCTGCAGAAGAATTCCTTAATTTTGACGAACTTTCCATTGGTGAACAAATAGAGGTATTTGTCGAACGTGTTGAAAACATCGAAGGAAGACCGATTCTTTCGTACGATAAGGCTCAACAACAGAAGAATTGGCAAAATATTTTGGAAAAATGCGCTGAAGGCGAAGAAGTTTCTGGTCGCGTTAAAGGAAAAGTCAAAGGAGGTTTGGTTGTTAGTATCGGGGTTGATGCTTTCTTACCTGCTTCTCAAATTGACATTCAAGCACCTAAGAATTTGGATCAATATATAGGGCAAACCTTCGATTTGAAGATTGTCAAAATTAATAAGGAACGTCGTAATATTGTTGTTTCTCGTCGCGAATTGATTGAATCTCAACGTCAACAAAAGCGTCAGCAGGTTTTGAACGAGATTGATGTCGGATCGGTTCGTAAAGGTATTGTTAAAAATATTACTGATTATGGAGCTTTCATTGATTTAGATGGTTTGGATGGTTTGCTTCATATTACTGATATGACCTGGGGACGTATTTCTCATCCGAATGAAATTTTAAAAGTCGGTGAAGAAATCGAAATTATGGTTACCGAAATCGATCGTGATAAAGAACGTGTTTCACTCGGTATCAAGCAATTGCACGAAAATCCTTGGGATCAGATCGAAAAGCGTTATCCTATCGGTTCGAAAGTTCATGGGAAAGTCGTTAATTTGGTGCCTTATGGTGCATTTATTGAGCTTGAAGAAGGTGTTGAAGGACTTATTCACATTACTGAATTTTCTTGGACGAAACGTATTAATAAGCCTAGTGAGGTTTTACGTGTAGGTGATGAGGTTGATGCTGTTGTTTTAGATATTCAAAAGGCAGATCAAAAGATTTCGTTGGGTATTCGTCAGTTGTCGGAAAATCCGTGGGATATGGTTCAACATAATTATCCTGTTGGAGCACATGTTCGTGGAAAAGTTCGCAATTTGACGACTTACGGTGCATTTATTGAGCTTGAGGAAGGTATTGATGGTATGATTCACGTTTCTGACATGAGTTGGACACGCAAGATCAATCATCCTGCTGAAATGCTTAAGAAAGGTGATGAAGTAGAGGCGGTTGTTTTGGAAATCGATCCTTCTCAACAACGTATCGCTTTGGGTATTAAGCAATTGAGTGAAGATCCTTGGGCTAATATCGATACGATTTATAAAATCGGAGATGTTGTTTCAGGAAAAATTGCAAAAATTACTTCTTATGGCTTATTTGTTGAATTACAAAACGATATCGATGGTTTGGTTCATATCAGTCAAGTCAGTGAAGAACATGTAGAAACTTTGAAAAATCTCTACAAAGTAGGTGATACGGTTGAAGCTCGTGTTATTAAGATTGACAAGGAAGAACGTCGTTTAGGTTTGTCTATCAAGGCAGCTGCTTACGATGAATCTCAGTTGGCTGAAGAAATTAAGAATTATGATACGATTTCTGCTAGCCAAGATCTTACAAACTTGGGTGATTTGCTTGACCAAGCAACTCAAGCCAAGCGATTAGACTAATGTTCATTTAAGGTGGATCTTACTTAGGTCCACCTTCGTTTTTATGAAAAAATTATTTACGTTAACACTTAAGGTAGGTACTTATTTTTTTTGCTTAGCGGCAAGCTTATTTCTTGCTTATGCGTTAAAGTATACATTTTCAATTCCAGTTTATGTACAGGAAATTATGTGGCAACATATTGGGATTTTAGTTCCTATAAAGTTGCTTTTATTGATTGCTTTAGGGGAGTTTAAAGGTATTTTTGCGTATTTTCGTTTACCTGATTTAGTAAAAATTGTTTCTGTTTTTTCTGGATTTGCTTTTATTCTTTTGCTTTTAAAATTTACTGAATTTCAAGCGGTGATTCCGGCACGAGAAATTATTTTATCAGATTTATTATTTTCTATTTTATTTATTTTATTTTTCAGAACGAGTTTACGGATTATTAATGGACGTTTAGATGTGGAGCATATGAAACAACATCCAAATGCATTAAAAGTAGCGGTCGTTGGAACTGATGAATTTAGTTCACAAATCATTTCTGAATTGAAAACAAAACGTTTTTATGGAGTGCTTCCAGTGGTCATTTTAGATGATAACTCTAAATATTATGGTAGACGGTTACATGGAGTTCCAGTTTTGGGTTCACCAGAATTACTTTTAGAGTTGGTACAAAAAGAGAATATAGGAGGGGTTGTTTTTATTGCTCGGGCTCTGCCTCAAAAACGTGTTTTGGAATTGTCGGAATTAGCTAAAAATTTGAACTTAAAGGTATTTACAATACCTTCATTTGAAGATTTTTTTGAGGGGCGTGCTTTTACGACACGGATGAGACCCTTAGATGTTGAAGATTTTCTAGAACGTGATCCCATTCATCTTAATCTTGATCAAAGTATGCAAGCCCTTTCTAATAAAGTGGTTTGTGTAACCGGTGCTGGAGGATCTATTGGTAGTGAATTGGTGCGGCAAATTGCATTAAAAGGACCGCAAAAGTTGATTTTGATCGATCATTCAGAATACAATTTATTTAAAATAGAGCAAGATTTACGACAAAAAGGAATTAGTTGTGTACCGGTCTTGATCAATGTTTCGAATGAGGAAGCGACGCGTGCTTGTTTGCAAATGCATCGTCCTGAGATTATTTTTCATGCTGCTGCATACAAACATGTGCCGTTATTGGAAAGCCAGCCACTTATAGCTGTACGAAACAATGTTTTAGGAACAGGAATTTTGGCACAATGTGCAAGCGAATTGGGGGTTGATAAATTTGTGCTTATATCAACCGATAAAGCCATAAATCCTGTTAATAATATGGGAGCAACAAAGCGTATTTGTGAAATGATTTGTATGGTTATTCAAGAGCAACCGAATAATAAAACTCAATTTATGGCCGTACGCTTTGGAAATGTTTTGGGATCTGCTGGAAGCGTTTTACCTACTTTTCGTGAACAGATTTTACGAGGTGGTCCTATTACCGTTACCCATCCGAATATGACACGTTTTTTTATGACGATCCCAGAAGCTGTGGGCTTAATTTTGGAAGCCTTTAGTTTTAAAAATATTTCAGGGAATATTTATGTGCTTAATATGGGGAAGCCTGTTAAGATTGTTGATTTAGCAAAACGGATGATTGAACTTAATAATCTTCGTGTTGGAAGTGATATTGAAATTGTTTATACAGGTGTTCGTCCTGGAGAAAAAATACATGAGGATTTGGTTTTTAATCCAAATGAAATTTTGCCAACGGATAATAATTTAATTGGTTTGTTTAAGAGTGACAAATCGTTTTTACAGACGATGAAACCTGTTCAAACCTATTTGGATGAAATTAAACAATTAACTTCCAATGAGGCTAGCATCCAGTTCATTAAAGAATTTATCCCAGAATTTAAACGGTGATAAAATTGATATTGGAGTTTTGTAGAGTTCGTCCAAAACCTCTACTTAAGAAATAAGGTAAATAGTAAAGGTCCTGCAGCATTGGAAAGGAAGCCGAAATTTACGGAATTGCGTAAACAGGCTTCAGTCCACATGATATCTTTGTTGAAAAGAAATTTCCAAGCAATATTAACGAGAAGGCCGAAGCAAGCCCAACCGATTGCGCTTGTTAATGTATAAAGCCAATAAAAAAGATGACCCCGTACAAAGAATAAAGTAATTAGCCAAAGGACTTGCGAAATAAAAAGTAAACTGTACATCTTTGTTAAATACTTTTGTTTGTCTTTTACAAAAATTCCTAAAGTTATTTGAAAAAAAATGCTCGCTAAAACTTGTGGTAAAATACAGAATTCTAATTGTTTCGTAGATAATTGATAGCGTTCAATGATAGCTTCCAGGTGAAAGAAAAATCCTGACGTCAACAACACTGGCAGATAAATAATGAAATTAGCCATTAAAAAACGTTTATTTTTCCATGTTTCCCAAAATTGTTTAATAGATGGAGTTTTTGATGTTGTTTTTTCTAAAATAAAAGAAATTATTACGTAAATTGTCCCTAAATTGATTAATAAAAATGGCCAAGTGCATTTTTTAAGAACGTAGAGAAGGGCGAAAGGTATGGCATACACCAAAAATGTTCCCCAAGCTTCCAAGCAGCCTGCAGCTAAACTGTAACATTGTGCTGTATTTGCTAATAATACACGACATTCTTCAACAATAACTCCTTGTCCAATCCATTGTATGAAAAAGAAGAAAAGGAAAAAAGAAAATCTAGATAAAGAATTTTCTATGCCTAAAGCTATAAAGCTAATCCCTAAAAAACTGAAACAAAGTTTTAAATTTATCGATTTTATGAAATACTTTTGTCCTTGAAGTGCAAAAAATACGCACATTGTAGCTAATAAATAACTATTAGCTAAGTCTAAACGTGTTAACTGGGTATCTTTTAACCAAAATTCCGTAAAAGCTCCTAAGCACATAACATTAGTGGGAGCTGTTAGTCCATACAAAAGAAAAATTTTGAAAAAGTTAAAAAATCTCACCATGTTTTTGTCGTATACGATGCTTTAATTGAACATAAATCAAGACTAAAACAATTACAACAAACCATGCATCTGTTAAACGTCCTGTACCCCAAAATGAATTTTGAGTTTTGTTAAAAAGAAAAATATGCCTAATACTCATCAAAGTAAATACTAAACCTTGATGGAAGCCAATTGCAGCCCAAAGTGAATTATAATAAAGGCGTAAAAATACTAAAATTTTGCTCAAGAAAATTAATGAAAAAAAATAAGGCCAATGAATGTTTCCCAAAATACCTGCAAAAGAATTCCAAGCGCATTGCAGGCTTTGTAAAAGAAGTGATAAATCATTTGCTTTCCCTTGTTGGCATAAAGAAAAATGTAGATTCGCAAATACAATTGCGAGCAAAGTTGAACTTTTGTGAATCGAATATTTTTTGCGTAAAAATTCAAAAACAAATCCTCGAAAAATAAGTTCTTCGATAAAGGCTAATGTTAGACTTGCTAAAAATGCTTTAAAAACTGACAAATGCCAATTTGTGTGTACTTGAAATGTGTTTGTTGCTAAAATAATACATGCCAATAAAAAAATCCATAAAAAGCAACCTTGCAAGAAGCAGAAAGTATATGTTTTTAGATTAAATTTTAGGGCAAAATTTTGCCATGTGATTCGTGTGGTTTTTAGCAAATAAGGAATGATGCAAACAAACCCAACAATTCGCAAACGATCGATATATTGATGCAAAGGTTTTTGAGCTAAATAACATAACCAATCGGTTTGAAAAATAGTGCTTAATTTAGAAACAAGAACATAAAACAAGGGTGCTATTAATGCAGCTCCTAATAACACCAATAAATATAACGTGATGAGCCAACAAAACCCTTTTTTCTGCATATTTTAATTTGAAAACTGGTGGGAGGTACTGGACTCGAACCAGCGACCCCTAGCGTGTCATGCTAGTGCTCTAACCAACTGAGCTAACCCCCCAGCTCTTTATAAAATGATTATTTTATCTAAAAGAAGCAATTATTTTCTTTAAAAATTTGAAAAACTTCTTAAAGACAAAACCTCCGACAAATCCATCAGAGGCCAATAAAAAGAAATCCTTTTAACGTTTTGAAAATTGGAAACGTTTACGAGCTCCTGGACGACCTGGCTTTTTACGTTCTTTACTGCGAGAATCACGAGTCAACAAACCTTCCTTTTTCAATAAAGGGCGCCATTCTGGGTTCATTTTTTCCAAGGCACGTGCCAAACCTAAGACAATAGCTTCCGTTTGTCCCATAAATCCACCACCTTTTACAAAAGCGCGGAAATTAAAGCTAGATTCATCGCCGACAACACGAAAAGGCTTAATTAAGAGGGAATTAACTGCATCCGACAATTTTGCACGATCAACTTCTTGCCCATTAATGGACCAATGACCTTCCCCTTTGGATAAACGCACTCTTGCTACAGCAGTTTTGCGACGTCCAACAGTTACAAATTCTTCAGCTTTTATATTTGTCATAAAAAACAACTCCTAAATTATTTCTCAAATGGAACTGGATTTTGTGCTGCATAAGGATGTGTTTCTCCTGCGCAAACACGTAACTTTTTCAACATATGATGCGACAAACGATTTTTTGGCATCATGCCACGAACTGCATTCATAATGATAAATTCTGGAGATTTTTTACGCATTTCATCAAACGTACGTACATGCAAACCTCTTTGATATCCAGAATAAGAAGCATACGTTTTGTCTGTTTCTTTGCTTCCGGTAACTTTTATATCTTTAGCGTTGATGACGACTACATAATCACCTGCATCACAATGAGGCGTATACAAAGGTTTCGTACGGCCACGTAATAAATTGGCGATTTCAACGGCTAAACGTCCTAAAATTTTCCCTTTTGCATCGATTAAATGCCATTTTTTTTCAATATCTTTAGCTTGTGTAACTAAGGTTGTCTTCATTCGATTTCTTTACTTCTTTCTAGGAAACCGAAAAAACAACCTTCTTGTCAAGCTTTTCCTGAAAGTTTTTGATAGAAAATAAAGGTGTTAACAAATAGGCAAAAAGTACAAATATTTTTCATCAAGCGTTTTTAAACCTATTATATTTAAATTTTTACAATAGTTCAAAATCTTATTTTTTCTGTAAATGATTAAGTCCTTCTACGACATTGTCATAAATAGGGAAAAGTTCATTAAAGCCAGAAATTTTAAAAATTTGATGTACATGGTCGTTAATGTGTGCTACAGCCAAATTTCCTGAATATTTTTTTACTTCCTTAGCAAGTCTGAGTAAAACACGCAGACCGGCACTACTAATGAAGTCAATAGCGGTACCATCAATAAGTACTTTAGTTTCTTGTTGAGATAAAAGTTTATTACACGTATTTTCCAATTTTGACGCATTTGACGCATCAATACGTCCTTTAATCGTTAAAACCGAAACCTCTTCTATTTTTGTTAATCCGACTTCCATTGCTAAAATTTATTCACATTGTTCTTGATAATTTAAAAAAATTTTAAGAAGATAGCAAGCGTAAAATTGAAGTGATGTTTATGTATGTACGTTTTTTTGTTTATGCATTTGTTTTAGAGTGCCTGGTTGGCTGTTCAAATTATAAAGCAGGGTATCCTATTGATCATTCACATTTAAAGACGATATTTGTATTGCCGGCCAAAACGCATGCATTAGCAGCACAAATGTCGGGTGTATTGTCTCAACAAATACGTGAATCTATTTTGCGTTATGGTACGCTTAAATTGGCAAAAACAATAGAAGCCGCAGATGTGGTATTAGAAACAAAAATTACAAATTATGGGCGATCTATAGGAACGGTGGATGAATATGATACAGATGTTGCCAAAACATTATCCCTTAACGCTTCTATAAAGTGTAGTTTATATAATCATCAAGGAAGATTTTTCTTTAAAGACCAAGATTTTTCTGCATCTGTTAGTATCAATGCTACTGATTCAGCGCAATTAATTGAATATCAGCGTATGCCGCAATTAACCCGGGAAATTGCGCAAAAAATTGCTATGTATATCGTAAATCTCGAAGTGCAATAACCTATGGAATGGTTCCCATCGCTCTTTGCTGCGCATCCACTTGATTTAAAGGCAGGTTTAGATCGCATCATTCAAGCAGGAATCCGACAAGTTCACTTGGATTGTATGGATGGGCATTTTGTTCCTAATATAACTTTTGGACCTAGTGTTATAAAAGCTGTTAGAAACTACGCTCCTCAACTCTTCCGTAGTGTTCATCTTATGTTGGTTCGGCCAGAAGATTTTATTGAAAAGTATATCGAGAGTGGGGCGCAAAGGATTTTTATACATATTGAAATAGATTCAAATTCATTAGTAGATAGTGTTAAAATTCTTCAGGCAAGTAAAATCGAATGGGGGTTTGCAATTAATCCCAGAACTTCCGTGGCTTGTTTAGAAGCTTATCTTAGGTGGGTTGAGCAAACAAGCCGCTTGTTGATTATGAGTGTATCTCCAGGGTTTAGTGGCCAAGCATTTATGCCTCAAACCTATAAACGTATTCAAGCAATAAAAAAGTTGTTCCCTACATTAAAACTTTGTGTAGATGGCGGTATTACGCTTGCTATTGCCGATAATTTAGCTAAATTAGGTGTTGCGAGTTGCGTTAGAGGGTCTGATTTTTTTAAAGAGAAGAGTAAGTAATAACAATTTAAATTATTCCGTTATGAAACCTACTGAATCCTGGCAGCAAGCTTTACAAGTTTTAATCAAGTTAGAAAGTGCGGATAAAAAGCTCAATGAGTATTTGAAAACATTTGAAAAAAAGGGAAATAATTATGCGGCTTGTCGAGCTTATGTTTTTAATGTTGTTAAGCATAAGTATTTGTTGAATTATTTTTTAGAAAAAAATTTGCGTAAAGCAACTAAACCGCTTTTAAAAGCTTTTTTGAGTTTGGTTGCCGGAGATTTATGGCAAATGTATTTAGAAAATCGCCTTGAAACGATGATACCATTAATAAATGGTTGGGTGAATCGTTCGAAGATTATTTTTTCAAAGCCAGAAGTTAAGTTTATAAATGCAGTTTTGCGTAAACTACCTTCTTTTTTTACAGAAACCGAGGATTTACCTTTGTCAATTCGTTACAGCACGCCCGATTGGCTGGTTGAACGGTATCAAACCTTCTATGGAGAAGAGAATGTACAGCGGTATTTAGAATGGAATCAAGCACCTTCACGAGTTTATATAAGAACTTTGCAGCCGTTTGAAGGTTTAGTATCTTCGCAATGGCCACAATTTTATTGTGTAAAAAATGCAAAAGTTTGGCCGAAAGTTTTTAAGCAAGTTCAACAAGGCAATGCATATATTCAAGATCCTATGACTCGCATTCCTGTAGAACAACTCCAATTAAAAGAGAGTTTGCAGGTGTTAGATTTGTGTGCGGCACCAGGTGGAAAAACCATTCAAATTGCGCAAGTTCTGAAACAAACAGGTTGTATTGTTTCTGTTGATTTACCGGAACATATGAAGCGATTTTTGGAAAATATTCGTACGTATTCACGTGTTCAATGGATAGCAAAAGATGTGCTAGAATTAACTAGAAGTGATTTTGAAGCTAAAAATCTTCCGATTGTATATGATTGTGTTCTTATCGATGTTCCATGTTCCAATACTGGTGTTATTCAAAGAAAGCCGGATATTATACATCGTTTGACGCCCAAAGATTTTTCTTTTTTGCCGGAACTTCAGCTCAAGCTTTTAATACAAGCGAGTACATTTGTAAAACCTCAAGGTTTGTTAGTTTATAGTACATGTTCGATAGATCCTGATGAGAATGAACATCTTATTGCGAAATTTTTAAAGCAAAATCCCGATTTCAGCCTACAAAAGTCTCAAATTAGTCTTCCTTGGGAGGTGCAGCATGATGGTGGTGCTTCTTTTTGTTTAAAACGAGAATAAATAAAGTTTGTCTGAATAAATTTTAGTGAGATGCTTTAAAAGTGGTTGGGCCTTCACGACCTGCGATTTTAACGTAACATTGGGAAATAGGATCACGAACGTATTTGGTAAAACCATGCTGCTCTATATTTTTGTTCGAGAGAAGTTTTTTTGTATGTCTTTCTGAATAACCTTTGGAAAGATTGGGGGCCGTATAAATACGCTCTAGTTTGTAACCTGTTTGGGGATCCGTCTCTAAAGTTTTCTTGTAGCTATGCTGAACTTCAATAACAGGACAATCTTTTCGAGCAGTTTCCGGAATACAAACACGATATTGATAAATAGGCATATTATTTATTTTAGTCAAAAAACAAATAATGGCAAGTGAAGACTCGTTTTACTTTATGTTAGTTTTGTTGTAAATTCTTG
>CAZOPT010000013.1:0-17143 GCA_964582055.1 uncultured Opitutales bacterium
TGAATAGTTTGTTCTGCTTGGACTGTTTGTGCTGCTTGTGTGTCAGCTTTTAAACCAGGAACAAAATTGCTTGTTAATATAAATAAGAGGATAATAAAATATTTTTTCATTTTATAACTTTCCATAAAGCTGTTGGTTTATTTCATGAATGTCGAACTTTTTTTTACATAAAATTCTACTAGCATGGCCAAAGGTTTTTATTAAGGCAGGATTTTTTATGAAATTTTCGATAGCTATAGTGAGTGCAGTTGTGCTTTTGGGGGTAATTAGATAACCATTTTCTCCATTAACAACTGTTTCTCGGCACCCAATTGCATTTGTTGTTATAATGGGGCGGCCACAAGCCATTGCTTCCAAAATACTTCTAGGCACACCCTCGCGATAATAAGAGGGATAAATGAATACAGAAGCTTTTTTGAGTGCTTCCGCCATATCTTCTACATAACCGATGTAATTAACTTGCTGCGAACATGCTTGAAGCTGTTCTTGTGTAATTGCGGATGGGTTTTGGTCGATATTGCCGCCTAATACAAATTCTACATGAGGATATTTTTCTTTAAGTAAAGAAGCTGCTTCGACAAAATGAAAGACACCTTTTTCGCGTACTAAGCGAGCTGCCATAAAAAAAGTAAGTTTCTTTGGAAATTCACTTGGGGCATACGCTTCTAAATCTACGCCTGTACCATTGACAACAGACGAATGCTCTTCTGTGACAATTTTATGTGTTAAAAAGAGCTCTCGATCGTCTTTATTTTGAAAGAATACATGTGTAAAATGCTTAAAACTCAGTTTGTACAAAAGCATACAAACTTTTTTTACGAAAGCGCGCTTGAGTCCTGGCTCGTCAATAAAAGCGTAACCTAATCCAGAAACTAAACCATAAATTTTCTTAATTCCGAGCCAATGTGCTATAATACCGCCATAAATATTAGGTTTTACATTACCAAAGAAAACACTATCTGGTTTTTCCGTTTTTAAAAGTTTTCGTATAGCCAACAGGGTTTTAAAATTATTCAAAATTCCAATTGAAGTTCCGTTAAAAGTCTCAAATGGTATAAAACGTACTTTCGGGCAGCGTTTTTGCCAATGTACAATATATTCTTGTGGTAGAGCAACCGAAACATCTATGCCTTTTTCGCAAAAATCATTTAATAAAACATGACGTAGCTTAATAGCACTAGGATTAAATAAAAATAACATATTTGTTTTTTACAAGATAATGTTTTTGTCGATATTGCAATATTTTTATCAACAAATTTGTCTCAATTAATTATCTAAAATCTTTACCCAAAAGAAATTAACGCCTTTTAAAGTACGGTATTTGTAAGGAAGCAATTGTGTTAAAAAGTGTGTGCCGAGACCTTTAGGTGCACCTTTTTGTGGATTAAATGGATGGGTTTTATCCCAAAAGAGTAGGTATAATTGATGGTTTACGTAGTTTGCTTGCAGACCAAAAGAATTTTTTTTGTGTTGGGTATATTTTAACAGATTTGTAAAATATTCTTCCGTATAAAGATGTAAATAAAAACGCGTTGTTTTCAAAAGGGTCCAATGAATTATAAGGAAGTCACAATAAACTTGAATTTCAGGATAGGAATTGATAACAAAACGAAATTTCATAAAATAGGATTGTATTTTAGAAAAAATAATTCAGTCTGTCAAATAAGCATGTCCAACCTTTCAAAACAAATTTTAACATTGTGCGACCCTAAAGGTGGTTTAAAGACGTCTTTAGGGAAATTACAGGAACAATTAACGACACGAGGGATTGGATTCTGGATTGTTTTAATTGCTTTACCTAGTGCGTTGCCAATACCAGCACCTGGATATAGTACACCTTTAGGACTTTTGTTATGTTGGATCGGATGTTTACTTTTTAGGGGCAAAAAGCATATTCAATTTCCTGCAAAATGGGAACAAAAAGAATTTTCATTATCGCCTAAGCTTATTGGTTGCGGGGTTAAAATGCTGAAAATTTTGGAGCTTTTTACACATATGAAGCGTTGCCAAAAGTTGCTTTGGGTTTTTAATTACCGTATTATTGGATTAGATATTATGATTTTATCCATTATTATGGCAATGCCGATACCTTTGACGAATACACTTCCTGCGGGTATTATTTTGCTATTTGGATTGGGATTATTGGAAAATGATGGATTGTTGCTTTTATTTTCTCAGGTTATATCGATTCTTGCGATTAGCCTTTACGGATTTGCAGCCTTCTGGATTTATTCTTTCGGTTTAGAAAGTTTTCAAAAGTTGTTCCAATGATTGGGTGTGCTGTATTAGATAATTTTTTTCCAAGGTTTTGTATAGCTTGCCAACGACCTATTTTTAAGAACCCCCCAATGTATTTATGCGAAGACTGTTTTCAAAAAATCGTCTTTAATCGTGGTGGTTGTTGTTATCATTGTGGACGAGCTATGGGTACTGATCGTGACAGTATTTGTATGAATTGTGTCGAATTGAAGCCTTATTTTAAGAAAGGAATTTCGTTATTTGCTTATAATACTATCGAACGTTCTTTTATTCATGTGCTCAAATACAATTACGGAAGTTATTTAAAAAAAGATCTGTGTTTATTGTTGGAACACGAATCGGAACGCCTTGAATCTTTAAAAAATGCTTTTTTTGTACCTGTGCCTTTGCATTTTTTGCGCAAATGGAAACGTGGATATAATCAAAGTGAATGGATTGCAAAGGCTCTGCAAAGATGTTGTGGGGGAGAAATCTTATCGTTATTAAAGCGAAAAGTGAATACACCTTCACAAACAAGCTTGACTCGGAGCGAAAGAAAGAAGAATGTAGAAAATGCCTTTACGTTGGCTAAAAAGACAATTGATCCAGAAAAAACCTATGTTTTGGTGGATGATGTGTTTACAACGGGTGCTACTTTAAATGCATGTGCAAAGGTTTTGCATGAGAAGGGTGTTCGAAACATACGGGTCTTTACGCTGGCGCATGGCTAAAGCTTGAAAAAGGAAATATTATGTCTTGGTTCAGTAAACCTAAATATTCAACCGTAACCGTTCGTAAGAACGATATCCCAAAAGATGTTTGGACAAAATGTCCTATTTCGGGTGAAATTGTTTACAATAAGGCTTTGCAAGAAAACTGGATGGTTGTTCCACAAAGCGGTTATCATTTTCCGCTATCAGCGCCAGAAAGGATTCGTTTGCTGATTGATGAAGGAACATTTGAAGAAAAAGATACAAATTTAAGCTCTTTAGATCCATTAAAGTTTGAAGGCATTGAGTCCTATCCAATAAAGTTAAAAAAGTACCAAGAGAAAACACAATTAACAGATGCTGTTGTAAGTGGAATTGGGCAATTGGATGACCGTAAGGTTTCGATTGCTGTGATGGATTTTCGTTTTTTGGGTGCAAGCATGGGGTCAGTCGTTGGTGAAAAAATTACGCGCTGTATTGAACGAGGAATGGAGCAAAATTGTCCGGTAATTATTGTGTCAGCTTCTGGGGGCGCTCGTATGTATGAGGGCATTTTAAGTTTGATGCAGATGGCAAAAACAAGCGCTGCATTGGCGTATTTAAGTAAAAAAGGACTTCCTTTTATTTCAGTATTGACGAATCCGACGATGGCAGGCGTTATGGCAAGTTTTGCGTCTTTAGGAGATGTTATTTTAGCAGAACCAAAGGCTCTTATCGGGTTTGCTGGTCCTCGTGTTATTAAAGATACGACGCAACAAGATCTTCCGGAAGGATTCCAAACGTCTGAGTTTTTATTAGAACACGGTTTTTTAGATCAGATTGTTTCACGTCTTGAAATGAAGGAACGTTTGGCTTATTTTATCAATGTTTTTGTGAATAAACATAAAAAGTAATTTTTTAAGCATTATTCCATCAATAACGCTTGACAGAGTTTTTGAACATCATTTCACTAAATGCATATGAAGAATACATCTATAGGTGGCTTTGGTTTGGCCGCAGTATTATTGTTAGGTGGTTGTCAATCAACACCCGTTGGTCCTCGTGCATTGAGAAGTTCGCAACATAAATATAATCAGGCGCTTATTCAAAATTCAGATGAGCAGTTGTTGGCAAACATCGTTCGTTTGCGTTATCGCGATAATCCTATTTTCGTAGATGTTACAACAATGACTCAAACACTTGGTTGTGATATGGGGCTTGATAATTCATTAGAAAAGGGGGTTTGGGGTTCTGGATTTTCAGGAAAAGTATCAAGTAAGCTTGGTTTATCTAGTAAAAATGGAGCAACTAATGCATATTCTCAACTCAAAGGTAAAGATTTTATTGCTAAGATGATGACGCCGATTCAGCTACCGATTATTTTATCGATGTTTGAGTCGGGTTGGAAACCTGAGCGTGTATTTAACCTTTGTGTAGAACGGGTTAATAACTTACATAATGCACCTACAGCAAGTGGACCTACACCTGTTTTTGCACCAGAATACGCAAAGTTTTTCCGTTTTTCGGAATTGTTAAGTCGTTTAGAGTGTAACCATCTCATTGAATTAGGTGAGCATCCTGATGAAAATTTTTCTAACTTATATATGCGTATTGCCAATAAGCCAGCATTTGAGAAGGAAATAGGAGAGTTGAAACGTTTAGCTCAATTGGATCCAAGTGAAAATATGTATAAATTTAAAGTTAATTTCATGGATATGTCTCCTTCAAAGTTAGTCGTAAGAGGAAAAACGTTGTTAGGTATATTCTTCTTCTTATCGCAAGGTGTTGAAGTGCCTCAAGCTGATAAAGACGCTGGATTGGTTACGGTGACAAAGAACGTAGATGGTTCGGAATTTGATTGGTCACCTATTTTCAATAAGCTTTTAAAGGTACAATTTTCTGAGGGTACAACACGTATGCGTCCAGAAAATGCTTATGTGGCATATCGTTATCGTGGAAAATGGTTTTACATTGCTGACAATGACTTGGAATCTAAATCGACTTTTATGATGTTGTCGCAATTGTTTACCTTACAATCTGCTAAGTATAACAAATCTGATCCTATTTTAGTTGTTACAAACTAATATTACCCTTAAAAAATCATTGGCCATCCTACGGGATGGCTTTATTTTTGAGTATTCTCAGGATCTTGGGGATATTTTAAGAAGTTTGGCAAACTGTTGTGGTAATCAAAAAAAGTATATCCAGTAGCATTTTTTTGTGCTGAGTTTACTTTGCCTTCGCGGACATTGTTGAGTAAGGCGCCATAGACCATTGATCCAATTGCTTGTGTTTTACGGCCGCGATTTATCTTCAAATAGGTTGGCATACCGGGAGCCGTCCGCATTTTTCTCCATTCTTCACCTTTTCCCCCTAAATAAAATGGCACATAAGCAAACCAATGAGGGTTTCTACTTGAATGACCAAAATCAATTGGCGGCTCCCATTGACGTTGACAATAGTAGGGCAACAGTAAAGAACCATAAAATTTCAATGGCTTAGAAAAATCTTCAAGTGTTCGAAAAGCATCATGAACGCCAAAATCAGGAACAATCTTATCATCATTTAACCAATAATTAGGATGCGTACGTCCAGTTATTACATGCGCATAAATTGTAGGAGGCGTTACATTCGGATCACAACTTTTACCATCAGAAGAATATAAATAAGACGTTCCGAAATCCATAGCGCTACGCCAATCTTGCCAATCCTCACTTAAAAGTGTCAAAGAATCTGTGATAATACAGGTTTTAAATTGTGTATTTTTTGTATTAAAATCTCCTTTTATATAAAGTGGATAGGGACATATGAGTGTCATACCTCCTGCCGGTAATTCTTTAGCATTGATGAGGCGTACGCCAACATCAATGACTGGATTAAAACTTGATGGGTAAAGATAAGAACCATTAGTATACGTTTCTAAAAATCTCTTCCTTTTAGTAACGTAATTCAATCGAATATCTTCTGGATTGTTTTGATCACTGTCATAACTATTATAGTTACAATTGGCGTTACGTACATGTCCCTGCCAATAGCAATTAATTTTTATCGTACGATTTAAATTACTGTCCCAAGTAGAAAATATACCAGTTTTATTTTCAACGGCAGTTTTCAAAATACCAATATCAATATCCATTAATTGGATCCATTTGGCACGATTGCGGTCGTAGATAAATTGATAACCGGGTTCACTTGTATGGAGGCGCAATTTTGTAGAATCTAAAGTCCAATAAGTTCCATGATCAACAAGTTTATGTGGAGGCGAAGATGGGTCATCATAGCCTACTAAATCAAATCCTTTTTTTGTAATAAAAATGGAATTTAAAGAATTGTCAGTTTCGAAATCTTTATAATCTACCGATTTTACAACCAATTTATTATCTTGAATTACTTGCCAATAAACAAAATCACAATTTTTTCCACTCACTATAAAAGTACTATTAGGTGTATTATCGTTGTTTGTACCATAATGATTACCAGAGCCAAAAATATTTTTTCTGAATTTTAGATAAAAAATGGAATTTTCCTGAAATTTTAATTTTAAATAATAATTAAGATATAGATTGTCATTTTTAGCAGGAAAATGCGTAGAATTATAGGTAACATATGGAAAAGATATGGGAATTCGCAAGGAATCTTGTTTAGTATCGCTTGAAGATTTCAACAACAACTGTACTTCTAAACCAGGACTGTTTATTGTTTTTTGTGTCTCAACTAAGCGTGCTTTTTCTGTCATTTGATAAGCATCTAATCCCCGTAAGTCTTTTGCAGCAGTAGCAGCACTAAGATTTTCTTCTGAGTATAAGTCATACCAACCGCCATTAGCCGATGATTTACATAAATTATGTAAACCAAAACACATGTCCATAACTCTAGCATTTTTAGAACTACCTCCTCCTTCTTTAGGATACCAATAACCCCAATCGGAAATCGGATCGAAGCCAGACGGCCGATAGACTCGACCTCGAGTCATAAAGTTTCCCTTAAATGTATTAAAAATACTTTGTTCGTAGTTTGTATAATTATCGCTACTGGAATTGTTATTGCTGAAATTTGAAAGATTTGTTAAATTACTAGAAGTATTAGACGTATAAGGATTAAACTTAAATGCTACTGTTCCAATTGAATAAGGATTAGTAAATTTATCATAAAAATCACTTACATCATAAAAACAGAATTTTTGAGGAATTGTTATGGATTTAGCTGATGAACCTTTTTCTTGAATGCGTAAAGCATGTCCGGCTAAATTTACTTTGTTATAAAAATAACATCCGTGTGTGTCAGGATCTATTCCTCCATAAAATTGGAAACGAGTATTTCCATTTATTTGAACAGGCCCATGAAAATTTATAAGCCAACTATCATCTTGATGAGTGATATTACCATTGATAAGGGTATCACCTTCTGTATATAACTGAAAGTCACATAACGGATTACGTTCGATTTCCATTGTTTGTACCATACGTGCTTTCCAGTCTGGAATTAAATTGGAAACAATTCCTAATTCTCCTAACAGAAAAACTTCAGCTAAATAACGTTCATCATTGGTATCTTTTTTCTTATCTTGCCAAAAAATAGGGCCAGCTTTAATATCCCAACTATTAATTTGCAATGGGAAATCACTGGGTACGATTTGTTCTTTGCTCAAAGAACTGTTAAAATCAATTATGGTTCCTGTACTTCCTTTAGATTTATCCTTATCTCGATACGCAAAAACGGTTAATAATAAATTTGGCATCATTGGATTTTGATTCAATTGATGGGCATAATCACGACTTAAAGCCATCAAGTTTTCCAAAAGATAATACACTTGTGTTTCTTGTATGAAAGTGTTGGTTAGCTTGCATTCTTGCATGGTTTTATTTGTACAAACCCGCAATGTTGCCGCTAAAATAAATAAAAATAATAACGAGGTAAAAAAGGTATTACCAAGCTTTTTTGAAACTGTCCTACGAAGCCGCATTGCATTAATGGTATCTTTTTATAAAGAAAATTGCAATGAAGAAATGCTTATAGATGAAAATGCTTTAAGGTTTTTTTACTTTTTGCTTGTCTCTATGACCTAAATCATGTCATTTTAATTCTATATAAGATAAATATGGTTATTACAGTAGAAACAAAACAAACAATTGTTAAATCTTTTCAAAAGCACGAAAAGGATACAGGATCATCCGAAGTTCAAATTGCTTTGTTGACCCAACGCATTTCTTATTTAACAGAACATTTGAAGGTACACGCTAAAGATTTTCACTCCCGCAGAGGACTTATCGCTTTGGCTAATCGTCGTCGTAAGTTGTTGACTTATCTCAAAAAGAACAATTTCGAAAAGTATCAAGACGTCGTTAATCGCTTAAACCTTCGTCACTAATTTTAACCTTTTAGCATCATGCTTAAACAAAAGTATTCCGTTAGTGTTAACGGGATGGATTTGTCTTTTTCTACAGGAACGTTAGCCCAAAGAGCAAACGGTTCTGTTACGGTCCAGTCCGGTAATACAGTCGTCTTTGTGTCAGCGACAATGGCTCCAGAAGTGGGCCCAAATCAAGATTTTTTCCCATTAACTGTTGATTATCGTGAAAAGTTTTCAGCTGCAGGACGTTTCCCGGGCGGTTATGTTAAACGTGAAGGTAAACCTAGCGAAAAGGAAATTTTAACCTCGCGCTTATGCGATCGTCCTTTGCGTCCGTTGTTCCCAAGCGACTTTCTTAATGAGGTTCAAATTATCGGTTTATTATTATCGGCAGACTTGAAAAATGAGCCGGATATTTTGATGGTTAATGGTGCTTCCGCTGCACTGATGTGCTCCAATATTCCTTGGAAAGGGCCTATTGCTTGTGTACGTATTGGAGAAATTGATGGTGAGTTTATTGTCAATCCAGTTAATGATCAGCAGTTTGAATCGAATCTCGATCTAATCTATGTCGGAAGTCGTACGGATGCCCTCATGATTGAAGGTTGTGCTGATCAATTGCCAGAAGATCGTTTTATTGAAGCTCTGCACTTTGCACAAAAAGCCATTCAACCGATTTTGGATGCACAAGAAGAATTGGCACGTCAGGTTAATCTGGAAAAATTGTCGTATGTTCCACATGTAGTCCAGCCAGAAATTTTAAAATTCTGTGAAGATAATTTTACAGAGGCTTTAAAAGCTGCATGGTTCCAATCTTGCCGCAAAACAGCTGATTTAAGTGTAAAATTGGTTAAAAAAGAGGCGGTTGCGAAAGCGATTGCAATGGGCTTATTTTCAAGCGAAGAAGAGGCTAAAGATCCTATCACTACTGCTTTTGAGGCTTTACAAGAAACTGTTTGTCGTACAGCTGTTTTGGAAGAATCGAAGCGTTTAGATGGTCGACAATTGGAAGAAATCCGGCACCTTGCTTGTGATATTGATGTTTTGCCTAAGGAAGTTCATGGTTCGGCACTTTTTGAACGTGGCCAAACACAAGCACTTGTTAGTGTTACATTAGGCTCTAATCGTGATGCACAAGATTTAGATGCGTTAACAGGGGGTGCGCAATCCAAATCTTTTATCCTTCATTATAATTTCCCACCTTATTCGGTTGGAGAAGTGGGCCGCTTTGGTTTTGTAGGACGCAGAGAAATTGGCCATGGGGCACTCGCAGAACGTTCGCTTTTACCTGTCATTCCTTCGGAAACAGAATTTCCTTATTCTATCCGCGTTGTTTCAGATATTATGAGTTCTAATGGTTCTACTTCTATGGCTTCTGTTTGTGGTGGAACATTGGCCTTGTTGGACGCGGGTGTGCCTTTATTAGCACCTGTTTCTGGAATTTCAATTGGTTTAGTTACACGTCATAATACAGACAATAAGATCGAAAGTTATCGCCTGTTAACCGACATTATTGGTGATGAAGACCACTTTGGTGATATGGATTTTAAAATCTGCGGTACTGCGCAAGGTATTACTGGGTTTCAGTTGGATCTGAAGATTGCCGGTCTTCCTTTATCAATTATGGAGGAAGCTATTCGTCAAAATTCGCGTGCACGTGCTCAAATTTTAGAAGTAATGCAGTCGGTTATGCCACAACATCGTTCAGAAATGAGTCCGTTTGCACCTCAATTAGAGGTCATTTATATCAATCCTGAAAAAATTGGTGCTTTGATTGGTCCTGGTGGTAAAAATATCAAACATTTGACTGAAACAACAGGTTGCCAAATTGATATTTGCGAAGATAATTCTGGAAAAGTTTCGGTTTATGCACGCAATGCAGAATCGCTTAAATTAGCTATTAATGAAATCCGAGCGCTAGATCAAGAAATTGAAGTGGGTAAGGTTTACCAAGCGATTGTTAAGAGCATCAAAGACTTTGGCGTTTTTGTTGAATGTTTGCCTGGTAAGGAAGGGCTCGTACATGTTTCAGAACTTTCTGATTGTAAAGTTAAGCACCCGAAAGATGTATGTTCAGTAGGCGACACCATGATTGTTATGTGCATAGATGTTGATAAGGGTGGTAAAGTGCGCTTAAGTCGTCGTGCAGCAATGTCGATCAATTCTGCATCTTGATGCTATGGTGTTTTTAAGGAATAAAGGTAAAAACATCGGAGAGTTTTCTTCGATGTTTGTACTTTTTATAGGAAACTTTATTTCTTTAGCTCAGGCGGACTTGTTTCGATTTCAAGCCGATGCACCTTTAAGCGGTTTTTTATGCCCTATGTTCAATTCTCAAGGACAAAAAACATGGATTTGTCAGGGAGATCAGGTTAAATATCTTTCTGAATCGAAGATCAAAATGGCGAAAATGTGTATTACGTATTTTTCTCCAGAAAATCTTTTGCAGATTGATATGGTAGTTCGAAGCGATAAAGCTGTTATTTCCTTATCTCAACATCAGGCTCAAGGTAAAACTTTGCTAACAATTACCAATCCAACGTATACAATTGTTGGAGAAGATTGGAAGTGGGATGGACGACAAGCTGGAAAGGCATTTTCGCGTGTTTATATTGGTAAAAATGCAACTGTAATGTTTTATGATTAAATCATGAAAATTCTGTGGAAATATTGGTTTGTGTTTTGCTGTCCGTTTATTGTTTTGAGTGCAGTACCTTCTACAACGATTACCAGTGATCGCATGGAAATGTTGCGTTTTAAGGACCATAATGAATTTACATTTTGGGGTAAAGTGCAAATTCGTAGCAGGAATTTTTATGGAGAATGTGAACATATGTGGGTTTATTCTAAACCGAATGAGCCTCAAATTGTAGCTCTCAAGTGTTGGGTTTATGGGCAAGTAACACCAGTATTGGAAATTCCTCGTTGGTCTTATTTATTACAGTTTAAACAAATTCAGACAAAGCAAACATCTCCCAATGAACCAATCGGCCAAATTAAGAAAATTGTTGCAACTCAACATGTATTTTTAGAGGCTCAAGATGCGGATACTGGCGAAGTTAAACGTGCAAATTCTGAAAAAGCAGATATTTTTCCAGGTGAAGGGAAAATGGTTTTGATGGAAAATCCGGTTGTTCATTCATCTACCCAAGGAACTTTCCGTGGTGGAAAAATCACTTTTTATAAACAGTCTGGACGCATTATCGTTGAAAATCCAGATACTAAACAACGTTCTCAAGTTTTACTTTCCGAATAAAAATGACAGATCTACCTTCTATTTCTACAGAAAATCTTGTAAAAGTTTATGGCGATCGTGAAGTCGTTCGTGGTGTTAATGTTTCCGTAAAAGCAGGTGAAGTGGTGGGCTTGTTAGGACCCAATGGTGCTGGTAAAACAACGTGTTTTTACATGATTGTTGGACTTATTGCGGCCACTCGTGGCAAAGTTATCTTTAACGATCAAGATATTACTGTATTACCAATGTATAAGCGTGCTCGCTTAGGTATTGGTTATTTACCGCAAGAAGCTTCGGTTTTTCGAAAGTTATCTGTTGCAGATAATATCCGTGCAATTTTGGAAACTTTGCCAATGAATCGTTCTGAAATTGAAAAAAAGACTCAAGAAGCTCTTGAAAATCTTGGATTAACGAAAGTTGCTAAACAAAAAGCTTATACTTTGAGTGGTGGTGAACGCCGACGTTTGGAAATTACTCGCGCACTCGTTACCAATCCTCAATTTTTGCTTATGGATGAACCCTTTAGCGGTGTCGACCCTATCAGTGTTCAAGAAGTTCAACAAATTATTATTAGTCTAAAAAAACGTGGTATTGGTATTCTTATTACCGACCATAATGTTCGTGAAACTTTACGTGTGGTTGATCGCGCTTACCTCCTTTATGACGGAAAAATTCTTTGTTCTGGAAGTCGCCATGATCTCCTCAATGATCCAAATAGCCGAAAATTCTATTTAGGTGAACAATTCGAAGCGTAAGCAACTTCTTCTAAATAAAACAGAAAAAGCCCCACTGTGGGGCTTAAGATAAAATAAATTGAATTTATAAATGCTTGTATTAATTAAGACCTCAAAAAATTAAAAATGTTCATTGCTTTATAAAGTTTTTTTACTTTTTATAAATTTAGTTTTTAATATAGCTTATTTTTTGAATGAGGCTAGCATGTGTAATAGATATTGCTTTTCTTGGGTTAAATTTGACAAAGCGTTTTGAACAAAGGTAGTATCTTGTGCATAAGTTACACCTAGCCAACGGTCAGTAAGGTTGGGTAGGCAGTGAACATTCAAGCCTAAATCTTGAGCGATGGATTGGATGGCAACAGGAAGATAAAATTCGTCTTTTTGTGGATCTGTTAGCTGCTTTAAAAACGAATTCCATTTTTCTTTTAATGGTTTAAAAATGCTGGGTTGTAAAATCCAAAAATTTAAAGAAACAAAAGTGTTTACATCTAAGACTAAAGATTGATTGTCTACCTGTCCTGTGATTTCACCATTTTTTGCTTCGACATGGCAATATTCTTGCAAATGCGTTACATAATTATCTTCATTAAGCGTACATACAGCCCGTGAAACAGAACCATTCGGTGAAAGCGTTTTCCAAAGTGGATATCCAACTAGCGCATAATCTTTTTCATGCTTTTGCAAAAATTGTGCAGCATAACGATAAGCACTTTCGCCGTAAAAATCATCTGCATTGATGATTACAAATGGAGTATGTACATGTTCGCGAATGGAATACAACGCATGAGCTGTTCCCCAAGGTTTTTGCCGATGAAATTGCTTTGTTTGGGGATCATTTTGTTCTTGCAAAATACACTTTGAACGATTTTCTAATCCCCATTTTTTAAAAATTTTCTGAAAGCCTTCTTGTGTTTCTTCACTAACAACAGCAACAAAATTATGAAAGCCATGTTGCCAAGCATCCCAAATTGCAAATTCTGCCAATGTAGCACCTTGAGGCTCAAATGTATATAACTGTTTTAAGCCCCCAAAACGACTTCCTTTACCTGCAGCTAATAAGACAAGTGTGTAATCATTCATTTCGTTTCAAACGTAATTCGATTGCTAATAGATACTTTAAAAAAGTATAAAAAGAGGTTATTTTCGCATAATAAAAGCCTGGAAATTTGTCCAAAAAACCTCCTCTAAAAAGGTAACGATTGATAAAGTTCGTTAAAGGATTCAAACAACATTTTAACATAAGCATTCCTAAAGAGTACCTTTGTGCAAGTGTTGGCGCAGCTAAATGTGCATAATTTATCTGTTTTTGCAAAGTCTGTTCAACCGATGTTTCAGTATAATGCCAAAGAGGACCTTGCAAATAATGTTTTATACCTGAGTGGTGCAAACATTCATGTACAGTTCCAATCCATCGAACCGTTTCTTTACGGAATAAAACAGGACATAAATCTTTCGAGTGACCATAACGTAACCAATGATTTAAATACTGATTATGTCGTTGACAACAAACAACATCACAATTTGCAGGTGGCATTTTTCTAAAAAAATCTTCAATTTGCTGCCTTAATACCTCCGAAACTTCTTCATCGGCATCTAGGCGTAAAATCCATGCTTCTTGCGCACATCTCATACCGAAATTTTTCTGTTCGGCATAACCTTCCCAAGCATGTTCAATAACGCGTGCACCAAACTGTTCTGCTACTTTTTGCGTATCATCTGTACAATCATTAATAACAACAATAATTTCCTTTATCCATCCATGAATAGACGATAAACACCGTCCTAAAATTTCAGCCTCATTATGCGCAATAATTACACAAGAAATTGGTAACATAAATCTAAGTTGCCATAATTAGGAAAGAGGTCAATCGTAAAGCAGAAAATAAAATCTTTAGTCTTCTACAGCTTGGTTTTGACTTAATTTATTTAGATTACTATCGAAAGGTTTCGTTAAATCTACTAAAAAACGCTTATTAATGTGCTTGCTTGATCCTAATTTCAAACCAGTTTGTAAAACAGTATTAACTTTGGGAATATCTCGTACACAACTTCCTTCTTTATAAATTTCTTGCAAATTTTGTTGTTCTTCAACACTTTCATCTTCTGGATTATAAATTTTATTTTCAGACTTTATTTGCGCACATAAATTTGTCAACTCCATTGCACAAGCCCCTGTTCTATCTTTACCGCTCTTGCAGTTAAAGGAACTGGCATAACCCAATAAATTCGTTAAAGCTAATACACGCGTTGGAAGTGCGTATGGATTTTCTTTTAACCCCTCTGGATGATTTTTATAAATATCAAAAATTTGATTAGCAAGCATTTGAATTTGTTTACCATCTGCTCCTTTAGAATTCAAATACTGCATTATAAGACTACCGTCTTCAAAAACAACATCATCGCCTTTTTTTTCATTATTAGGAAAATTTGTCCCAAATAATTTTTTAAAACTCTCTAAATTTTGATCCTCTGCTTGTTTTTTTGCCTTTGAATTCCCAATTTCAAGATGATTAAAATGTTGTGCATTTACGCCAAAATTAAACAATAGAGGGGGTTCAAATTCAACATAAATGGTTTTACCTCTATAGTTTAATTCTAATGGTTGTTTACTTTCATCTGTTAAGGAGTTAAACATTTCCATTTGTTTCCAAGCTTTATCTGTATCTGCTATTGTGCCGAAACTCATCAATTGTACATTTGTGAAATTCAATGTTAAAGGGTTGTCTTTGCTTGTATTTTGAATAAGTTCTTCTCCATGTTTTAAAGCACATGCATTTGCTAAAATCTCTTTTGCAGCATTTTCTTGTTCTAAAATATACCCATGACGTAAAAACGACATAGATTGTTTACCTTCTACTTCAATATCTTGTCGCCATAAATTAACTGCATGTTGTGTTGCGCCTACCTTCGAACTTTGGTAAACACTACTACAATGTTTTAATGTATCATTACCAAATTCTGACATTTTTGCTTGAGGGGTAAACGTTATTTGTGTTTTAAATTCTTTCTCACCAAATTTTAAAGTTACATGCTTATTCTTAATAACTTCTCCACCTTGAGTTTCAGAAATCGCTTTTGCCCAAGCTTGATTGAAAGTTTTTTGATCTATACCAAGGTCTTTTTCTAGAGTTTTTTGTATACTGTCCAATAACTTTTTATCAAAGTTTCCACTACTTCCTTTGATCAAATCTTGTATTGTTCCTTTTATTGTATTTGCTTTATTACTATTATGATTCTCCCAAGGGTACTCAAGTAATTGTTCAAAGGTAGATTTTGCTAACTCATCAACAGTTTTGTTTGTTTCCGATGTAATTCCCTTATCGCTATTTTCTAATATTGTAACAGTTTCTTCAGTAGAATTAGTTTTTGGGGAACCTTTATCAAGTGCTGAAGTCTGGTTTTCATTATGAGAAGATTGTTCATTTTGACTTTTTTTAATCTCATTTTGCTGTTGTGGAACTGTAGGGTTATCTTTAATATCAAAAGATTCAGTCAATTTTCTGACTTCTTCACTAACAGTTTCCTCATTAAGGTTTTCTAAAGAAGTATTAAATGAATTTAATGCTTCTAGACTAAAATCTTTTTGGCATCCAAAATTTAAACATTTTTTAAGTGATTCTTTTGCTGTTTCTGATTCAAGTTTTCCTTCACTGACCAATTTACTTAAATTTTTATCTGTTTCTAAAAATGCTAAACCTTTTTCAAGGATAGTAAGTTTTTCATCATTGTTAGTCGTTTTTTCAATATGCTTTAAAACTATATTCTTCATTTCAGTATTGAAAATCGAATCTTCTTGTTTTAAAGCCTCAATGGCATTATTAAGCGTTATGCCTTTTTCTTGCCAATTAATGCTTGAATCCTTATTTTGTTGAACTAATCTTATAATATTAGAATATTGTTTAGATAAACTAAAATCATTTGTTTTAAGAATTTCAGGTTTTACTATTATTGGATCATTATTTATGTTTGCATCATTATAAGAATCTCCTTTGATTTGAGAAATGAAAGGATTGGTATCTGTATTAATGGGGAATGATGACATAAAAAAACATTAAACTCTTGTAAATTCAAAACTGTTCATTGGATTTGAATAATCCAAGGAAGCAGCACTGGAACTTTCTGACCCCATGGTTTCAAGTTTTTCCTGCCAGGCTTCAACTAAATCGACGAAATTAGCTAAAACTGTTTTAAATAGCTCGAAAGAAAAAGTACTTGAAATAAACATATAGCTTAAAACAACACGATTTTCATCTTCTTCTATTCCTAATATTGCTCCTGCATTTTCTATGCCAAAGGCATTGGCAATTAACAATTGTTTAAAAAAGTTTTCTTGGCCTTCTGCTGGGATATTGCCTATAGGAGAGGCAAAAATAACTTGTTCTTCATCTTTTCGATAAACAATATCAACATTAAGTTTTTCGTCGAAACTTAAAGAACAGATACCGTCTTCATTCAATTTTAAGTCTGGCAATCCAATTTCTTTGCCATAATTAGCAATATATTCAGAAAAATCAATCATAACTCTAATCTATTCGATAAGTTTATTTTTTTTGTTTTAATAATTTACTCTTGTTTTTTAGTCCATAATTCATCTTCAACGTTAACATTATCTTGAGGTTTAATTTCCTTGTTATCAGCCCAATAAATACCATCGCGTAAACGTTTCATCGCAGGATCCATTTCAGCACGTTTATTCAATTCTTCACTCATAAGATTATCTATTTCTAATAACTTATAAGCATTACTTTCCTGCATTACTTTCATCGAAAGTGTTTTGTTATTTAAACTTGCGCGTGAAGCAGATGAAATATTATCTTGTTTAGTTTTGTACACAGTATAAGTCATTAAAGCTGGGTTTAGATCATTAAAAAAATCTGCAATAGTGTCATAGGTT
>CAZOPT010000013.1:17243-21522 GCA_964582055.1 uncultured Opitutales bacterium
GCTATTGACTGACATGCTTATGATACATAGCTAATTTCATGCCTAAATTTTTAAAATCCACCAAAAGAGGGCAAAGTGGAAAACTAAGTAATAAGGATTAGTTGGAAAAATTTAAATGGGATAATGGATTAAAGATTTACACTTTAATCCCATTTTTGTGCCTAAGCAATAGGTTAGTAAATCCATATTGTTAAGACAGTTATTGAGGGTATTATATGAGTCAAATAGAGGATTTTCCAAATGCAAACCGCTTAAGATAACATGTCCTTGCTCTAATTTTCTGTAAACAATCGCTGGCAATTGTGTTGCCTCTGTGGATAAATACCATGTGTCTTGAGCTTCTTTTCGATACCACGCTAAAATTTCGCAAGTTGCATTTTCTGGGAAAAAACAAGGACCTCCATTGTAATAAAGGTAAGAAAAGCGATTCGAAGGTTGATTTTGTGTAGATTTATCGGAAAAAATGCGCTCGCTAAGGAAAATTTTTCCACAGGTAATTCCTTTAGGTTCATTATAAAAGTAAGGTTGTAAAACCGGACCTTGTGCTATCCCTTCAAAGAATTTTAGAGGACGCTTTCCTTTGATTTCATTAGAAGTATTAATGTTAAATAAGATACTACTTGCTGCATAATAAGCACCTGCACAAATACCTAAGTAGCAACCTCCACTTTTTACGAATTGAATAATGGCTTCATTGCCTCGTCCTTTTAGATGCTCAAGATAAAAACGATCTGCTCCACCAGGCATTACCCATAAACGAACACGATCTGCATTTTTCAATAAAGGTTCTACAGAATTTACAAGTTCTATCTTGTAATCAACATCAAGAACGTGATTTAAGGCAATAAGATAATCTTGAACATCCTTAGCACCTAGTCCATTGTAAATATAAACTAGATGCATAATTGTTTCAAAAGTTTAGAATTAAGCCAAAGATTCCTCTTCACGTCCCTCTGAGAAAGCACCTTTAGCAAGACTCATTCCACCTGAAACGCGAACTTTTTCGACAATTTGGTGAATCGCTTCATCCATGACTTGCGGATTACTTTTTAGGTAAGCTTTTGCGAGTTCACGGCCTTGGCCAATTAAGTTTCCTTTATAAGAAACCCAAGCACCTTTTTTCTCAAAAATTCCGTGTTCAATACCCAAGTCAAGCACAGACGAAGCTTGCGAAATACCTTCATCATACATGATATCAAATTCGCATTCAGTAAATGGAGGGGCAACCTTATTTTTAACAACTTTTAAGCGCGTACGATTTCCAACAATACGTCCAGAAGCATCTTTCAACTGACCGATACGGCGAATATCTAAACGCACTGATGCAAAGAATTTAAGCGCACGTCCGCCCGTAGTTGTTTCAGGGCTTCCAAACATAACCCCAATTTTTTCACGAATTTGATTGGTAAAAATACAAATACATTTCGATTTATTAATAACAGCTGTCAAACGACGCATTGCTTGACTCATCATACGAGCCTGTAAACCAACATTAGTATCTCCCATCTGCCCGTTCAATTCTGCCTTAGATACTAGAGCAGCTACTGAGTCTACAACGATAACCTCAATTGCACCTGAACGAATCAAAGTTTCAGCAATATTCAAGGCATCTTCTCCGCTTTCTGGCTGAGAAACAATGAGGTTGTCTAAATCAACTCCAACCGTCTTGGCATAACGTGGATCCAATGCATTTTCAACGTCGATAAATACTGCACGGCCTCCTTGTTTTTGGATTTGTGAGATGATACTTAAACAAAGTGTTGTTTTACCAGACGATTCGGGCCCAAAAATTTCACAAATACGTCCTCGAGGCAATCCACCTGCTCCAAGTGCGAGGTCAATTGCTAAAGATCCAGTTGAAATGACGGAAACATCCATTTTGGCCGTACTACCCATACGCATGATGGCACCTTCGCCAAATTGTTTATTAATTGCTGCAATAGCCAATTCAAGTGCTTTATCATCCATGCGAGCTTCCGATTTCGCTGAGTTTGTTTTTGCGGGTGAATTTTCCATATAATTACCTGAATAAGTTTTTTATAAAGTCCAAAAATTTTATAAATTTTTTTTTACATTTTTTTTTGCATCAGAATTTTCTCCAAGCGCTTCAGAAAAAGCTTCCAGTTTTATACGTTGTTCTTTTGTTAATTTTTTAGGTACTTCTATCGAAACATGGACCAATAAATCTCCATTTTTTTGTGAAATACCACGAGGATTCAATTGCGGCATTCCATAATTTTTCATCTTAAAAATGGTATTCGGTTGAGTGCCTGCAGGAATTTTCAAATTAGCATCTCCTTGAAGCGTCGAAATTTGAATTTCACCTCCTAAAGCCGCCAATGTAAATGGCAAAGATTGATAAATAAGTAGATTATCTCCATCTCTTTGAAAAACAGGATGCTCTTGGATAAAAATAACAACATAGAGATCGCCCGGACCTGCTGGACCTGCTTCACCTAAATTGGCAAATCGCAATTTAGAACCATTATGGATACCTGCTGGAATCTTAACTTTGACTTGCGTGCGGTCCGTTTCAACACCTTGACCTTGACAATGTGGACATGGATTTTCAATTACCTGTCCAGAACCGTGGCAATGTGGACAGGTCTGACTCATACTGAAAAAACCTTGAGATGTAACCACTTGACCACGTCCATGGCAATGCGGACAAGTTTTGGGTTGTGTACCAGGTTTAGCACCTGAACCCTTGCAATACGAACAAGCAACATTTCTGTGATATTCAACTGTTTTTGAAATCCCTGAAAAAGCTTCCTCTAAAGTAATTTCTAGATCATAACGAAGATCTGATCCGCGCTGTTTTTTATAAGAATGGGAAGATCCGCCAAAAAAGTTATCAAAAATGCCGCCACTCCTTCCACCTCCAAAAACTTCTCTAAATAAATCGAATGGATCTTGAAAACCTCCTTGATGAGAACCTGACGAACCTGCAGCACCTTGAAAAGCTGCATGACCGTATTGATCGTACATCGCTTTTTTCTTATCATCTTTGAGTACTTCGTAAGCTTCAGAAATTTCCTTAAATTTTTCTTCTGCTTCCTTATCGCCAGGATTTTTGTCTGGATGGTACTTAACAGCGAGCTTACGATAAGCCTTTTTTATTTCGTCTGCAGAAGCAGAACGAGAAACGCCAAGAAGTTCGTAGTAATCTTTTTGGGACATAATTACTGCTGTTTTTCTGGATCTTTACCTTTAGAAACAACGACAGAAGCAGGACGCAAAAGCCGTTCACCTAATTGATAACCTGTACGCACAATATGCACAATATGATCTTCTGGAATCGTATCATGAAAACAATTGGAAACAGCATGATGTACATTAGGATTGAAAGCAACATTAACGGCATCAATTGGGGTAATATTTAGTGTTTTTAGACAATCGTTAAACTGCTGCAAAATCATCTGAAAACCTTTTAATACGTTTTCATCAATTTTCTGAGATTCAGCACTCGCTAGGCCTAATTTAAATCCATCAAAGAGTTCAAGGATAGGCAAACATGTATAAAATGTCGTATTGATACGAATTTCTTCTTTATCTTTTTCGCAACGTTTTCGAACGTTTTCAAGAGAAGCACAAGCACGAATATATTTATCTTCAAAATCTTTACATGAAGCCTCTGCAGCAGCTAATTGCTGTTGTACTGTTTCAAACGAGATTTCTTCTTTAGACGAAGATTCTGCAGAAGATTCCACGTTTTGCTCTTTTGCTTCTTGTGGTAAATCTTTTTCCAATTCCATACCCTTCAAACTAATCTCTTAGCAAATCACTGCAAGCATAATTATAAAAAACTTCAAAAAATCCATTTTTACCACATTTTCCTTGAAGGTTTTTTGAAAATGATTTTGTATAAGTTCTATTGGAGAGATGACAGAGTGGACGAATGTGCCTGACTCGAAATCAGGTGTGGGGGCAACTCCACCGAGGGTTCGAATCCCTCTCTCTCCGCCAGATTTTGGTAAAATTAATAGATTTATTGAATGTGAAAATTGTTTCTGTGGGTTTAAAACTTCCAATTCGACAATGCTATACAACAATTTGATGAATTTTTAGACTTAAAATGATTTAGTGCATTACCCCAAAATCCATTGCCTAAAATAAAACGAATGTATCAAAAATAGAAACAGCTCCATGCCGCTAAATAATTACGTTTCTCTATTTAATCTCATAAAATTCTTGCGAAATAAGAATGTTAACATAAGGTTATAAACCAGATGAATTTTCTACTTTAGGTGCTTGTGAAGCATTTTCAGTAATTGACACA
>CAZOPT010000014.1:0-21461 GCA_964582055.1 uncultured Opitutales bacterium
ATACCACCTGCACCAGAATTGAAACTCGATACACCATCCATTAAAACAAAAACAATGGATAATCAACAACAATCTCTGGAACAGATAATGAAAAAACGACAAGAAATGTTTAATCAAAGGTAACATAAGAAAAAGAGCTGGATGCTAAATTACATCAAGCTCTTTTGTGTTTTCTAGAAATTCTACCCTGTTATAAACCAAGATTTTAGTTGTTCCCAAAATTTGGGGGTTGTTGAATTTAAGGCAGCAATTGATTTTTGTTGTAAAGCGGAATGAAGCAAGCCAAAACACGTTGAATAAGTCGGCGATTTTAAAGTTTCATCATCAGTAGCTAATGGTCCTCTTATACAACAATCGCATTGCAAACATTGAGTAGCAATCTTTTCGATACCTTTAAGTAAAGCTCCTCCACCGGTTAAGATAACGCCTGAAAGCAAAGGTTCGTTAACGCCATTATTTTTAACAAATTTAACAATATAATCAAATAGTTCTTGTGCACGCGCTTGTAGAATCGTACGAAAATTTTTTAATTTAATCTTTTTATCGCCAATGGATTGATTGCCCAAAACCCAGATTTGCTCATTATCTAAATCAGTAGAAGGAATACCTTGTTCCATCTTCAAGCGTTCTGCATCTTCAGCATGAATACGTAATCCTGAACTTAGGTCATAAGTAAAATTTTGGCCACCAACTGGCAAGGTTCCCATAACACAAGGCTGTTGGCCCTTATAAACCACAAATTCTGTTATTTGAGCACCGATATCAATGACACAAACTCCATTTTCACGTTCTACAGAAGTGGTAGTAGCCAAAGCAGAAGCGATTCCAGAAAAAGTCAATTCTTTTACTCGAAAACCAAATTGATTAACCGCATACAATTGATCCTTAATAGCTTGTGTTTTACCAAATAGGCCATTGTAACAAACACTTAACTGACACGCTGTACGACCAATCGGATAGCTTACAATTTCGTTATTTACAATAAAATGTTGCTTAAATTGATGTAAAAAGACATCACCTTCTGGGAGTTCTTTCTTCAAAGCCAAACGGGTAATCTGTGCAATATCGTGTTCGTCAATAACATGTTGAAAACCTTTTAAGGATAAGGTTGTTTCATACTGAACATTACGCATGTGATTACCGCTTTGCGAAAGGTACAATTGTGATGGCAATGCTTGATATTTTTTAGACAACTCTTCAAATAAAGTACTTAATACTTGTGTAAGTGCTTTTGGATCCGTCAAGCTAGCCTTACGTATTCCTTTTGAATCCATTCTCACATGATCAATTAAGTTTAAATGCTGATTTCTTACCTCCGCTAATAAAAATGTAATCATTTGCGATCCAAGATCCAATGCTCCTAAGTAATCTCTTTTTTTCACAATATGAATCCTTTTAATGTGATTGAATACCGACAGATTGCTTATTTAATGTATTCTGCTGCTGAAAAAACGGTGTTTGTTGCAAATAAGCAAACATATTATCAAAACTCAAAGGAATTTTTATTTCAATTGTAATAACATCTGGTTTTGATTGCGTCGTATAAGTTATTTCAAAAGATGAATCTGATTTGGAAATGAGTGGAGTTCCTACCTTGAAATAGCCACTTTTTTGTAAAATTTGCCCTAGATTTATAAAGCTTCTTTGAACAAAAGGAAAGGTTTCATAAGTCCATTTATTCTTTTCTAAACGATGAATAAGTACCTGCAAATCTTCCAAATTGTCGGAATAAAGAAGATGATTTTTGTAAACACTGAAGACAAAAGGATGATTTAAACACATATTTTCATTGTTAATTCCAAAAGAGAGACCATGTATTGTACAGTTTTTGTCCTTGAGAATGGCTTTATTTAACTGCAAATTTAATGTTCGTAGCTGTTCACTTCCTACAAGTTTCTGCTGAATAGCATTTAAAAATTGTGTTTGCAAAGTTTGTTTTATGAACGTTTCTAAAAAGGTAATTAAATCTTCATTTTGTTTGGAAGTTATTGTTTTTCTGTATGATTTAAGTTCCATCAAACCTACATTTTGTAATAAAATAAAATTCTTTTCACGCTTCAAATTTTGATAACATTGGTAATTTCCTGAAAAGTAATTTTTTGAAAATTCGAAAAGTTTTGTTAAAAGTGGGTATAAACACTTTCCCCAAAGATAAATTTGATAAGATGTAGGATCGTTTTTCCAAAAGCTTTCTTGGTTTTTAGCTGCAAAACCTTCTAGGCAAGTTGCAAGTGCATCAAAAGTTTGAAATCCACAAATTTGGATATCGTCTTCGGCTTTGATTTTTAGCAATTTATGTTGCTTTTTAGAGTTTTCTTGAGCACGAATCAAGGACACTAACGGACTTGACGAAATAGGAGTTAATTTTAACTTACAAACAAGATCATTATTCTCTACATTGACCGAACAAGAAAACGTATCGATATCATCTTTAATAAAAACATTGTAAATCGTTTGAATGTGAGGCGGTAAGGTAGCAACCAAAAAATTGCAGTGTTTAAACTTAGTTGTTAAGGTTAATAAATCTGTAAATGGTGTTATCTTTTTATTTAAATAAGGAGCAAACGATGTTATATCCTTAGCGATAAGCTTTAGTAAATCTTTAGTTCCATAAAGATACCAAGTAGCTTGTGTACTAGTATTTTGAAATGGGATTAAAAGGCCATTAGCACTTGTTTTACTGGCAAGGCTTAAATTCCTTACAAGAGGACAATTTTTAGTTGCATGAAAAGCAAAAACAGGACTACATGTATTTTGGTAATAGTGAAACGCTAAAAAACAGGGTTCTTTTTCACTTAATCCAGGACATTGCATACTTCCCAAAAAACTTACCGCTAACATGCTTAAAATAGAAGAAGACTGCGGATAAACATTATCTGAAACTTTTAAGGCTTGTGTTAGTAAATTTTGCAATGAAGATGCTGTTAAAACCGCAAAAGGTTCCATGCTATTATGCAGATAGGATGGAACTATTTTAGGTTTTTCAGAATCAGACTTAACTTGCTTATCATAAGTTGCAGCAAGTTTAGATTGCCACGAAAGCCCAAAAATTAGCAAAAATACAAACAATAACTGCTTTGGATATTTAAACATAAACTCTATATTATGTTAACCTTATTACCTGCAAAGTAAAGCAAGAAATGGATTGCAATAATTGTTCCCAGTTGTGGCTTGTAAAAAATGAACAAAAAAGTTTGTCTTTTTATTAAAAGCAATCCTTAATAAAATTCACAAGCTTGAGTGGTGAAATTGGTAGACACGCTAGACTTAGGATCTAGTGCCGTAAGGCTTAAGGGTTCGAGTCCCTTCTCAAGCACCATTTATTTTGCTATTTTAAGCATTGCCATTTTGTGAATAAGCTTTTGTAATTTCATCTTATGAAAATTTGTAGTATTGGCGCAGGTTATGTTGGAGGGCCAACAATGGTGGTTATTGCGGAGCAATGCCCAGAAACGCAAGTAACTGTTGTGGATGTTAATGAGAATCGTATCAATGCTTGGAATTCGGACCAATTACCTGTATATGAACCTGGATTACATACAATTGTTCAAGCCATTCGAGGACGCAACTTGTTCTTTTCAACAGATATCGATAAGGCTATTATAGAATCAGACATTATTTTCTTAGCAGTCAATACGCCGACAAAAACTTATGGAGAAGGTGCAGGCAAAGCTTCGGATTTAAAATTCATTGAAAGCGCTATTCGTCGTATTGCCCAAATCGCTACAACAGATAAAATTATTGTAGAAAAATCAACGATTCCAGTAAGAACGGCTGAAAAAATTCGTCGAATTCTACAGTCAAATACACATGGATGCCATTTTGAAGTAGTTTCCAACCCGGAATTTATGGCAGAAGGAACTGCAATCCAAGACTTAAAACATCCAGATCGTATCCTTATTGGTGGAAACAATACAGAGACTGGACAAAAAGCGGTTGAAACCTTAGCTAAATTATATGAACATTGGGTTCCTAAAAATAAAATTATCAAACAACACATTTGGTCCAGCGAATTATCTAAATTAACAGCGAATGCCTTTTTAGCGCAACGAATTTCGTCAATCAACGCACTTTCAGCTCTTTGTGAACGTTCTGGTGCAGATGTCGATGAAATTGCCATGGCAATTGGAACAGACTCCCGTATTGGCCCAAAATTTCTTAAAAGTTCTGTTGGATTTGGTGGTTCTTGCTTCAAAAAAGATTTATTAAATTTGGTATACTTATGTGAGTATTTTGGTTTACCTGAAGTTGCTCATTATTGGAATCAAGTAGTAGAAATGAATGAATATCAAAAACATCGTTTTGCTCGCTTAATTACAGAAAAGTTATTTAATACGCTTTCAGGTAAAAAAATAGCTATCTTTGGATTTGCATTTAAAAAAGATACCAATGATACTCGCGAAACTCCTGCTATTACCGTATGTCAAAATTTATTAAATGAACAAGCACAACTGGCAATTTGCGATCCTAAAGTAACTCAAGATACGGTCGCAAGAGATTTAGCTGAGTTTCCAAGTTCACTTGTTGAATATTACAGTGATCCTTATGAAGCTGCTGCAGGTGCACATGCAATTGTTATTCTAACAGATTGGGAAATTTTTAAAAATTTGGATTATAAACGCTTGTATGAAAATATGCCTAAACCGGCTTTTCTATTCGATGGCCGCAATTTACTAAATTTGCAACAAATCCGTTCACTGGGATTTGAAGCTTACGGTATCGGCAAAGTGTAATATTTAAAATATTTTTATGATTTAAAACAAATAAGCCTTCCTATAGGAAGGCTTATTTGCTTTAAATTTCTTGCAAAAAGTTGAAAGAAAAAATTTTCGACTTTTTTGCAAAAAATTAATGACTACTTCCTGAAACTTTATAATATATATTGGAGATTCATAACGCATAAAAGTTTTAATTTCTGCAGCTTTCATTACTCTTATCAGGTTTAAAAATTTATCCTTTTAAATCAAAAATAAAATTGTAAGAAAACCATTTTAATTGTTAAGAAAAAAACAATACCCTAACTGATGTTTTTACAAGATTGACAGGGCATTTTTTATATATTAAAGTTATTAGCATGCCAAAGACATTAGAAAAAAGATCTGAAAAGGAAAAAACGATTGTGGATACCACTAATAAACTCAATGCAATGCTCAAAAAAGTTAAAAAAGCGCAAATTGAGTATGCCCAATTCAGTCAAGAACAGGTAGACAAAATTTTTAAAGCTGCTGCTACTGCTGCTAATAAAGCGTGTATTCCTTTAGCTAGAATGGCTGTTGAAGATACAGGTATGGGAATATTAGAGGATAAAATTATAAAAAATCGTTTTTCTTGCGAATATATTTATAATAAACACAAATATGCTAAAACCTGTGGAATTATAAGCGAAGATAAAGGAAATGGCATTAAAATTGTTGCAGAACCCTTAGGAGTGCTTGCAGGTATCATTCCCACAACCAATCCTACTTCTACGGTAATTTTCAAAGCTTTATTGGCTTTAAAAACAAGAAATGGTATTGTATTTTCGCCACATCCGAGAGCAACGAATTGCACCATTGAAGCTGCAAAAATCGTTTTAAATGCAGCCGTTGAAGCAGGTGCGCCAAAAGATATTATTGGATGGATTGATGTCCCAACAATGGAATTATCGGATGCACTATTGCATCACGAACATATTAGTTGTATTTTAGCGACCGGTGGACCAGGCATGGTTAAAGCTGCCTATTCATCCGGTAAACCAGCTTTAGGGGTAGGTCCTGGTAATGTAGCCGCAGTAATTGATGAAACTGCTGATATTCAAATGGCTGTATCATCGATCTTATTGTCGAAAACCTTTGATAATGGCATGATTTGTGCCTCAGAACAATCCGTTATTGTTTGTGAAGAAATTTATGAAGAAGTAAAGAAGGAATTCTTATATCGAGGTGCTTATTTAGTAAGCAAAAATGATGAAAAGAAAATGATAGATCTTCCTTTCATCGATCCTAAACGAGGAACAGCTCATCCACTTATTGTTGGACAATCAGCCGCAAAAATTGCAGAATTATCAGGATTTTCAATTCCTAAAGATTCAAAAATTTTGCTTTGTGAACGTCCAAAACTCGATTGGGAAGATCCTTTTTCACGAGAAAAATTGTCACCTATTTTAACGCTATACAAAGCCAAGAATTTTGAAGAAGCTACGGATATGGCTTACGAATTAGTCTTTAAAGGTGGTGCTGGTCACTCATCTGCGCTTTATACGGATGCAAGAACAAGCAAAAGAATTAATTATTATGCTGAAAAAATGCCTTCTTGCCGTGTATTAATCAATACACCTTCGTCACAAGGTGGTATTGGAGACTTATTTAACTTCAAGTTAGAACCCTCCTTATCTTTAGGTTGTGGCTCTTGGGGAGGTAACGCTGTTTCGGGTAATATTGGCGTAAAAAACTTGTTAAATTATAAAACAATAGCTGAAAGGAGAGAAAACATGTTGTGGTTCAAGGTTCCACCAAAGATTTACTTTAAGAGAGGTTGTACGGATTTAGCCCTTAAAGAATTAAAGGGTAAAAAACGCGCATTTATTGTAACCGATCGTTTCTTGTTTAATTCTGGTGTCATCAATACGATTACCAATATATTAGATGAAATCGGCTTAGATCACCAAATCTTCTTTGATGTAAAACCTGATCCTACACTCGCAACGATTCAAGAAGCAATGACGATGGTAAAATCTTACGAACCTGACGTTATCATTGCACTTGGTGGCGGATCTCCAATGGATGCAGGTAAAATCATTTGGTTACTATATGAACAACCCGATATCAAATTTGAAGACATTTCCATGCGCTTTATGGACATTAGAAAGCGAATTTGCGAAATTTCAACATTAGGTACAAAAGCAACAATGGTTTGCATTCCAACAACCTCAGGGACAGGTTCAGAAGTCACTCCATTTGCTATTATTACAGATGAAAAAACGCATTATAAATATGCAATTGCAGATTACGCCTTAACGCCTAATATGGCAATTGTGGATCCTAACTTTGTTGATGCCATGCCAAAAGGATTAACGGCTGCATCAGGCATTGATGCATTGGTACACTCACTTGAAGCTTATGTTTCTTGCATGGCAACAAACTTTACCAATTCAAATGCTTTAGAAGCAACGAAATTGATTTTCAAATACCTCGTACGTTCTTATAACGAAGGTACGAATGATCCAATTGCTCGAGAAAAAATGCATTACGCAGCGACCATTGCCGGAATAGCATTTGCAAATGCTTTCTTAGGTGTATGTCATTCCATGGCACACAAATTGGGCGCAATGTACAACATTCCTCACGGTATCGCCAATGCATTGTTAATTCGTCAGATTATCAAATTTAATGCAACCGACAAACCCAACAAGCAAGCCATTTTCCCACAATACGAATTCCCGTGCGCGAAAGAACGCTACGGCCAAATTGTTGATGAATTAGGCTTAGGTGGCAAAAATGATGATGAAAAGGTCAATATCCTTATTAAAGCTGTTGATAAACTTATGACAGAATTGAATCTGCCTAAATCGATAAAAGAGTTTGGGATTAATGAAAAGGAATTTATGTCGAATTTGGATCTGCTTGTTGAAAGAGCTTTTGATGATCAATGTACAGGTGCCAATCCAAGATATCCATTGATGAACGAAATTAAAGAAATCTTCCTCAACGCTTATCACGGCATTGTCTGAATTATGGCTGGGACTTGAGACATAATAATTCAAGTCCCTATTAAATCAAATTTGCAGAAATTTAATGACAAACAAACTTTTACTATAAATCTCAAAAAATGATTAAGATTAAACTTGAAATCATAATTTCTCTTTGATTAAAAATTATTCTAATTGGTTTTAGGTACTCTGCAAAAGTTATAAAAACTTAGAAAAAAATGAACAATTTAAGTCGCTCGATCCCCGTAAAAAAAGAAATACTCGTTAAAATTATAAAAGCATTTTTATCGGACAATTTTGAAGAACAAGTAAGCGCAATACCTTATGAATTGTATCCTGAAAAAATAAACAATTCCAAAGATCATGCGATGATTAGAGCAAGAATTTTAGCTGGTTTAGGATTTTCCGTTGAAGAAACAAAAGAAACCATTTCACTTGCCAAATACGCTGAACAAGCTACCCAAAGAACAGAAATTAACAGTAAACATTTAACAGTCATAAAACCTGCTTGTCAAGCTTGCCGGTCCAATACCATTTATGTATCCAATTTATGTAAAGGATGTACGGCACACCCTTGCATAAATTCGTGTAAATTTGGTGCTATTGCTATCATAAATGGTTGCTCAGTTATCGACGATTCCAAGTGTAAAAAATGCCAAATGTGCATGAAGGCTTGCCCCTATCACGCGATTGTTAAGCTCGCAGTTCCTTGTGAAGATGCTTGCCCAGTCGGGGCCATGAAAAAAGATGAAGCAGGTTTAGCTCATGTAAATCACGAAAGTTGCATAAATTGTGGCAAATGCATTGCGAGTTGCCCATTTGGTGCAATTCATGAAAAAAGCCAAATTATCGACATTTTAAAAGCCATTAAAGAAGGCAAAAAAGTTATAGCCATGCTAGCACCAGCGATCGCAGGTCAATTTCAAGGCAATATTTATCAATTAAAAACTGCCCTTAAACAAGCAGGTTTTTCAGATGTCTATGAAGTTGCCCAAGGCGCAGATGTAACTGCACGCAAAGAAGCTGAAGAATTCACAGAAAAATTGAATGAAGGAAAACTGGATCAAACATTCATGACAACTTCCTGTTGTGCGGGGTACAATCAATTTGTAAAAAAGCATTTACCTGAAATAAAACCTTATGTTTCTACAACCAGTACCCCAGCCTATTACATTTCTGAAATCATTAAAAAAGAAATGCCAGATGCAATAACGGTTTTTGTAAGTCCATGCCTTGCTAAACGCACAGAAGGATTGGATAATCCCAATATAAATTATGTCATGAATTGCGAAGAATTAGATGCCTTATTAACCGCTAAGGACATCGAAATTTCCAAATGTAAAGAAGCTACCTACCCGTTAAAATCCTCTAAACAAGCTCGAAATTTCTGCCTTACAGGAGGTGTAGCTGAATCTGTAAAAGCATCCTTAAAAGATGAGAGTGTAATTAAACCTTGTATTATTAATGGTTTGAATAAGGAAACGATAAAGCAATTGAAAACATGTGCAATGACAGGCCAATGTGAAGGTGGCTGTAATTTAATTGAAGTCATGTGTTGTGAAGGCGGCTGTATCGGTGGTAATGCAACGCTTAATACTCCCAAAACAGCTAAAAAACAGATAGACACTTTAGCCAATAATAGCGAGGATATTGATAAACTAAATTCTTAAAAACGAAGGTATTTTTTATTTTATCAAGCAGGCAGTTGCTAATGCGTAGGTTTTGCAATGAGATAAGGAAATGCTAATGGATTTCAAACGGCGTTCTTGTGCTAACTTTTTCCCTAAAGCATCGAGGTAAACAAAAGGACAACCCTTTGAATCTACCAAAACTTCAACAGACGTCCATTTCAAAAATTGACCGATACCCGTACCAAAAGCCTTAGCAACAGCTTCTTTGGCAGCAAAACGAGTAGCTAAAGAAGGGAAAGGATTAAATTTACTCCAACAATAATTCCATTCGCTTTTAGTAAAAACACGCCCAAGACATTCTTCTTTATGACGAAGAACGAAATGTCGAATGCGTTCAATTTCAATAATATCGTTACCAATATATACCATTAAACACGTGTTCTGGGTTGCCCGGCACGGAGCCAAGATTCAATAAATAAATCAAGATCACCATCCATAACGGCTTGCACATTACCAACTTCAACATTTGTACGCAAATCTTTTACCATTTGATACGGCTGAAAAACATAACTACGAATTTGATATCCCCAACCGATTTCACCTTTTTCTCCGTAAAAACGCTCCAAAGCAGACCGTTTTTCGTCTTGCATACGTTCAAAAAGGCGCGACTTCAAAACTTTCATTGCTGTTAAACGGTTTTTAATCTGTGAACGCTCATTTTGACACGTAACCACTATACCCGTCGGAATATGAGTAATACGAACTGCGGATTCCGTTTTATTGACATGCTGACCACCTTTTCCACTTGCACGATAGGTATCAATTCGTAAATCCTTATCCTCAATAGGCACTTCAATGTCGTCACTTAATTCCGCCACAACGTCTACTGCACAAAAGGAAGTGTGACGCTTTTTATTGGCATCAAATGGACTGATTCGTACCAAACGATGGACCCCTCGCTCTGCTTTTAAATACCCATAAGCATTTTCCCCTTCTACACGAAAGGTAACTCGACTTAAGCCCGCCTCTTCACCATCTTGAAAGGTTTGAATTTCTGTTTGAAATTGATGCTGTTCAGCCCAACGGAGATACATCCTAAAAACCATTTGCGACCAATCACACGCTTCAGTACCGCCCGCTCCAGCGTGAATGGTTACAATTGCATTGTTGGCATCCATAGGACCTGATAAAAACGTTTTTAACTCTAAAGTGTCTACAAGTTTTTTAGCATTAACAATAGATTGATCCAATTCAAGAGCCCAAGCGGTTTCATCCTCTACCGATAAATCACTTTCTTTACAAAACTCTAACATGTCGTAGAGATCTTGAAAAATCTTTTTTCCTTCACGAATAGATTCCAACGCACGTTCAATTTCTTTGGCTTCTCGTTGAAGCGCTTGAGCTTGGTCTAATTGCCCAGATTGCCAAAAATTATCGTCAGACAATTGCTCACGTATAACATTAAGACGTGCTTCACGACCATCAGCATCTAAAAATTTTAAAACCTTCTCCCAACGCTCATTTAAGGTTTCTATCGCTTCTTTTTTCTCTACATCAATTATCATGAAATTAAAAAGAGATTATCATAGCCTTATTTTGCGTCAAGTGCGAATTACTGTTGTTTGTCAGGTTTTTTACTTCAAATTGTCCGCAAAACGAAACCTACTTTGCATTTACGTTTCTTGAAAAGATTTTTTACAAAAAATTTTCCTTAAATCCTTTTACCTATTGAATAAAACTATTGCGCATCCGTATAACACAAAGAAGTAAAAGATTTTAGGAGGGTTTTATCAAAAGAGTCCCCTCCTAAATTAAGCGGTATTACATCATACCACCCATACCGCCCATGCCACCCATATCTGGAGCTGGTGCAGCAGGTTTATCTTCTTGAACTTCTGCGATCATGCATTCTGTTGTCAAAAGTAGACCTGCAACAGAAGCTGCATTTTGAAGCGCTGTACGGGTAACTTTAGTTGGGTCAACAACACCAGCCTTGAGTAAATCCTCATAGGTATCAGTTGCAACATTATAACCATAAGCACCGTCATGATTCAAAACTTCACGAACCACTAAAGAACCTTCAACCCCTGCATTTTCACACAATTGGCGTAAAGGAGCTTCGATAGCACGACGAACGATTTGTGCACCGACCAATTCTTCATCCTTCAAAGAAAGAGCTTCGATAGCTTTAGCTGTACGCAATAAAGCAACACTACCACCTGCAGAAATTCCTTCTTCAACTGCAGCACGGGTTGCATGCAAAGCATCTTCAACACGAGTCTTCTTTTCTTTCATTTCAGGTTCTGTAGCTGCTCCTACATGAATAACGGCAACACCACCAGCGAGCTTAGCCAAACGTTCTTGCAATTTTTCACGATCATAATCGGAAGAACTTTCTTCAATTTGATGACGAATTTGTTTTAAACGAGCTTGAATATCTTCTGACTGACCTGCACCTTCAACAATGGTTGTATTTTCTTTATCAATTGTAATACGTTTTGCACGACCTAAATCAGACAATTGTACGCTTTCCAATTTAATACCTAAGTCTTCAGAAATGCAACGGCCACCTGTCAATACTGCAATATCTTCCAACATGGCTTTACGACGATCACCAAATCCAGGAGCTTTAACAGCACAAACATTCAAAGTACCACGTAATTTATTAACAACCAAAGCTGCTAAAGCTTCACCTTCGATATCTTCAGCAATTAAGAGGAATGGTTTACCAGTCTTAGCAACAGTTTGCAAAAGTGGTAACAAGTCATTCAAGTTGCTAATTTTCTTTTCGAAAATCAAAATGAAAGCATCTTCCAAAACACATTCCATTGATTCGGAATTATTTACGAAATAAGGACTGATGTAACCTTTATCGAATTGCATACCTTCCACAACATCGAGTGTGGTTTCAATGCTTTTATTTTCTTCAACCGTAATAGTACCATCTTTTCCAACTTTATCCATGGCATCAGCAATGATATTACCGATTTCAGAATCCCAATTAGCAGAAACGGTAGCGACTTGGCGAATTTCATCACGATTGCTGACATCACGACTATTCTTAGCTAATTCAGCAACTGCAGCAACAACAGCCTTATCAATACCACGTTTCAAGAAGATTGGATTTGCTCCAGCAGCAACATTCTTTAAACCTTCACGATAAATGGCTTCTGCCAAAACGGTAGCCGTTGTTGTTCCATCCCCTGCATTATCAGAAGTTTTAGAAGCAACTTCACGTACCATTTGAGCTCCCATGTTCTCAAAAGGATCTTTCAATTCTACTTCTTTGGCTACACTAACACCATCCTTAGTAATGGTAGGAGCACCAAATTTCTTTTCTAAAAGAACATTGCGGCCTTTAGGTCCCAACGTTACTTTAACCGCCTTAGCTAAGGTTGTAACACCTGCTAAAATCTTTTTACGAGCGGCTTCATCAAAATGTAATGTTTTTGCTGTCATAAATTTCCTTATTTGCTAATAATTCCCAAAATATCATCTTCACGTAATAAGGTGTATTTTTCGTCACCCAATTTAACTTCTGTTCCACCGTATTTGCTAATTAAAACACGGTCTCCAGCCTTAACTTGGAAAGCAATCGTACGACCTTCTTTATCTGTTTTTCCAGTCCCCAAAGCAATTACTTCAGCTTCCTGAGGTTTTTCCTTAGCAGAATCTGGAATAATAATTCCACCTTTAATTTGTTCCACATCTTCGACCATTTTTACCAAAACACGGTCTCCAATAGGTTGTATTTTTACTGACATAATTTCTCCTAATTTAAGATTAAAAATTTACTTCTTTTCCCCATCATCAACAACTTCGAAATCGGCGTCAACGACATTTCCATCTTCTTTTTTTGCAGAACTTGTATTTGCCTGTTGTTCAGCTTGCGGATTGGGTTGACCATTCGCTGCCGAAGCATTTGCGTACATAGCACTTCCAATTGCTTGCAACAAATCCATCAATTCTGTTTCTTTGTTTTTGAGCAATTCAGCATCGGCATCTTTATTCTCTAAAACTTTCTTAATATCAGCAATCTTAGATTCTAAAGATTCCTTTTTATCGGCTGGCAACTTGTCTCCAAATTCCTTGATTTGTTTCTCAGCTTGATAAACAAGGGTATCTAAACGGTTAAATGTTTCAATCCGATCACGTTCTTTTTTATCTTGCTCGGCAAATTGTTCTGCCTCTTTACGTAAACGTTCTACCTCTTCATCAGAGAACCCAGACGAACCATTAATAGTAATTTTCTTATCTTTACCGGTCGCAACATCTTTAGCAGTTACGTGCAAAATTCCACTTGCATCAATATCAAATGTAACTTCAATTTTAGGTTCACCTCGATGTGCCATCGGAATTCCTTCTAAACGGAATACACCCAAAGTCTTATTATCTTTAGCCAACGAACGTTCCCCTTGAAGGACGTGGATATCGACAGCAGTCTGATTATCAGCATAGGTCGAAAAAGTTTGAGTCTTCTTGGTCGGAATCGTTGTGTTACGATCAATCATTGGTGTTGAAATTCCACCTGCTGTTTCAATTCCCAAAGTCAATGGTGTTACATCTAGGAGTAAGATATCATTGACATCACCTTTCAAAACACCACCTTGAATAGCAGCTCCAATAGCAACAACTTCATCCGGATTAACTCCTTTATGAGCTTGCTTTCCAACTAAGGCATTAGCTAACTCAACAACTTTAGGTGAACGTGTCATACCACCTACTAAAACCAACTCGTTAATGGCTTTATCATCAATTCCAGCATCTTTTAAACAAGAAAAAAATGGAGCCTTCAACCGTTCATATAAAGGATCACAGATTTGTTCTAACTTAGAACGTGTTAAGTGTACGTTTAAGTGCTTAGGTCCGCTTGCATCTGCCGTAATGAAAGGTAAATTTATATCGGTTTCTTGTGCAGACGATAACGCAATTTTAGCCTTTTCTGCTTCTTCCTTTAAACGTTGACGAGCCATTGGATCTTGACGCAAATCAATTCCATTTTCTTGTTGGAAGGTATCTGCCAACCAAGTTATAATAGCATCATCCCAGTCATCACCACCTAGTACAGTATCACCATTGGTCGCTTTTACTTCAAAAACACCATCACCAATTTCCAAAACGGAAATATCAAATGTTCCTCCTCCAACATCAAAAACTGCAATCGTTTCATCCTTTTTCTTATCCAAACCATAAGCAAGTGAGGCAGCTGTTGGCTCATTGATAATACGTAAAACTTCCAAACCAGCAATAGAACCAGCATCTTTGGTTGCTTGACGTTGCGAATCATTAAAATAGGCAGGAACCGTAATAACTGCTTGTTTAATCGGTTCACCCAAGTAAGCTTCTGCATCAGCCTTTAATTTCGCTAAAACCATAGCAGAAATTTGTTCTGGAGCAAAACGTTCAGTTTTATCTCCGACTTCACATTCGATCCAAGCATCACCGTTTTTACCTTCTACAACTTTGTAAGGTAAACCTTGTAAAGTAGATTTAACCTCATTATACTTGCGTCCAATTAAACGCTTTGCTGAAAAAATAGTATTTTTTGGATTGGTAATCGCCTGACGTTTTGCTGCTTGACCCACCAAACGTTCACCAGTTTTTGTAAATGCAACAACCGAAGGTGTTGTACGTGCTCCTTCTGCATTTGGAATAACAACCGGTTCACCACCTTCCATAATAGACATACACGAATTTGTTGTACCAAGATCTATTCCTAAAACTTTTCCTGTAACTTTATTCATAATACCTTCTTATTTTGCAAGAATCGTGCCAACTTTTAAAATCCTAGTATTTATGCGGACTTTAAGCAAAAAATCTTTTTATGAATAGTTTGTAGGCGTCATTTTTTGTGCCAAAACGACACATTTATGACACATTTGTGCCAAATATACCAAATTTGAGCCAAAAGTATTTTAAATATTGCAAAAAAAAGTATAAATTGTAGAATAAATTATGTGAAAAAACGACAAAACGGCTTTACTTTAGTAGAAGTGTTAATGGCAAGTTTTTTAGCCTGCATCACCCTAACCTGTATTATTCAATTTTTTCTAACGCAATTGAACCAATACCGCTACATTAGCAGCAGCAATAAAATAAACGAAAGCCTACGTATTTTTTCAAAGTTTTTAGAAAAAGATGTTCACAATGCTTTAAGTTTTTATGTATTTGATAACCTAGATAGTGTACTTAAATTTACAGAAGACAGTTCGATAACAGCACCAACTATTGGCAATTGCATCCTTTTTGTTCAAGAACGCGGCATGGTAAAAGGTGGTCGCGGTATTATCTATCATGTTGGTGAAGAAACAACTCTAAATGGCCAATCCTGTTATCCTTTATGTAGAGCTTTGGTGACATTTTCAGCAGACAAAAAGATAAATGAAACTGCAGATAATCTGATTAATTTAACTGTTGGTTATTTACCTAAACTTAAATCTGAAAATAACAAACCAACAGAATCTAGCGTTAACACTTGGCCTCAATTCTTTTCAGGAACCAATTCTAAAAATAAACCAATTACGGGTATTTTTTACACTAACGCTAGAAAACGTGTAGGGTATTCATTATATAATTCTGCAGCACAAACACCTTATGCAGCAGGCTGCCGACGTGGATTATTTGTAGGAACGCGCCTTATACAGCCAGGTTTTCGAGGAGTACACGCAGAAACCTTATGCAATTTTTGCTTTTTTTCAAGAAATCCAAGATTTTAAAAGATATAATAGTCTTGATTTTACAACTTAAATTCTTGAAACTAAGAATAAATGCTATTTTTTTACCAAATCAAACAAAAGTCAGAACGTTATCATTGGAAACTTCAATGGGCTCGTTCACAATGGTATTGTTTAAGAAATTTAGTAAAAAAAGGGCATTACCCATATCGTTTTTTCTCTCTGCAAACCCTTCTTAATAAAAAGTTTTTCAAGCAACAAGAAAAACTCCAACTTAAACATTGGACCTATTTTTTTGAAAAATTATCGGCTAATTTGCATAGTGGAAAGAATTTATCAAATGCTTTAAAATCACTACGTTCAAGCATCCACATTGAAGCTCAAAAAAAATTTATTGAAGAAGCTCTTGAACGTTTATCTGGTGGACGTTATTTTTATCCACTTTTACAAGAACCTCAGTATCATTTTTCTCAACAACAAATTAAGCTATTAAAGTGTGCCGAAATGAGCGGTTACTTAACACAAGGGATTGACCGCATCTATGAGCAACTCTTGCTAAAAAATAAAATACGTAAGCAATTACGACAAAACTTAATTTATCCTTGTTGTGTTCTTATTTTTACCATCGGTTTTTGCTTTCTCTTAATTTTTTTCTTAGTTCCACGTTTTCAAGAATTTTTCATACAACAAGGTTTAGAGCTTAATGGATGGGTGCGTTTTATTTTTTCATGTAATCACCTTTTGCCCAAATTACTCCCTTGGTTCATTCTCCTAGGCCTAGGAGGTTTGTTTCTTTTCAATTACCAAAAAAAGTATTTTAAACAACTATTTGAAATTTGTTTTTATAAATTTTTCAGTCCACTTTATTACAGCTCATTTGCTATCAACTTAGCAGAATTATTAGAACAAAACATTTCTTTAATTGAAGGTTTAAAACTCTCTTTACCTCATTTGCCTAATCGATATTCTTACGAAGAAATAACATTTTCGCTTCAACAAGGAATCGCTTTATCGGATGCATTAAAAGGGCTTCCTGGAGATTTCATTCAAACCTTGCAATCTGCAGAAATCAACAGTGAACTGGCAAAAAACTTGCGTAATTTATCAAGTATTTATTACCAAAACTATGAAAACAAACTTTTGCAGCTTGTAAAATGGATTGAACCTGCTTGTCTTCTCTTTTTGGCCTGTTTTGTCTTTATTATCGTTTGTAGCCTATTTTACCCACTGGTACAACTCTTTCAAAACGTCGATTTTACCTCTATGTAAAATTCATTCCGACTTTAAAGCCCGTGTCATTAAGTCGTTTATCGCAAGCTTAAGTGGATAATGTTCATAAAGTGCATGATGGAGTGCAGTTAAAATAGGTGCATCAAACTTTATTTTTCGTGCAAGATTGAAAAAACAACCGACGCTCCAATAACCTTCCACAACATGATCGCGTAAAAGATCTTCTATTGCTTGACCACGTGAAAAATTTTCTCCAAAGCAACGATTACGACTCCAACTCCCTTGTGCTGTAGCAAAAAGATCCCCAAGTCCACTAAGCCCATAAAACGTTTCTTTTTGGCCGCCTAACTGAACACCCAAACGCGCCATTTCGTGAAGTGCCCGCGTCAAATAAGCTGCTTTTGCATTATCACCCAATTGCAAACCTTCTAAAATACCAGCTCCTAACGCATAAATATTTTTCAAACAACTTCCTAATTCTACTCCTCGTAAGTCGGAACTGCTATAAACACGAACGGAATCATTACTAATGGCCTTTTGTAAATCTATCATCGAGTGTGTAGAAGCAAGAACCATAGCAGATCGTTTTCCTAATGCAAAATCTTTTGCATAGGTAGGACCTGATAAGCAAAAACATTCAACTTGCAACAAATGCTCCGACAACCAATCTGAAGGCGTTTTCAAGGAATTACGTTCAAGGCCTTTAACAAGCGAAATAACACGTTTAATCTTAGTTTTGTAAGGTTTTAACCGTTCACAAACCTCTAATAAACCTTGCGTTGGACAAGCAACAAATAAGGCTTTGCAATCTTCCAAATAAGCTTCAAAATGAGTATCTACCTGTAAATTATCTTCAAAATGGATACCAGGAAGATAAAATGGGTTTTCACGCATTTCTTGCATTTTTTGTGCTTTATCCACATTACGTGGCGATAAAACGACGCGATGACCTAGTTTTGACAAGTGAATAGCCATTGCCGTTCCCCAAGCACCTGCCCCCATAACTACAAATTGCAACCGTTCCATTTAAACTGCTTTTTCCACCACTTGTTCATCAAAATAATTGAAATCCATACCAGCATTAACTACAAGCGTTTGGCCATTAATACCACTTGACGCTGAACTTAAAAGAAAAGCAATTGTATTGGCAACTTCCTGCGTTTCTAAAGCACGTTTCCTCAAGGTCAGCTTTTCGGCAAACAAATAATTTTTCAAAAACCCAGGAATTCCTGCAGAAGCGCTTGTTTTAAGAGGTCCTGAGCCTACACAATTAAAACGGATTTCCGTATCGGCACTAAATGCCTTTGCTAAAAATCGAACAGTACTTTCTAGGGCCGCTTTTATAGGAGACATGTATCCGTAATGAATGGCCGTTACTTGCGAAGAAATACCTACAGTTACCACAGAAGCATTGGGCGAAAGTAAGGTTTTAAAAATCTTTGAAATTTCTACAAGGGAAAAACAAGAAATTTGTGCAGCTTGCAAAAAATCTTCCCGATGGGTTTCATGGAAAGGTTTAAATCCTTCTGAAAAATTAGCAAAAGCAATCGAATGTAAAATCCCATCTATTTGTGGAAATTCTTGCTCAATTTCTACCCTTAATTGTTTGATTTCTTCTTCCTTTTCGACATCACAAATAAATAATTGGTCTGTTGGAATCCAACGCGATAATTCGGCTTTACGTCTCTCGCTACGCACACTATACAAAACCTGCGCACCTTGTTCTTCCAGCAATTTCCCTGTAAACCAAGCAATACTTTTCCGATTTGCCAAGCCGAAAATTAAAATTGTTTTACCTTCTAAATCTAGGAAACTCATAAACCCGAGTTATTAACCATTCCAAGAATAAATTCGATAGACACAAGTAATTGCCCATCTTTTTTAGCACAACCTTTAAAGAAATAAAAATCTTTTAACTTTTGTACAAATTGAGCCTCTAATTGTAAAGTATCTCCCGGAAAAGCCATTTTTTTGAATTTTGCGGATTCTATACGCGTTAAAATAGGAACTTTACCCTCCACATCTACTTCATTTAAAAGCTTTTTACTCATAAACACACCAGCTGTCTGAAAAATAGCTTCACACATCAATACTCCTGGCATAATTGGCATTTGAGGATAATGGCCTTCGAAAAAGGATTCCTCCTTCTTTAAAACCCTTTCTGCAACTACTTTTTCATCTGCTAATTCAATAATCCGATCTACAAATAAAAAAGGCTTCCGATGAGGAATCGCGTTTAAAACATTTGCATCTACATATCCGTTTTCAGCCATATCATCTGTTGTAAACTTTGTACCTTAAAATGCAATCTAAAAATGAAAAACCCTTATAAAAACTGTTTTATAAATCCTAATAAATATTTTGAAAAAAACTGAAAAATGAATTCACAAAATACAGTATTTGTAAAATTTAACAGCTGAAATTTCATGTCAAAAATTAACATCTTAAAAAAACTACTTTTGTTAGTATCCATACGGCCTAATGAATTTTCTTACTCCAACTTTTGTAAGAATTTTAATTTCTTATTTCTATTTTCTTATAAAAATTCACTTGACCTATTCTCAACAAAAGTCCATAACTATTACTAGTTTTGCAGGTGTAGTTTAGTGGTAAAACTCCAGCCTTCCAAGCTGGATTCGTCGGTTCGATTCCGTCCACCTGCACCAAATTAGCATAAAAAATTATTTCATCTTATTTAATAGTTTTTCAGTATTTTGTTTTGAAATGATTATGTTATTGAACTGTTAATTTGTTATTTTTCAAAAAAATTTAAAAATCCAGATTAAGAATCTTTAAGCAAATAAATCTACGACTTTTTAACTAAAATTAGACAGTCTTTGAATTTAAATAACAATTATTTTAACAATAATAGAATAAATTTCTTGACCTTTAAAATAAATGCAATTAATAAAAAGTTATGCATATTGTTGATATTTTAATTATAGTAGCTTTTTTGATAGCAACGCTACATATAGGTTTCAGCACTGGGAAAAAAATAAAAACGTTTAATGACTATGCAATCGGTAATAGAAAATTTTCTGATTTTGCCATTTTCTGTACAGTTGCAGCAACTGCAATTGGTGGAACTACTACCATGGGAGGAGTGGGAAAATCTTACGAGATTGGTATAACGCAATTTTTAGCACAAATTGGTATGCCTATTTCTTTTATTATTGTTGGTACATTTTTAGCAAGAAGGTTTGGAAATTATTATGGTTGTTGTTCCTTAGGGGATATGTTTTATAAATCTTATGGATTAACTGGAAAAGTTTTAGCAGGAATTACTGGATGTATTTATGAAATTCTTGGAGTAGGATTACAATTTATAGCTATGTCAACAGCTATTAATATTCTGACAGGATTTTCATACATGTTAAGTCTTTTTATTTCTGCCACCATTATTCTCATATATACAGGTCGAGGGGGAATACGTGCTGTAACATTTACAGATGTTTTACAATTTATGGTTCTTATTTTGGCGATCCCTATTCTTCTAACAACAGTATTAGGGAAAATAGGAGGTATGAAAGCATTATTTGATCAATTACCTTGTTCTCATGTAACAATTACAGGTGAAAATCTTCATCGTTACATGTTTTTAATATTTCCACTTATGTTGCCAACACTCTCGCCAATACACGTACAACGCTTATTAATGACTAGTAATCGTGAACAAGGGGTAAAAGCATATTATAATCTTTGTTGGATTTACTTATTTATAGCAATTATGGTCATTTTTTTAGGATTAACTGCTAAAGTTTTATACCCACATTTATATCGTGCAGATCAAGCCTTATTTACATTAATTATCAACTGTCTACCAGCAGGCGTTTTTGGGGTAGCTGTCATTGGAATTTTAGCAGTCTTAATGTCAACTGCAGATTCTTCTTTAAATAGTGGAAGCATTATGTTTGTTAATGACGTAGTAACGCCTTTTATAAAACATCCACTAAGTGAAGCGGCAAAATTAAAAATGGCACGTATCGCTTCATTATTTATAGGTTTTGCTGCTATCATATTTGCAAGCCAACGTGCAGGTTTATTTGAAACTAAAATCTTAGTTAGAACGATATGGTTATCGATCATCCTTTCTCCTTTGTATTTCTTGCTTTTTAATATGAAAATTTCCATTAAAGGTTTATTAATAAGTGTTGTAATAGGCGTAGGAACCTTTATCTTTTGGGATTTAAACATAAAACCGGTTACCAAGATCGATGGTCTATTCCCTGGATTCTTTGC
>CAZOPT010000015.1:0-7317 GCA_964582055.1 uncultured Opitutales bacterium
AAATTTTTAATTTTACAATCTTCTAAAAAATTGTTAAATTAGGTAAAGCATGGCGGAAGAAAATACAGAAATTGAGAATTCTGAAGAATTAGAAGAGCATTCGGTTGAAATTGAAACTTCTAACAATCCAGAAGCAATTAGTGAAGCAAAAGGGACGGAGGATATTGAAATTTCAAACGGATCTAAAGGATCTAGCGAAAATGGAGCTTCTGATGAAATTGAAAATCAAAATATAACATACAATCTTAAAATTTTAAATGGTCCTCATGTCGGAGCAGAAGTTAGTTTATCCGACAAAATTTGGGTTGTTGGACGTTCCGATACGTGTGATATTGCTTTATTAGATGAAACTTTAAAAGAACAACATGCTAAATTTTCTTTAAAAGATGGCAAAGTTTTTTGTGAACCTTTTGAAGGTGCTATGGTGTCTGTAGATGGTTTTACCTTAGATGGACCAACAGAATTAAAAAAATATCAATCTATTTTATGTGGAAAAACTTTACTTTCAGTAGGTCCAAGTAATGAGGCTTGGCCGGAAATTTCTTTAAAGGAGGTAAAGGCAGAAGAAAAAAAAGAAACTCAATCAGAAATAGAAGCATCAAAAGAAGTACAAGAAGAAGTAAAGAAATCAAAAGAAAAATCATCACATTTTCCATTTTTCACGAAATTAAAAGAAATTATTTTTTCCTTACGAATTTGGTTAATTGTTGTTTTTATTGCTTTGGGTGTTTTTTTTGTTTTTCGTAGTAATGAACAAACTATTTCTGAACCTGAGCAGAAAAGCTTTCCCATTGTTTCTTTAAAAGCTTCTATTGAAAAAGTTTTGGAAGAATTTGGAGTAGAACCTAGTTTAATCAAATTAGGATTAAGTGGAAAAATGTTTACTCTTCAATGCTATGTTGATACTTTAGTAACAAAAAAGGAATTACAAGATAAACTACGAGCATTGCCTAACATTACATTTCAATCCTTACGTATTTTTGCACAACAATCTTTTTTAGAGCAAACCCAAGAAGTTTTAAAAAGTTTGCAAACCGTACAAGTTGTGGCCGCAGCTCGACCCGATACACTTATTTTAAAAGGTTATCTTTATGATATGGAACAGTTGCCTACTATTAAAAGTCGTTTGTTTTATGATATTATGGGATTAAATGCTTTAGAAACATCGTTATTAAGCCAAGATGATGTTTATAAATTGGCATCAAACTTGCTTACGCAATATAATTTGATGGGATTATTAAAAATACAACCAATGAAAGCAGGGATTATGGTGACAGGTAACATACAGGCTTCGGACGAACCTTATTGGAAAGATGCTCGAAAAGCGTTAAAAAGGACATTTGATTCTATTTGTAAGGTTTTGACTTATGTGGCTGTTGTTGCGCCATCAGCTGTTAAGAAATTGTTTTTCCCTTCCCCGATCATTGGGGTATCCATTCCTAATGATGAGCCTGGATGGATTGATTTAAAAGATGGTGGACGTTATTATGAAGGTACGCTTTTAGATTCTGGTTACATATTACAATCTATTTCGCCAGAAGGCATTCGTTTGCAGAAAAATGAAGACAGTATATTTTTTGCATTGGAGGAACTTTAATTTATGAAAAAAATAAAAATGACATTAACTGAAGAGGGGAAACGATTATCAGCCGATAAAACGGGTACCTATCGAAAAGAATTATTGGAGCAGTTATTGGCTTACGAGCGTCAATTAAAGGTGCCACAGTATCCTGTATCTGAACGCATGACATTGCAAACTTTAAGTGGTGTAATTAAACATGCAAGGAAAATCATTTTACAAGAGGGATGAATCATGAGTGCAAGTTTTACTAAAGATGCTACATCACAAACATTATGGTCTAATCTTGGACAATCCGATTACGATATACAAAATGTTCATGAACATTTAAACACAGTTATTGAAAAAGCGGAAGGTTCAGCTCAGGCAAAAATAAATGAATTAGCTGAAAAAGATCCTGGAAGTATTACACAATCAGACGTTATGTCGGTTGGTTATGAAGTTAATAAGCATAGTATAATTGTAACGCTTGTTTCAACGCTACAAGCATGCTTTAACACTACTTTCAAATCATTGGTGCAGAATATAAGGTGATGTTATGATGGAATTAAAGGAAAAAGTGGATGCCGATTTGTTGCAATTTTTAATCAATATTGGACTTATGGGTGTTGAAAAAAATCTTTTTAAAGAAGCGAAAGCTATTTTTTCGGCTGTTGCTCAAGCGCGTCCTGAAAGTATGGAAGTTAAATTGGTTCATAGTTTGGCTTTAGTGCTTATGGGTGATTTTGTGCAAGGTGGGCAACTTGCTTCGAAGGTTTTGGAAAAATATAAAGATAACGAATTAGCAAAAAGTATTTTAGCCCTTTCTTTAATGTGTATGAAGCAAGACACAGAAGCAATACCATTAGCTCAAAGCCTTTTGAAATTTGGTAAAGATGAAAATGCAAAACAATTTGCTCAACAAGTTATTGCTATGCAAACAAATAAGGTTTTACCACTGGAAGATTTACAAAAGGAACAATTGGCAAATGTAACACAATAGGAGGTTTTTATGTCAATAGAAGGATCTTCTTTAGCAAATTCATTCGCAAATGCTGCAGCATCAAATGCGTACAATGATAATTTGTCAATGCGGGATACAAATGGCGTTACTGCAGATGACGTAAATGCATTTCAAGCAGAATTAACCAATGTTCCACAAACAGAAAACATGGTTTCACAAGCCCCTAAAAATGTTACAGACGAGGTTTTGGTTGCCATGCAACGTATGTCGAATAAGCAAGCGGATTCAGTTAAGGGAATTATGGAAGCTTTTGAAGCAATAGAAGCTCCAGGTAGCTTGAATATGGCAGATGCGCTTAATTTGCAGGTAAAAGTACATGAGTTTCAATTGACGAATGAGTTGATCGCCAAAAGTGCGGATCGCATTAGTCAAGGTGCTCAAACAATGTTTAGAAATCAATAAAATGTTTTGGAAATGTGGAATTTCTTTGTTGGCATTGATGTTAGCTGGTTGCGGGCAGCAAACATTGTATACAAATTTGCCTGAAAAAGAAGTTAACGAAATGGTTGCTATTTTGTTATCCAATCATATTACTTGTGACAAAGTTTCTGGTTCTGAAGGTCTTTGGAATATGATTGTTAGCAAAGACGAGTTTTCAGAAGCTGTCTTATTACTCAATGAGGCTGGATACCCAAGAGATTCATTTTCATCTTTAGGGGAAGCCTTTAAGAAGTCCGGACTTGTTTCTTCGCCTCTTGAAGAACGTATTCGTTTTATGTATGCATTATCTGAAGAATTATCGGAAACGATAACGCATATTCATGGTGTTGTAACAGCACGCGTACATATTGTTTTGCCTGACAATGATCCTTATACGGAAAAGATAACACCATCATCGGCGTCTGTTTTTATCTCGTATTTACCGCAAATTAACTTAGAAGATTGTGTCCGTGATATTCGTCAATTAATTACAAATAGCATTGAAGGATTAGCTTACGATAAAGTTAATGTTTCCTTATTCCCGGCATCCAATCCAAACGAGCGTTTACCTTTGAGTTCAATTCGTACAGAAGCTCCTTTTAAAACAATTTGCGGTGTGTCTGTAAGAAATTCTTCGGTAAGTTCGTTTGTTTTTATGTTGATTGGTGTGTTAGTAATTGGGTTGGGTGTTGGTATGTTCATTCCGCGCTTCTTGAAGAAGGAGAAAAAACAGGAACATTCTGTAGAGGCTGAATAATAATGAGTTTAAGTGGGGTATTGGATTGTATTCATTTTGATAAAGCATTACCGATTCATCCATCGCATTTAACTTCTTTTTTGCCTGAAGTTTTCTTTAATTTTTCAAAACTTAATAACACTGTTCTTGCCTACAAAATCCATTTTTTTATTCAAAAAAAGTGTGCGTATAAACATTTAACTTCAACTGACTTAGAAAATCCCTATTGTAAGCTTTTGAATATTCCAACAGAGTCTTGGTTGGTTATGGAAAAATTTCTTGGAGCACTCTACTATACAGATGAAATTAAACATGTTATTGATGGAGCTACGCGTACATCTTTGCAAAATTTCTTGTCTCAACCTATTTATGAATGTGTTTTAAAACGTGGTAGTTTGTACAAACCTACTTTGGCAAATTTAGCTGCACTAGAACGAAATATGCCTATCCTTATGAAAGTAGCCACTGTTGGTCATTTTGCCTTAGAATACCTTTGGACACAAACCTCAGATGCTCTTCAGCAGCGTTTTACAATGCAATTTGATGTAAACACAACCTGGAATTTTAGACATGTAATCGATCCGCAGGTTCAAGTGAATCTGTTTTCACTTGTAAAGAAACTGTTTCAGCAAGAATTGGAGGTGACATTATGCTAATTTTGCAAAGTTCTAAAAAAATATGTCCAGAAAGCCGTATTGTAAAATGCGAGGAATACGCGGTATTTGCCCAATCTGAAGACATTATTGCTAACGCAAAGTTAAAACGTCAAAAGATGTTCGAACAAGCGGAGGTGCAAATTCAATTAATGAAAGAGGATGCTCAGAAAAGTATAGCAGCTGATCGTGCAAAATCTGAAGAAGAATGTCGTCAGCAGATGGAACAAGAGCGTTTAGCAAAGATTTTTGAGCAAATGGATCATGGAATTCAATTTTTTTCAAATTTAAATGCAACCTTTGTAAGTACTCTTCAGTCAATGTTTTTAAAGATTTTAGGTGAAATTCCACCAGAAGAACGAATTTGTTCGGTTGTGAAAAACGCAGTTAAATTACTTCCAGAAGGTAAATGTTTATCAATTTCAGTGCATCCTGATCAAGCTACTTTGTTACAAGAAAAAGTTAAAGAGTTAACGGAATTAAAACCTAATTTGGAGCGTATCGAAGTTATTATCAATAAGGATTTAAATTTGGATGAATGTACACTTGAGACCGAAACAGGTATCTTAGAAGCGAGTGTTCCTATGCAATTGGAAACACTTATGAAGGCAATACAAGAAGCATTACGATAGATATGGATGATCTTATTTTAAGGGATTTATTGAATCGAGCTATCCAAACAGCTAATCCTATGGTTGCTCGGGGGAAGGTTTTGCAGGTGGTAGGAAGCATGATTAAAGCCTTTGTTCCTGGGGTAAGAGTGGGGGAGTTATGTACGCTTTTTAATCCTAATGATAAGACAGAAAGTTTAGCAGAGGTTGTTGGATTTATCCAAGAAGCGGCTTTATTAACTCCTTTAGGTGAGGTCAATGGCGTTTCTTCTTCTACGCAGGTGATTCCTTCCGGTAGAACCCATAGTGTACCGGTTGGTCCAGGGCTTTTAGGACGTGTTCTAGATGGTTTGGGTAATGTTTCTGATGCAGATACGAAAGGTCCCTTTACTCCAGAAACCTATTATCCTGTCTATTCCGATCCGCCACCTCCTATGTCCCGAAATCCAATTAATAAACCGATGTCTTTAGGGGTACGTGCGCTTGATGGGTTATTAACGTGCGGAGAGGGTCAACGTTTAGGAATTTTTGCGGCAGCGGGTGGAGGTAAAAGTACGCTATTAGCGCAGATTATTCGTAATACAGAAGCGGAAATATCTGTTTTGGCATTAATTGGTGAACGTGGTCGTGAAGTTCGAGAATTCGTAGAACGTGACCTAGGAGAAGAAGGAATGAAACGTTCTGTGCTTGTTATTGCTACTTCCGATCGTTCTTCAACCGAACGTCTCAAGGCTGCTTATGTAGCCACAAGTGTTGCCGAATATTTTCGTGATCAAGGAAGAAAAGTATTGTTACTTATGGATTCCGTAACACGTTTCGGAAGAGCTCAACGTGAAATCGGATTAGCTGCAGGAGAACCGCCTACACGACGCGGATTTCCACCTTCTGTATTTTCTACACTGCCTAAGTTAATGGAACGTGCGGGACAATCTGCAAAAGGATCAATTACAGCTTTATATACCGTTTTGGTCGAAGGTGATGACATGACCGAACCGATTGCTGACGAAACACGTTCGATTTTAGACGGGCACATCATCCTTTCGCGTAAATTGGGTAGTGCGAATCATTATCCTGCAATCGATATTCTCGCTAGCATTAGCCGTGTTATGAATGCTATTGTGGATAAAGACCACTTAACGGCAGCCGGTAAACTTCGTAATATGATGGCTAAATACCAAGAAGTAGAATTGTTGCTGCGTATCGGTGAGTACAAAAAAGGTAATGATGCTGAAGTAGATGAAGCGATTGCAAAAATGCCACAAATAAATGCATTTTTGAGACAAGGTTTAAGTGAAAAAAATACCTATCAAGAAACTGTAGAACAATTGATAAAGGTTGTTAATGCTTAAGTAAATGCAGTATGAATTACAAGATTTGTTGCGTGTACGCGATCACCGTAAAGATCGTGCTCAGGAAGTCCTTTTAAAAGCGAAGCAAGCCCTGGAGGAAGCTCTAAAACATATACAACTTTGCCAAGACAAATTGGATACCTTTATTCAAAAAAAACCTGACTTTATCGATATTATTTATACAAAGGTAATGCAAAAAGTGCAATTTAAGCGTAATTATATGGATGTTATTAACTTAAAAGTTAATAAATTGGAAGAACATCAATTGAAGCTTGCAATCGATCTAGAAAAAGCACATAATCTTTATAAAGAGGCTCAGCAAAAAGTTACAGAAGCTTCCGAAGCCTTGAAGCAAGCGATGCTCGAAAAAGATAAAATTGAAGAGCATAAAAAGATTTGGAAGGAAGAAGTAAGAATTTTGGATGAGCGTGAACAGGACAAAGAACTCGAAGACTTTAAAATGAAAGAAAAAGATGGAAGTGGATAAAATTGCAATTAACGATAATTTTTCATCAGAAAATCAAAAAAACACTCCACATGTAAACTCTGTAAATGAGCGGGATGTTCATACATTTAGAAAGCAGTTATCTGATAAAAATAAAAGTGATTCAATAATAGAAAATCTTTCTGAGGAGTCTGAAGAATTTGTACAAGATTTCGGAAGCTTATTTTGTAAATTAAAATTATCGGATGAAAAAGAACAATCACAAAATCAGCAAGATAGCAATGCTTCGAACAATGAACAATCTTCTTCTACTTTATTAAAAAAAGAAAAGGAAGAAGTATTACCGAAAAAACCTTTTACTAAAGATTCCGTAAAAGAAGATGTTTCAATAAGTAAAACTTTTGCCAGAGATTTTACGAAAGAAGGTGTTTTACCGAATAAATCTTTTGGTAAAGGTTCTGTAAAAGGAGATATTTCAACAAGTAAAGTTTCTTCTAGAGATTTTATAAGAGAAGGTGTTT
>CAZOPT010000015.1:7417-15788 GCA_964582055.1 uncultured Opitutales bacterium
GGAGATATTTCAACAAGTAAAGTTTCTTCTAGAGATTTTATAAGAGAAGGTGTTTTATCAAAAAAATCTTTTACTAAAGATTCTGTAAAAGAAGGTGTTTCAATAAGTAAAACTTCTGTTAGAGATTTTTCAGAAGAAGAAGCTTTATCGAAAAAACCTTTTATTGAAGATTCTGTAAAAAATGACGTTCCGATAAATAAAGCTTTTATTGAAGGAGGATTAGATACGGTAGAACTTTCACCGATTACAGGGATTGCTACTACTACAAACGCTCAAAACACTGATTTTTCTACCAATATAAGATCTAAATCTACACTTTCGACAATACAAACTCCTTCTATTTCACAACAAATAAAAGATCAAGTTATCGATCGTATTTTGGTTTCTACAGCGAGCTTAAATGCGAATCAATCCGTTAAAGTAGTTTTTTCTCCTACAGTTTTGGCAGAAACAGAAGTCAATATCCAAAAATTAGGGCAAACACTACAAGTACAATTTGTTTCGTCAGATGTAAAGAGTATTGCTTTTATTCAATCTAATCAGTTAGATTTGCAAGGCTATTTACAAAGCAATTTAAAGCAATTTGAAGAAATACAAGTTTCATTAAAGGAAATGGATAATGATCTGGATCAACCTAAGGATGGGCGATCACGGAATCGCAACGAATACCAATCGTTTGAAGACGATGAGGACGAACAATAATTATGGAGGCCTTTAAACCGAGCTGTAATTTATTGCCTTTGTATGCTCACTTTAGTCGAAATTGGTGCAGTTCGTTACCTTTTTCGCACTTGGAATTAGCTCATACGCTTAGTTTAGGGCAAGAACAACAAGCCAATTGTATTGCATGTTTAGCCTATGCGTTTCAAGAAGCTGAAATACAATTTTTCATTCCAAGTAGTGGCTTATGTGCTTTTTTGGATCCGCAACTTGAAAGCATTGATTTAAAAGATCTTTCTGGAGATTTAAAAACGATCTTGTTAAATACGTTGCAGACGAATATTGCGAGTGTTTTTTCTCAATGGAAGATTTCTTTAACGCCTAAAAAAGTGGAATTGTGGGAGGAAGAAAAAACCTGTTCTAACCTTGTGCAATGCATCATAACTCGCGAAGATACACCTATTTATTCACTTTACATAAATGCAGACAATCTTTCATTAAATACCTTTGATTCTCTTTTTAAAAGCATTGAACCTGCTAATAAGGGAGAAGGTTTGGTTTTCCCTTTTACAATCGAACGTGCACAAACGCACCTTTTGTTGCGAGAGGTTAAAAATTTAAGTTTGGGGGACGTATTACTCGTTAGAGATTCACAAACCTATTATAAATTTCGATGGAAAAACTTTTCATTCCATGCGGATTGCAAAGGTCAAACAATAACTGTAAAATCTTTAATTATGACAGATGAAAATAATGATTTACCAGCTGGCATTATACCAGAAGAAAATCCACCACAACCAGAAGAAATTTCTGATGAGGTTGAAGAAACACCACAAGAAGAAGAGGTTTCTGAACCCGTTTCAATTACAGGTCAAGATGCGCTGCAAACTATGCCAGTAACGATTACATTTATGGCAGGTGAACAAACATTATCGCTTGAACAAGTTAAGCAGTTACATGAAGGTTATACATTTGAATTAGATAAAACACCTAGTGATAACCTTCAAATTCTTGCCAATGGCCGTTGCATTGGTGAAGGCGAATGGGTACAAATTAATGAACATTTAGGTGTCCGCATCACTCAACTTAATTTAAAATAAGATGCCATTTAACGATTCATTTATTTACGATCCAATGGGGATTATTATTTTCCTCATTGTATTATCATTAGGACCTTTTGTCGCAATGATGATCACTTCTTTTATGAAGTTGGTCGTTGTTATCAATTTATTGCGCCAGGCGATGGGATTACAGCAAGTTCCACCGAATATGGTTGTCAATGGCCTTGCATTGATTTTAACGCTTTATATCATGGCTCCAACTTTACAAGAAGGAATTTATCGAATAGTGCAGTCGCGCGATGTCCTTAATCAACGCAAAGGCAACAATACGACTTTTGAACTTCCAGAAGCGATGAAACCTTATCGTAAAGAACAGTCAAACGAAGCTAATTTTTTTAACACCCTGGTTTCAGGAGAAGAAAGTAAAATGGAACAATTGAAGCAACAAACAGAAGATCTAAAAGCGATTTTTGGTTACACCAAACAACCCTTTGTAGATTTTCTCATGAAGCATTCAACGCCTAAACATCGTGCTTTTCTGATTCATGTAGCCAAACGCTTATGGCCAAAATCTTTCGTAAAAGATATTAAAGATTCCGATCTTATTATTTGTATTCCAGCATTCGCCCTAACGGAATTAACGGCTGCATTTGAAATAGGATTCCTCATTTATTTACCCTTTATTGCAATCGACCTTATTATTTCAAACATCCTCCTTGCGATGGGTATGATGATGGTTTCGCCAATGACGATTTCACTGCCGTTTAAGCTGATGCTCTTTGTGCTTGTTAGTGGTTGGGATAAAATCGTCGAAGCTTTGGCTCTTACCTATCGTTAATCGATGAATGCATTTTTTCATCTATGAGTAGTTGATAAAGTTGTTGCCAGCGTTCAGATGGAAGTTTGCGAGTTGTATCATGGAATAATTGCGAAAAAAGCTGTTGTTTGTGATGCTGTAGCTGTTGAATATTGGCCTCGATTGAATGTTCAATAAGGAGACGATAAACTTTAAGGGATTGCTTTTGCCCTAAACGATGGGCACGTGCAATGGCTTGTTCTTCAACGGCTGGATTCCACCAAGGATCGAGAATAAAAAGTGTATCGGCAGTATGAAGTGTAATACCGGTTCCACCTGCTCTTAAGCTAATAAGAAAAGCTGCACGATCTTTTGTTTTCTGAAAATTAGCGATAAGTTGAGCACGTTTAGAAGTTGGTGTATGCCCCGTTAATACATAAGTTTGAGGGTATAAAGCTTTTATAGAAGGTTCTAAGCGCTTTAAAAGTTGTTTAAATTGGCTGAAGATAATAATCTTTTTATGAATAGGTTCTTTTAGTTTTTTGAGCAACCAAGCCAGTTTTCCACTAGTTTCTATAGGAAAGTCCTTATGAGTTAGTAGTAAACCTGGATCGCAGCAAATTTGCCGTAAACGTAAGATAAGGGTTAGTAAACCTTCCCATTGCCCTTGTTGTAAGTTTTGATGTAAATCACGAGTCGATTTGTAAAGTTCATGCTGTTTTTCGGTCATTGGACAGTAAATAATGCATTCCTCTTTTTCTGGTAATTCCTGTAAAACTTCCTCTTGGGTGCGGCGCAAGACAAAGGGTGCTATTTGTTTTTTAAGCCGGACTGAAGCCTCTTGAGTTTGTGTAAATTTTTGGAATTCCTTGAAATTCCCTAAAAATCCTGGCATCAAAAAATGGAAAATGGTCCACAAATCGATAACATTGTTCTCAACGGGTGTTCCGGTTGCAGCAATTCGGTATTTTGCTTTTAAATTAAAACAAGCATGTGTGGTCTTAGACTTTGGATTTTTAATACATTGTGCTTCATCTAAAATGACACACTTAAATGGTAGCTTTTTTAATACATGAAAATTGACTAGCAACTGTGAATAACTTGCAACAAAAATTGTATTTGGCTTTTTCCCGTAGGTAGTAAGCGAATCCTGATTTAAAACTTGCAAGTTTAAGTGTGGATAATAGAGGTTATGTTCATTTATCCATGCGCTAATTACGCTTGCTGGACAAACCACCAAAGAAGGTTTTTCATCATCAGAATTATTGTTTAGAAGCTCTAGCAGCGTTAATAGTTGTCTTGTTTTTCCCAAACCCATTTCATCAGCCAATAAAGGATGACAGTGATTATCAAGAATGTGTTTTAGCCAAACGACACCCTCACATTGATATGGTCTTAATAAAGGAAAATCAGTGTTAATGGGATTAATCGTTTGCTGAAGTGTCTGAAGCCAGGTTTTGGCTTTTTGTGAAATAGTGTGGGTATTAAAGAGCGACAACAGCATGTATGCTGGCAAATCTTCACCTTTTTTATTGAGACGATGTTTCCAATCATTAGAGCGTTGAACCCATTCGAGTGTATTTTCTTGACAGCGGATAAGGCCATGTTGTTCTGACCAATAAATATGGTTTTTAGCTTTAATGGAGTGTTGTACCAACTCTTGTTCAATTTCGCCAGAAGTAATTAAAAAGTGTTGAAGTAAATGACCGGTTGTATTTGTAGATAGTTGAACTTGGATATTATTTAATCCTCGACACAAATCATAAACCGTTTGTGGAATTTCGACAAAATACTTTTGTGATAACTTTGGTAAAACATTTTGAACGAAACTAGGTAATAGCTCGAGGCTAGAATTTACAAAACAGGATTTGTTCCAACGAAATCCATGCTTTTGTGTTTGCAGCATAATGGACAGCAAATGCTCACGTTCATGAGGTTTTAAACTTTGCTTAAGTGAAGTTAATTTTTCAAATTGTTTGCCACGCTTAAAGGATACTTCAAATGCAAGTGTCTGATCTTTTTTGAAGAAAACAAGTTGTGTAGTTGAATTAGAAAGGGGATTCGATTTCAATTTTTCAAATTCATTTTCAGATTTTGTATCCTGTTTTTGTATTGAAAACGATAAAGTATCAAGATGATCTTGAAAAAGTTTTTCTAAACACAGTAATCCGGAAGCTAATAAAGCGCGTCCGAAAGTTTCCATCTTACTTGAAACTTGTAAAGCAGAAGAATTTTGTTTGGGTAAATCCAATGCTGCAAAACACGTTTTTTGATCTTTTTTGCCACTGACTAGCAGATATTGTGGATCAATTTCAATGGAAGAAAGTCCACGCTCTAAAAGCAATTTCCCTTGTTCTTGTTCTGTTTTTGAAAAAACATCCCACCATTGTTTGCGGTAGGATTGAAACCAAATTTCTAAAGCTTTTAAGGTATACGATTTTTCGAATGGCACGAGATTAGGATATTTTAAAATCAGATTTAGCCGCAGTTTGTAATAAACTCATGTGTTCTTGGCAAAGAGCTTCTGTTTCCGCTTCTACTAAAAAACGTAATTTGTTTTCTGTGCCCGAATATCGTATAAGAATGCGTCCAGGCAAATGTTGTAATTTTTGTTTAATATTTTGAAGTTGTTGCAATTCTTCTAAAGGGATTTTGTGGCTTACAAGCATCGAATGTTCGCATTTAGGTAACAATTTAATTGCTTTTTTACGTTCACAAATCGGTTGAATTTGTGCTAACTTCAAAAGGTGTAAAAGAACTCTGAGACCATCGCCCGTAGGTGCTTCATCACGTAAAATAATATGTCCTGAATTTTCACCTCCGAAATTACTTTGTTCTTGTTCTAATGCATAAAAAACCTCGCGATCGCCAATACCGCAGACAATGGTTTTGATCCCATAAGCAGCTAAGCTTGCTTTAAGTCCAGAATTACTTTGTTGGGTTACAACGATCTTATTGTTTTTTAAGCGATTTTGTTGGTATAGATCGATAGCCAATATTCCAAGGATTTCATCACCATCTACACGCTCTCCATTTTCATCAATAACAACCAATCGATCACCATCACCATCGTGGGCAAACCCAAGCCAAGAATGCGTTTCTTTAACAATTTTTTCTACTTGTTCTGTATGTTCGCTGCCGCAATTTTCATTAATGTTGATCCCATTTGGCTGATCCCCTAAAGCAATAACTTCAGTACTTAATTCCTTCAATAAAGGCAAGGTTGTGTAAGTTGTTGCTCCATTAGCGGTGTCTAAAACGATACGTTTACTCTTAATAAAATTGTTTGAATAAGTTTTTTTCAGATGATTTAGGTAGTAATCTTTCCCGGAAATTTTTTGGACAGAATCTAAGGAAACTTTTGAAATAGGTATTTTAGTTGTGCATAATTGCTCAATAATAGTTTCTTCCCTACGCAACAACTTGCTACCGCTTGATTTAAACAATTTTAAACCATTATCAGTATAGGGATTGTGGGAAGCGGTAATCGATACCCCTAGAGAAATCTTTTCTTGTTTGACAAAAAACGAGACAGCAGGTGTTGGAACGACGTGTAAAAAGGTTACAGAAGCATTAGAGGTGTGTAGAAAACCCTTCGCAAACGCTTGCGCTAGTTCGGATCCGGAACTTCGTGTATCCCATCCAATAGCAACGGTTAAAGGCAATTGTTGTTGTTGAAGCCAATCGCGACATGCTTGCCCGAGACGATTGAAATCATCAAATGTAATAGGAACTTGTCCCACTTTCCCTCGAATGCCATCCGTTCCGAATCTAATAAAATTCATTTTTCCTCAAATAATCCTATAGTCCTATATTTTTCGTAACGTTTTTTCAAAAGATCAGCTTCAGAAAGCGGCAATAATGCTTTTAGATGTTCTTCAAGCACTGTTTTGATCGCTTGCGCGCAAGCTTCAGGGTTCGTATGAGCGCCTCCTAGAGGTTCTGGAACAATGCCGTCAATAATATTTAATACCTTTAAGTCTTCTGCTGAAAGCTTCAAAGCATTAGCCGCTTCAGAAACTTTTGCGCGATCTTTCCACAAAATGGCTGCACAACCTTCCGGAGAAATAACCGAGTAATAAGCATTTTCGAGGACTAAAATACGATCTGAAACTCCAATTCCTAATGCACCTCCAGAACCACCTTCTCCAATAACAATCGCAATGCAAGGAACTTTTAACACACTCATTTCACGCAAATTAACGGCAATGGCTTCTGCGATATGACGTTCTTCAGCACCAATTCCCGGATAAGCTCCAGGGGTATCAATAAAAGAAATAACGGGCAGAAAAAACTTTTCAGCTATTTGCATAAGACGTAAGGCCTTACGATAACCTTCTGGATTGGGTGAGCCAAAATTGCGTTTGATGTTTTCCTTTAAATCACGCCCCTTTTGTTGTCCCAATACCATTACGGGTTGGCCATTAAAATAAGCTGTACCTCCAATAAGTGCTTGATCATCACCAAATCGACGATCACCATGTAGTTCTTGAAAATCTGTAAAAATACTTTGAATATAATCCAACGCATAAGGACGTTGCGGATGACGCGCAATCTTGATCTTTTGCCAAGCGGTTAAGTTTTTATAAATATGTTCTTTAGTTTCTTGTATTTTTAGCTGAATGGCTTGGATTTCTGCATCCATAGAAACCGCATTTTCCTGAGAAATCTTTTTGAGTTGTTCTAGCTGCTCTTCTAAGGCTAGCAGCGGTTTTTCAAAATCAAGCGTGTGTTTTACAATTTTTGCCATATTAAATTCTAAAAAACGAATGTTATGAACATTTTTAAAAAAATACAATATTTTTTAAAAAGATTTAATTGTTTTTATAGATTTGTCTGACGCTTGCAAAGAAAGATTACAAGTTCTATTCGTTGGTTTCTATAACAAGATTAGGGAAAAATATCACATAAAATAAGTATTCATGATAGATCTACGGTTAAAATGTGAACTGCGAAAAATTTTAAAATATTTAATTATAACCTTTACTTAATTACAAATAGGTGATTGTTTAATTGTAATGATTTTTGATAAAAATATGTATTTTAAATTTTACATTTATGAATAATCGTTTTAAAGAATGGCAGTATCCTAAGCTTGAAGAAGGGAAAGCAACTAAGTATGGTTGGATGGTTTGTCATGTAAAGAATTTAAAATTAGGTTATAAAACGGATATTGGTGCTTTTTCATATATAAATGCTAAAAATGGCGTTATAATAGAAGATAATGTTCAATTGGGGTCGCATTGTTCTATTTATTCTATATCAACCATAGATAACAAAAATGGTTGTGTTACATTGAAGAAAAATTGTTGTGTAGGTAGTCATTCAACAGTTATGCCTAATGTTACGATTGGTGAAAATACAATCATAGGAGCAAATAGTTTCGTAAACAAGTCTTTTCCAGCAAATTGTATTGCTGTTGGATGCCCTGCAAAAATCATTAAAATAAAAAACAAGCGCGGACAATGGGCAAATCCACATATCGAAAGGATTAAGGACTATGCATCAAAGATTATGTACCAAGGGTTAAATGTTGTGAAAAAATTATTTTTAGGGACGAAAAAATGATACAAAACTTATTTACTTAAAAGAATTTTAATAAATTAGATTTATAATGTGCCATTTCAAAAGAAAATTTAAAACCAAAAACATAGGCTACTTCTTGTAAAAATTATGGACCACAAATATTTTTACATAGCCACAAACTTAAACTGATATCAGATGTATAGCAAAATTTTTTTATCTCCTCCTGACGTAGATGGTAATGAACTTCAATACATTCAAGATGCATTTCGTTCCAATTATATTGCCCCATTAGGTCCTGCAACTGAAGCTTTTGAAAAAGCACTTTCAG
>CAZOPT010000015.1:15888-20953 GCA_964582055.1 uncultured Opitutales bacterium
AATTATATTGCCCCATTAGGTCCTGCAACTGAAGCTTTTGAAAAAGCACTTTCAGAATACACTGAAATTCCATATTGTTTGGTAACGAGTAGTTGTACAGCAGCTTTGCATTTATCATTAAAATGTTTAAATATTTTACCGGGAGACATCGTTATAGCATCAGATTTAACATTTATAGCCAGTTTATCTAATGCTTATCACATGGGGGCCGAACTTCGTTTTATTGACTGTTCTAGTGCAACATGGAATATGGATCCTTTTTTACTAGACCAAGCCATTAAGGATTGTCAAAAGGAAAATAAGTTACCAAAAGCAGTAATCGTAACAGATCTTTATGGGCAATGTGCTGATTATGATGCACTAAAAGGGATTTGTGATCCATTAGGAATTCCATTAATCATAGATTCTGCAGAAGCCTTAGGATCTACTTATAAGACTCGCCATGCTGGTTATTCTGGAATTGCATGTACTTTGTCTTTTAATGGCAATAAAATCATTACAACATCTGGTGGTGGCGCATTGCTTTCTCATGATAAAGAATTTATCGATCATGCTCGGAAATTATCAACTCAAGCTCGAGAGTCAGTTCCGTACTACGAACATAAAGAAATTGGTTTTAATTATCGCATGAGCAATATCTGTGCGGCCATTGGTTTGGGACAATTAGAAAATATTGATAAAAAACTGAATAAAAAACAAAAAAATTTTGAAAATTACAAAAAATTATTAGCTCCTTTGGAAGATAAAATATCTTTTATGCCTGTGGCTAATTATGGCAAATCAAATCATTGGTTAACCGTTATACAAATAAATCCAGAAAAAACATCTACAACATGGAAAGAGTTGTGGGAAATTTTAGAAAACCACAACATTGAGTCACGTCCCGTTTGGAAGCCAATGCATTTGCAACCTGTGTTCAAAAACAATCGTTATTATGGAGGTAAAATCTGCGAAAAGTTGTTTGCTAATGGATTGTGTTTACCTTCAGGGACTCAATTAACCGAAAACCAACAAGAATTTATTAGCAAAATAATCATTAGAGAATTGATATGATTTGGAAAGTTTTTCAAAGAATGCTTGCACTTATAATTTTTATAATTTTAAGTCCTATTTTATTGACAGTAACTATTTTAGTTTGGGCATATGATGTCAAGAATCCTTTTTATATGCCGTATCGAGTTGGGAGGGGTGGAAAATTATTTCGAATGATTAAGTTAAGGTCTATGATATATAAAGCTGATGCAATAAATATAGTTGCAACCGCAGCGAATGATAAAAGAATTACACCTATTGGAAAATTTATAAGAACTTTAAAATTGGATGAGTTTTTTCAACTTATAAACGTAATCAAAGGTGATATTTTACTGATTGGTCCTAGGCCTCAATTAATATCTGAGTACAAAAGTTTTACAGAAAATGAAAAACATATTGTTGATGTTAGTCCGGGTATATCAGATTTTGCATCTTTATTTTTGTCGAAAATGGAAAATTTTTTAGCTGGTCATGAAGATCCTTATGAAGCTTATTTTACTCAGTGTCGTCCAATTAAATCTCGTTTAGCGTTATTCTATGTCCGACATAGATCTATTTGGGTAGATACACAATTATTGTTTTATAATTTTACAAATTTTATTAATCATAAATGGACATTAAGGCATATGGCTAATATGATTGTAAAATTAGGAGATTGTGGAATTCCATATGAAGTTTTATGTGGAAAACAAAAAATATTTCCAATGCCTTTACCTTGATTAAAAAAATAATTTACTAAAGTTTTATAAAAGCTTCCTAAGTGATTTTGTATCTGTAAAGGTGATGGGAAAGGTACTAAATTTTCGTAAGACCAATCCTACCATTTGGGCTCTAAAAGAAGCTGAATTGTGTCTTCATCAAAGCGTTTACGGATGCATTTGGTTGGATTTCCGTCATAGATGGAATGGAGAGAAACGGTAGATGTTGCAACAGATTTTGCGGCAATAATAATGTAACTCCATTGTCGATTACTGCCATAATGACAGTATTGTAGCCAATTCAAACGTTATTGCTAACAACCACATCACTTTTTGAAGGAGTGCCTAATGGATTTCCTTTTAAAAACCTTCAGCCTAATTTCCTTTGAAAATAGAAAATGGATAACTAGAAAGGGTATCAATACAATGATTGGTACCATTATTTTATGTTTTTTATCAGCACATAAAATTTACCATTTTTTAATTTATCTCCGATGAAATCAAAATAATAAAATGTGTTGTTTTACTCAAAATTTTCAGAATCCTCTGGATCGTTATAATACGTACAATTACTTACTGCGATGTTCAGATTCTGGATGGTATATTTCAAGGAAACAAATTTGTAGAAATTGTTTTAGTGAATGGATTTGATTATAATTCAGAATGTTCTGTATTATAAAGTTGTCAATTCTTTAGATTTTTCATCTAAGATTTTTTCAACCATTTCTACGAATTTGTCCGTCAATTTTTGGATTTCTTTTTCCAGCTTTTTAACATCGTCTTCAGAACAAGTTCCCAATTTCTTTTCATTTTTTAAAACTTCCATAGCATCGCGACGGCAACCACGAATAGAAACCTTACCATCTTCGGCCATTCCGCTGGCGAGCTTTGTAAGTTCTTGACGACGTTCACGACTTAATTCCGGCAATGGACAATGTACGAATTCTCCAAAAATCGTTGCATTAATGCCTAGATTTGCAAGTAAAATACCTTTTTCAACAGCTTTTAAATTGGATTTATCCCAAGGTTGTACGCGTAAGGTTCGTGCATCTGGTGTTGTAATGGATGCCAAATCGCGCAATTTCATATTCGAACCATAAACTTCTACAACCACATTTTCGAGCATTTGTGGAGAGGCTTTACCGGTATGCAAGGTTCCAAATTGGCGTTGCGTATGTTCTATGGCCTTTTGCATGCTATCGCTAACTTGATTAAGAAAACGTGTATAATCGATCATAGTATCATTCCTTTATAAAACTTCCTTCGATTTGTTCATGTACTGCTTTATAAATAGCATTTTCTTTGTTTAAATTAAAGACAAAAATAGGAATTTTTTGCTCTCGACATAAAGTAAAAGCGCAAGCATCCATAACCCCGTAACGTCCTTCTTCAGCTTCTGTGTAGCTTAATTGATCAAAACGTTGCGCATCGGGATATTTAACAGGATCTTTATCGTAAATACCATCGACTTTGGTACCTTTGAGTAAAATATCGGCTTGGATTTCGCTAGCTCTTAAGGCTGCTGCTGTATCGGTTGAAAAGAAAGCATGTCCTGTTCCTCCAGCAAACACAATAATCTTGCCCTGAGATAAATATTTTCGTGCTTGAATGACATCAAATGGTAAAATCTGTGTTCCAAAAGTATTAGCTCCTAAAATAATTGTCGAAATGCCTTTGCTATCTAAGCAGGCTTGCAAAAATAAGGCATTTACGCAAGTGGCTGCCATACCAATAGTGTCCGCTTGGCAACGATCAAAAGTAAAGGTATTTCTACCGCCTCGAAAAATATTGCCGCCCCCAACAACAATCCCGATTTCATATTGCTCTTTGTGTAATCGTACAAGCTGTTTGACAATGTTTTCAACAGGCTTAACTTCCCAAACATTACCATTACCTTGCAAAAATTCTCCACTTAATTTCAATAGAATTCTTTTTACCTTCATGCCATTTTTTATTTTTAAAATACTGATGAGGTGTCGTCAAGTTTTGTTTAGGAAAATGTATTAGTATTGTATAAATTGGTAGATTTTTCTCTAACTCATCTAGCTAATTTTAAATCTTGTATTTTGGGTTTTCTATAAAAAATGTACTGCTTAAAGGCGTACAAAACGGTTATCAGCATGATGAAGGATTGGATACTAACGAAGGTTGGTAAAAAACACGTTGTACAGTTAATGACGATAGAGAAGAATGCATTCACACCGACTTGGCAAATGGAAATAAACGAACTTGCTGTTCCAATACGATTATTGGGGACGGCGTTTAATGCTTTTTCTTGCATTAGGGGTCTAAAAAATGAGCCTGCAACATTGTGTAGTAAGATGGGAATTAATAAAAGGAACTTAAAACTTGTAGATGTTTTGTTCCAACAAAAAAGTAGGATGATTCCTAGAAATGCACATAATTGGCAGAAGAAAATACGTTTATAAATTTGCTTTTGAGAAAGGTATGTAGTCCATTTTTTGAAAAGCAGAGAGCATGTAAAGTAGGGAATGATTGGAAGTAATTGGTACATGAGCAAATAACGTAAATCAATGTTGTAGTGGTATACTAATAAGCTAAAATAACTTCCCCAAAGAATGTAACTCGAAATGGAAAAACAAGCCATGAATGTAGGAATTATGAATTGCCAGTTACTAAAAAGACTTTTTTGTGTGCTTGATGTTGGGGTTCTATTGATTGCGCTTGGAAGTTCGACGGTTGCTTCTTTAGGTTGAAAAATCAAAAAATACAAAAGAGAAAACAGCGCAATTCCAATGTAGGTTGTGTAAATAAGTCGCCAAGATAAACAAGTTGAAAAAGCATGTCCCATTAATGGGAGGCAGATAGAGGCTAGAGAGAAAAAAACTTGCTCTGTTGCAATAATAGAAGCGCGACCTTTAAAGGTAAATAATTGCATTAAAATAACCAGCCCTAATACTTGTCCGCCCCCTAAGCCTAGTCCTTGAATAAATCGAGCAACAATAAACATGGGCATGTTGGTCGAAATGCAGGCTAAAATGTGACCAATTAAAGCAACGCACAAGGCAATAAAAAGACATTTTTTAGCACTATAACGATCGGCAACGGTTCCTACCAGACAACGTACGAAAAAAATCGCGCAAAAATAGACCGATAAAGTCAATTTTAACTGGTATTGTGAACCCAACAAATCTTGATTAATGTACAAAATGCATTGATTATAAACAGCATTATGGGTCGTGTTAAGCGCACCAATTAATAACAATAAGTAAAATAAAAATTGTGTTGTTTTCATAAAACACTATACTTAATAATAACACTTTTAAAAAAAAAACAAAGTTTTTTAAGTTGTTTTATTTGATATGCTTTACAAT
>CAZOPT010000016.1:0-20013 GCA_964582055.1 uncultured Opitutales bacterium
AAATAGAGGCAATGGCTTTACAGAACCATTTTCAAAGAATTTTGAAAGCAAAGATTGGCCTGCCGGATTAGGTGCATTTGCGATAACAGTAAGTCCACCACCAACCACTGCACCACCGACAACTGCCGCTTGTAAGTTAAAATTCTGTGCAAATTCAGGTACTAAAGATGCGAGATAAGTAATAGAGGCATTATCATTAAAAGCGGTTAAAATAACAGATCCAAAGAAAAGTAATTGTTCGCTAAGCCGAGACAAAAGCGCTTGAATCCACCATTCTTGTAATCCACCATGGGTTACAAGTCCCGCTAAGAAACAGCCCACAAGTAACGATTCACGCAGTGCAATTTTAGACTGCCAATTAGACATAATCTGGCTTGCAGCTAAAAAGGCTAAAAATCCCCAAACGATAAAAGTTGCATGGTGTGAATTAAAGACAATCCAAGCCAAAAAACCTACATGAATACTAATAACACTTAAAGGCATTTTTCCCTTAGATTCAGTTGTAATTTGAGCTGATTTTGCCTTTTGATTTAACTGACTTAGTTGCTTTGAAAACAGCACAAAATAAAAGAAAGTAGCACAAACAATTCCGACAATAGCTTTAATGCCAAAATGTGTAAATACGAATGATGTGCTCCAATTCCAACAAGAAGCAACCATTAAAACTGGAGGTGCTGCAAAATTTGTCAAAACACCTCCTACAGAAATGTTAACAAATAATAAACCTAACGTTGCATATGAAAAACATTTTCCAGGTTTGTAAGCAAAAACTTTTTGTCCCAAAAGCATAGCTGCAATAGTCATAGCTGCAGGTTCTGTAATTAAAGAGCCTAATAAAGGACCTACCATTAAAATACATAACCACCAAGTTGATGGACGTTCACCACCTAAACAACACACAAGCGTACGAATGCAATTTTCTGCGAGGTATAAAATCGGTTTCGTTGCCGCAATGGTCATAATTGCAAATACAAAGACCGGTTCAGTATAATGCCGCGTTGAAAAATAATCTACTGTAGCATGCCAACCTTTTGAAATACAAAAGCTAATAATAAGTGGAATAAGCCACAATCCAAAAATCGCTTCAACTTCACCCAACAAATGTAATGATTTAGACAAACACGTCGAATAACCTTTTTCCTTTTCAATAATGTGCGACCATGAAGAGAACTTTCCTGCCAAAAATGTATGACAAATCGCTCCCATAAAAATTAAAAACGTAAGGATTCGGAATGGATCTTCGGAAATTTTTTCTTGTAGCACATTCCATAAACTTCCTTGAGGATCAACTATCAATTGACTGCTAACTTGATCCAAAATAAATAAAGGCTTTACTAACAACATGTCTTTAATTTTAAACCTAAACTTAAATTTTTCAAGCAGTTTAATTATGGTTTTTATTTCGCACAATAAATATTATGTCTAATTGTTTTTAATTTAAAATTTTACCTACTACTTCTTCTTACGAAAACCCTTGTCGTTCGCCAGCGTTCTTCCGATACCTGCAAACAGGATTTCCAATTGTTTTCTTACATTTGCTTCGTTGTCATTTACACCAGCTTTATTGGGATAAATTTCATATTTCTTGCGACAATCGATCGTCGAAACATTAGGCATCACAACATTAGCACCACTTTGCAATGCAATAAGTCTACCATTAGGAAAGATTGTTTCCATAGCTGTTGTTGCAGGAATATTAATTGTTGGAAGGTTTATCCTTGTTAGCGCCATAACCTTTAATGCAAGCCAAAAATCCCCTTGTTTTTCGTCTTTTAAAGGAGTTTTCGCATGGGGAATGAAAGGCCCTACTCCAATCATATCTGCATCCAATGCTTTAAAGAACAAGATATCATCTGCTAAAGATTCTATTGTCTGCCCTGGAAGGCCTACGAGACAACCCGTACCGACTTCATACCCAAGCGCTTTCAAATCTTGAAGGCAACGAACACGATTGTCAAAACTCGCATGTGGATGCATTGTCTCGTATAAATTTCTATCCGTTGTTTCAATTCTCAAAAGAAATCTATCTGCACCTGCCTGACGATAAACTTTATATTCATCAAACGTTTTTTCACCAATACTAAGCGTTATAGCTACATCAAATAAGGCCTTAATTTCGCGAATAATATCACATAATTTATCGGAATAATAGCTATCATCTTCACCTGACTGAAGCACAATCGTTCGGTAACCTAAATCAACGGCTTTTTTCGCTAAAATTAAAATAGTTTCTTTTTCTAATCGATAGCGCTCAGCTGCTATATTCTCAGCACGAATTCCGCAATACTTACAATGACGTTTACAAATATTCGAAAATTCAATCAAAGCTCTTAAATGGATTGCATTACCTACATTTTCATAACGTACCCTATCTGCTTCTTTAAAAAGCCAATCATTTTGGAAATCATCTTGTAAAAAAGCTATTATTTCTTTCTTATTCATTAGAAGAAAGCTCAAAAATTTCCATCGAACGCTTAAGTATTCCATTCATATGGGCTATGGCCATGCCATAATTAACGATCGGAATATTTTGTTCAACAGCTCTATTGAAACGTGACCGTATTTCCTTTTCATTAGACATACAGCCACCACAATGAACAATAAGTGCATAATCACTTAAATCTTGTGGAAACTCATTGCCTTGCGTAAATTCAAAAGTAAGTTCTTTGCCTGTAAAATTTTTAATCCAATTCGTTAATTTAATGGTTCCAATATCATTGCATTGTCTATGATGCGTACAACTCTCAGCAATTAAAATTTTATCTCCATTTTTTAATTCAGACAACTTGTTGGCTCCTGCTAACAATAAATCTAATTCACCCTTATAATTTGCCATTAAGATGGAAAACGAGGTTAAAATTATTGTCTCAGGAACACTATCTTTGACTTTATTGAAAACCTGAGAATCTGTAATGACAAACTTTGGTGTAACTGCTTTTAAGACCTGAGGAAGCTCACCTGGTTGACAACAAACAGCAATTGCTTGTGCATCTAAAATCTCTCTCAAGATAGTTTGTTGTGGCAAAATAATTCTTCCTTTGGGAGCAGACTCATCAATTGGGATAACCATAACAATCGTATCGCCAACATTCAGTTTATCCTTAATAATAGACTTTTCTTTTTTATCCTTTTGTATGACATTTCCAATTTTCTCTTTTAAGATATAAATACCTTCTTTTGTCAAAGCACTAACATATATCACATCAGGTTGAAATAAAGAAAGGTAGTGTAAACTCTTATCTGTTTTGTTATAAACAATTAAGTAAGGAAGTTTTCTCCTTTTAAACTCCTCTACAAATTTTCTGTCAAAATCGGTTTCTCCAACCGTTGCATCAACAACTAAAACTGCAATATCTGTTTTATCCAAAATTTGTTTGGTTTTTTCAATTCTGAGTTTACCCAATTCACTCTCATCATTTATCCCTGCAGTATCGATAATTACAACAGGGCCAAGCGGTAAAATTTCCATCGATTTCGAAACAGGATCCGTAGTTGTACCCTTAATATCGGATACAACAGACATCTGTTGATTTGTGATAGCATTAACTAACAAAGACTTGCCACTATTAGTACAACCAAAAAATGCAATATGTGGCCTTTCTGATTTAAAAATGTGTTGCATAATACATAATACCTTATCAAAAAAAATTAATAACGAAAATCCCGATTACCTGCTTCAATCTCAATAAGCTTTTTAGTTAAACTAGCCTTTAGTTTTTCATTAGAAATTTTATCCAATTCTTTTTGAATAAATGTTTCACCAATCTTTTTCGTTTCTTCAGAGGCATAATCTACCAAAAATTCTTTCAATGTAATAAGTGCATTCGGTTGACAACAATTCTGAATAAGGCCGGTCTTACAAAGCGACATAAAACGATCCCCTGTTCTTCCTTCACGATAACAAGCAGTACAAAAAGAAGGAATTTTACCCAACTGCATAAGCCATCTAACCACTTCATCCAAGGTTCTTTGATCGGATACATCAAATTGCTCGGTATCGCAAGGTCTTTCTTTTTCTGTATATCCACCAACAGAAGTTCTGGAAGCACCCGAAATTTGTGAAACACCTAATTGCAACAATCTTTCGCGAACACTTTGCGATTCTCGCGTAGAAATAATGATGCCAGTGTAAGGAACAGCAATTCTAATTAGAGCAACAATTTTGGCAAACGTTTCATCATCAATTCCATTCGAAAACTGCTTAGCATCAATATCATCGGCATTTTTAATTCTTGGAACAGAAATCGTATGAGGGCCAACACCATGGACAGCTTCTAAATGTTCCGCATGCATTAAAAGACCTGCAAATTCATATTTATAGCTTTCTAGACCGAATAAAACTCCCAACCCAACGTCATCAATACCACCTTCCATAGCCCTATCCATAGCTTCTGTATGATAGGCATAATGGTGCTTAGGACCTTTAGGATGTAACTTTTCGTAAGATTCTTTGTGATACGTTTCTTGGAACAAAATATAAGTCCCTATCTCTGCTTCTTTTAACTTTCTATAGTTTTCAACCGTTGTTGCAGCAATATTTACATTTACACGGCGAATAGCACCATTTTTATGCTTAATCGAATAAATGGTCTTAATACATTCCAAAATATACTCTATCGGATTATTAACTGGATCTTCACCCGCTTCAATCGCTAATCGTTTATGCCCCATATCTTGAAGTGCAATTACCTCACGAGCAACTTCTTCTTGAGTAAGTTTTTTTCTTGGAATGCTTTTATTTTGGCAATGGTATGGACAATAAACACAACCATTTACACAATAATTTGAAAGATAAAGCGGTGCAAAAATTACAATTCGATTACCATAAAAAGCTTCTTTTATTTCTTCAGCGAGTGCATAAATCTTATCTGTAACTTCCTTACTATTGTTGGCTAAAAGAACACTTGCTTCTTCATGAGTAAGTCCCGTACAATGCGTTTCATTACCTTTTCTGGTAGGACGAGCTTTCTCTAGGATTTTATTAATCAAATCCAGATTATCTTTATTTTTTTCAGCATAATCTAAAGTTCTAAGAATCTCCTCGTGATTAATAAATTCTTCCGCCTTTAATGATTTCTTATCGTACATAACAATAATCGACCTCCTTGTCTCAAATTAATTCTATTATAAAAACATTGTAATTATGTTAAAACTGTAAAAATATAAATAACAAAAATCAAGTTTATTTTAATTTAAATTAAAATAAACTAATTTTTATCGTTTTTTATCCAAGACTGAACTTTAAAAGCATCTGATTGTTTCAAAGTAGCATTCAATTTGAAATACGATTCGAAAGGTGGGAAAAACGCATCACCTTCAATTATCTGCGGAATAATAGACAAAATAAGCTCATCGCAAATCGGTAGCAATTGTTGATAAACATGTGCACCACCACATACCCATACTGTTCCACCTAAACCATAAAGCTCTTCAGGCGCATGGATAACCTCTACCCCTTGGAAACTTATGAAATTTCTACTAAGCACATAAGTCTTACGTTGCGGCAAAGGACGACATCCCATCGACTCAAAGGTTTTGCGGCCCATAAGCAAGGTCTGATGCAAAGTAACTTGCTTAAACCATTGCAGCTCTTCAGGAACATGCCAAGGTAATTGCTGTTGACAACCAATAACACGGTTAATAGACATCGCCGCAATCGCCTTAAAAGAAGTTTTTTTATCAGACTGCAACATCTGCTTTAATCGTTGGATAAGGATTATAATCGTTGATCGTGAACGACTCAAAAGTAAAATCATCTATCGATTTTATCGTAGCATCTAATTGTAAAGTAGGTAATGCTTTAGGTTCACGAGAAAGCTGTAATTTTACTTGCTCATGATGATTATTGTAAATATGGGCATCGCCTAAAGTATGTACAAATGTTCCTGGCTTCAATTGGCAAACTTGAGCAATCATGTAAGTCAACAACGAATAAGAAGCAATATTGAAGGGAACTCCTAAAAACAAATCACCACTACGTTGATACAATTGACAACTTAAGTACCCTTTGGTACTGACGTAAAATTGGAAAAAAGAATGGCAAGGCGGTAAAGCCATTTTGTCAATTTCACCAACATTCCAAGCAGAAACGATATGCCTCCGGCCAAAAGGATTTGTTTTTATACCTTCTATAACTTGTTGAATTTGGTCTATAATGCGTCCATCAGCACATTCCCAATGGCGCCATTGAGCTCCATAAACAGGCCCTAAATTGCCTTCTGCATCTGCCCATTCATTCCAAATACGCACCCCATGATCTTGCAAATATTTAATATTGGTTTCACCTTTTAAAAACCAAAGGAGTTCGTAGGCAATGGACTTAAAATGTACTTTTTTGGTCGTAAGCAAAGGAAAGTTTTTAGAAATATCGACACGGATTTGTGTACCAAATATACTCGTTGTACCGACACCTGTACGATCTATTCGCTCCTCCCCTTCATTTAAAACTTTTCTAAGAAGATCCAAGTAAACTTTCATCGTTATAATCCAAAAGCTTTTTTCTGCGAAAGTTCGCTGAGTTGTTGTTGCAATAATTCTTGAAATTGTGCAATGTCTGCCTGCGAAGGTTTGTAGTCTTCTTGTTCAGGCTTCAGCGATATACGACCAAATTGATCCAATCCCCAAAAAGCCACTTGCCCATCAGAAAAACGCACACTTCCATTAAAAATCATCCCAGGACGTGTAACCGGATCCACTTGCACTTGAATACCTTCGTTTGCAGGAATCGTTGCAGTTTGATCAAGTTTTGTAGAGGCTTCTTCAGTGTTGGTTTCTTTTTTCTTCAATTCTAAATGAAGATCATCCAACAAAAAACGTACTTCTAAATAGGTTAAATGGGTGTTAAAACTTGCATTAATTTTTGTCTGCAATTCACTCACCGACTGAATTTCTGAAACCCACTGTTGTAATTGCTGTAACTGCTCTTCTGAAAAATCTTTGTAATTCATTGTTTACTACTTAATTTCTGTTGTAAAAATTGTAAGGTTCGCTTTGTTGTTGGCTCCTGTTGTAAGGCATTCTCGACACTTTTGCAAGCATGAATAACTGTTCCATGATCTCTACCACCAAAAGCAATTCCAATTTCTTGTAAAGACGCTGGCGTCAAAATACGACATAAATACATAGCTACTTGTCGAGGAAATGCGATATTGGCTGGACGCTTTTTACTTAAAAGATCTGCAAGTGACAAATGATAAAAATCACAAATACCTTTCTGAATATCCTCTATTGTTACCTGAGCGGCTAATTCCTCTTGCAAAATATCTTGTAACATGCTTTCTACTTTTTCCACCGATAAAGCTGCTGTATGCAAAAGTTTCTGATAGCCTAAAATACGATTCAAAGCCCCTTCCATACGACGAACATTTTTAGTAACACGTTCTGCTAAAAAATCAATAACATCCGATTCTAGGACAAGATTCATCGATTGTGCTTTTTTGGTAAGAATAGCGACACGTGTTTCAAAATCCGGTGGTTGTATGTCACAAACCAATCCCCATTGAAAACGAGAAACAAGACGATTTTCCAACTTAGCAATTTCTGAAGCAGGCCGATCACTGCACAAAAAAATCTGCCGTTGAGATTCAAAAAGTTCGTTAAATGTATGGAAAAATTCTTCTTGAATACGCTCTTTACCTGCTAAAAAATGGATATCGTCAATGAGCAAAACATCAGCTCCACGATATTTTTTTCTAAACTTTGACAGCTGATTTTCTTGAATGGCATAAATAAAGTCATTCGTAAAACGTTCTGTCGTAATATAAATAACTTTAGCATTTGGCTGATTTTTTAAGACATGATGCCCAACAGCTTGCATCAAGTGTGTTTTACCCAATCCTGTATTTCCATAGAGAAACAAAGGGTTATAAGCTCGTCCAGGAGCATTCGCAACAGCTACAGCCGCAGCATGAGCTAATTGACTACCAGCTCCTACAATGAAATTCTCAAACGTATTTTGTAAATTAAGCCCCTGCCCCGAAGTTAATTGTCCCGATGCATTTGCGGTTTTTATTGTCTTTGCAACGGGTTTCGTTGTAATGGCCGCTTGTGGTGCTGTTGCCAAAACCTTAGTTTCATGCGTCTTAAACTCCAATACAAATGGGTGTTCAGTTAATTGAGCGAGCTTTTTTTCTAAAATCTCTTGGTAGTTATTTTGTAACCAAAGTGTCGCAAACTCATTACTAGTACGAAGAACCATTTTACCTTCAGGCGCTTCCGGATCACACTCCAAAGGTTTAAACCACGTATTAAAAATGTCATTTGAAAAAATCATTTTTAATTGTTCTTGTAAAGCTTTCCAAAGTTCAAGCACCGACATATTTTATATCCTAAAATGTACAAGTTGTTCACAATTATTACGCAACACCCTTATTCCTTAAATAAAAGATTTAAATAAAACAAAAAAATTTTTTTGAAAAATACTTCATAACGTTTTATCACCGATAAAATACAATATTTTTAAAGATTTAAAAAAACTTTTTAAATTATGAAAGCAACTCTTTTTTGACATGGGAATAATAAAACTCTATTTTTTATAAGAAGGCAAGATGAAGTTTTTTACAAGTTATTCACAATATACTTTTTTATGAGAATTGATGCTTGTTTTTAGCTGTAAAAAATTTTTTAATCATATTGTTTTAGAAAAAAACAAACTGCATTATGAAGGGTTTCCTAATTGAATCATTTTTTGAACGATCTGCGGTTGTTGTTGCTCAAGAACTCATAGGTTGTTTACTATGTCGCAAACTTGGCGAAAAGATATTTGCACTTCCTATTTTAGAAACCGAAGCTTACTTAGGTAATGAAGATTTAGCATCTCATGCGCGTTTTGGGAAAACTCAACGAAATGCCCCTATGTTTGGGCCTGCAGGTCGGTGGTATGTCTATCTTTGTTATGGTATGCACTCTATGCTCAACATCGTTACAAGTCCTAAAAATAAACCTAGCGCCGTTCTTATTCGCGCTATTGCCGGATCTCAAGGTCCAGGACGATTGACACGGGCACTTTCAATCTCTCGAGATTTCAATAACCAACTTTGTCATCCTCAGTCAGACCTTTGGATCGCTCCTGCCACACAAACTTATACAATTACAACAACCCCTCGTATCGGTATTGATTATGCTGGACCAATTTGGCGCGAAAAACCCTATCGCTTTGTAGCAAATGTACCCTCCAATTAAGTATCATCAAAGGTATTTAAAATTTGGTATACAAATAAAATGATAAAAACTCACTTCCGACCTTTAGAAAATCTTTACTAAATAAAAAAAGGTGCGTAGACCACTTGCTAAATCTACGCACCCACTGTAGGACACTCTTTGCTTTTAACGAACACCTTGCTTAACATCAAGGCCTTACTTACCACAAAAACTAACCTTTAGTGTGGACATATTTTTATATAAATCAACTAAAAAATATTACTTTTTTAAAAAAATAACACTTTTTAAATACCTTTAGAGGGAAACTCAACCTAAATACACATAAAAACCTAAAAAATATGAGCGTTTATGCGCGCTACAGAGCAAAAAACAAGTTAAAAAACCGAAGAAAATTTTTTCTAGTATTCATGCGGATTTTATAAAAAAATTCTTAAAGGTTACTAGAAACATGATAAAAAACTTTACTTTTTGTATCAAATCGTGTTTGATTTTTAGGAATGATTTTAGAGTCGAGCAATGGAGGTGATGACGTAATAAATTTTCCTATCGGGAAAAATATAAGGCAGCTCATGGCTTGTGCCAAAATGAGTGAAGCTGATTTATGTCGAGGCGTTAACTTACCGCAAACAACAGTTAATCGGTTGTTATCAGGCCATACAACGGATCCGCGTATTAACACTTTAGTTGCTATAGCGCAGTTCTTCGAAGTCAGTCTGGAACAATTATTAGGGTTTGAAGCTCTCGTTCCTAATAATTTGGGCATTTCTACTCGAGGTTGTATTCTACCGATTATCAATTGGGGACATTTGAAAGAATGGTTATATAATAATTTAGAAACTTCTAGTGAATTGCATCGCTGGATAAAAACAGAACGTAATTTCAATGAACATTCATTCGCTTTACCTGCACCTGCAGCTTGCTCTCAGGTGTTTGGAGAAGAAGGTTTACTTCTTATGAATCGTTTGAAATCAAATGAGTTCGAAGATGGTAAAATTGTTTTATTAGAACAAGATACCGAGTTTTATCTCAGAAAGGTATTACGTGAAGGCTCGCAATGGTTTGCAAAACGTTTATTTCCTCCCTATGAAATTACGTTATTACCCAAAAATGTTATTTTTCATGCTTGCCTTTCTGAAATCCGCAACGAAAAACCCTCCATTTAATGGATAGATTTAAACCTTTTCTTCCACAAATCACAAATCTTCAATGGCAACAATTACATCATTACGAGGATTTGCTTCTTGAATGGAATGAAAAGGTGAATCTAGTTTCCAGAAAAGATACAGAGCTTTTGTTCGAAAAACATATTTTGCCAGTATTACCCGCGATCATATTGCATTGTTTCGACCCATTAAAAACGGTCTTAGATGTAGGAACAGGTGGAGGTATTCCTGGCATTCCACTTGCAATCCTTTTTCCTGATAAACAGCTTACTTTGCTAGATGCAACGCGCAAAAAAATTGAAGCTGTCGAAGCAATGGCAAAAGCTTTGCAATTAAAAAATATTCGTACACAATGGGAACGTTTGGAAAACACAAAAGAAAAGTATGATGGCATTGTAGGGCGTGGAGTGACTGCATTTGTTGATTTTATCCAAATGACGCGTCATTATTTAAAAAATAAAACATCCAATATCATTTATTGGACAGGAGGTGAAATGACTACCTTACTTCCTAATGGTTCTTTAAGAAGGCAAACACATTACCTTTTTTTAGATCAATTTTTCAAACAAAAATTTTGCGCCACTAAGAAAATTTTATGGTGGACATAAGAATTCCATTCCTGATAAGTTTTAAATTAAAAGACTTGTAAACCATCAACAAAAGTCATCAAATAATTAATTATGGCAGATTTATTACCGGGTTTTAGGGATTTTACTCCAAAAGCATGTGCCTATCGCAATCACATTTTTAAGGGCTGGAAGACAGTCGCGAACCGTTTTTGTTTTGAAGAATTCGACGGTCCCATTCTCGAATCTCTGGAACTTTTCACCAAGAAATCAGGTGATGAAATAACTGAACAATTATTTGCTTTTGAAGACAAAGGAAAACGTAAAATTGCCTTACGTCCGGAAATGACGCCCTCGTTAGTTCGCATTTTAGGTAGTCAAGTAGCTACTTTAAAACGTCCAACGAAGTGGTTTAATATAACAGAAAATTTTCGCTATGAACGCCCACAAAAAGGTCGTTTACGCTCTTTTTACCAATTTAATGTCGATATTGTTGGTGAAGCAACGTATACAACAGATGCAGAATTAATCGCTTTAGCTATTGAAAGTTTTAAATTCTTTGGACTCAATCAGCAACATTTTTATGCTCGTTTAAGTGATCGCCAATTATGGATGCTCTGGTTAGAAAAATTTGAAATTTCAGATCCTGATATACAAGCCAAAATTCTTAATTTGTTTGATAAGTGGGAACGTCGTTCACATGAAGCGATCGAAAAAGATTTGGCAACGCTGCTTCCTGAATCGATTTCAGCAGAACAATTTTTTCAACGAACTGAGGCACTACGTAATTGCAAGACCTTGGAAGCAATCGAATCCTGTTTTAAAAAGGATAATGCGAATCTTACAAACCATGAACATTTATTGGCCCGATTAAAAGAATGGCAATTACTTCTTAAGGAATTAGAAATTCTTGGCTGTAAAGATTATGTACAAATCGATCTAAGCATTGTTCGTGGCCTTGCTTATTATACAGGTTTTGTTTTTGAAATATTTGAAAAAAGTGAACAAGGGCGTGCGCTTGCAGGTGGTGGCCGTTATGACAAACTTTTTGAAAAATTAACGGGGCATTCCATGCCTGCGGTTGGTTTTGCTGCTGGAGATGTTACCTTAACTGACTTGCTCACGAAGCAAAATCTTCTCCCTACTCTACCCGCTCCTTGTGATTGCTTTGTTGTATTTGAGGAAACAGAACGTGCATTTGCCCTACAATTAACCCAAGAATTGCGCCAGAAAAACAATCGTGTTAGCTACTTATTAGGAGAAACGAAATCTTTATCGAAGCAACTCAAAAAGGCTTACAATGAAAATCCACAATTTATCATCATTTGTACTCACGAAGAATTTTTGAAAAATACTGTACAAATAAAGAATACAACCCAGCAAACGGAACACGTTGTGCCTATTGTTGATATATATCAATTTGTGACGCAGAAAGCGAATTCTTTGTAAACTTATCATCAACCCTAATCTAAAAGATTTTTCAATTTTTCATTTGATATGGTGTATATTTCTTGATATACTTAATTCATGCAAGGAAGTTTGAAAAAAAAGAAAGCTTGGGTGGGCTTAGATGGGTTTGTAGATAAGTTGGTGGTACCAGTTAAGTCACGCAAAGGTAATGGTAATGCGTTTGAAGGTTTTGAAACAATTACGGAATTCGGAAAAAAAATTCAAAGTGCCAGCCAATCTAACCTCAACATCGAACTTTATCTCAAACAAGAAAAAATGGGAGGCAATGGCCCTTTACTTGCAAACGCATTGGCAAATTCAGGAATAAATGTTCGGTATGTTGGAACTTTGGGTAATCCTATACATCCAGTTTTTAAGGAATTTACACAAAAGGTTGAGGCAATTTCGCTGGGTGAATTCGGTGAAACACAGGCTTTAGAATTTCCAGATGGAAAAGTACTCTTAGGACATACAACACCGATGGAAAAGATAACGTACGAACATTTAATTAATGTCATCGATGAAACCACTTTGATATCTGAATTTTCTAATTCTGATCTTATTTGTTTTCAAAATTGGACAATGTTGTTACATCTATCAGATATTTTCGAAAGAATCTTAGAAGGAATCTGGCCAAAACTAAGTAAAAACAAAGATCGTATTTGCTTTTTTGACCTAGCAGACCCTATCAAACGTACGTTTGAAGAATGTCAACATTTGCTAGATTTATTACCAAAATTTAAGACACAAGGACATGTTTATCTTGGGGTAAATCGTTCTGAAGTTCGTTTTATCGGAAAACTTTTAGGGAAGCCAGAACCTCTTGATAGCTTAGAAAGTGAGGCCTATATACATTGGGTCAAAGAACTGAAGAAAAGTCTAAAGATTGATGCCCTTATTATGCATTGTTGTGATGGTGCTGTTGCTGCTTGCAATGAGGAAATTGATTTTGTTCCTTCCTTAAAAGCACGTCATTTAACATGTTTAACAGGTAGCGGAGATCACTTTAACGGCGGATTTCTGAGTGGCGTTTTAATGCATTTATCTCTTGCACAATGTTTGCAATTAGGGCATATTACTTCTGTGCTCTACATTGAACAAGGTTACACGCCTTCTAAAAAACAAATACAAGAGTTAAGTAATAAGTTAAATGAAAGAAGGAGTTAAAATGACAAAAAGAGGTGTTTTTATCACATTTGAAGGCTGCGAGGGTTGCGGGAAAACAACGCAAATTAGTATGCTTTCAGAACGGTTACAAAAGGCAAATCAAAAAATTTTGGTAACACGAGAACCCGGTGGAACCTCTGTTGGAGAAAAAATACGACATATCTTAATTGGTAACAATGAAGAAACTTCTATTTATCCAGAAACCGAATTGCTTTTATTTGCTGCAAGTCGTGCGCAATTAGTTCGTGAAGTTATTGTACCCGAATTAGATTTGGGGAAATTTATTCTTTGTGATCGTTTCTTAGACTCCACAACCGTTTATCAAGGTGTTGCGCGCCAATTAGCAGACGGTCCTGTTAAGGTTATCAATCAATTCGCAGTTGGCAACTTAATGCCTGATTTAACCATCGTCATTGATATTCCTGCCGAAGAAAGTATGTTGCGTGTTCAACGTCGTAAAAACAGCATTCCTGATCGCATTGAAAAAGAAAGTATAGAATTTTACTCGGCCGTACGAGAAGGTTATCTTTACTTAGCCAAAGAATTTCCAGAACGTTTAGTTCTTGTAGATGGTTCTCAGGTTATTCAAAAGGTTGCAGATACCATTTGGGAGGCAATTAAGACACGTTTTTTAAATAAATGAACGAAAAGGTTTTTCTCGATAAAGTTCCTCAAAGTGTCTTACTTACAGGAAGTGATTTGGAGTCGCTTCTTCAATTTTTTAAAGATTGGGCGACACGATTATTACAAACGCAATCGGACGTTCTTGAACAACATCCTGACTTTTATTGTATTCGTCCCACAAATAAAATGCGACAAATACAAGTGGATGTTTTGCGTGCGCTTAATCGTGAAGTTTACATGAGTGCACAACAAGGTGGCCATAAAGTATTTGGGCTTGTAGAAGCTGATCGGCTGCATATTTCAGCAGCAAATGCAATGCTTAAAACACTTGAAGAACCGAGCCCAAATACTTCCATTTTTTTAATTACCACAAAACCTTATTATGTACTTCCTACCCTTCGAAGTCGTTGTTGGTGGGTTCGTATAAACCCTTCAAATTCGACGAGTTCACAAGAAAAAGCTTTAGAACCCTGGCTGGAAGCTTTTAAAGAGAATGTTACCCTATATTTAAAAGCAGGGAAAGCTTTAAATTCTTTACAAATTTATGGACTTTTATATCGCTTTCAAGTTTACTTAACTCAACAACAAGCTTATTTAAAAACAAATTCTAAAGATTTAAGCGAAGAAGAATTGGAAGCCCAAAAAGCTGGTTATGAAAAGCAACTAATACAAGAAGCATTTCAGCGGATAGAAATCGTTTTGAGTAATTTGTTTCATTCTGGAAAATTTAATTCCAATCCAAGTCTATTTTATCAATGGATTCAAACCTTAGAAATATGCTACAAACGTACAGAAGTCAATTTTGGAGCTGTTCAAGCTTTGGAAGCCTTTTTAATTCAACTTTTAAAACATCATGAATAATACCCTTTTTCAACTTAAACAATGGACACATATTGTTGCTGACACAGGCAATTTACAGGAAATTATTCAATTTAAACCTGAAGAAGCAACCACCAATCCTACGCTTATTTTAAAAACTTTCCAAGAAAGTTGCAAACCAATTGAAGAAGCATATATGTTTGCGAAAAAACAAAGCGTTAAGTCCCCTACCCTACAAGCCGTTTGGATGGCTTGTTCAGTTGTTATGGGCGAAAAGATTCTAAAACAAATTCCAGGACGCCTTTCTATCGAAGTTGATGCAAGACTTTCGTTTGATACTGAAGCTACCATTAATAACGCACTTGCTCTGATCAACTTTTTTAAAACTAAAGCTATAAATCCTAAACGTTTACTGATAAAAATCGCAGCTACTTGGGAAGGTATTCAAGCGGCTAAAACTTTAGAAAAACAAGGTATTGCTTGCAATGCAACTCTTATTTTTAACCCAATACAAGCTTTAGCGTGTGCACAAGCAGGTATAACACTGATTTCACCATTTGTTGGGCGTATTTATGATTGGTATAAGGCCAAAAATTTACTCGATACATTATCGGAAGATCCCGGTGTAAATTCCGTAAAAACCATCTTTAAAACCTTGAAATCTCAAGGATATACGACAGAAATTATGGGTGCTAGCTTCCGAACCTTAAAACAAATAACAGCTTTAGCAGGTTGCGATCGGTTGACAATTTCACCTAAATTACTTGAAGAATTAAGTAAGTCAGAAGAATCCATTACTAGGCAACTTTCTTCAATGGAAATGACTTCTCCAATTCCAGCTATTTCCGAAAAAGAATTTCGTTGGCAATTAAACGCAGACCCTATGGCTACCGAGAAATTAGCAGAAGGTATTCGCCTATTCGCTAAAGATAGCGAAACATTGGAACAACTTATCGCTAATTATTTAGCCCGAAAATCGCTTCCTCTTGAAGCTTAAATAGGAAAATATTTTCATGAAAAGAAAGTAAAAAATTTCCTTGCAATCGTTTTTAGAATGAAGTACAACAGTTAAATCTCTTTTTAAGACAAGTTATAAAGTTAATTAAGGATTATGAATACTAAAACAAATGAACCTGAATTTTCTAAATTGAGAAGAATTTTCTTCCCAATTCATACTTATGAATTGAAAAAAGCAATTCCTATGGGAATGATTTTTTTTCTCATTTTATTCAATTATACCTGCTTAAGAAATATTAAAGACTCACTTATTGTTACTAATACAGGAGCTGAAGCCTTAGCTTACTTGAAGTTGTTTTGTGTAACACCATCCGCAATCATTTTCATGCTCTTATACGCTAAAGCAAGTAATGTTTTGAGTAATGAAAATCTATTTTACGCAACCTTATCGCCATTTATTTTATTCTTTGGCTTGTTTGCGTTCGTTATCTACCCAAATCGTGAATGGTTTCATCCAACTGTTGAAACAATTACGGCTTTGCAAGCTCAATTTCCAACATTATATTGGCCTTTAGCCTTATGTGGTGTTTGGAGTTATGCTATTTTCTATGTTTTAGCAGAACTTTGGGGAAGTGCATTGATATCTTTATCTTTTTGGCAGTTCGCTAACCAAATTACACGCGTTTCTGAAGCTAAACGTATGTATGCTTTCTTCGGTTTAATGGCTCAAATTTCACTTTTGTTAGCCGGTGTTTTCGGAGATTATTTTTCTAATGTTAAAGATGTTGCAGAAGGTGTTGATCCTTGGCAGATTTCTCTCAATTGGTTGATGAGCATCGTTGTCATTTTTGGTATTGCAACTATGGTTATTTACAAATGGATCTACAAAAACGTTTTGACCGATAAGCGTTTTTATGACAAACCAGAATTACCGGGTGTTAAAAAAGGAAAGAAGAAAGCAGGCCTTATCCAAAGTTTAAAAACAATCTTTACCTCTCCTTATCTCGGTTTAATCGCTATGTTAATCATCTGCTATGGTATCAGCGTTAACTTGATCGAAGGTCTTTGGAAAAGCCAATTGAAATTGCAATATGCAAACGAAAACGATTACAATACCTTTATGAGCCGCTTTACTATTTGGACAGGAATTGCTTCTATGGTTATGTTGATCGTTGGCGGAAATGTTTTGCGTGTATGCCGTTGGGTTGTGGCTGCATTAGCAACTCCGCTTGTATTCCTCATCGGTGGTTTCACATTCTTTTCCTTCATTGTATTCCGTCAAGAATTGGGAGAAATCGTTGCCAACATGGGCACCAATCCGGTTGCAGTTGCAGTTATCTTGGGTGCTATCATCGTTGTTGCAGCAAAATCTACAAAATATGCTTTGTTTGATTTGACCAAAGAAATGGCTTATATTCCTCTTGACGAAGAAATGAAAGTAAAAGGTAAAGCTGTTGTCGATGTTGTTGGTGGACGTCTTGGTAAATCCGGTGGTGCATTCATTCAAGTAGTACTCTTCTCTGCAGTCAGCAGCATCATTGGTATGAAAGCAACTTATTATCAGATTGTACCTTACTTGTTTGCTCTTTTTATTCTTATCTGCACATTATGGATCTTATCTGTAAAGGCTCTTGGCAAACGTGTTGAAGCAGCTAATGCAGCAGCAAACGAAAAATAACACCTTTCTTTTTTAATAGTTATAAAATATAAATGGAAGCTCCTCAATGGAGCTTCTAAAACTTTTAATTACAAATAATAAGATTCTAGCAAAAATTAAAGACAAAAGTTCAGTTATGACATATGAATATTAATCAAGAAAACCATCTTGACGAAACGAATAAAAACTGTCTTTTGTGATAATAATATGATCTAACAAGCGCAATGATAATGCATTGCAAATATACCGCAAAGTTTGCGTCATTGAAAAATCTGCTTGTGAAGGTTTTGGATCTCCAGAAGGATGATTATGAGCGATAACAATATTACTAGCTCCACGTAAAAGTGCTGCTTCAATTACTTTACGAGGATAAACCTGTATTTTTGAAGTAACACCTTCTTCCATGCGAATAATACCGTCACTTAACAGTCGAAAACCACCATCCAAATAAGCAACCTCAAATACTTCATGTTTCAATCCACCTAAACGTGCCTTCCAAAAATTTATTAACGCTTCATTATTGTCAAAAATACAAATATTGGCAGTCTGCTGTTGTAAATAATAGATAGAAAACTCTTTTATTAAATGTAAACAAGTTACAGAAACATCTCCCAAACCAGGAATTTGCGATAATTCCTCTGGTTTTGCATCAAAAACACACCGAATATTTCCAAAACGTTTTAGCAATACTTTCGCTAAAGCTTTTACATCTTTTCGAGGAATGCACAAGGTAAGAAGTAATTCTAAAACTTCATGTTCAGCAAACCCACGTAAACCATTTTTCTTAAAACGTTCACGCAAACGGGCCCTATGGCCTTCCATACTTTCAGTCATCGTTTTTTGCTAAAAACAATACTTTTCCATTGCGTGCTGATTTTTGTGAAGCTTCCAAAGCGTTTTTCCATTGCTCTAAAGGATACGTCTCTCCTACCGGCACTACAAGCTTTTTTGTTTGCATAAGATTAAAGACTTGCTGCAAACAACTTTTCACTTCCAAAGCAGGACGCAAACGCGACCAAGCATCCATCCAAAAACCGCGCAATTGGATATTTTTGAAAATCAATTCACGTGTTGGAAAACGAATTGCCTCACCTGTCATAGCACCAAAAGTCACCATAGTTCCGTTTTCAGCTAAACTCTTTATAAGCCGCAAAGCACTGCTTCCACCAACAGAATTTAAAGCCAATTTCGGATACTCACCATTTGTCCATTCCCTAACATCTGATAATTGTTCTAGAGTTATTACACAATCTGCTCCTAAATGTTTCAAATAGTCTGCTTGAACTAAATTACGTACAACATTAATCGTTTTATATCCATAAACTCGTGCGATTTGAATAACGCACTGCCCCACACAAGAATTTGCAGCATTCTGGATCACCCAATCGCCACTTTTCAAAGGTACAAAATCATTTAATAAACGCAAAGCAGTAGGTGGATTAATAAAGGCTTGGGTAAGTTGTTCCACTGGGATATTGGATGGCAAAGGCCAAAGATCAGATTCTTCAGCAACGACGTAAGATTGCCAGGTACCCAATGTTTCTGGTATACGTACACGCATGCCTACTTTTAAAGAAGAAACCTTGGAACCCACTTCGCAAATGATCCCAACGCCTTCACGCCCCGCAACTGCTGGTAAGGTTGCAAGTTTTCCATAAGTTCCTTGTATTTTACCAAAATCAGACGGATGAATCACACTTGCAAGCAACTTTATCAATACTTGCTGATCTTGAATGGGAGCAAATTTATGAGTTTGCAAAGATAAAACCTCTTCTGGTTTACCAAAAGAATTGTAACTAAGGGAAACATTCGTACGCATACTCTCATAATGTACCAAATTACATTCCTTGGGCAATACCAAAATTACTGATTTTTAGGAATTAAAATTGTATCTCCAACTCTTAAACTTTTAGAATTTTGTAAACCATTAACCGCACGAATTTGCGCAGGTGTTGTACGATAACGTTGCGCAATAGACGAAAGCGATTCTCCAGAAATAATCGTATGTTGAACACATTTAGCACAACTAAGAGCATCAAATCCTGACTGCATTTGCTGAGCTAAATTCTGCAGACGATCATTAACTTGATGAATGGTTGCATCACAGGTCGTTTTACAAAATTCTCCCAATTTCTTTTCCATTTTCTGAAACGAATGTTTAAGATTAACTTGAGCCCCATTATCTTTGGCAAGTTGATGAATTCTTTGATCTTGCTCATTCAAACGTTTATTAAATTGAGCCACTTTTTCTTCAGCTAAAAAATCAACAAGTTCTCTTACACGTTGTTCATTTTCATTTTTAAAAGCCACAAAAGCATTTGAAGATACCCAATCATTAGAGCCCGCCAAACTACGTTTTACCTCTTCTAAAGAAGCATGATCAGCATCTATTTTTCCTTCAGCTTGTTTACACCAATCTGACAAAACCGCTAGTATTTTTTGTTCAATTTGC
>CAZOPT010000017.1:0-4856 GCA_964582055.1 uncultured Opitutales bacterium
TGAATTAAAATATTCGAACCATTTATACAAAATCCATTGGGTCAACATCCCACAAATCAATGATGGAAGATGGCATTTTAAAGTTGATTCGGATGTTTTTGAGCAATGGGAGCGTTTGCAGAATAGACGGGGTAAAGAGCAATAAATGCATGCGATAAAACCCATTAATCTTACTAATAGAAGGTGCAATAGGTCCTAGAAGTTCGACAGTTGATGGTAAAGCTTTTTGTAGACATTTTGACCATTTTTGAATGACATATTGCAACGTAGACTCAGAACGGCTACGAAAGATATGACGAATCATATGGCGAAAAGGTGGATAAGCATAGTGTTTTCGCAATTGATATTCTTGTTCAAGAAAGCTTTGTACATCTTGTTGAATGCCATAACGGATAGAGGTTGTATCGGGATTAAAGGATTGCACAACAACTTCTCCAGGATGTTGGGAACGTCCTGCACGACCACTAACTTGAACCAATAATTGAAAAGTACGTTCAGAAATGCGGAAATCTTCCGGAGTGGTTTGCGCGTCTGCTTGGATAACTCCGACAAGCGTAAGATCTGGAAAATCAAGCCCTTTTGCTAACATTTGCGTACCCACAATAATATCGTATCGATGTTCTAAAACCGCTTGATACCAATCCGAATATTGTTGAATAACATCGGTATCTAAACGCAATATACGTACATTTTTGTAAAATTGTTGCAAGCACGTTTCAACACGTTGTGTACCTAAGCCTCTGCTTAATTTTAAAGGGGTTTTACAAATATTGCAAAGGATTTGAAAAGGCTCTTTATAATCACACAAATGGCAGTGCAAACGATTATCTTTTTTATGATAAACGAGATTAGTATGACAGTGAGGACAAGCTAAGCGTTTTTCACACTTTGGACAATACAAATAAGGAGCGTAGCCACGTCGATTTAGAAACAACAAAATTTGTTCTTTACGATCCAAACGTTCATTTATCTTTTCACGCAATAAATTAGACAATAAAAACGTACCTTCAAAATTAGGTTTTTCATGACGCATATCTACCAAGTGCATTTTCGGTAGCAATTGTCCTAAAGGTCTGGCTTTAAGTGCATGGAAAAAGTACTTACCATTATGTGCGTTTGTCCAAGATTCGACAGAAGGGGTAGCACTTCCTAAAACACAAACAGATTGCGTAACAAAAGCACGATAAACTGCCAGATCACGTCCATGATAACGCGGATTTTCAGACTGTTTGTAAGAAGGCTCATGTTCCTCATCAACAATAACAAGACCTAATTGTGGCAAAGGTACAAAAAGTGCAGAACGGGTCCCCAAAAGAACGTCTATGTTTCCTGATAATGCCTGTTGCCAAGTACGCAATTTTTCCGTATCGCTTAAACGACTATGCCAAACAGCAATGCGAATACCAGAAGTTTGTAAACGACTTTTTAATTTCGTAAGAGCTTGCTCTGATAGTGTGATTTCAGGAACCAAATAGAGGGTTTGTTTTTGAAGCGTTTTGGCTTTTAAAATCAGTGAATGATAAATTTCTGTTTTCCCAGAACCAGTAATTCCCCAAAGTAAATGTGTAGAACTTTGTGGATCTGTTAAATGTCTCGATATGGCTTGAAAAACAGCATTTTGTTCCTCTGTTAAAGGACAAGTAGAAGTAGTATCGACGACATTTAAACAAGTGTTTTCAGCTATAAAACCTTCTACATATCCTTTGTTGATTAAAGCATTTAAGGTTTGTGTTTGTTTGGGAAAAACGTTTTTAAAAGCTTCTAAAGAACTATTAGAATGCTTTACAAGCCAATTATAAACTATCTGCTGTTGCTTACTACGCGCATTGAAATTCGGTTGTAGATGAGTTACACGCAAACAATAATTCACCGGAAAAGGTTTTCCTTTTCGAATAAGTGCGGGTAAAGCCGTCTCAAGAGCCGCCAGTATTGTACTGCCATAATATCGTGTAAGCCATTGAACAAGCTTTATTCCGTCTTTATTGACAATAGGTTGTGAATAGATACATTCTAAAATGGGCAAGAATTTAAAATTAGGATCTGGAGAATCTTCATAAATTTTACTGACTAAACCCAAGTGAGGCTTGTTTTTAATAGCGATACGAACCAAAAACCCTTCTTCAATAGGTTCCTCACTTCGATATACAAGTGCATTGGGAATTCCAGAAAGCGGCAGAACTTCTGCGAAAAATTCTGTCATTTCTTACCAAGCAAAACTTTTTTGTGTTGTCAAAATCGCACCTTGTGGATCCAATAATTCAACTTGCCAAGCAATAATTTTCGTAGATGAAGAAAATTGCGGATGATCTGTAATACCTAAAATAAGCTCATTTTGAAAAATTAAAGAATGCCAAATCTCTGGGATTTCCCATTCATACCTAACTTCTTGCGGAGCATGTTGCGTGATAAATGAAACACGTATTTTTGAATGAGGAGGAATAAGCGACAAAGAATGATTAAATTTTACTGTAAGATAAAATCCTGACCGTTCTTTTTCATCCGTTCGCAAGATGCAACGTCCACCTTTTGACTCTCGTTGAGAAAAAGCTTCTACAATCCCTTTAAAACTGTCTTCTGTACGATAAGTCGCTGATAAAGTATCAATGCTAAACTTCTTTTTTTGTACATGCTGACAACCTGCAAAAAGCATAAAAAAACATAAAAAAATAACTCCTGCGTTCTTCATAAAAATGGCGCCCGCACCCAGACTCGAACTGGGATTAACGGTTTAGGAAACCGCGGTTCTATCCCTTGAACTATGAGGGCTCATTATATAAGCTGCCATGTTTTTACCCTTAGCACAACTCTTTTCTCTAATAAAATTTGTAATGATATAAACAAACTATCTGTTCATAAAAATTTATTTTTTAATAGCTTGATTTTTTTAAAAAACTATTCACACTTTAGGTTAGTATTTTAAAAGCCCGGCTAGCTCAATGGTAGAGCAGTTGACTCTTAATCAATTGGTTCAGGGTTCGAGTCCCTGGTCGGGTACCAATAATTGCCGGCTTAGCTCAGTGGCAGAGCACCCGCCTTGTAAGCGGACGGTCGTCAGTTCAACTCTGACAGCCGGCTCCAGTTTAGTTAGATTGTTTTTCAATTTATAGGGTATTAACTGTGCAAATTGGAAATAAGTGTTTTTTTCGTTTCAAACGAGCGGTTACGCAGTGTAGAGCAAAGCGAATCGATAGTATCCATTTTAGTACGCAAAGAGGTAATATCGGTATTAATGGTTTCAATAGCTGTGTTGATGTATTCCGATTTATTGGAAAAAGCAGTTGTCCAAGAATTAATTACACGGTTTTTTGCATCTGCTTCATCTCCCCAAGCATTCATATTTTGATAGTTATCATATTGTGCAACACTATTAGGTACAATTTCCTGAATAACAAGCTGTTTAGGAAGGTATTTTTCATCATTTTCTAAACTCCCAGTTTCCCATATAAGTATTTCCTTTTTGTCGCCTGAAGATACAATAATAGGACATTTTTCACTATAACCAAAACTATATGCTCTCTTATAAAACATTGTACCCGTAAAACCAAAATCCTTACCATTATTCCCATTGTCATATGTAACCTCATAAGATGTATCGCCTTGTTTCCCCGTAAAAAGAACTTCTAAATCACCAGTAGTTATAGTTTCTAACTTTTTTATATTTATGGTTTCTTTATTTCCTTCATTATCCACTTTATTAAAAGTCACCCCCCCATTTGGATCATCCAAATATTCCGTATTATAAAGTGCATTTAAACCATTTTCATCTGCTCGCACTAATAAATAACGATGATTCACACCGTAATTAAAATCAGTATCTTTCTTTTCCTCATCTGTATCATGGCCTCCATCCTTTGTTGTATACGACAAAACAATGTAATTTACACCATCAACTTCTAATAGATCGCGCATAGTACTACCACAAAAATAAGTTAAAGCTAAATGTGCACCATGAGGTATATTGTTCGTTCCTTCACTTTGACTTTCATTAAGCAGCTGTGCAGCACGATTAATAAATGTAAGATACTGATTATAAGCTTCGATATGCTTAGACTGTAAAGAAATATTATCGGTTATAGCCTTAGATTTAGCCTCTAAGCAAGAAGAGTAAGCATCTATAGATCCATCTCGATCAACTAGATATCCGACATAAAAAAGCTCAAACCCTCCCATACTTTCAGTAGCTTTTGTATCTGTATTACTTTCAATGTCAGGAACACATGGGTAACCTTTTTCGGGATCATCTGGAAAGACTTGATAATCAGAATCCTTTCCTTCCAAAATTAATTCATAGTAGTATCGAATGTAACGTAATCGATCCAATAGATTAAGTTCACTAAAACATGATATTTTATGAGTATCATTTAGATCATTCGCATTTGAAACAGCGACTGTTATACCTCTGAGATTATCTAAAGTATTTGGTTTAATAAATTTTGCATCGTCAATTCCATAACCATAACTCGATTTATCCCAAGATTTTGTATTTGCATTATACTTTAAGCATGATTTGAATTCTGCTTTTACATCCGCAATGACCTTGTCAGCCATATAGAGCTCTGCTGACAATTCATGAACTTTTGCATTAACACATTCTTCTTCAGTTTGACCTGCAGATATACTATCTACTTTTAAATTTTTTAATTCGTTAATAGCGTCTTGCCCCTGCTTTATGGCATCATTCAGCTTGTTTAAAAGCAATACAATCTTTTCCAAATAAAATGAATACGCTCGATAACCTTCTAGGCATTTACTATCTATCGTTTGCTCATTTATGGTTTTAGCTGAGGCATAGAACTCATTTGTTTTTTCTTTACGTATATCATCGTCTAGGGTTTCTTTCTTTATAATAAAATCAA
>CAZOPT010000017.1:4956-6063 GCA_964582055.1 uncultured Opitutales bacterium
TTATATCATTACTGCCACACCCATAAATACTATTCATAGTTATAGTTGTAATATCGAGTTCTTTCGGCAGGAAGTTTTTATGATGGCTGTAGTCATTATCATTACTAATACGTGCAAGTAAAACTTCCTTATTTGCTGTATTTTTGCAATCAATTTCAGTATCATATTTAAATCCATTATAAAATGTCACATTAGAAAATTCTGCATTAGTAAAAGGATCTTTTACATTTACGGAGTTTCCTAATGCATCATCTTTACTCATTCTATCACTAAAATAAGGACTATCGGAAGCATACTTTTCTATATATGTAGATGCTCCAGCATCTACACGTACCAAAAGATAATATCCACTTCCTGAAATATGATATCCATCCACAATCTTCGTTTTATTATCAGAATCATCATTATCACGCTGCAAAATAAGGTAATCAACGGTTTCACCATCTATACTTAATTGCTTTATACCTCTAGCAAAACCATTACAAACCAAAACAACAATAGCATAAGTTGTTTTAGGAACTCCAGTATCTTTGCTTCTTCCATTAAGATACATGGATGCTTTTGTAAGGTAGGCTAGATACGTATTAATAGCTTTTATACGCAAGGATTCAATTTCGATGTTTTTTAATAATGCAATCGATTTAAATTCAATAAAAGAACATAAAGCACCTATTGGTCCATCTCGATCAACTAGATATCCAATGTAAAAAAGTTCTAGTTGTCCTGTCGTGTATGTTTCTTGGTTGTAAGCTGTACTCTTGGGAACACTAACTGCAGGATAAGCTTCCTCTGGTTCGTTATTAGGAAAAAGTGAATCGGTTTTACCAGAATTACAATCGTAATATAATTTTATATACTTTAACCGATCTAACAAATTAAGTTCGTTGAAACATTCGATAATTTTGCTTTTTGGACTGCTACCAGGATAGGTAGGAATTTTATCCTTCCTCAAATCAGCGTAATTAGTATGCTTATTTTCTAATTGAGTTGAAGCATACTCTGAAGCACTTTTCTCCTCTTCTATAATCTTAAAAACATCTTCTTCTGGATCATATGCATAATGATAAGAAAACTCAATTTCAATCTTTTTGCAAAACGTATCTAAAA
>CAZOPT010000017.1:6163-19575 GCA_964582055.1 uncultured Opitutales bacterium
TATGCATAATGATAAGAAAACTCAATTTCAATCTTTTTGCAAAACGTATCTAAAATCTGCAATCGTGTAAGTTTATTGTCCGTATAATTTGCTAAAATAGCTTGTGCTTCAGTTATATAACTATTCAATTCGTTAATCTTCTTAATAATTTGATTTACGTAAAATTTATAAGCAATATTACTTTCGATAGAATCATCACAAATATCTCTAAAAATACTTTTATAAAGACTATTACACTCTTGTTTACAATCATACTCTCTAATAGGGAATTGACCACATTTACAATTTTCATCAGAACAATTGCATTTATTAGGAAAATTTTTATTAAAAATATTAGCTAGTTTTTGGGCTAATGTATTTCTAACACTTTCGTAATAACCAGTTCTTGAAGGGTCTTTATCGTCACCAAACTTACCTAGACAATCAGCTTTGCTCGCTGGTGGTATATATCCATCCGATACAACAGAAAATCCGAAAAATTTTGGTACAGAAGAAACAGTCATTAGATAATCCGATTGAGGGGTACTTTACCTTTTAATTTAGGTGTTAAGGCATTATAATCCGATTGATTTTCAGAATCAGGCAGTGTTGGAGCATTCCTTTTCTCCTGAAGTAGAATTTCATGATCTGATTTTTGCGAAAGTGGAATAAGCGATTCTAATGCATGGATCATATTTTTTTCTTCAGGATTAATCTCTTTTAGCATTTTAATCGTTGCTTCCAAATTTTCCTTAGTCAACAAACTGTCTTTAATGTTACCCGTTCTTGTGGAACTAAAAAACTCTTTCAAGTTTTTTAACCGTTGCTTAAGTTGTTCCAATTCTTCCAATGTTTTTTGGATTTTTTTATTCTGGGGTTCCATATAAAACTGTTAAAGCATATACAGTGCCAAAGTGCTTAAATACTTAACTTTGTTATTTTAAGTAGTAGTTTTGTTAGAAAAATTTTCCGAAACTGGAAAAATTTTCCTAAACTTTTTTTAATTTCTGCCGCTCTAATTTTACGCTATGCAAATAAATACAAAACACATTGGTTTACTGTGCGCTTCTGTTTTAAATGGTTCTTTATTCGCTGCGATTGACGGACCACTGGTTCAAGAATACCAAGGCAAAATACAAGTTAACGAATTGTTTACAGAAAGGTTGGTAAATGATCTGCATTATCTGATCAAACGAAGTTATCGACTTACACGCAGAGAAAAAGATGCTTACGATTATACAACACCCGATAAATTGATGACAGACCGTTATAGTCATCTACGTTATCGTGATTCCGAATGCCACGATTGGTTTATGTTGAAACCATTTGCTGGAACACATGGAACCAATGGTTTAAATGGCGCACTAAAATTTGCTAACGGAGTAGAAGCGGATTATCCAGGATTTGTAGCTTTGTTGCAACAAGAAAACATGCCTCCTATTATTGCTGTCATATTTCGCGGATCTCAATCACGGTCATTTCAACCACTTAACGGTATTCTAGGACCCAGCTGGCTTACAAACTTCTCTGCAAGCAAAATGGAATGTCCTGAGTCTGTTAACTTAGATGGAGCATTATTTCATAAAGGTTTTTTAGAAAAGTACTTATCCTCTCGACTAAATGTTATGAGTGATATATGTACTCTATGGAAGAAAATCCCTAAAGAACAAAGAGAACAAACACGTTTCATCATTACAGGTCATAGTCAAGGAGCTGCGCTTACAATTCCAGCTGCGTTAGATCTTACAAAAAATTTTTTACCCCAATTACTGGGTGAAAATTTCAATAATATAGAAACACCACGTTTATTTGTTTACGCTTTATCAGGACCTAATTCTGTTGGTAATCGAGAGACTAAAAACATGATCAATGAAATAGTAGGCCGTAATAATATCATTCGACACAACAGTATTTTTGATATTGTAACTTATGTATGTTTAGGTAAACATTATGATCATTGGTTATATAATCTTTTATTTAAAACGGTTGCTGGAGTTGAAGCAGGGTATTTACCAGTAGGACACTTAGCAATTGATGATTCGTTGACTCTATTTTCAAAGGGCCTTTACTATAATGGCGAATGGGAATTATTAAACTGTATTGAAGAGATAGATATTTATTGTAAAAACGTTTACAATAACGCTGTTTTATCTTATCGCAGCAATCATAGTTTTTTAAGTTTATTTTATAAGGGAATTGCAGCTTGGCATCTAGCCCATGGATTGAGTGAAATCGGCGGTATAGAAAACTTTGTATGTATTAATCACTATGCAAGTTTAACAGCCAATTGTATTTCATTTAGTCATGATAGAAAAACCAGAGCAATGAGCATCACAAAACTTGAAACAAGTGAAGGTGCTTCCTTTGACCCTCGTTTGCCGGAATGTAACTTGAACAATTGCTTAAAACGCGGTGATATTCATAGAAGTATAACGAAAGAATTAGCGGATTATGACTCGCCTGAACAAGTCTTTATTCCAGAACTTTCACGTCACCAATCGGTTGGTTTAGATGATTATGAATCTGAAGAAGCTTAATAGAGATTAAACAAAGGGGAGGTTAGCCTCCTCTTTTTCGTTTAATAATTGGCATCAATATTGCTTTAAAGAAAACATGGCACTGTCACCAACAGCACTTAACGGAATTCAAAATACTCCTGTACTTAGAAGTTCTGGAGTGCCAGACATTGATCCAAATGTAAAAAAATCGATAAAAGAACTTAATCAAAAGTATACATGTTTTGGTGCAGACTACACAAACAAAAGGAACATGCTCTTAGGTTTTTTAAATGATATTTTAAATAAAGGATATTCATTTGGTGCAAATGGACTAGATATTGAAAAAATTTTCAATGAAAACTCTTTTTCCAATAGTAATACCATTTGCAATGCCGGCAAAAAAGCATACGCATATTATCTCAAAGAAGTTTTACAGAAACTCAACTTACTCAACCAATACATCTTAAAAGGGCAAAAGGCTTTAAATACTTTAAAAGATTGTACAAATGAAGCCCAAATTAAAAAATATGAAACGATCTTGGAAATACAAGATGAGCTTGTTAAAAAAGTTTTAAATGATTTTAACAAATATACCGTTATTCAAACATTAACTACAACAAGGACTACCATAAGGAAAAAAATAACAGGAGGGACAGATGTAAAAGGAAACGATACCATTCTTACTGAAACTAATTACGCTACTAAAGGTAAAATTTGGGATGAAAATGGAAATGTAACTGGAAAATTTGAATTAAATACGTTAAGTAGCTTACAAGACTTAAGAACCCTTACTACTGTAAAAGAATCTGGTCTTCAAATAATCACAACTACTTTAACCAATAAACATACAAGTGAAACAACAGACCTTAATGACGAGTTTGGATTTAATGTTGTTAATAAACAAATTTCAATAAATAAAGATAAAGAAGAATCTACTCCCATTGCCCTATTTGATGAGCTAACGCTGCTTGAAAAATTAAAATATATTCGAGTTTATTATACTGATAACACTACCCCTTATAACTATCCTGAAGATTTAAAAAGCGGTGTACCCTGCATGTCTAGAGATGAGTTAAAAACTTATGTATATGATGCTAATAAAAATGGTAGTAACGATGATGAGTTACAGGAATTAGGGATTATTCCTTCAAAAGAAAATGCCCCTAAAACAGATCTTGTAGAGCCAGGAGCAGTAGAATTATTTTATGTTGGATATTTAGAAGATTCCCAAGGCGCTATAAATGCACTAGCAGCATTTATGGAAATAAAATCGGTTTCAATGCTGGTTCAAATCACTCAGCAATCCTACCGTGTAAAAGCTTTAAAAACCTATCTTCAAATGTTGGAAATTGGATTACAAGAATTAAATTCTTGTTATGAAAAGGATAGTATATCTACAAAAACTTACCTCGCCATAAAATATGCCGCTGCTAATCAAACACGAACACTTGTAAATATTAATGGATCAGATTATATCGTTCTACAGGTGGATGGAGAAAAAGAAAGCGGAAATTATGAACACTATAATTTATCTGATAAACAAGCCTATATCTACGTCAAAGCTACTACAGAGGGTATTAATGAGTTTTTGGGGATGCAATGGGATGCTGTGGATACTATTTTTAAACAATTTTCTATTACCGAATCGTTTCAAGAATTAACAGACCCTCAAATAAAAGAAGGCTATGACAATGGAACAGAATTTGGACAAAATCCAACGTTTAATAACAAATTTAGTGATTCTTATAATTACCTTTATAAAGAAGTTAAAATTGGAGGTTATTATACCATAACTACTGATGGAGAAAAATATAGACACTATGATGGATGGCTTGTTCATGAATATGTAAATACGAAAGAACTCATACGTCACCCCCTTAATATAAACGACGAGGATCCCGATAATAAACGAATGATACAAAATAAAGATTTAGGATGGCGAAACTATGATTGCATTTTATATCAAAAACAAATCATTGTAAGTTCAACAACCCTTACTTCCCAAACTGGGAATGTCCTCTTTGCAAAATTTAATAACAATGAGCAAGCTATAAACAACCTCCCTAAAGAACTGGAAACAGCAAAAGTTAGCATGAATGATATCCTAAACGATAAATTTGCAGGTGAAAACATAAGTTGGAGACATAAGGACGACAAACGTACATCCCAATGGAGAAGACTTGTAGAAATGTGGCAAAACGTTTGCCAAACGGCTATTGAAAATATAGGCAGTCAAATAGAATCTGTCAATAAAACCATAAAATCTTTGCGTTCAAAAATCGATACGTTTGATTCATCTGCTAACCGTTTTCGCGACAAATTCTATTCAACAATAATGACAGCCATTAACAAAATTTCTTAAATTTATGACAACAACTACAAAACCATCTAATTTCGACTTAATAAAAGTCGTATTATCAGAACTCAGAAAAAAAATGGAAGCCGATGCTGTAAAACCTACAGATGAAGATTTAGATCTTTTTGCAAAATTTGGCGACCAACTTTCGCAAGGAAAATTTTGCTTAAAAGAAGCATTTAAAATTCCAAAATCACAACTAGATATGTTCTATGCCATGGCATATGATTTCTATCAACGCGATAAATATGAAAAAGCTGAAACCTTTTTTTCTCTTCTAGTCTTGATAGATCCTTTAGAGGAAAAATATTGGGAAGGTTTAGGTGCTACAGAAAAACAATTGAAAAAAATAGATTTAGCAATTACAGCTTACGGAATGTTAACTCAAATAAAACCAAAACAAGCTACCTATTATTTAGATCTTGCTGAATGTTTCTTTTGGCGCAAGCAATTTAAAGAAGCAACCCAATGTTGCGAAACTATGCTATTTTTTGCAAAAACTTTTCCTGCAGACAACCCTAATATTGCTGCTCATGTTCAAAAAGCAAAATTGTTTTTAGAAGCATTAAAAAAGAAATTGGAGGAATAAACCGTGGTAGATTTAGAGACAAATACAACAACATTTACGAGTGCATTGAACACAGTACTCCAAGCCAGTAATGGTTCTATGAATGAATTGCAGGCCATTAATCAGGCTATTTTAACTGGAGAAGGCATCGATCAAATTATTGAAAATTTTGCAGACGAAAATCCTGAATTTGCTCAAGCATTAAAAAATAACAAAAATAACTTAAAAAAACCAGATGTTGAATTAAGCCTATTAATGGAATCAGAGATAGAAATTCCAAAAGAATTAGCAGAAAAATTAGAGCTTGCTGGTACTAAAACGACTGATGCCACAATAAAAGTAAGTATTGGTAGTTTCACACAAGCTGCCCTTAAGGAATCTCTAAAAGAAAATGAAAATACATTTGGTTTAGGAAACTTAAATTCTGAAACATTAGATTTATTGTGTTTACTTTTATGTCAAGATAGTAAATCACAACTTATAGAAACATTAAAACAAACATTAAAATCTAAAGTTGCTGAAAGACAAAACCTTAGTAATGAGTATTTAGAAAAAACAACAAACATAGCCAAAGAAGAAGTAGAAGCACTAAAAGCTGCTGAAAAGGCTAAAATTCTGTCTATAATCTCATCTGTTTTAAGCGCTGTATTAGCTGTCGTTATAACTGTCGTTTCTGTTGCAGCTACAATCGCAACATGTGGAACAGGTGCACCTGCAATAATAGCAGCAGCTGTCTCAGTAACTTTATCTATCATGAGTACAGTTAGTTCAGTTGCTGCCTCTGGATGTACTATCGCCGGAGCATGTACAGATGATCAAGATAAAAAAGATAAACTTAATTCTGCTTCTTTTGGTCTTGGTATTGCTTCAGCTGTTCTTGGTATTTTAGGATGTGGCGCTGATATTGCTGGTTCAATAGCTTCATCTGCAGCAAAAGCTGGTACTAGTGCTGCTAAGGCTGCTGCTAAAGCTGCTGGTTCCTCTATTAGTAAAGAAACATCTAAAGCTATTGGTAAGGCCGCTGCTGAAGCAGGTGAAGCTGTTATTAAAGATGCCACCAAAAAAATGGCAAAGGAAACTCTTAAAAAAATCGTTAAAAATGCCGCTAAAAGCGCTGCAAAGGAAGCTATTAAAGAAGCTGGGAAAGAAATAACTGAAGAAGCAGCAGAAACTATTGCTGAAGAGGCTGCTAAAGCTGTTACAAAACAACTTATTAAAAATAGTTTACAGAAAACTTTAGAGATAACGAATGACATTCTTACTGCTGGTAACTCTATAATACAAGGAGCGACTGAAATTGCTACTGGAGTACTCAATATAAAAGCTGCTAATAAACAACGCTCATTAGATGAAATTAAAATTGATATGGCAAAATTAGACCAAGAAATAGAAACATTAGTGGCATTTATCGATGCCTTAACACAAGGTATACAAAACTTCATAGAAGATTTTCTTAAAAACGAACAAGAAGCAGCGGAAACTCTACAAGCTAAAGGTGATATCGAACTTCAATTGGCTCAAAAAAATGCTTAAACAAAAATTTAAAAAGGTTTACGAAAACATCCTTTAATGATTTAAGAAGCTTTACAAGTTCCGCCTATACATTAAAGTATAATTTGTGATAAAAACAAATTATTTGTGTATAGACGGAACGTATTTAGCTTTCCGTAGTTTTTACGGAGTTAAACCGTTAGAAAACAACCATCATTTACCCGTAAACGCCATTTACGGCTTTTTTAACACTCTACTTTCTTTAGAGCAACTGATCCATTGGCAACATCTGCTTATATTCTTTGATTGCAGCCGTTCTAAAAAACGTCTCGAATTATTAGAAGATTACAAGTCTAATCGTGCAAAAACACCCGAAGATTTTAAAGTTCAACTACCATATATTAAACAACTCACGATAGCTTGGGGTGCAGCTTGTCTCGAACGCATGGATGTCGAAGCAGACGACCTAATTGGCACATGGGCTCATTTTGCAAGCAAAAACAAACAAAACGTCGTTATTTTAAGTAGTGACAAAGATTTGATGCAATGCGTCAATTCTTATGTATATCAAATGATTCGTACACCTGATAACTGGCATTTGCTGAACGAAACGGGTGTTTTAGAAAAAATGCAGGTTATGCCAGAACAAATTGTTGATTATTTAGCTCTTGTTGGAGACTCCATTGATCATTACGAAGGTTTGCCGGGTGTAGGACCAAAAACAGCTGCAAATTGGCTTAAACAATATGGTTCTTTGAAAAAAATACTTCAACAAAAAAATACCATCGAACCCAAACGTTTTCGTCCAGTTTTACAAGAATTCGAAAGTCGCCTTTTGCGCAATCAGGCCCTTGCAAAACTTGAAATCGATAGGCAATTTATTCCTGACATCGAAAGGCAAATACAAGAAGCTTCTCGCAATACAAACCTTTTAAAAAATCTACTTATAGAACTTAACCTGAATAATTTACTCAAAAAACTAAATTTGGCCGAAAAACCAGTAAGCTCACAACAAGTAGAATTTCTTTTCTAATGCTTAAAAAAGCTTCGGTTGTTGTAATTCTTGTGCGGTTTTCGACGGGCTGCTCATTTGAAGCAACCAAGCAAGAGATTTGGACTGTATTTCTGGCAGTCGGATAAAATTTAAAAATAAGAGTGCACAAGCAAGAGCATCATAAAGTGCACAGTGGAAATTTTTGCGTAGTGGTGAGCAAAATTTTCCTGAAATTTTTTCTAAGACCTCTCCTAAATCAAACATTTCTATCAATTCATTTAAGCCGCACGAAAAAATTTTTAAATATTTTTTATACAAAAAATAAGTATCTAGCCAAGGTTCCCATGTATGTGTTTGATTATGAGTGGTCAATACCGGAGCATAAGCACTTAATAAGGTATTTTCAAAGGCAGCATTATGAGCACAGAAAAAAGCATTTTGACGAGCTTTTATAAACTGTTCTAAATGGCTTTCAAAATAGGAACAATGGGACAATTCATCACTTTGCAAATGGTGACATTCCTGCTCTAAAGGCGAAATATTTGCTTTATTTTTACACAATTGAGTATCTGCACCTAAAATACCATTCGTACTAGATACTTCTACAATTCCGTACTCAAGAATACCTGTTTGCAAACTTCCTTCGAAATCAATAACATAAACTGAAAACTCCTCCATTGATAAAGTATTTTCGTATTTTGAAAAAATTTCAATTTATTTTATTGACTATTTAATCGATATGTTTTCCTATAAATATATCGTTTTAGCGCACCTTTAGCTCAATTGGATAGAGCATCTGACTACGGATCAGAAGGTTGGGAGTTCGACTCTCTCAAGGTGCGCCATTTTTGTCAGGCACATAAATTGCTTTAATGAATATCGGGAGTTGAGAGCAATTTTAATTTTATGAAAATATCTTTACGTGGACTCTGCACATGCGGAGTATTTTTTATTAGTTTTATCTTAAGTAATAATCTAGAAGGAAACAGAAGAAGTTATTATAAAGGCTTTCATACTACAAAAGCAATAAAAAACTTAAAAAAATCACATACACCTAAAATTAATCTATCACACAAAATAAATACTACTAAAAAAATTTCATTTAATAAAAAATTATGGCAAATTGTAAAAATTTTATGCATTTGCCCAATGAAATACGAATACAATGGTGTTTGTGAAAAATTTAAAATTTATAAATGTTCTCAAAAGCAAAGAAATGATTTTTATTTAGATGAATTATGCCAATACGTTTCTTTAGACCCTAAAGAGGTAGAGTTTTTTAGAATAAACAACCAAATTATGTGTCTTGTTTTTGGAAATAAACGTGAACATTCTGTTTCTTTTCTACTTGGAAGCATTATGTCGACATTACAAAATTTACAATTTGTTATTATTGGTGGCATTTGTGGATGTTCAAATATCAATATTCCACTTTATTCAGTCATGATACCAAGCCAATTTTATTCCTTAGATTCATTAAGTATTTGTAATGTTTTAAATAATGGTCAATTACAACAAAGAAAAGGGGAAAAAATTGGTGCAATTTATGAAAAATATGCTCTAAATACAGAAGGTTTTATTAAAATAAATCTTGAAAACGAAATTAGAAGATTATTAAAAGCCAATAACTGTATTGACTTTACAAGTAGTTGCTTTATCGATAACGAAGAATTTTGCATAAAACTTGTAGAAAACTTTAAACAAGAAGAAAACGAAAAATTCGCTTATTTACCTCACATTTTTGAAATGGAAGACTATGCGATTGTACAAGCATGTCTTACTAAAAAAGTACCATTTATTTGTTTACGTATCGTTAGTGATCACGCTGGGTTAGTAGAAAATGAAAAATCATCGAAAGACAACATTTCTTCAAATGCCATAGATGAAAGTAAAATAAAAGCCTCTAAAAAACTTGGAAAAACTATCAAAACATTAATAGATAATATAGATTTCTCTTCTATCATAACTTTTAGGTAATATACACCCATAAAATCTTGTTAACACAAATTCCATTTAATTGATGAAACATAAGCAAAAACCACAGAAACACCCCCGTGGTTTTCTAAGAATTTTAACTATTAATTGTATTTAAAAAGTTGCTAACCTCCTTTGATTGGCAATTGAGCGGTTTACCTCCAGAAATACGTTTAAATTCGATACAACTCAAGTGATTACCATTTTCGGTATCGTGACCAATTAAGCCACTTTGTTTCTTTAATGCACATTCTACAGCGTAATCAACACAAGACTGAATTAGATTTAGATCGAAGGCATTAGGAGCAGATGAACGTGCAAAATAACCACTTTTTTGAACAAGCATCTTCTGGCCACCTAAATGATTCAACAATTGATCTCCAATCCACTTACCTGCATTCACTTTATCCAACTTTACATGGCCAAAAGCATCACGTTCAAGCATCTCGCCATTAGCTTCCAATTGTTGTACAATCGCCGAAACGCAAGCTCCTTCGCTTACAAAGAGATTCAAACAACCCAATCGATCAAAAATAGGTTTTAGGCGTTTTATTTCTTTCTTCAAATTAAACTCTAATTCTGGAACATAAATACCATGGATTTCAAATTTTTCACGAGAAAATCCAAGAGATGGTACAAATTTTCTTTGATCAAGACGTTCGGTATAAATTCGTGCCGTTTCGTAAGTCAACCAACCACAATGGCGCCCCATTACTTCATGAATAATAAGCATTTTTGGATTTGCGCTGTATTCATGAACAATATGTTCAAAAAAGATGGCTCCCTGTTCTGCAGCGGTATTGGCACCTAAGCTACAACGAATGGGTACAATATCATTGTCCACGGTTTTAGGAAGACCAACAATGGTTAACGGATACTTGTTTTTCTCCAAAAAATGTGCCAATTCTGCAGCAGTTGTACTGGTATCATCTCCACCAATGGTATGTAAAATATCAATTTTATCAATCATCAATTGCTTTGCAGCCACTTCAAATGGATTTTGCCCAGTTTGAATAAGACCTTTTTTCTCACAATCTTTCGCATTCGACAATTTTATGCGACTATTGCCAATCGGGCTTCCACCAAAATAAAACAAATTGGAACACATTTCACGGCATTCTTGGGATACCACTTTAGATTGTCCTAAGAGTAAGCCTTGATAACCATTAAGATAAGTTATGATTTCGATGGTTGGATCTAAATCATTATAACGTTGAATAAGGCCACCAATAGCAGCCGACAAACAAGGCGCCAAACCTCCTGAAGTTAAAATAGCTACTTTCATACCATTTTGAATTTATAGCCCCACCGGTTAAAAAAAGTGGGACTTTATTAAAGTCGGTTTACAATAAAGAGGCTAAACGCTTTAAAACATCTACGCAACGATTGCTGTAACCCCATTCATTGTCGTACCAGCTAACCAACTTAAAGAAATGATCATTCAATTCAATACCGGATCCCGCATCAAAAATAGAAGAATGCGTATCATGAATAAAATCACTCGAAACAACTTCGTCTTCTGTGTAACCTAAAATACCTTTTAAAGAACTTTCTGCAGCTTCTTTCATTTTTCTGCAAATTTCTGCATACGAAGTAGCTTTCGTTGTCTTTACCGTTAAATCCACTACAGAAACGGTAGGTGTAGGTACACGGAATGACATACCAGTTAATTTTCCTTTAACAGCTGGCAAAACCAATCCTACTGCTTTAGCAGCACCGGTTGTTGAAGGAATAATATTGATAGCAGCTGTACGACCACCTTTCCAATCTTTCTTAGAAGGTCCATCTACAGTCTTTTGAGTAGCAGTATAACTATGAACCGTTGTCATCAAACCTTCTTCAATACCGAAGTTTTCCAAAATAATCTTAGTAATTGGAGCCAAACAATTCGTTGTACAAGAAGCATTTGAAATAATTGTATCTGAAGCTTGTAAATCACTTTCATTAACACCCATTACAATCGTACGAACTTTGTCTCCTTTTGCAGGAGCTGTGATCAATACCTTTTTAGCACCTGCTTCCAAGTGACCTTGGGCCTTCTCATCGCTTGTGAACAAACCGGTTGATTCAATAACGATATCAACGTTCAAATCTTTCCACGGTAAAGCTGCTGGACCTTCCTTAACCGCTAAACATTTAATTTCTTGTCCGTTAACAATCAAAGTATCTTCACCTCTAGCTTCTACTGTTCCATTAAAACGTCCTTGAATGGAATCGTACTTTAACAAATAAGCTAAATTGTCTGCACCGACTAAATCGTTGATAGCAACAACTTCAAACTCATTACCTAAGAGTTTCTTTTCAACCATTGCTCTAAATACTAAACGACCAATGCGACCAAATCCATTTATTCCAATTTTTGTCTTCATAATGATAATAAGTATACGTCAATTCCCTTTTTCTGTAAATCTTTATTTTAGAAAATTTTAAGCAAAAAACATTGTAATCGTTTCACAAATATAAGCAATTTGATCGGAAGTAAGCCCAGGGAAAATAGGTAAACTCAACACTTCATTAGCGAGTCTATGTGCTACTCGTGTCGGATGCTTTTTATCCGTCGAAATACCTTGCATACAAGATTGTAAATCTAATGTTTTCGGATAATAAACACCACATCCTATTCCTTGTTCTTCTAAATAAGCTTTTAAGGCATTTCTTTGTCCATTAAAAACACGTATCGTAAACTGATTCCATGTATGAAATCGTCCTAGTTTTTCTTGAGGCAAAGCCAAATGATCTGACAAACCTTCCAATCTTTTTAAATATAGTGCAGCATTTTCACGACGCATACGAATCGCCTCCTTTAAATAAGGCAATTTCATGTCTAATAATGCAGCTTGTAAAGTATCGATGCGGAAATTCCCACCCAAATAAATGTGTTCATAACGTACCGGTGAACCATGTACACGCAGATAACGAGCTTTTTCAGCCAAAGCAGCATCATTAGTTGTTACCAACCCTGCATCTCCAAATCCACCTAAATTCTTCGTCGGGAAAAAACTAAAAGCATTGATATGCCCCCATGAACCTGCTTGACGACTACCCGACAATGCTCCTTGTGCCTGCGCTACATCTTCTATAATAAATAATTTATTTTTCTCTGAAAAACTTAAAATCGCATCTGCATCACTACTTTGCCCAAACAAATGTACAGGAATAATGGCTTTTGTTTTTTCAGAAACCTTTCGTTGCGCATCTTCTAGATTTATTAAAAAATCATCTTCATTGCAATCCACCCAAACCGGCGTTGCACCTAAACGCGCCACACTACTCGCTGTTGCAAAAAAGGTAAATGAAGGACAAAGTACTTCATCGCCAGGACCAATATTTAATGTTGCTAAGGATACAATCAATGCATCTGTACCCGAAGAAACACCTATTGCATATTTACAACCGATTTGCTCAGCAATATGCGACTCAAAACACTGAACTGCTTCTCCTAATATAAAATTGCCCGAACGAATAAATTGCGCAAAAAAAGCCTCAAAATCACCATACAAATGCTTATTAACTGCAGTACTATCAAACAGCGGAACTTTCATAACCTATTTA
>CAZOPT010000018.1:0-15638 GCA_964582055.1 uncultured Opitutales bacterium
AATAACACTAGCTTGCAAACAAATTAACAAAATTTCCAATAAATTGGTGGACGGTGTAGGACTCGAACCTACGACCCACTGGGTGTAAACCAGTAGCTCTAACCAACTGAGCTAACCGTCCTTAAAAAGACCTTACAAAATTACGAAACACTATTTTTTTTGATAATGCAAGTCTTTTTTTTATTCACTTGTAATATTTAAGAAGTGCAACAAAATCTTTTAGCATTCCTGTTTTAATGTACCATAACAAATTTTTTGTACTCAACTTTTAAAAATTTAATTTCTACAACTTCCAAATATCCTCAACGTAATTGCGGATGGTACGATCGCTAGAAAAATAACCTAGACGTGCAGTATTAAAGAGCGCTTTTTGAGTCCAACGGCGCGTTTGCAAATAGGTTGTTTCGACCTTTTGTTGCGTTTTGCAGTAAGATGTAAAGTCTGCAAGTACAAAAAATGGATCGCCTCCATCAAGTAAACTATTTCGAATCATATGCATCGGATTATGACCGTTTTGCATAAAAAAGTCAGATTGCATTAAATCAAGAAGTGATTTTAGTTCTGGATTAGAATGATAGATTGTGTAAGGATTATAACCTGTATAAGCGATTTGCTCGATTTGTTCAACTGTTTCTCCAAAAATAAAGATGTTTTCAGGACCTACGCATTCCATAATTTCCACATTAGCTCCATCTAAGGTTCCGATCGTACATGCACCATTGAGGCCAAGTTTCATGTTACCGGTACCAGATGCTTCCTTACCAGCCGTTGAAATCTGTTCTGATAAATCTGCTGCAGGTATGATTTTACCTGCTAATGTTATTCCGTAATTGGGCAAAAACACAATCTTCAAAGCATCTTTAATTCGTTTGTCGTTGTTAACATGATACGCAAGTAAATTAATACTATGAATAATTTCCTTGGCTAAATAATATTCAGGAGCAGCCTTAGCAGAAAAGATAACTACACGCTTAAAATCTGTTGATTTTTTGCCATGGAGCAGATCGGAATAAAGTTTTAAACAATGCAATAAATTCAAATGCTGACGTTTATACTCATGTAAGCGTTTAATTTGTACATCGAAAAGAGCATCTGGATCAACAGAAATCTGGCAGGTTTGCTCAATAAAACGCGCCAAATTACACTTATTAGTTTTTTTAATGGCGGCATACGATTGAAGGAAAGTATCGTTTTCAACTTGTTTTTCCAAACCACTCAACTGTTCTAAATCTGTTAGCCAATTTTCATTGCCTAACGTTTCCGTAATTAATTCTGCCAAACGAGGATTGATCGATTTAATCCAACGTCTTGGTGTAACACCATTTGTTTTATTATTGAATTTTTTCGGATAAAGTTCATGGAATCCTGGAAAAAGTTTCGTTTTTAGAAGTTCTGTATGCAACTTAGCAACACCATTAACCGAAAAACTTGAAACAACAGAAAGATATGACATGCGAACATATTGCGGATAACCTTCTTCTATGAGCGACAATTCTCGACGTTTTTCCACATTTCCTGGCCACTTTTTCTCAACTTCATTCTCCAAAAACCACGCATTAATTTCGTAAATAATTTGCAAATGTCTAGGCAAAACTTTTTCCATTAAGGGAACACTCCAACGTTCTAATGCTTCTGGAAGGAGTGTATGATTGGTATAAGCAAAGATTTTGCGACACAATTTCCAAGCTTGCGACCAAGAAAGACCTTCTTCATCCATTAAAATACGCATAAATTCGGGGATAGCAATTGCTGGATGTGTATCATTAAGCTGTATAACAGCTTTTTTAGGTAATTGATCCCAAGTTTTATGATTTTGTTTATAACGCCTAAAAATATCTTTAAGAGAACAGGTTACGAAAAAATATTGTTGTACCAAACGCAACTCTTTACCATTTTCCGTCTTATCATTAGGATATAAAACCTTGGAAATGCTTTCCCCTTCAGCTTTCTCACGAACTGCTTCGATATAACCTCCTTCATTAAAAGTTTTTAAATCAAAATCTTCAGAAGCTCTTGATTCCCAAAGACGTAAGAAATTTATCGTTTTGCCATGATAGCCAACAATTGGAATATCCCATGGAATACCAAGAATAGTTTTGGTATCTACCCAACAAAATTGTACACCACCTTTATCGTCATAACGCTTTTCTAAGCGACCGTATAATTTAACTTCCTGCTTGCGATCGGCCCGTAAAAGACGCCATGGATTACCAAAAGTAAGCCAATTATCTGGAAATTCTTCCTGGCGATTATTAATTATTTTTTGTTTAAAAAGGCCAAATTCATACAAAATACCATAACCCACTGCTGGATAATTAAGAGTTGCCAAAGAATCTAAAAAGCAAGCAGCTAAACGTCCTAAACCGCCATTACCAAGTCCCATGTCGACTTCCTCTTGCCGAATATCTTCGTAATTTTGTCCAAAATCCTTAAGGCTTTCAATTAATACATCTTTAAAATTTAAATTGTCGACATTGGTATTGAGTAAACGTCCCATTAAGTATTCAAGAGAGAAATAATAGACACGTTTTACGTCTTTTTTCTTCTGTTCTGCTTGATTGGCCGTTAATTGTTCTAAAATTTTATCATTAATCGCATAGCAACTTGCAAGCCACCAATCACGTGGTGTTGCACTTTGTGTATCACGTGCTAAGGTTTGATGCAAATGGCGTTTAATGGCTGCTTTTAGTGATTCTTTAGTCATAGAGTATCCTTTGCGTTTTCGTATTTAAAAATCAGACTTGATAGAGGAGGAAGATAAAGTTCTAAATGATAAGGTTGCCCATGCCAACCAGGTTCCATCGTCTCAACTATTCCGTAATTACCACGATTTTTTCCTCCGTAAATAACTCCATCAGAATTGAGAAGTTCTTTCCAACAACCTTTATGAGGAACACCTAATTTGTAATGCGAACGTTCAACAGGTGTAAAATTAGAAATAAAAAGCAAGGTTTCTTTTGTTTCTTTTGTTTTTCTGATAAATGAAAAGATGCTATTGTCGCAATCATCAGGATCAATCCAGGAAAAACCGTCTCCACGTAAATCATATTGATGCCAAAATGAATGTGTTCTATACAATTTATTTAAGTCTGTAATTAACTGTTGTACGCCTTTATGTTCCTTCTTTTCTAATAACTCCCAAGCTAATTGCCAATGATGATCCCATTCATTACATTGAGCAAATTCATTACCCATAAAGAGCGTTTTTTTGCCAGGCCAGCCCCACATATAGACATATAAGGCCCTCAATGTGCTTAATTTATCGGTAAAATATCCAGAGCCCATTTTTTGAACTAATGAACACTTCCCATGGACAACTTCATCATGTGAAAAAACATTGATAAAGTTTTCCGAATACTGATATAACATCGCAAAGGTCATTTTGTTATGGTGATATTTACGATGTATGGGATCTTCTTTGCAATAGCTCAAAACATCATGCATCCACCCCATATTCCATTTAAAATCGAAACCAAGACCATAAACTTGAGTCGGCTGAGAAACACGACCAAATGATGTTGACTCTTCTGCAATCGTTACAATTCCTGGATAATACTGATGGATGAGATCATTAACTGTACGCAAGAATTCAATAGCTTCTATATTTTCTTTACCACCATAAACATTGGGAATCCATTCGCCATCTTTTCTGGAATAATTTAAGTAAAGCATAGAAGCAACTGCATCTACTCGTAAACCATCAATATGGAACTTATCAACCCAAAATAAAGCATTACTTATGAGAAAATTACGAACTTCGTTACGACCATAATTAAAAATGAGCGTACCCCAATCTTGATGTTCGCCTTGACGAGGATCCGCATGTTCGTAGAGCGCAGTTCCATCAAATTTCGCCAACCCAAATGAATCTTTAGGAAAGTGTGCAGGTACCCAATCAATAATAACTCCAAAACCATTTTGATGCAAAGTATCGACTAAATACTGGAAATCTTGCGGTGCTCCATAACGTGAAGTAGGTGCAAAGAAACCTGTAACCTGATACCCCCAAGAACCTAAAAAAGGATGTTCAGCAACTGGTAAAAACTCAACATGCGTAAATTGCATTTTTCTGAGGTAATCGACAAGAATAGGCGCTAAGGCACGATACGTTAAAGGCTGATTGTTTGCATCGTACTTCCAAGAATCCAAATGCATTTCATAAATGGCCATGGGCATCGTTTTGCAATTTTGCTGTTGCCTTTGCTCCAACCAAAAGTGATCTTGCCAATCAAATGTATCTAGCGATTTTGTTAAAATTGAGGCATGTCCCCCTTCAAATTCTCCACAATTAGCATACGGATCTGCTTTCAACTGAATTTGGTAATTAGCATCATATAGCTCAAATTTATACTTTTGACCTGGAGTTAAGTTGGGAATAAACAATTCCCAAATGCCTGATTTTTCCAATAAACGCATCGGATGTCTGCGCCCATCCCATTGATTAAAATCGCCAACAACAGACACACGTTTGGCATTTGGAGCCCAAACGGCAAAGGCATAACCCGTTGCTCCATCGTGTTCAATCGCATGAGCACCTAGTTTTTCATAAATCCGATGATGATTTCCTTGATTAAACAAATAAAGATCTTCATTACTCAAAGTTGGCCTAAACTGGTATGGATCTTCAAATTCAAAAGTTGTTCCAGAAGAAAAATGGGCTTGTAAACGATAATTTTCTTTTTTAGTTAAGTGACCTTCAAAAATATCTGTTTCTTCTATTCGGACCATCGAATGTGGCTTATGATACTTACAAAGAATTTCCATTTTCGATGCTTCCGGAAAACGTGCTCGAATAACATACCGATTTCCTTCCTTGTGCATCCCCAAAATACGGTGCGGATTGGTATGATCTCCACACATCAATGCTTTTATCTCCTGTCGTTCAAATTGCATCCTATCTCTAGTATGCCATTGGATTTATCCAAAGTCGAGCTTTTATTAAGACTCTCTCAAAACTTGTAAATGAAGTTTTTGAAAAACTCGGTAATTATACAACCTAGAAATTTTTATATAAATCTCGATATTTAAGTTTACAATAAATCTAAAGTTAAATTTTTAAAAACATTAAGAGGGTCCTTTATATAAAAGTTCCCTCTTACTTGAATTTATTTCGAAATTGTATCGGCAATACGAGCGATAGCAATAAAGTCTTCCGGCTTTAAAGAAGCGCCACCAATCAAACCACCATCAATATCAGGTTGTGAAAGTAATTCTTGAGCATTACTACTTTTTAATGAACCGCCATAAAGAATACGTATTTTAGCCGCAGTCGTTGCATCAAAATTTTCTTTTAACCAATTGCGAATAAACACATGAACAGCTTGAGCGATTTCTGGTGTTGCTGTTTCACCTGTTCCAATAGCCCAAATAGGTTCATAAGCAATCGTTACGTCCAACATGGAACCCGTAGAAACATTTTTTAAACCAGCTTTTAATTCATTCGCAATGACCTCAAAAGCACGATTTTGCTTACGTTCTTCCAAGCTTTCACCAACACATAAAATCGGTTTCAATTGTGATTGAAGTAAGGTATGAATTTTTTCGTTTATAAAAGCATCGGATTCATTAAGTAGCGTTCGGCGTTCACTGTGACCAACAATAACATAAGAAACCCATTCAGCTAGCATTGATGGAGCAATTTCACCGGTATACGCTCCAGAAGCTTGCGGATAAACATTTTGTGCTCCCAAAGCAATTTGACCATTATTACAATGAAAGGCTTCTGTCAAGGCCGTAAAAGGCGGACAAATAAGCAATTCACTCGTCAACTTAGGCTCTAATAAAGGCTTTAATTGTTCAAAAAACAAACGTGTTTCTGAAGCCGTTTTGTTCATTTTCCAATTACCAGCAATTAAAAATCGGCGCATCTTATTTCTCTCCTTTCAATGCTTCTAAGCCTGGTAAAGATTTACCTTCAAGTAACTGTAAACTTGCACCACCACCTGTACTCAAAAACGTAATATCTTTGGCACAACCGCTTTGATGAATAGCTTTAACACAATCTCCACCTCCAACAATCGTTGTTCCTTCGCAAGCAGACATTGCTTGAGCAATTTTGTAACTGCCTTGAGCGGACGCCTCAATTTCGAAAACACCCACAGGACCATTCCATAAAACCGTCTTAGATTCGCGAATGAAGTTTGCATATAATTCTGCTGTCTTAGGTCCGATATCAACACCTTCCCAATTTTCATCAATAGACCCCTCAAAGACTTTCAATTCGCCCAGACTTCTTTGTCCAAAATCGAGTTTATCAGTAGCAACTGTATCGATAGGTAACTGCAAATCAACACCTTTCTCTTTGGCCTTTGCAAGCAAAGATCGAGCTAAATCAACATAATCAGGTTCTACCAAGCTTTTTCCAACTGCTTTACCTTGTGCTAATGCAAAGGTGTAAGCCATCGCCCCTCCAATAAGAATACGGTCCGACTTTTCCAATAAAGCTTCAATAACACCGATCTTATCACTTACTTTGGAACCCCCAAGAATGACACAAAAAGGACGTTCTGGGTTATCAATTTTCTGGCTTAAGAATTCCAACTCTTTTTCAATTAAAAATCCGACCCCTTTTTCAGGTACAAAAGTTACCATTCCTGCAGTTGATGCATGAGCACGATGAGCCGTTCCAAAAGCATCATTTACATATACATCTGCTAATTGAGCTAATAATTTTGAAAAATCAATATCATTAGCTTCTTCTTGGGCATAGTAACGCAAATTTTCAAGTAAAACAACGGAACCTTCGGCCATTTCAGCTACTGAAGATTCTACATCAGCCCCTACACAATCTTCTAAAAACAAAATTGGCTGATTCAATTTGGTCGCAAGCACTTCGGCAACAGGACGCAAACTATACTTTTCATTACGCTGTCCTTTAGGGCGACCTAAATGACTCGCCAAAATTACTTTCGCTCCTTGTTCCAATAAATAACGTATGGTTGGCAAAGCCGCTACGATACGCGTATCATCCGCAACTTCTCCATTTGAAGTGAGCGGTACGTTAAAATCTACGCGCACAAAAACGCGCTTTCCTCTTACTGAAAGTTCCTTAATTGATTTTATTCCGTTCATAAGCTACTTCTAAAGTACGGATTTTTTCAAAATAAGTGAAGTCATTTTTTATATTTTTAATATTTAAAGAAGACCATAATAGATACATATAGATAAAACCCATTATCCTCTTCGCTTTGCGTCAATTTACCTTATTTCTCTCAACTCTCTTCTTGTATTAAGATTTCGCAAGAAAGTTTTGAGAGGCCTTGTTGGATAATAAGACTTGAGGCTTTATCAGAACTTTTTAAAAAGCCATCTATGTTTGCAACCAATTTAAACCCATCTAGCTTTAAACCTTCAAAACCAAATTTTACATCAAAAGGATGAGGATTGATAGCAAACAGAATGTGTTTATTTCCTAAATACTTATCTGCATTGTAGAGTACACATAATGCTGAATTATGCAACGAATAAAAGTATTTAAAGTAAGTAGATGAAGGTTTTTCAATTTTCAACAAATCTCCCCAAGAAGATGCTCTAAATGCAATTAAATCTTTAACCCATTGATGTGTGTCTTGAGCTTGTTGCAACTGTGTATAATCCAAAAGATTTAAATCTCCACGATTATACGTATTACGAACTTTGGCTTTAGAACGCAAGAAATCCTGACCTTCACATAACATAGGAATACCGAGTGACATATACAGCAAAGCAAACATACAATGTGTTTTTAACCTTTTTTGATCATTATCTTCTAAACGATCGATCCAAGCATAATCATCATGCGATTCAGTATAATTAATCGATTGCTGTGCAGTTTGATATAAAAACGACGTAGAACCTTCCAAAAAGTACTTAAGTCCTTCACAATTTCCACGACCATTTATATAATCGAATATAAATTCACGAAAACCATCATTCCAACTTGAAAAATCAGTTTTTTTTAAAGCATGTGCAATATGCCCACGAAAACTCCATGGTTCAGCAATCAAAATAACATCTGGTTTATGTATTTTTAAGCTCTTTGCCAAATAACTTAGCATATCAACCCCCAATAGCTCAGCAAGATCAAAACGAAAACCGTCCACATGAAAAATATCTATAAAATAAAGTAAACTATCCAAAATTAACTTACGTACTGCCGGTGATTCTATCCGTAAATCATTACCACAACCACTGAAATTCGTCAATAAGCCATTCTTTTCATGTCGAAAATAATAAGCTTCATTCAACTTAAATAAATCATTATTAATACCTGCATGATTATAAACTACATCTAATACAACAGAAATATTACGATCATGCAAAGTTTTTACACACATTTGAAATTCTTCTGGAGTACCATAACAAGATGATAAGGCAAAATAATGCGAAGGCATATATCCCCAATGATAATCGTTAGGTAAATCAGTATCATACTCCGTTAATGGCATCAATTCTATGCAATTAATACCCAAGTTAGTAACATAATTTTCTTGGGAAAAATACTGCTGAAGTTGCCCAAAAACAGAAAGATTTTGAGAAACGTTAGCATTTGCTACTAAATCACGAACATGGGCTTCTAAAACAATTAAATCCTTTTTTTTATGTGTTTTAAATGTATCTTTTTCTAAAGGCTTCAAAGAAGTTATAATACCAGGCCCTTTAGGACTGGCTAACTTGCGAGCATAAGGATCTACGATTCTTTTTTCATCGGGATTTTCAATCGTAAAATAATAATTATAATTTTCGTAATTTTCTGTCGTTTCTAAAACCCAAACACCATTAGATTGCAATACCAAAGGAAGTTTCTTAGTTTTCTGACCTTCTTTAAATAACTCAACATGAACCATTTTAACATCGGGAGCAAAAAGTCCAAAATAAGTTGTTTGCTCTTTTACGACTGCTCCTAATTGATTTTGAGGTTCAAAAGACAATAACCAAGGCAATAAATCGACAGCTTGTATTTGATTTTCATATATAACTTCACAAAGCTCATAGGTTTTTAAATCGTTTTTTAATTCACAAGAAACCCAATGGGTACCAGAACACTCTAAGCGCACCTGTAGATTTCGATTACCTTGTTCATCCCATTGTAAATAGCAATGATCACTCCAAGGTTCAATCCAATGCCCACAAAGAGACACAAATTTAAATGCAAAATTATCATTGGGTAAACAACTCAATGGGTACTTCAAAATCCATGCTCGTTCCTTTTGATCCCAACGCAATTCCCAATCTATTACTTTTTGCCATTGGTTGAAGGGACCTACAACAAAAAATGTATAATCTTTGAACGCTAATGTATTAGGAATTTGTTCCTGAGGTAAGAAAAAATAAAGATGGTTCTTATGAATATAATAGCCTGAATGTCGTGCAAAAAGTCGTTTATCACATTTTTTAATACATCCTTCTTGTCCTTGTATTTTTATAGTACCAACATCTGCTATTTTTATATCTTGATCAAAAATTAACAAACAATTTTTGGGAGTCAAACAACATGCCGAAACTAACAATGACATCTCTCTTAATATGCAGCAAAAACTTCAGGCAACTCACCTTGTCCTAATTGTACTAAATAAGCTTTCCAGGTCTCTACCTGCCTTAAAAATTGTTCAAAAGTTTTTTCAAAGATATCTAGAGATAAATTTAAAATAGGTAATTGATAACCTAATAAAATAGAATTCTTGTCCAATTGTTTAGAAAGTGTAGCACCTCGTGTTATTTCCCATTCTGCATTTGCTTTTAACAAATAATCACAACATTTAGATGCGTTTTCATCTGGCAAACCCCCTATTTCACTAATAAAATCTAAAGAATTACGCTGTTCGTTGTAATTCAGCTGTATGGACTGCGTACCATCAACACAAAGCACACACCAATTATCCTCTTTTAACTTTAATTCTGGAAGTGAAATAACATCTCCAAATTCCTTTAATACGCGATTAATGTTATCAACTCCTTCCATTTTTTACCTTTCGCAAATGGCAACATATTGTCCTGTTGTTTCTCTAAGTTGTAAGCTTAAATAACGTGCAATACCTTTTAGCAAAATAACACCTACATGCGTATATTTTTCAAGGATTTCATAAAAACCGTTCTTGCTTAATACCAACAAACGACTCGGCTTAGATGATTGTAGAGTACCTGAACGTATCGAATCTTCCAAAACAGCTTGTTCTCCAAAAAATTGATGGCTTGTTACATGTGCTAACTCCAAAGGAATAGCTCCTTCATTATTTTTGAAAATAATAAGTTCGCCTTCCAAAACGTAATAAATGGCGTCTGCAGGGTCACCTTCAGAAAAAATAATTTCTCCCGCATCAACCACTAAATATTGCCAATAAGGTGCAACCAATTTCAATTCTTCTTTTGAGAGTTCCGATAAAATAGGAACATTCGTTAAATCATCCAAAATATTAGCATCCATACTCAATTAATTTTAAGAAATTGCTTTCAGTTTAGCAAGTTTTTTTATTGCTTACTGAAAACCTAGAAATTCTTCGTTTTTTTATTGAATCCGCAAATAAAAAAAACAATTCTAGTAATGTAAAATTTTCTAACATTTCGTAAGAAAGGATGCAAACGTAGTATTAATTTCTTCATTTGAACAAGCAGTACTTTCAAAGAATGAACTCAACACCATTCAACTAATTTCTAACCAATGCATACCAAGGATACAAAAAAAATACGTAAACAATTACGTACTTTGCTTTTAGAAAAAAAACGACATGATCGACTTTATTATCAGGAAAATACACCTGAAATTTCTGATTTTGAATATGATTGTTTAGTATCTGAAATCCAGGCTATTCAAGAACAATTTCCGGATTTGATGGAAGAACAAGGCCCCGGGAGTGATCTAGGCAAACATCTTTTTGTTGAGCAACCGCATTTATCTCCCATGCTGAGTTTGACCAACACTTACTCAAAAGAAGAATTATTTGCATTTGATCAGCATTTATCAGAAAAAGGCTACCTTGATAGACTTTATATTTTAGAACCTAAAGTCGATGGTATGGCAATCAACTTAATCTATGAAAATGGTGAGTTAACGCATGCATTAACTCGAGGAGATGGGCAAAAAGGTGAAACGATTACACTCAATGCCAAAACCATAAGTTCCATCCCATTAAAATTAGTCACCCCTACTACATATGTTGAAGTTCGAGGCGAAGTCTATATCAGCAAACAAAATTTTAAAGTATTAAATGAAGAACAAGAACGTTTGGGCCAAGAAAGCTTTTCCAATCCACGTAACTTAGCTTCAGGCAGCTTAAAACTGTTAGATGTAGAAGAAGTAAAGCGGCGAAAATTACAATTCATAGCTCATGGTATTGGTTCAACTTCTCAAGTTTTAAAAACTCAAAAAGAAGTCTATCAATGGTTAGAGGATAATCACTTCCCTGTATTTTCTACGCTCACACTTACAAGTTCCATTAAAGATGCTTGGGTATTTATTGAACATTTTCCACAAATTAAAGATCAATTTCCTTATGTAACGGATGGTGTTGTTCTAAAACTTAATGATAGATTACAACAAAAAGAACTTGGTGCAACAGCAAAAGCACCTCGTTGGGCCATTGCTTACAAATTTGAACCAGAATCTGCAGAAACACGGCTAAAAAATGTTACCTTTCAAGTAGGTCGAACGGGAATTATCACACCAGTAGCTGAACTCGAACCCGTCGATTTAGCTGGCTCACGAGTGGCTCGTGCAACTTTACATAATTTTGATGAAATTGCCCGCAAAGACATTCGTGTTGGAGATAGGGTATGGATACAAAAAGCTGGTGAAGTAATTCCAGCTATTGTAAAAGTAAATTTAGACAAGCGATCTTCGGATGTTTTGCCTATAAAAATTCCACAAAATTGCCCGGCATGTAATGCAACTCTCACCCAAATTCCTGGAGAAACAACATTACGATGTACTTCTTTAAACTGTCCTGAACAATTACGCCTAAAAATAATTCACTTCGCATCAAAAGACGCACTGGATATTTCCGGCATAGGCCCAAAAATCGTCGATGTTCTTGTCAAAAACCACTGGGTACAAAACGTAAGCGATTTATATCAATTATGGCGTCATCGTGAGCAATGGTTACGATTAGAAGGTTTTGGTCAAACACTTGTAGATCAACTTTTAGCATCTATAGAAGTTTCCAAACAACAACCTTTTGGGCGCTTAATCTATGGACTAAGCATTCCCAATATAGGTCTAGAATCAGCCAAAAACTTAGCTAAACGATTTCCTAATTTAACTGCTTTGGAAACGGCAACTTTGGACGAATTACAAACAATTCCACTTATTGGGCTTCAATCCGCACAATCTATTTTAGAATTTTTCAAATTACCCACAAACAAGCAAATATTACAGATTTTAAGTAAAATAGGATTCTCGACTTCACAATTCCCTAATCTATCTCCTTGGCAAGGAAAAAGCTTCGTTCTTACAGGAAGTTTGACACAAATGACACGTTCGGAAGCTCGAAAACAAATAGAAATTTTAGGCGGATCCATCTCTGAAACAATTTCCGATAAAATTGATGCATTAATTGCAGGAGATAAACCTGGAGACAAGTTCCAAAAAGCAAAAAAATTAAACCTACCTATTTGGAATGAAACCACTTTTTTAGAGGAATTAGATCGTGCCACAAATTAATGTAAAAGTAATCGCACGTGCTTCTCGTTGCGAAATCATTCCCTTCAATGATGGCTTAAAAGTAAAATTAACCCGTCCGGCCATCGAAGGCAAAGCTAATGAACAACTATGCACTTTACTAGCAGATTATTGGCATATCCCTAAAAAAAATGTACGTATCCTTTCTGGTGAACACAGTTCAATTAAACGTATTGAATGGATTGAATAATATTTTGTGAGATTTTTTATAAAAAATCCATCAAGCTCCTAACGAAACCTCAAAACAAGGCGCTAGCGGCAGCTCCAACGGCCGTAACAGGACCTGAGTTAGAAAGGTTATCAACTGCTTTTTCGACTTTACCAAGAGCCGATTCTGCCTTCTTATAAAGGCCATCATCAGAAATAATACGCCCCAAAGTACTTTTCTCATTGTTTAATTTTTCAGAAAAATCTTCGATGTTCTTCATGATATTCTCGAAAGACTGCGCTATTTTTGGATCTGAAATAAGTTTTCCAATCAAACCCTTACTGGCTTTAACATCGTCAAACAAAGCATCCACTTTATTGGCAGCTGTTTTAATCGATCGCACCATTTCAACAAATTCTGTATAGGCTTGATCTTCATTCATAAGACGTCCTAAAGTACCTTTACCTGCTGCAAGATCCGTCAATAATTGATCGAGTCGATCGCCAATATTACTAAATTTTTGCACAACAACAGAAACATCATTTGCTTGCTTCGTATTCAAAAATGCAGAATCTTGAACCAACTTAACAGAATCTCCAGGTACAATAGAAACATAATTAGCCCCTAACAATCCTGCCATCAAAATCGTAGCAGTAGAATCTTCAGGTATAACATATTTTTTCTCAATACTAAGAACAGCAACTGCTAAATCTTTATTAAGATAAGTTTGCACAACACTACCCACACGGACACCAGCCACACGGACATCGTCCCCAACTTGCAATTGTTTTAGATCCGTAAATAGGGCTTTTATGTGATAACTATCGTGTCTCGCTACCGATAAGCGTGTAAGCGATGAGTACACAATGTACATTAAGAAAAAACCAAAAAAGGTAAATAAAGCAACACGAATACTGTCAGAATATTTTATTTTCATGATAATAACGAAATAAATTGTGGATGTTGAATATTAATAGTTGGATTTAAAAAGTTTTGAACAAACGGATTTTGAGACTTTAACAAAGATTCCGGAGTATAAATTTCCCGTAAACTACCCTCTTGAAGAACACCAATATGATTGCCAATTGAACGCGCAAGTGCAATGTCATGAGAAACTGCTAGTGTTGTGATCCCAAGCTTTTTGTTAACATAACCAATAATCTCGATAATAGAAGCCGCTGTGATGGGATCCAATTCTGAAGTAGGTTCGTCAAATAAAAGAATATCAGGTTCCATTAATAAACCACGCGCTAAAGCTACACGCTTTTTCATACCACCAGACAAACTTGAAGGCATTAAATCGGCAGTATCATTAAGCCCCAACAAATCTAACACTTTAGCAATGCGTTTTCCAATTTCAACTTCATTATAAAGCGCATGTTCTCGAAAATAAAGCGCCAAATTATCAAAAACCGTCATTGAATTGAAAAGCGCACCCGCTTGAAACACCAGACCAATAACAAAACGATTTTCTTTCTTAACTTGTTGTAAAGGAATACCATTAATCGTAATTGTTCCAGAAGATAACGAATCTAAACCTGCTAACAATTTCAAAAACACGCTTTTCCCAGTACCACTAGGCCCCATAAGGACAAAGATCTCACCAGCATTAACTGTCAAATTTAAATCATTGAGAACTTCATGCATTCCAAACCTTTTGCAAACATGAGTAACCTCGATAGAAACTGCCGACTTCTTTAAATGATTTTTTTCGAAAAGTGTCATGATAATTATAGAAGAACTTTAGTTACAAAATAGTCCAAAGTTAAAATAGCCACCATTGTTTGTACCAGTGTACTCGTTACAGAAGCTCCAATTTCGCGGGGACCGCCTTGAGTTCTCATTCCAATTGAACAACTCATTAAAATGATCATAAGAGCAAAAATTTCTGATTTTACAAGTCCATCGCTAATGCTGTCTATATCAACATATTGTTTCAAACTGCGCCAATATATTCCTCCGTCGATTGAAATAACATCCACCGTTTTTACAACAAACCAACCACCAATCCAACCAAGAACATTTGAAAACATGGTTAAGAATGGCATCATCAGTAAACCACCAACGATGCGAGGCATAACCAAAAGACGTACTGGTGAGAGATTCATTGTACGCAAGGCATCAATTTCTTGATAAACAGACATCGATGCCAATTCTGCAGTGATTGCAGATCCTACACGTCCTGTTAGTAAAAATGCCGTCATTAAAGGCCCTAATTCTCGGCACATTGAAAGTCCGACAATGCTTCCCAAAAATGTTTGAGCTCCGGGCAGTTTACTTAGACTATAACCCGTTTGTAAAGCTAAAATGCCTCCCATAAACAAACTTAAAATTCCAACAATTGGGAATGTCTTATAACCCATATTGCAGCTATGTTCCAAACAGCGCGAAAGTTGGCGTGGCAAATACCGCAATTCATTCAAGGAATACCAAAACAAGCTGAATGCATAATGCCAATCTTTTAATACCTTCATAATACTTTCAAATCTTTCCCTGATCTATCCTTTTTCTTTAACGTAATCCAAAAGATACGAAAAGACTTTTGGTCTTTTACTTTCTTATATTCCAATAATCCTTTCAATAAAGAAAAATACTTTTCTTGTGGCCTATTCTTATATTCTAGAAAAATAGAATACTTTAAATGTTGCCCCAAAGGATCTTGTTTCTCATAAAAAAGCTTAAAAAGAAAACTTTGACGAATCGTATTTCCGTCTTTTTCGTAACGATACAAGCTAAATAATGGCGTATAAATTTCTCTTATCATTTTATTATTCGGGAAAAACACTTCGAAAGGACTCAACATTTGTACTTGTTCGTGCCCTTTCCCATTGTTCCAAT
>CAZOPT010000019.1:0-14425 GCA_964582055.1 uncultured Opitutales bacterium
GGTTTCTACAAGATAATAAAAATGTTCATGGGGTCGCAAATAGAGTCTTTTTTATCGTTTTCATCGGTTCGTTTTCAATTGGATAATGGGCTTTCTGTTATTTTTTTACCAACAGAAAATACGCGTGTTTTAGCGCTTCAAATGTGGGTTAAAACTGGCAGTATTGACGAAGGAAATTATTTAGGGTCAGGTATCTCGCATTTCGTTGAGCACATGGTATTTAAGGGAACGGAACGCCGGAATTACACAGATATTTTCAAAGAAACTCAAGCTCAAGGGGCAAAAATAAATGCCTATACTTCTTTTGATCGCACCGTTTATACGTATGATGGGAGTATTGATTCTTTCGAAAAAGGACTAGATATTTTAAGCGATATGCTTTTTCATTCTATCTTTCCAGAAAAAGAACTTGTTAAGGAAAGAGAAGTTATTCTGAGGGAAATTAACATGAGCAATGATGATCCTGATGACCGACTTAGTCAGATTTTATTTGAAACTGCATTTCGCCAACATCCTTATCGTTATCCAATTATTGGTATACGCAATCTATTTGAAAAATTGACACGTGATGATTTAATGTGTTACTGGCAATCACGTTATGCCCCCAATAATATGACTTTAGTGCTTGCTGGAGCGCTTGATACAACATTTGTTAAAGAAAAAGTGCAAGAATATTTAGGACAAAAAACACCTCGATGTGTAACGCCTGTCTTTATTCCAAGAGAACCCTTCCAATTAGCTGAACGTACCTATCAAGAATACGGAGATTATCAATTAGTTCGTGGAGCTATAGCCTACAAAATACCGGGTATAGGTCATAAGGATGGTGCACGATTACAAGTTTTAGCAAGCATTTTAGGGGATGGTGAAAGTTCTATTTTATACCAAAAGATGCGCGAAGAAAAGCAATTAGTATATAGCATAGACGTATCTTCTTGGATGGCAAATGGGCAGGGCCTATTTTGGATTCAATACACATGTGATCCTGGAAAGCGTGAAAGCGTGGAGGAAACCCTTAAAACTTATTTGCCGGAATGGGTCGAAGCAGGTTTGTCGGAAGCCAGTGTTCAAAAAGCTTTTAATCGAGCTCTTATGGCCGAATTAGATACACGTAAAACCGTTTCTGGAAAAGCACATCACGTGGGTTGGGCAGAAGTTAGTTTGGGTGATGAAAATTATCCCAAACATTACTTAGAGCAATTACAAGACCTAAGTGCTGCTTCGGTAAAATCTATTGTATCTAAGTATTTTAAAGAAATTTCTTGCACACGAGTGGCTTTGGAACCACCTATGCAGCAAGCAGAGGCTAAAACAATAACTTCTCCCTGTGATGCTCAAGAAAATATTGAAGTTTTTGAGATTTTTGGCGTAAAAATCTTTATTCAACGGTGTACGGATTTTCCAAAAACGCATGTACAGGCTTTATTTAAAGGAGGCTGCCTTTATGAACCCGTTAATAGGCGAGGTATAACCCAACTTCTAGCCACTTTACTTACTAAGGACACTAAATCGCAAACGGCTTTGGAAATTGCTGAACAAATCGAAGCTATTGGTGGACAAATAAATAGCTTTTCGGGGGTTAATCATTTAGGTTTTTCATTGGAAGTATTGGCCAAAGATACAGTGTTAGGTTGTAAAATTTTACAGAACGCTCTCACAGAACCACTGTTTTTAGAAAAAGTATTTGAAATTGAAAAACAAGCACAATTAGCCGCATTGCAAGAATTAAAAGATGATGTTTTTTACTTAGGCTTCCAAAAGATTCGTCAACAGTTCTTCCAAGAACATCCTTACAATATTGGCCAATTGGGCAATGCAGAAGGTGTTCAAGCGATAAGTTTGGAAGACATAAAAAATTATTTTGAGCAAATCGTTGTTGCCCATAATTGTATTCTATCGGTCGTTTCTCAATTAGATTCGTCAACCTTATTGAAAATGCTAAGGCCTTTATGTGAAAAATTGTCGCAAAAAACCTTTCAAGTTGTTACGGATCCATTTCCAGCGTTAGAAGCTCGAAGAATTGAGGATGTACTCAATAAAGAACAAGCTATGGTATTCAGTGCCTATCCAATCGCTGGAATAGCAGAAGAAGATTTTTATATTGGTGAAATTCTAGAAGAACTTTTTAATGGCCTTTCAAGCTCTTTTGTTGAGGAAGTACGCGAAAAACGTGGATTAGCTTATACGGTTGGAGCTACACGCTTGTTGGGTTTAAAAAATGGCATGTTTTGTTTATTTGCAGGTACCCAAAAAGAGCAAGTCCGTATTGTCGAAGAAGAAATGTTTAAAGGTATTCGACGTGTTTTAGAGAGGAAATTGACTCAAGAAGAATTTGATTTGTGTAAAACCTGCTTAAAAGTTAATCGTCAATTGCGTCTTCAAACAATTGGACGTAAAGCTTTTGGTGTCGGTTATAATGCCTTATTGGATTTATCTATCGAGCATTGGCTTGCTTATGATCAACAAATAGATGCGATTTCTTTGGATACATTTTATGATCGTTGTGCACCTTATTTACGAGAAAATTTGGCTAACACACTTTTATTAACCCCATCTTCTAACGCATGAAAACAATTACCTACATCTTATTTGCTTTATTAGCTTGTTTGAACTTGAGCTTAGGACGTTCTGCGCTTGTTCCTTCGATACAAAAAGTTTCGGCAACATCTCGTACTGCCAGGGATTTGTTACGTAAACCTCTTAAGCAAGATCCACAGATAAAACAAGGTGTTTTAAAGAATGGCATTCATTACTATTTCTTACCTAAAAAAGGGGAACGTATTAGTTTGCGGCTCATGGTAAATGCAGGGGCAGCTATGGAAGAAAACCACCACGATGGAATTGCTCATTTTATTGAACACATGACCTTTAATGGAACAACGCATTTTAAGCCAGGGACCTTGATTCAGTACTTTCAAAAAAATGGAATGGGTTTTGGTAATGATACAAACGCTTTTACAAGTTATTTGTATACTGTTTACCAAATTGATCTACCAAATAATTTAGAACAAAGCTTACGAGAAGGGTTGACAGTACTTTATGATCAAGGTTTTGGATGCTTATTTTTACCTCAAGAAATTGATCGTGAACGCGGAGTTATTTTATCTGAAATGAGGACTCGCGATAATGCAAATTATCGTAGTTATAAAGCCTCTGTACAGTTTTTTTGTCCAGAAATGCTTTTAGCTAAACGTTTTGTTATTGGCACAAAATCTACCATTAATGCTTTTCAACAAAATGACTTTTTTGAATTTTATAAGCGCTGGTATACAACCGATCGCATGTGTTTAATCGTTACAGGAGATGCGAATTTTGATTCGATAAAAAAGCTTGTAAACGAAGTTTTTAACAAAGCTGCTAAGTCTAAAAAAGCATTAAAAAATCCTGATTTAGGTTATCTAAAAAAACAGACTTTCTCAGTTGGTGTTCACAAAGATACGGAATTACCTAATGTAACATTGTTATTAAGGGCCCAAAAAACAGTTAAAAGAGAGATTAAAACCTTAGGTGATTTACGTAAAAATTGTGCCTGGAAATTGATTGAAACTATGCTTCATTACCGCCTAGAAAGCTTAAAGAAAAAGACCAACTTGCAAAATGCTTATTGTACTTATGGTTCTGATTTAAATTATTTGGAAGGTTGTGACTTAACTTTTTGCTGCACTAAAGAGCATGTTTTTACTTTAGTCAAGGAACTTGAAAAATTTAGCCGTCGCATTTCTACATTTGGTTTTTCACAAGCTGAATTGGAAGATGCTAAACGAGTTTTTTGTGGCAATTTAAAGACGCATGCTGAAACTGAAGATAACGATACCGTTAAAGAAGCGGCAAATCGCTTGGTCTACCAATTTATGGATTTAGGATTTGTTTTATCTTCGCAACAACAATTAGACTATTTTAATCAAATTGCTTTTACAATAACGCCCGACTACTGTTTAAGTTTATGGAAAGATTTGTGGGCTGAAAACCAAATTGCATTGTTCGCAAGTGGACCATTTAATGCAGATTTTTCTGAAAAAGATTTATTAAATGTATTTGAAAACAGTCAAAAAGAAGTTTTAACGTTGGAAAAAGCTTATCAAACCTATACCTTTCAATCACCATTTGTAAAAGATCGAAAAGTAGCAATTATCGATCGGTATGATCATCAAAATCTAGGGGTAGAGTGTTTGCGTTTAAACAATAATCTTCGAATTAATCTAAAAAAGACGGACTTTGAAAAAAATCGTATTTTGGTACATTTAGCAATTGGTAATGGTCTTCTAGAATTAAAAAACTCACCCTATCCTGGCATACACTACCTATTAAGTTCTTCCTTTATTTCTGGTGGCTTAAAGCAATGTGATCAGCAAACTTTGAATCGTATTTTTGATGGTAAACTTATTTCGCTGGATTTCGATGTCGATGTTAATGGATTTTGTTTTAAGGCGCTTACGGATCGAGAAAATTTTCGTCAGCAAATGGAGCTTATTGGAGCCTATATGGTTGAGCCGGGTTATCGAGAAGATGGCTTATCGGAATTTAGAAAATGTTTGCCAACTTGGTATGAAAAGTTTTCAAAGACACCAGAAGGTATTTTTAAGGACAAAGTCACTCCGTTTTTGACGTTGAATGATCCACGGTTTAGCTATCCAGAGCAAGCAATTCTTTTTGAACGTACTTTTGAAGAAGCTCGTAAGCTTTTAGCTCCCGTATTAGCAAAACAATACATGGAATTAACTCTAGTCGGAGATTTTGATCGCAATGAAGTTGTTGATATTTTGACAGATACTTTAGGGCGATTGGATGAACGTGATGCACAAAAAAAGAAACTTCCCGAAGATTACAAAAAATTAGCTTGGCCAGAAGCTCAAACGAAAATCTTTACTTTTGACTCCGTCATCGACAAAGCCATTTCATTTATTGTTTGGCCTACAGAATCGGTTTGGAATCAGGAACATACACGTATTTTAACGATTTTAAAATCTATTCTACGAAACCGGCTTGTTTTTGAAATTCGACAAGCACTAGGAGATACCTATTCGCCAAAAGTCGATCTCATAACTAATGAAGTTTGGGAAAATCGGGGAAGTATGACGTCTTTGATTTTTGTAGATCCTAAAAAATTGGATGATATTACCGATCGTACATTAAAAATTGCGGAATCGATTGCCAATGCAGGTGTTTTGCAAGATGAATTAGATCGTGCAATAAAACCTTATATCAATCAATTAAAACGGCAAATGGAAACCAATGTTTTCTGGCTTGAGCTTATAAAAAATATTCAGCAATATCCACAAAAAGATGCATGGATGAAGGATATTATTAAGCATTATGAAGCTATAACAACGGACGATGTTCAACGTTTAGCTCGCCTTTATTTGAAACGTGATCGTGCGATTTGTATCCATGTCCAACCCAAAAACACTGGCAATACTCAACAATGAAAACGGTCTATTTAGGTGCTGATCATGGTGGTTTTAAGTTGAAGACAGAGATTCTTAACAAACTGTCTTTGGCAAATATCACCTTAAAAGATATGGGAACTTTTGATGCAAACTCCTGTGATTATCCAGAGATTGCCCAGAGTGTAATTCAAGAAGTACAGAAAAATAAAGATGCCTTTGGGGTTTTGATTTGTCGATCGGGGGTTGGTATGTGTATAGTGGCTAACAAATTTAAGGGAATTTATGCTGCTTGTTTATCAACATCCGATACTGTTGTAAAAGCACGTCAGCATAACGCTATTAATGTACTATGTTTGTCGGGAACCTTAGACTTTATTCAGGTAAAAACACTTATAGAAACTTTTTTAACAACAGATTTGGATAAAGATGTACGGCACTGTAAACGACGCGAACAAATTTATGAAATTGAATCAAAAAATTTTGTTGATTAAAAGCTTAAGTGTATTACACTTTTAGCAGTTTATTGATCTATTATGAAAAATATGCTTAATAAAATTGTATTCGGAAGTTCACTATTCTTGAGCGCTTTGGCTTTTGCTGAAACTGAAGAAAATAAAGATACAAAATCAGTTCCTGTAGTTTGTACAGGTGAAAATTGCTCAGAAGCGCTAACTTCGCAAGAAGAAGTTCCTGTTGAAGTTGAAGAATAACCAGCTGAAAATAAGTAAACCAGTGGCATGTTAACTGCATGCCCTTTTAATTTTATGGAGATTTTAACTAAAGAGACTTTTGAAACTTTTACCCAAAAGCCTTTTGCAATTGTTGATTTTTGGGCCCCTTGGTGTGGCCCTTGTCGTGCCTTAATGCCTATTTTAGAGAAAATTTCAGAGCAAAAATCCGTCGCAATTGGCAAAATGAGTATTGAGGATGAGGATGCACAAGAATGGGTACAGCGTTATCGAGTACGTAGCATTCCTACATTGCTCTTTTTCAAAAAGGGTCAATGTGTAGAAACCCATGTTGGTCTTTTAACCGAAGAAGCTTTGCTCGCTAAAATTGTGCATTATGCAGAACAGTAGAACGATCGAACTGTTTACGCGATATCCGCAATTGGAAGTTTGCCGTAACGCAATTGGTGATGCTTTTGCTATTTTATGCAAAACCTTTGCAGGCAAAGGGAAATTACTTGTTGCAGGTAATGGTGGTAGTGCGTCCGATGCAGACCATATTGCTGGAGAGCTATTGAAGGCGTTTAAAGGCCCTAATACTCTTACGGATCCTTCTTTGTCGCAGGATTTGGTGATTCACTTACAACATGCATTGCCCGTCATTCCTTTACCAAATTTAAGTGGAATTTTAACCGCTTATAGCAATGATTGTGAACCTGATTGGGCTTTTGCGCAACTGGTTTGGGGTTTGGGACAAACAGGTGATTGTTTCTTGGCATTGAGTACTTCTGGGAATTCCCAAAATATTTTGAATGCAGCTAGAGTGGCTCAGGCAAAAGGAATGTCTGTTGTTGGTTTAACAGGACAAAGTGGTGGTGTATTAAAATCATTTTGTAGTTGCTGTATTTGTGTTCCAGAAGAAGAAACTTTTAAAATTCAAGAGTTGCATTTACCAATTTATCATAACTTATGTTTGGGCTTAGAAGAACATTTCTGGGGTAAAAAACCTAAAAATGTTTAACATCTTTCAACAAAATTTATCCACACATGTTTTGGATTTTTGTAAGAAAATTCATGCAAATGGTGGAAATGCTTGGATCATTGGTGGTTGGGTACGCGATTGTTTCCTGAAAGAAAAATCGGTATCGGATGTAGACATTGAGGTTTTTGATTTACCTTACGATGTATTAAAAACACTTTGTAAACCCATCTGCAAAGCAGAATTTCCAAAATTTGGTGTCTTCAAATGTGAAGGTATGGATCTCTCTTTGCCACGGATAGAATACTGCATTGGTAAACGTTATAATAGCTTCAAAGCTATTTTGTTGCCCAATTTATCTTTTCATAAAGCTGCATTACGTAGAGATTTTACTATCAATGCGCTTGCTTGGAATCCGATAACTTGTGAATTAAAGGATCCGTTCAATGGAGTAAGTGCTATAAAAACAAAACAATTATATCCTATTAATAAGCGTTTTACAGAAGATGCTTATCGTGTTTTACGGGCAACACAACTTATTGCACGATTTGGATTTGCTTCAACAAAACCTTTGATCCACTTGATTTCAAAGATAAAATTCCCTGTTTTGTCGCAAACACATCTAAAGCGTACACTTGATTGCCTAAATGCTGCTCCTTATTCAGATGCTGCGTGGCAATTCTTAGAACAAATTCATTGGAGCAAGTTTTTAAATTAAAGTAGTTATATTATTAAGATTTCGCAATATTAGCGGTTGTTTCTTGACTTGTTTGTAAAAATTCTGTTAGGATTAATTATCTTATGAAGAAGGGTGAGAATTTGGAGCAAGTAGAAGTTGTCGAGGTTGTTTCTACGGAAAAGAAAATTTGGAATTGGTTAAGTCAATATGGCTATTGTTTGCTTCGCTTAGGGCTTATTTTAGTCTTTGCATGGGGAGCTTATTTATTGTTGAATGCTTGGAGTGATTGGAGAGCAAAAAAGCATGCCAAGACTTATGCTCAATTAACAACTCTTCAAAATCGTGTGGAATGGGCTGAGCAATCTCACCCAAAAGCATTACGTAATTTGCAAGGGTTTGTTTTTTTAGAAAATGCGCATACTTTATGGGATGCTGGAGAAATTGAAAAATCTATTTTGTATTTCCAAAAAGCACGTGATTATTTAAAAACTTCTCCCTTAAAAGAACAAGCATTAGCTGGTTGTGCTTTTGGTTACTTGCAAATCGGTCAGTTAGACATGGCAGAAAAATTGTTTTTAGAGCTCAATAAATGCACATTTAAATACTTGCGTGCACAATCTTTGTATGCGCTTTGTTCCATTGCAGAACAAAGAAAAGATGAAGTTATATTAAAGAGTTATAAAAAACAGTTGCAGAAATACGAGGAAGGTGATACACTAATAAGGCAGTTGGACTTATTAAAATTAATACAAACTTCTTCGAATGACACAAAAAACTTGCATAACCATTGAGGGCAGAAAGATAGGCGAAGCTTATTCGCCTTACTTTATTGCGGAACTTTCGGCAAATCATCAATTATGTATTGAGCAAGCGCGTGCAATGATACGCGCAGCTAAAAAAAGTGGTGCAGATGCTGTAAAACTACAAACGTATACAGCAGATACAGTAACTTTACCCGTTAGAAATGAGCAATTTAGTACTCAAGGACCCTGGAAAAATGCTTATTTATATGATTTATATAAAGCGAATTATACACCTTGGGAATGGCATGAGGAGTTAGCAGAATTTGCGAAAAAAATAAAAATTACGTTATTTAGCTCACCGTTTGATGAATCTGCGGTTGATTTTTTAGAAAAGACAATTCATCCACCTGCTTATAAAATTGCTTCATTCGAAATGAACCACATTCCTTTATTAAAAAAAGTGGCAGAAACTGGGAAACCTATTTTGTTGAGTACGGGATTATCAACTAAAGAAGAAATCGAAGAAGCTGTTCAAACTTTACGTGATAATGGTTGTAAAGAATTGCTTTTGTTAAAGTGTATTGGAGCTCATTCAGATGATTTAACAGGCTGTAATTTAAAGTGTTTAGACTATTTAAAAACTTTTGATTGTCCTGTAGGAATTTCGGATCATTCGGTTTTGCATTCGGTTGTAATGGGTGGTATAGCCATGGGGGCATCCCTTATAGAAAAACATTTTATTTTGTCGCGTAGTAGCGATGCAGCTGATGGCGATTTTTCGCTCGATCCAGAGGAATTTGCGCAGATGGTAAAAGAAGGTCGTCGTCTTTTTCAAGGTTTGGGAGATGATCAATTAATTATTACCAAAAAAGAAGAAAGTCGTAGAAAATTCCGTCGTTCTATTTATGTTTCTGCACCGATAAAAAAGGGAGAGTTTTTTTCGAGTGAAAATGTAAAGATCATTCGACCACATTTTGGTTTACACCCACGATATTGGGAGCAGATTCTTGGGAAAACCGCTAAAAAGGATTTAGAATTTGGACATCCATTAAGCTTGGCAGATATCGCGAGTTAAATCTTTTATAATCTGCATATTTTAAAAAAGTATTTACATTTTGTTTTTTTAATAATAGAATGATTACATGGATGGTTTAAAGGAAGAGCAAATAGAATTTTTGTATTTGTTAGCTTACTTGTATATGCAACAGACAAAATTCGATTTAGCGCTTCAACTGTTTAGAATTTTACGTTTGCATACTGCTAAAAATATGAAAATTGCTTTGGCTTTAGCATCTTGTTTACACAAAGCAAAGCGATTTGATGAAGCTCTTAAAGTGTTAAGCTCCATTGATCATGAAACATTGCCGCATGCACAAAAAGTAGCTTATTTTTATATAAACAGTAAAATTTTATGGGATTTGAAACAACAAGATGAATCTCGTAAAATGTTACATCACTATTTAAAACTGAGGCAAGTAAAAGAATGAGTCTTGCAAATAATTTACAGAGATTTGTTACAAAATATTCACGTTTTAATGACGTTTTTTTAGCGGTATTGGTTGTAGCGGTTATTGCTTTAATGATTATGCCTGTTCCGCCGGCTGTTCTCGATACTTTGCTCGCTTTGAATCTTACAATTTCAGTCGTTTTGCTCATGATGGCATTATACATTCCCAATGTATTGTCATTCTCAACTTTTCCAAGTATGTTGTTATTTACAACATTGTTCCGTTTGGCTTTGAACATTACAACAACACGTATGATTTTGCTGTATGCTCATGCGGGTGAAATCATTTATACATTCGGAAATTTCGTAGTTGGTGGAAATTTCGTGGTTGGAGCAGTAGTCTTTCTTATTTTGCTTTTGGTAAATTTCTTGGTTATTACGAAAGGTGCTGAGCGTGTTGCTGAAGTTGGAGCTCGTTTTACTTTGGATGCTATGCCTGGTAAACAGATGAGTATTGATGCTGATATGCGTGCGGGTACAATCGACATGGATGAAGCTAAACGTCGCCGTTCGAATTTAGAAAAAGAAAGCCAATTGTATGGTGCATTGGACGGTGCGATGAAATTCGTTAAAGGGGACGCGATTGCAGGACTTATTATTACAGCGATTAACATTGTAGCAGGTATTATTATTGGCGTTACCCAAAAAAATATGGAATTGGGAAAAGCTGTTACGACTTATTCCATCTTAACTATTGGTGATGGTCTTGTTTCTCAAATTCCATCACTTCTCATTGCGATTACAGCAGGTATTATTGTTACTAAAGTAGGTTCTGGCGAAAATACAGTTTTAGGTCAAGATATCGGATCACAATTTTTAGGACAACCGAAGGCTTTACTTTTGGGTGGTGTTATGGTTGTTGGAATGATGTTGATGCCAGGTTTTCCTAAATTACCATTTTTTGTGCTTGCTGTTGGTATTATAAGTATTGGTTATGCACTTAATAATTCAAAATCGAGTAAACGAAAATCAGTTGCAAGTGGACCCACTAAAGTTCAACATAAAGCGCCTGAAGTTTCTCATGAAGCGAGTGAAGATACGGATTCGGACAAATTTTCTGTGGCAACTCCACTTTTATTAGACGTGGAACGATCGATTGAAGATAGTATTGAACCAGATGTTTTAAATGAGCAATTGATTCAAGTTCGACGAGCCCTTTACCACGATTTGGGAGTGCCTTTCCCTGGAATTCATTTGCGGTTTAACGGTGCCCTTCCACAAAATTCTTATCGTATATTGATCAATGAAGTACCAATTTCACGTGGTAAGCTTTTACCTAAACATGTCATTGCTCGGGAAACCAAAGAAAATTTGGAGATGTTAGGTGTTCATTATGTAGAAGAGGAAAATATTTTACCTCATTTGCCTTCATTGTGGGTTCCTGAAAGTGAAATAGAATTACTCAACGGTGCCAACGTTGCTTATATGCGAACGCCTCAAATTTTAACGTATCATTTGTCTTATATTTTAAAACGTTACTCAAGCGAATTTTTAGGTATTCAAGAATGTAAGTTTTTACTAGAAAACATGGAACAAGATTACCCAGAAATCATCAAGGAAGTTCAACGTGTATTGCCGATTCAGAAGATTACAGATATTTTTCAGCGTTTGGTGCAGGAAGAAATTTCTATTCGTAACTTAAGAAGTATTTTTCAATGCCTTATTGATTGGGGACAAAAAGAGAAAGAACCTGTTTTATTAGCAGATTATGTTCGCTCAACACTCCGCCGCTATATCAGCTACAAATTTAGTGCAGGTAGCAATGTTCTTTCGGTTTATTTGCTAGATCCAAAAATTGAGGAAATGGTCCGTAAAGCTATTCGTCAAACTTCTGCTGGAAGTTATTTGGCTCTAGATCCCCCGAGTGCTAAAAAAGTTGTAAAAGCAGTTAAAGATGAAGTAGGTGACTTAAATCGTCTTGAAAATCGCCCCGTATTGCTTACTTCAATGGATATTCGACGTTATGTTCGTAAGCTCATCGAAATGGAAGTTTATGAATTACCTGTGCTTTCACATCAAGAGCTAACGGAAGAAATTACTATTAGACCACTTGGCAGGATACATTTGTAAATCTGTTATGGTAAAGAGAAATATCTCATTTATTTGAATGATTTTTTAGGAATGCGTTCTAACTTCAATATATTACGATAATGACGTAAAATGGCATGACCATAAGTATCGCGTTTTTTTTGAGCCATTTTCAATGTTTTATACTTTTTAATATCGAAGCCTGGATAAGCCCAACAACCAGCGAGATCTTCGACGCAAGGTGCGCTGCCTCGTTTTACATAAGTGAATCGAGGATCGATACATTCACCATTTAACTTTTTATTAGAGGCGTAAGCTTTTAGGTGTTGAATTTGAGCGCGAACTCCTTCCCGTTGAGTTTTAAATGTATTTCCTTTGGCACCATTGTTAACAACACCAATACCTGCAAAATTATTTTCTTCAGGACGCACATCTCCACCAAACTTAAAGAATCCTGTTTCATATAAACTTTGAGCAAAAGCGATGTCTCCTCTTACACCTTCTTTTTTACCTTCTTCGAGATACAAACGTGGTAATTCCAAAAATTTTTTATTTATTTTTGGATGGTGTTGCTTCAAGTAAGAACGCATTTGATGTTCCGAACAACGTGCACGTCCCATAATTCTTGTTTTAGCAAAAACTTCAGGTAAAACTGTGTTTATTAAACAAGCTATAAGTGTAATTTTTACGTTTAAATTTGACATAACATTAAGGTAAGAAGGTTCGTTTTAAATACAAGCTTATTTTGGCATAAACTTTGCTTAAATTATTTATGATGAAACTTAAGCTTGAACCTAATCTTCTTACAAAATACTCTAAGGAGGGAGTATTTAATGAAATTATAGAGCAAGCAAAGGTTAAAATCTCTCGCTACCTTTTAACTCCTCACTTGAAGTTAAATTTATCAACTCAAGTCCCGACTGAAAAGAGTGTGAATAGTAAGGGGTTCTTCGACGTTAGTCAGTCAAACGTTCTTATAGGGGAAAAAACATTGTTATTTCCATATTTGACTGAAAAAACATTGGATCTTTCGGGCAAAAAAAAGGCAGCATTAATACCCGTTTATAGTTTGTTTTCTCAGGAAAGTTTTTTAATGATTTTCACTTTCCAGCCTTTGTTTAAACGAGGTTCAAGTTTAAGTTCATCGATACTTATAAATCCAAACACAAATTAATATGTCTTATCCACTTGCATTTTTATTTTTGTTACTTTACCTGCTGATGTGCCAAATCTTACCTTTAAAAGCTGAAGTTAAAACTATTTATTTAAAGTCAAATCAAGCCTTTAGTAATAGGATTTATACAAATAATTTCGATAAAAATTCAATCGATATGTCATCACAAACGAAGGGAAGCTATGAATAAAAGAAAGAAGCATGAATTTAATTTTGAGCAGTTGGCAGAAGCTTTTCGTAAGGAAATTGAGGAATATGGTGCGCTTTTAATTCTCATTTATGAGCAGCAAAACTGTTTAGCGGAACATAATCCGATTTCGTTGTTAAAGGCGACGTCAAAGATCGAAGCACAATTACCTGCGAATCAACTCGCTACGGCTGATAGAACGGCTTTTATGCAGCAATTAGCGGAATTGCATGGATGTGAAGAAATACAACTTAACGAACTTCAAAATTTTGTTCCTGAAGAAGTAAAATCGCTATTTAAAGCCCTTGTTGATGAGATTATTGCGTTACGCTTGCGTATTAAAAGTAAGACGCAAGTTCAGCAAAAATTACTAGGGCAAGCACAAATGATCAATTCATCCGTACTTCAACAAGTTTTTCCAGGGAAAAGTGGCCATCAAGTTATGCTTTCAAAAATCCGTGAAATCTTATGACCATAAACAGTTACATTCAACTAAAAGGACACCATGCTTGTACTCAGTAGAAAATTAGATGAATCTATTATCGTCGTCTCTTCAAGCGGAGAAATAATAGAAATTAAAATCACAAAAATTGAAGAAAACCGCACCAAAGTCGGTATTGAAGCGCCTTCAACCTTTAAAATCTTCCGAAAAGAGGTTTTCGATTCGATTAATGGGGCATAGAGAGGAATTAATATGTCAGTAGAAGGACCTAAAGAATCATTACAAATTAGAATTGATTCCCAACAAACGACTCCAGTAAATACTTCTGGAGTTGAAAAACATGAACCACCAACGTTTCTGAAAAGTATTGGCGATAAAATAAAAAAAGGGGTTAATAACCTTATTTTTTCTCATCATAAGCGTGTTGTAGCGAGGTCCTATGCGAAAAATAACAAATGTAAAGCACATAATGGTTTTATTGTGCGTGCAAAAGAATATATAAAGGTAAAGGAAGAGATAAAAAACAAACTTAATGAAAACCATTTGGATCTTGATTCTGTTAAAAAATTAGACTCAAAAGGGTTAAAAGCATTTTTTAAACTTGCGAAAGATGAGCTACTAAAAAATAAAG
>CAZOPT010000020.1:0-13359 GCA_964582055.1 uncultured Opitutales bacterium
ATTTAAACATAAAACCGGTTACCAAGATCGATGGTCTATTCCCTGGATTCTTTGCCAATGTTATAACGGTACTTTTCTTCTATTTCCTAGGAGGACGGCAAAGGGTATTTTCAGAAGAAGAATTGAAAAAGATACATAAAAAGGAACAAGCACAAGCAAAGGAACAACTAAACATGCGTGCTTTACAAATGCGCAATAATGTTATTTTAGGTTTATGCCTCGTGTTTTTGCAATTGATGCCGCTTATATTTGGAAGTGGTGTTTTAACTTATTCAAAATTATTGCTAACGCTTGTAAACGGTACCATGGCGATATTGCTTATTTTCGGAGGATCTTTAGAATTTTTTGCTGAAGAAAAACGCTTCAAATGGCTCAAGTTAACAACTTTATTCTTTTGTTTGCCGGTTACATCAGCTTACCTTCTATTAACATCTAAAGAAAATGGATTAAGTTTGATAACGCTCACATTATCACTCATGGTTATGTTTATGAGTGTCAAAAAAGAACATACCTCAAAATTAATGATTACTAGTGGGTTTATTGGGCTAATAACCTTAGTTACTTTCATACAAATGGGCAACAAAATTAATTGGATAAGTATGTTTGGTTGGCATCATTTGTTCTATTTGTTAGGGTTCTTAGCTGTTTTATTTTTGATTCATTCTAATTTACGTATACTACAACACGAAAAAACACTAGCTATTTATCACGAACGTTACGATATGGCTCGGAGTTTATCGCATGATTTGATGTCACCCTTAATGGTATTTCACCTGATTGTTGGAAATAAAAAAACGATAGAATTGGATGAAAAAGAAAGCCAAATTCTCAAAAATGTTGCCAATGAAATAGGTAATTATATCGATAATTTTATTGTTGGAAGTTTAAAAAATCACCCTCAATTAAAGCTAGAAGATCTGAACCAATGCGTCATTAACTGCATTGAAAAACAAAAAATTTTACACAAAAACCTCGAAATCCAATTGCAAGCCAATGAAACGTTTTTGGCACGCGTCGATTCGATACTTTTGTACAGAATTATCAATAACTTACTCAATACTTGTCAGCATGCCTTACCGAACGGTTGTAATACAATCGTGATTTCCATCAACCACGACCTGCTCGGAAACACGCAAATGCTGTTACAGGCTGCTAACGGTAGTTTTTCGGCAAAAGCCATCAATGATATGTTTATCAATGACCAAAAATTAGGGGACGAAGTCGAGCTGGGAATCAATTTTCAAGAATATCAACATATTGTTGCCAAATGGCGTAGTAAGTTGGAAATCATTGTTCAGGATGATAATGCTACTATCCAAATCCTCTTCCCAGGTAAGGATTGCGATAAACTTCTTCTGCAAGATTAATATTTGTATTTAAATCCTTAATTATACCAAACCTGCTATAAAGCAGGTTTGATCTTTAAGAGATGGTGATTAAGCCGTTCTCCTACTCTCTCATTAAAAACCTTCTTCCAAAGCAGCTTGTTCTTCTTCTTTTTTCTCTTGAACCCAACGAATAACATGTGCTACAGGTTCGATCAATTCTCGAGGAATATAACGGCCTTCCTCAGCTAAATCATATAACGCATGCGCCAAAGGAACATTCTCCATAATAGGCACATTAAATTCACGTGCAACTTTTTTCATAACTTGTGCTTGGAAGTCAATTCCTTTTGCCAAAACAATTGGTAAAGGTGTTATAATTTCATTGTAATAAAGTGCTATTGCATAGTGTGTTGGATTAACAACGAGAGCCGAAGCTTTTTTTGTTTTTTGAGCAGGACCACCTTGTAGCAACTCTCGGTGAAATTGCTTACGTTTCCCTTTAATCATTGGATCACCTTCAGACTCCTTATACTCACGTTTTATCTCATCTTTAGTCATCATAAGTTGTTTCATATGATTATGACGCTGAAAGATAAAATCTAAAAATGCGACAACAACATAAGCAAAACCTACATTCATTGCAAAAGTTTTCATAATACCCGGCAAAATGGTTATAAAATCTTTAACACGTGTAAAAGGAATTTTTATCAAAGGATCAATCGTATTTTTAATAACAAAATAAAGCAAGATTCCTAAAAAAATAATTTTTGCTGCAGACTTTAGAAATTCAATTAAGTTTTTTATCGAAAAAATCTGTTTTATTTTTGACATAGGATTTAATTTGTTGATGTCCGGCTTTATGGATTCTCCAGAAAGTAATAAACCGATTTGCAAAACATTTGCCATAACTGCTGTACAAAAAACAAGTAATACAAGTGGAAGTACCACTTTTACACCAGCCATCAAGCCCACGCAAAAAACTTCAAACCAGGCTTCTTCAAAAGGTTCTTTAAAAAAACGTGTTGGCGCAACAATTAATTCCATCATAGTGTCAATTAAGTATTCACGCTTCAAACCAAAATAAGTAAAAATTACAATTAATAATGCCGTTGAAGTGACATCTTTGCTGTTGGCAACTTGTCCTTTTTTACGCGCATCGCGAATCTTTTTGGGTGTAGGTTGTTCGGTTTTCTCACTCATTTACTATAACAAAAGCTTAATAAATTTGTCAGCTAACATATGGTTATTAAAGGTAAAACAAAAATAACGCGCTAAATATGATAAATATAAAATGAAGAAAAACATTGCGAGTTCACTTTTGACAGGCATTGCAAGGAAAAACACATTCAACTGTGGCGCAAAACGCGTAATTAAGCCTAAACCAAATTCTGCCAAAAATAAAAGGAAGAAAACAGGCCCTCCTAAGAGTAGGATTTTCTCAAACAATTGCGTACCCATTTGAACGTTAAAGAAAAGAGTACCCCAAGATGGAAAAAGATTAATATTTGAAAATATAGGAATTTGCTCAAAACTAACATAAAGTAATTCAATAATTCCCAAAAAAGCTCCACAAATAAAAGAAATAATCATAACAAATTTTAGAAGAAAATCCCCTAAAGGGCTTGTTTGTGAATTCGACAGTGGATCAAACATACTTGCCATAGAAGCTCCACGTTGGCTATCGATAAGAAATCCTACACATTGTGCAGCATAAAAAATAAAATTGGTCAACCAACCGATAATGGTTCCTAACAAAACTTCTTTTAAAGCAAATCCAAAAAAAACAAGTTGATCCTTATAAAGCAAGGTGTAACCATCTGCATAAAACTTAGGTAAAACAAGAAGAGCTAATGCAAGAATGATTGCACGACGAACTGTTCCTGTTAAATACTGTGAAGAAAAAAATATAGATATAGAACAAAACCCAAGAATTCGGCTACAACAAACCATCAAAATCATCATAAAATCCAAAAGCGGTTGTATTTGCTCTGACATCTACTTACCGGTCCAATGTTGGATTTGAATGAATATGGTATCCATATATTGAGTCAATGAAGTTCCCATCCAATGAGCAGTAATCATAATAACAATAGTTATACAGATAAGACGAACTGCAAAACTAAGAGTTTGCTCTTGCACCTGTGTCAAGGCTTGCAGCAAACTTACACCCAATCCAACAAATGTTGCTAATAAGATAGACGGCAACGACAATAATAAAACTAATTGCATTGCCTTTGCTGATAAATCTACAACAGTTGACTGGTCCACAGTTTAATTATAAAGATTCACAATCTAAAAAACAAGTTTTATCTTTAAAGTAATTTATTTAGATTTCATAACAAAAACACCATTCCAGCTATCTCCTGGAGGATTACTTTTCAGATGCTGACAACGTTCTAACAATACGAGAGATGGATTTGTAAAAATTCCCAAATCTCGTCCAGGAATAGTAGGTTCAAGATCTGAAGAACGTTGAAAACAATCTATTGCTTTATCCCAATTTTGAGATAGATAAAAATGGATCCCTTGCTCAAAAACTTCTACACAATCAAATGTTTTCTCTTTTAATTGATGCTTCATACCTAAAAGCTCGTAGACACCTAAAGGCTGTTGACGACCTTTAACAACGATACGATCAATGAAACGAAAAACAAGTGAATTAGGTACTTGTAAAATTTCTTTATAAGTATCTTCGCAAGCTAAAGTGTAAACACCAAAAGCTTTTGCACCCGATTCACAACGAGCAGCAATATTAACAGTATCACCCATCATGGTAAAATTAAAACGTGAAGAAGAACCCATATTGCCCACAACAGCATTTCCAGAACATAAACCAATACGTGTACGCATACTAAAAATTTCTTGTGGCCAAGATCGACCATCTCGCGTCCATCGCTCACGTAAAACACTTTGTTTTTCTTGGATTCTACAAGCAGCAATACATGCCTTAAGCGGGTGATTTTCTAAATCAAAAGGAGCACCAAACATCGCTACAACAGCATCACCAATGTATTTATCCAATGTTCCACCTTCTTCAATGATCACATCTGTTACTTCCGTTAAATATTCATTCATTAATGTAACAAGAAGATCCGGTGGTAACAATTCTGAAAAAGTTGAAAAATTCTGAATATCACTAAAATAAGCCGTTAAATTTCTCTCAACACCACCCAATTGAGGATCGTTTTGTTGTTCTAACATAGTTGAAACCAACTCAGGCGACAAGTAATTCCCAAAAATGTTTTTTAAGCGATTTCGTTGACGCCTCTCGATAACAAGTTGATAAAATGTTCCCAAAGCCAAAAATGTAGACATAGCCCCTAATGGCGTAACAATAGGTAGAAATAAATGAAATGTAGGACTAGCAACACCAAATAAATAGAAGGTTAACAAAAAGTAAGTTACAATCAATCCAACAAATAAACGGGTAAATTTTAAAAATATTTCTCCATACAAAGTCAAACTAGCCACAAAGAAATTAAGGAAGAAAACAATTAGGAAATTATTCCATTCAGGTAAATGTGTAATATAATTTTCCCAATAAAGCGTTTTAAACAAATTCGCATGAGCAGTAATGGATGGCACTTCTTCATAATCTCCCAAAGAACGAATACCATATAATTTTTCATCAAAGGCATTACCTAAAAATACAACAGCATTATCGAATTGTTTAAAAAATTGGTTAGCTTCTTGCTTTTCAGTCTTTGTACTTGCAGTATTTTCCAAAACATTGAAATACTTTAATATTTGAACTAGGCTAACTTTTTTATCTTTATTAGATTTCCACGAAGAAAACCAATTAATTTCCATCAATTGCCTTTTAATGAGTGGTACTTTATGCAAAACACTGACATCCTTATCTAAGAAAAGCAACAAATGTTCTCCTTCATAAGTTTCACTTTCAGCGTCATCTCCAAAAATATCGATTATACTTTCAGGGTAACTATACTTTTGAAAAGCTTCTAAACCTAAGGTATAATAAATATGATTTTGGACCCTACCAAACAAAGGTATCCAACGAATACGATCCTCAGGATTATTAGAAATAGACGTATTTAAAAGACCTAATTTTGTATCGTCACCAACAATATCCTTAGGGGGACAAAGTGGAAATTTTAAACTCTCAAAATTTTCAAATCCACGCATAATAAGCGGCAAAGGTCTTTCATTCATTAAATAGGTTTGATCAAAATCTCCTACGCAATTAAATAAAGCACCTAAAATACATTTAGGCGTTTGTTGCAAAAATTGAAAAGAGGTCATCTTATCAGCAACAACCTTCTGTTCATCGACTAAAGTAGAATAATGTTTATTAAAAAAGAAAACATCTGAAACTAAAACCGATAATTTCGAATATTTTTGTAAGGCATACATCGTTTTCGCATAAAAACTCAACGGAATTGGTGCCTCCCCTATTTGTTTTAAAGAACTCGTATCCATAGTAACAAAAACAACGTTAGGAATGGCTTTGGATGTCTTTTGAGCAAGTTTTTCCTCATTTAAATCGCCACGCAAAAGATAACGTAGCTGCAATGTTGACTCCTCTAAACGCCGAATGCAATCAAAACGTGAAGACCAATGCCATAAAAAGGGCAACACGATGAATGCCAATACTATTTTTATCGTTGTTTTTAACATAAGTGTCCAAAATATTATTGTAAAAACTCAAATTGTTTCTAAAAGTATACTAAAACAAACAATAAAATACAATACTTTTCATGCAATTCATTCCAAAATGTCCATTTTTACCATTTGATGAAACTGTTTCTAATCCTAATAACGACAGTTTTTTCATGTGTTGTGCCTTTAATGAAGCGCTAAAAGCTTGGCATTCGGGCGAAATTCCTATCGGTGCTATTGGGGTCATCAACGGAGAAATTGTTGCACGAGCTTACAATTGCGTCGAAGCGAGAAAAGATGCAACTGCTCATGCTGAAATGGAAATTATACGTTATTTATCACAGAAAAAAGGTGATTGGCGCTTATCAGACCTTACCCTTTATATTACCAAAGAACCCTGTCCTATGTGCAGCGGAGCCATTTATAAATCACGTATTTCTCGAGTCATCCTTGGCGCTTTCGATACAATCCAAGGTTGTTTAGGTGGCCGCATCCATTTTAACACAAGTTTACATCTTTATCATCAAGTACAGGTTGATTACGAACCTCTAGACGGTATCTGTGAAAACATGATAAAAACTTTTTTTAAATTGCGAAGAAAACATTAAAGGGAACTAACCCCCCTTCAATAACTTTTATTTATTGCACAATGAATAAAAATTTTAAGAAAATTTGAGGAGTTTTTTATAAAAAATCCCTCAAAAATAATTTTTTATTCAAATTCGATCACATAAAGAACCTGTGTCCCATGTATCGTTTTTCCAGGATGACCTTCTAAAGCATCCGAAACATCCTTTTCCTTACATAGAAAAAAATATAATTTAACAGAATGTGGATACTGCTTTTCTTGAATTTCCTGCGCAGTAAAACGACAAAAATTGGAACGATTTTCCGTCTTCGTGTTAAAAAAGTCTACAAATGATGAAAAACACTGAGTTAAATCAAACCAGGCATCTACAGGAAAACCCTTCGGATAGGCATCAAAAGCTTCAAAATAATCCAAAAATGCATTCTGATACCGCACTACATCTGCTTGTACACTTATTTGTAGAGACTTCTTATTCAAATGATTACCCAATGGGAACAATAACCCCATTACGGAAGTGATTATCAACAGTACAATGAGTAATTCAATAAGGGTAAAACCTTGTTCTAAGCGCTTCATAGCTCAAGGAAGCATTCCAGTTTTACGATAAACCTTTGTCATCATTTTAGAAGCTCGAGCTTGCGCACTGGCTTTTCCTGCAGCTAAAATAGATTCCAAATAGCTACGATCCTTTACCAACTCCGTATAACGTGTTTGCAAAGGCTTCAAATGTTCAATCACTGCTTCAGCAACACAATTCTTAAAATCACCATAATTGTAGGAACCGTATTGGGATTCAATTTCTTCAATCGTTTGATCAGTAATTGCAGCAAGAATTTCAATTAAATTAGTAATACCAGGTTTTGATGGATCGCAATAAATTCCACTACCAGAATCTGTAACTGCTGATTTAAACTTCTTTCGAATCTCATCTTCAGATTCAAAAAGGAAAACAACGCCTTTTGGATTCGGTTCGGATTTAGACATCTTTTTCTCTGGATTTTGCAAAGAAAATACACGAGCACATGTCTTCAAAATGTAAGGTTCAGGCAACTTGAATGTTTCGGAATACGCTTGATTGAATTTAGCAGCCAAATCACGCGTTAATTCTACATGTTGCTTTTGATCTTCTCCAACCGGCACACAATCGGCATTGTAAAGCAAAATATCAGCAGCCATCAAAATAGGATAATAAAGCAAACCGCTTCCTACAAAATCTTTTGCATCGCTTTTGGCCTTGAACTGGGTCATGCGAAACAATTGGCCAACTGGAGTTATACATCCCAAAATCCAAGCTAATTCCGTATGGCCAATAACATCTGACTGAGCAAATAAACAACTTCCTTCAGGATCTAAGCCACAAGCCAAATACTGCGCCAACATGTTGTAGGTATTTTTACGTAATTCGGAAGGATTATAAGGTGGACACGTTATCGAATGCAAATTAGGCAAAAAAAAGAAACACTCAAAATCTTTTTGCAATTTACACCAATTGCGTACAGCTCCAAGATAATTTCCCAAATGAAACATCCCCGTAGGCTGAGCACCGGTAACAATTACTTTCTTCTCTGTTTGCATAAAACTTATTCTCCAACTGGCTTGTGCTTAATTAAGCCATCCAAAATGATGTCTACACGCACATACTTGACCACACCGCAATACTTTACAATGGCTTGCTGCATACGCTCTTGCAATTGCAATGATAAGGGCTCAAAAGATTGTTCAGGTGTAAGAACAACATATACTTTAACACAAAATAAATTCTTTTTATTGGCTAATTTTATCTTTTTGATACGAATAACTTCATTTTCAAGCCCTACCGACTCAATTAACTTAAGAATAGCGCTCTTCGTAACAAAAAACTCTCCAAGCTCATTACTAAAGGTTTTTATAGGCAAAGCATTTAACCGGTGACGTCGTATCGCACAAAAAATAAAGAATAAAACAACAACGCCTAAAACCCATTCTTTATGCAATACACACGATTCCCACAAATCCGAAAAAAACAAGCCGAAATCAAATGCCATGATTACGAATTTTCCTCGTCTTTATGGGCTTGAGGAGTAGGCTCATTTCTTACACCATCAATAATAACATCCACACGATCGACTTGCTTCATCGTCATACGCTGCACATGTTGCGCAACACTTTTTTGGATAGCCTCCCCCACTTTAGCTAATTCATATCCAAATAATAAATTAACCTTTACCTCAATCACATATTCTCCTACTTCATTCTCTGAAACGCGTACACCACGTTCTGAATCTTTTTTAGAAAAAATTTCGGTAATTCCTTCAACAAATCCACCACCGACCGAATGAACACCTTCCACATTTTGAGCTGCTAATCGTACGATATTAGCAACCACACTATGATTAATTTTTATATCGCCCATTACACTATCATTTCCTTGTACCTTAGGAAATGGAACTTTAACAACATCCTTTGTTTCGTTACTCATTGTATCCTTTCATTTATTTGCTTAGCGATTCTGGTTAAAAAAGTCTCCATAAATTTAGTGGTAATCTTTCCTTCACGATAAGTTGGATCCAACATAATCTTACTGCACAAAGGAATCGTCGTCTTAATTCCACGAACAATATACTCCTTCAAAGCACGTTGCATACGATCAATGGCTTCCAAACGTGTACTACCCGTCACAATCAATTTACCAATCATACTATCGTAATAAGGAGGAATAGTATAACCACCATACACGTGTGAATCGACCCGAACACCCAATCCACCTGGGGCATAATACAAATCGATGTGTCCTGGACATGGCATAAAATTCTTTTCTGGATCTTCCGCATTGATACGGCATTCAATCGCATGGCACTTACAAACAATATCTTTTTGTTTTAAAGTAAGCTTTTCGCCATTTGCAATTCGCAATTGCCACTTAACCAAATCAATTCCCATGGCTTCTTCAGTCACAGTATGCTCGACTTGAATACGGGTATTCATCTCGATAAAATAGAAATTACCATACTTATCGACCAAGAATTCTATGGTCCCGACCCCTTCATAATCACAAGCTTTTGTTAATTTAACAACTGCTTGCCCCATTTTTTCACGCAACTTATCGTCTAAAATAATAGAAGGCGCTTCTTCAATCAATTTCTGATAATGGCGTTGCAAAGAACAGTCACGTTCACCTAAATGAATTACATTCCCATAAGCATCTGCCAAAATTTGAAATTCAATATGGCGTGGTTCTTCGATGTATTTCTCCACATAAACTGCACCGTTATTAAAAGCCTTTTCAGCTTCAATCTGAGCCGTTCGAAATTCCTTAGCAAAAGCAACCGCATTGTGAGCAATACGCATACCTTTTCCACCACCACCCGCAGCTGCCTTAATAATAACCGGGTAACCAATCTTGTTGGCAATTTTTAAACCTTCCTTTTCATCGGTAATGGTATCTTCACTTCCGGGAACGGTTGGAACACCCGCTTTTATGGCAACTTGTCGTGCCAAAATTTTGTCCCCCATCTTTCGAATTGTTTTAGAGGAAGGTCCAATAAATTTTAAATTACAAGCTTCACATTGTTCCGCAAATGTCGCATTTTCCGCTAAAAAACCATAACCTGGATGAATCGCATCCACATCACCCAATTCTGCAGCACTTAAAATACGATCGGCTTTTAAATAACTCTGAGTTGCTGGTGCAGGTCCAATACAAATAGCCTCATCAGCCAATTGAACCGCTAATGCTTGCTCATCTGCTTCAGAATAAACTGCTAAGGTCTTAATGCCCAATTCTCGACAAGCACGTACAACTCGAAGCGCAATTTCCCCACGATTGGCAATTAAAACTTTACGAATCATACTTAACCCAAACGAACTTTAAACAAGGGCTGACCGTATTCAACCGGCGAACCATTTTTAACTAAAACTTCCACCACCGTACCTACACAATCCGCATGCACTTCATTCATAACCTTCATGGCTTCTAAAATACAAACAATGCTATCCTGCGACACCTGAACACCATCCGTCACAAAAGGAGCACTATCAGGAGTCGGAGCTGAATAAAACGTACCTACCATTGGAGATTTGATGATAAAAAGATTTTTTTCATCGACTGGAGCTGCAGCAACTGGAGCCGGAACTTCAGAAGGCAAAATAGGTGCTTGTGTAAAAGGAACGGGATGCGGAAGTGCTGCTTGAGGCATGGAAACAACTGCTGGAACCTTAGATTCACGTTTTAAGGACAATTTTAAATTTTCTTCTTCAAGGCTTAATTCAGCAATCCCTGAAGCTTCCATTAACTTTACAATTTCTTGTAATTCTTGAACTTTCATCATAATAAAACAACTAATACTTACCGTTTAATTTTTCGGACTCCATTCCTCCGTAACCAAATTACATTGTACTTGCTTACTACTTTCTCTTAAAACATCAAATTGAAAGGTTTGTTGTGGCTGTGCTGCAAACATAAAGTTTTTCAAAATTTCCCGAGAAAAAATTGCTTCACCATTGCAATTTAACAAAATATCATCTTTTTGAAAACCGGCACGTGCAGCTGGCGAATTAGGAATAACATCCATTATTTGCAAACAATTAACAGAACGCTTTCGATCCCAAACAACCGTTGTATTAAGCCCTACATAGCCATACCGAACACGTCCAAAAATAAGTAAATCTGAAAACACGCGATACAAAGCCCAAGCCGGCATAAAATAGGTTTCCTTAGTGTCTTCTAAAGCATGTAAAAGCATTCCAACGAATTCACCTTTCAGAGTGAAAATAGCCCCGCCACAATCGCCTCCATCAATGGACAGATTGCTACGAATCAAGGTAATTGGCCACTCAATATCAAAATAACGATCGTTATGGCCTGTCACAAAACCTATTTGTGGTGTAACATTAAGCCCTAACTTATACGACAAACTCACTAAATCCTCCCCTATTTCGGGTATATCCGCTTCACCTCTTAAAACAATTACACGCTTCACAAAGGCTTTCAGATCGTCTTTTTTGTCAAATTTTACCTTTAAAAGCGTTATTTGTGTACGAGGATCTTCACCTAACTTCTCTGCAACTATTAAATGACTCTCTTTTTCTATAAAAAATTTGTCACCACCTATAGCTGTCGTCAGAACGTGCCCCTCATCGCTGACAAAAAATCCGGAAGTAAACTGTGTTTTTCCTTCTTTTTCATAACGCACACCGACAACACAAGTTGCATATTCTGCGAAGAAATCTTTTAAATTAAATGCACTAAAAGAACAAATACAGGTATTTAGAAAAAACCAATTCAACAAGCAATATTTTAAATAACGGAAGTGATTCTTTTGCATCACTAAAAAGAAAAACAATTCGGTGCAGCTGACGCAATCATTTTTTTACAAATTACACTTTTAGTAGAAACAATAGGCGCATTATCATTCGCTTGCAAACGAGAAGATTGACATGATTCTATTGATGTAATCGGTTGAAAAGCAACAAAACGCTGACTATTATTTTTAGATAAATAAGAAACACTTAACATAAGCGCCAAAGCACAAGAAGCTGCAATCGGCACCCATTGCTTCCATAAACGTACAAGTAAATCTTTTATTGGAGAGTAAACAAGTACGGATTCCCCTTCCAAGCGTGCTTGTAGTTTAGCATCAAACTGCCCCCAAAAAGCTTCTGACGGCTCTTCAGCACGTTTTAATTGCAATAATTCTTCTAAGTTCCACCTTGCGTTATCTTTACTCATCTTTCTTTAAATACTCTGCTAACAATTGCTTTAATTGCTCTTTTGCATAATGCAAACGTGAACGAACGGTCCCCTCTGAACACTTTAATGTTCGCGCGATTTCAGCGTGACTCATTCCTTCAATCTCGAACAAAACAACAACTGTTCTATGATTAAGAGACAACTTTTGAAGCGATTCGTTCAATTTTTCTTGTAATTCTTTCAATAAAGTTGCTTGATCGCCCTTTTCTCCATCCGAAAATGTCGCCAAAAAAGACGTTAAGGATTCATTGGTATTCAAATCTTCCAGGCTTAATTTCGTTTGTTTACGAACTTTTTTCAAAAATGTAATCGTCGTATTAACGGTAATACGATAAAGCCAAGTATAAAATCGAGAATCCCCTTTAAACGATGCTATTGAACGAAAAGCTTTTACAAAAACATCTTGGAGCAAATCTGCTGCATCTTCACGATTACTCGTCATATTATAAATAATACAAAAAAGACGTCGTTGATACTTGCGAACAAAAAAATCAAATGCACGACGGTTCCCTTCCTTAAATTTCAAAAGCCACTCAAGATCTTCTCGATCGGATTCCTCCGCTTGCAATAAATTCTCTTGTTCTTCTTCCGTCATGACGCTATTTAAAAGGTTACAAACTCCACTCTTTGCGTCAATTAAAAAGCTATTAATCTAGGCAAGTTAAATTTTCTTGATGTTAAAATCTTTGATTTCGCTAAAATCAAACAAAAGCTTCTTGAAAAAAAAAAAAAAGGCTTTTAAATGATCCATAATGTTATTTTGTGATCCCATTTATTTTTGTCTTTTATTGCCATTAACAGCGATTGTTTACTGGAGGGTTATTGCTAAAAAGCATTTTGCATTGGCAATTCCTGTTCTAATTTTAGCGTCGATTATTTTTTACGTTACATGGAGCTGGAAATTTTTCATTCTATTATGTTTTTCTGCTACAGTTAATTATTGTATCGGTTACAACCTATTAAAATCTCAAAAACCAGGTAAAATTTTACTAATACTAGGCATCCTTTTTAACTTAGGACTACTAGGTTATTTTAAATATTTTAATTTTTTTATCAATAATTGTAACGTTTTCTTTGGAACTCACTTCCAATTC
>CAZOPT010000021.1:0-12661 GCA_964582055.1 uncultured Opitutales bacterium
ACTTCGAAAGGACTCAACATTTGTACTTGTTCGTGCCCTTTCCCATTGTTCCAATAACTATAAAACGGCCAAAAATGAGTTTTATTTCCTAAAAATGCACCTGTTTGTGTATCCTTTTGCTCCTGATGCCAAAATAAAAAGTATAAAAATTGCTCTTGGTGAACGGCTACCGACTGCTCAATCCAATTTTGTTGCTTAATAAATGGCCACAAAAACCACTCTTTATTGGTCTTATGCACTTTATTTTCGGAATAGGTGTGAAATGGAGCCCAACGATTGATATACTTACAATCACCATCTGCTTGCACCCATAAAGGCCATAAAATACGATGTTCCTCATAATTGGGATGCTTTTCCCATCGATGTCCCCATATGGGCCAAACAATCGATACGTCTTTTATATTTGCAGTCCTTTCATAAGCATAAAGAGGCAAAAATCCAGTTTTTAAGCTTTCTTCAGGTTGCCAATATTGGTGTCGATAAAATAAAGGCCACAGAGCATAACGTTCATCATAAACATTTTCTTTACAAAAATGTCCTCCTAAAGGCCACAAAGCAAAACCTTTACTATCACCTTTGCGAAGTGTAATAAAAGGCCAAGGGACCCAGTAATTCACTTGTTCTCCTTTATAAGTTTTAACCCATAAAGGCCATAAAAACCAATCCGATCGATCTTTACCTAAAAAATCTTTAATAGTTCCACCTAAAGGCCATACAGCTGCGTAATCGTTTTCAAAACCATACCCCTTCTTAAAAAAACAAAAAGGCAAAAATTGGCCTTCTCGATACTGTTTTTCAGTAGAAAAATGCCAATCATAATTAAAAACTCCAATAAAATTACTCCAATAAATATGTTCCTTTTCTCGATAATTTCGGCCAAATGGATATAAAAAATAATCTTCATTCCTTTTATCTTCACCCATATTATACTGAACACCAAACGGCCTTAAAAATCGTACCGTCTGCGTATCATTTGATTTTTTTTCAACGATAGGATAAAGATAATTTTCATTTTGTCCTTCATTCTTATTTGCCAACAAATACCCAACAGATATCCAAAAATAATAAAAAAGGATCCTGCTTTTTTTTAAGAAGAACATTTATAGACTATACTTTACAAAAAGCTTAGAGTCAAGCATTATTCCTGATAAACACAACATAAAATTAACCCTGCTGTAATTTTTGAATAGCGGAACGATGGCCAACAACGAGTAAGCGATCACCCGCTTTTATAATATCTTCAGGTTTTAAACTATCCATTTGACGATCTTTTCGCTGAATACCAATTACATTTAAATTATAATTTTTACGAATTGCTGCTGACTCAAGCGTTTCATTAAGAAGTGGATGTTGTTCGGTAATAACAATTTGATCAAAATCCAATTCTGCTTCATTAAGTGTTGTGTGAGATTGAATAATTGAAACAAATTTTTCAGCAGCTTGAAGTTGGGTTTCATTGCCAAGTAAAAGCAGATGATCTCCGGGATAAAACAAGCTTGTTGGTTGAATATTTTCTGAAAAATAGCCATTGCGACCGATCCCAAGTAAAGTCGTATGTGTTTTCTGCCTCAAACCGCTTTCAGAGAGGGTTTGCCCCACTAAATGCGAGTTTTTTGGTACAATTATTTGCTTGGTTTGCATATTCCATGGATGTTTCTTAGAAGTCATTTTTATGAGGGCCAAATTACGTTTTTCATTTTCAGATTCAAGAGCACTGGAAAAACTCTCCAAGAACATAATTTCAAATTGTGAATTTAGTGAGCGTAATTTACGCCAAAAAGCAAACCCCAAAATGGTACCTACACTAGCAAGTAATAAAATAGGTACGTAACTTGGAAGGTATTGTGCTGAAGAAATTAAAAAGAGCCAAGTAAAGAAAACTGTGGCGATTGCAGTAATGAATAATTGAAAAATTTGGTAAAGCGAAGCATGTTGATTTAATTTTGCAAATAAGCTTTTCAAGGTATGTTTACAAATACTGATCATAATCAAATGTAAATTCCTTATTAAGCTACTCATGAATGGAAGCGCGATACATAAAGAAAGTAAAGACAGTGCGCGTTGTAACCAAATCGTATAATCTTTGGTTTTTGGAATGGAGTGATCGATCAAAAATTCGCATAACCAAGCGTTGCACCAGACAATTGCATTGATTAAAAAGAAATGAATGGCTATTTTTAGCATAGGCTTCTTTACGATATTCCAAAGACGATTGGCAGAAATATGTGTTTGGACAGAAGCGAGAATGTTTTGGTACAATTCAGCCCAGGATTTTAAACTTTTTGGAATTAACCGAGAAAAGCAATCTATGACAACTTCCTCTTTAGCTGACAAAAAATTTACAAAGACAATAGTAAAAAGCGCAATACCAACTGTAATGGCCATTAAGTAACCATTATCGATACCAAGCGATTGTGCTAGTGCAGCAATAACAAAGCTAAATTCACCTATCTGAGACTTGGGTAAGGCAGCTCGAAAGGCTACAACACCTTTTTGTCCACTTAAGAAGAATCCAAGCCATGCACTGATGAGTTGCCCAAAAAAGACAATGATAGATAAAATTAAGATAAGCCCTATATTATGTCCGATAATTTTAGGATCAATGAGCATACCAATAGAAACGAAAAATACAGCTGTAAAGACATCTCGAATGGGGGCAATCATAGTCTCTAATTTATGATTAATTTGGGTACTCGAAAAAATAGCTCCTGCCAAAAAAGCACCTAAAGCATTCGAATAACGACTAGATAATGCACTGAGCCATAGAATAAGACCGACAACACAAATATGCGCAATTTCTTCATTTGCAATACGATGAAGAAGCTTGATAAAACGTTGTGCTGCCAATCGTCCAAAAATCAACATGCTTGAAATGAACACAGTAATCCAAAAGAGTAAGTTAATGCATTCTGCTAAATTAAAATGGCCATTGCGTGCATTGGATAGTACGACTAACAAAATAACTGCAAAAATATCTTCAAGAACTGCTACACCAATAGTAAATTGCGCAAACGGTTGTTTAAGTGCATTTTTATTCTTTAAAATAGGAACGGCCACCATACTCGAACTGATTGCAAAAATAGCACCTAAAAAAGTTCCTAAAATAGGTGTCCAGCCCAAGCAGTGCGCAACCATTGCACCCGTAAAGAAGGCCATAATAGCTTGCAAAAACATTGCTAGCAAAGATGGAAACAAGGTTTGTTGCAGTTTTTTAAGATCAAATTCTAAACCAATACAAAACATCAAAAAAATAACCCCCAACTCACTGATACTATGAATAGAAGCTTGATCGCGGATAACTAAATTAGAAGTCGTATAAGGGCCTACGATTAATCCGGAAAGAATATACCCTAAAATACTAGGCCAGCGAAGTATTGAAAACAAAATTGAGACAATGCTCGCTGTGACAACGATTGTTGTTAAATCTTGAATGATATGATGGCTTGCTTCCATTTTAAATCCCTGCGGTTTTTCTTGACGAATTTATTAAATATGCTATTATTTTCTCATAAAGACGTCTTATATAATTAATTTAAAGCAAATATGTCATTGATTGGCAAGCTATTTTCGTTCATGTCTCACGACATTGGAATTGATTTGGGAACAGCAAATACACTCGTTTTTGCAAAGGACAGAGGTGTTGTGTTAAGCGAACCCAGTGTTGTTGCTATTTTTAATAAAACACGCAAAGTACGTGCAGTTGGTTTAGAAGCCAAAAAGATGTTAGGTCGTACTCCCGGTAATATAACAGCCTTGCGTCCAATGAAGGATGGTGTTATTGCCGATTTTGAAGTTACAGAGGCTATGTTGCGTTACTTTATCAATAAAGTATGTCGGAATCATCGCTTTATTCCTCCGCGTGTCGTTATTGCAGTACCTTCAGGCATTACAGAAGTTGAACGGCGGGCCGTAAAAGAGTCTGCAATTCATGCAGGTGCACGCGAAGTTCTTCTTTTACAAGAACCTATGGCAGCTGCTATTGGGGTTGGCTTGCCCATTGAGGAACCTGCAGCCAATATGATCGTAGATATTGGTGGCGGTACGACAGAAGTTGCTATTATTTCACTGTCCGGAATGGTCTTTACGCGTAGTTTACGTGTGGGAGGAGATCAGATGGATATGGCGATTGCGAATCATTTGAAAAAGACGTATAATTTAATGATTGGTGAACGAATGGCTGAAGATATTAAAATAGCGATCGGTTCAGCCACAACTTTAGAAGAAGAACTTACCTTAGATGTTAAAGGTCGTGATACAATCTCTGGGCTTCCTCGAACCATAACCATTTCTTCAGTTGAAGTACGAGAAGCACTTTTTGATGCTTTAACGGCTATTGTAGAACTTGTCCGTCAAGCCTTAGATCGTTGTCCACCTGAGTTATCAGCTGATTTAGTGGATCGTGGTATTGTTCTGGCAGGAGGAGGATCTCTGATTCGGAATCTAGACCGAAAAATTAGTGAAGCTACGCAATTACCTGTTATTATTGCAGATGATCCTTTGCGTGCTGTAGCTAACGGAACAGGTGCTGTTTTACAAAACTTGAACTTTTGGTTAAACGAAGAATTTTAAGGTGTGCACAAACAATTTTGGGGACGTTTTTTAATAGCAGTAATTGTTTTTACTTTAATTTGGGAAATTTTGTTTCCATTTGCTTTTAAACGAACCTTACACACTTATTTTTTGTCTCTTCAGATGCCTGTTCATCGCCTTAAAACCTCTTTAAATCAATTACAGGCACGTATTGCACTTAATATCGGTTCTAAAAACGAGTGGATTCAACTGGCAAAAGAATTAGCTCAGGAAAATGCCTATTTACGCCTTAAATTATATGAACAGACTGATCAAATTGACTTATCCCAGCGTATTTTAGACCTCAATAAGGTACGTGTAGAGGAAAATTTCAAGCCAATAATTGCTCGTGTACTTTATCGCAAGTTCGAAACTTGGTCACAATTTTTTATTATTGATAAGGGAAATAAAGATGGGTTAGAAGTAGGTCATGGAGTTATTTGTTCGGGAGGAATTGTCGGAAAAATCAGTGAAGTAAAGGAGAATACTGCTTTTGTAGAATTAGTTACAAATCCTTCATTCCGCCTATTGGTAAAAATAGAAAACGATACCTTACCGCATGCCTTAATGGGTTGTGTTCAAACTTCTAAAAACTGTTTAATTGCTCATTTAACAGGTTTAGAAGCTGATGATGCTCACTTGTGTCCCAGGCAAGTTGAAACAAGCTTTATAGGTCAGCAATTTCCTAATCATATTTTAGTAGGACAATTAGTGGATGTTAAACTTAAAACAAATGAATGGATAGGTAAGGTTCAGCTAGGTAATTATTTACAGTGGTTAGATGAGGTTTGTGTTTTAGTTCCAATAAAAGCATTATGAAGTTTTTTTATCATGTAAGCATTTTTTTAGGTCTGCATCTACCTTTATGGATGCTTGTTACCTGTATATCTGAATGTATGCATTATCCACTATATTTGTATGGATTATGGACTTTTTCAGCAGTAGCAGTACTCAATGGGTGTGAAGCTTTGGCGTGTTTATCGATTATGGGCTTATTTGAAGATGCTTTATACCCTTTAAATCGTTCATTTGGTATAATCGCATTTTGGCTGATTGTTACCATGTTCGCTTTTAAGACAACGTCTTGGAGAAATACCTTTCGTTACCGGCCACGTTTTTGGGGATTTTTGCTGAATTTATTAATTATTTTTGAAATAATAGTTACCAAAAGTTGCCTTGCAAATAACTCAGTTTGTTCTCTAAACTATTATTGTTTACCAGGCATTTTTTCCATAATGATGGTAGGATGGCTTGCACCGTATTGGTTAAAACTATTAAAAAAGTATTTTATCTAATATGCGCCTATGTAAATATTGTGCACTTGGAAATGACTATTGGATTCTAAATCCAAGTAATTGTTCCGAAATGTCCCCTCAAGCAATACAATCGTTTTGCAATCGTCATTGGGGATTAGGAGGCGATGGTATTCTTTATGGGCCAAAGCAAATGGAAAATGCTTCTGAGTTTTTTGTCGATATTTACAATGCAAATGGAACTTTAGCAGAAACAAGTGGCAATGGATTGACGATTTTTGCACGTTATTTGTTAGACTATCAGTATGTAAAACTCAATGAATCTTTTAATATTATTCCATCGGAATATTGTAGGATAAACGCTACATGTACATCTCAAAACAACCAAATTATTTCTGAAATTGTTTTAGGGAAAGGTAATGTAGAGGCTGTTTTAGATTATCCTGTTGCTCAAGAATTTCAGGAAAAATTTTCTTTACCACCTATACTTAAGCTTTACAAAGTCAGCATAGGCAACCCACATTGCGTGGCACCGGTTAAAATTGTTTCACATAGCTTAGCTGAAACCCTAGGGCCTATTTTAGAACAACATCCCAAATTTCCTCAGAAAACTAACGTACAATTTGTTGCTTGTAATCGGGATACATCACAAGTTCAAATTGAAATCTGGGAACGAGGTTCAGGATACACTTTGGGTTCAGGCTCTAGCTCGTGTGCTGTTGCATGCACTCTTGCTTATTTGCAAAAAAAAGAAAATACTATTTTTACTTTAAATATGCCAGGTGGCAAGTTAACAGTTCATAACAATAACAATATCTTTAGTTTCGCAAATATTGCTTATAAAATTGCAGAAATAGAAGTTTTATAAGAATTCTAACTACAACTGTTTTTGAAGTTTTCGTCGTAATTTATGAAGTGTTTCGGTATGCAATTGACAAACTCTTGATTCACTTAAATTGAAAACCTTTGCAATTTCTGAAAAAAACAATCCTTCGACATAATGGAGTGTAAAGACTTGCTGAACCAGTTTTGGCATTTCTTTTAAATAAGTTATCAATAATGCTTTAATTTCATTACGTTCGCAAATTTCACGACTTGTAAATTGATTTACATCCGCTAATTTTTCTGACAAACCAAAAGATTTTTGTTTACACTTAGGTTCTGAATGATCATTAACGGTCTCGATAGGAATAAAAATTTGTGGTGTTAACAAAGGCCTTAATTTTTCAACTTCCTTTTTAGAAAGATGCAAATAATTACAAATTTCTTCATCTAACGGAGGACGTCCTAAATTTTGTTGTAATGTTTCTACCTTCTGTTTAAAAATTTTTATTTTTTTACGTAAACCTCTCGAAAGCCAGTCCAAATGTCTAAATTCGTCCAATAAAGCTCCACGAATTTTGATAGCTGCATACCTACCAAAAGCACTATAATTTGATTTATTAAATGTTTTTGATGCAGAAATAAGACCCAAGAGACCTAATGTATAAAAACTTTCTCGATCAATATTCGATGGAGTATTCATCAAAACTTTATTTACGATAGATTTTAATAAAGGTAAATACTGTTTTACTAGACCCCAGTCTGGCTCTCTTTCAATAACCGATGGACAAAATTTCGTCCCTGTAAAATTATTTTCTTTTGAAGCAACCCTCATCGCTTATCCTTTCTTTTTACCAGACTTTAAGCAAATCTCTGCGTGAGAAACACTCCTATTTAAAACAATAAAGGTTAATAAAAAGCCTAAAAACAAAGTTAAAGTCGCATATCCTAACGTCATTAGGAGCTTCTGTTGTTTCAAAACTCCAGTAGTAAGTACAAGTAAAAAACTTAAAAAGCAACCATTTACCCAATAATATTTTTTTAAATCGATAGACATTACTTCCTTATTAAGCAAAACTTGTGCCCAAAATAACTGAAACTAATAAAATTTTTGTAAAGGTATTAAGAAAAAACTCTCGTAGTCTTCAATTACACTTTTCCCATAAAATCATCGGAATCTTTTTTTAAACGATTAAGTTCATCAATTTTTTGCTGTACAAATTCTTCATAGGTAACAACAATACGTTTAAGTATATATCGATGAACTAAGCACGATAGTTTCCCAAATAAGAGGCCAAGTATAACCCCACCTAAACATATTGCTAAAGTAGCTTGAAAAAAGGAATGACCTGAAGAACTTTTTTGGACGGTTTCAGCCAATGTAACCTCCATAAATGTTGCCTGTTGATGAGGCAAAAAAGATAAAATAAATTTCCCGATATGGTACTCAAATGTCCATAAAAAGCCTATTGTAAAGGGATTAGAAAGCATTTGCAAGGCCACAAGGACCATTACATTGGCTCTTAAAAAAATTGCTAAAATAATAGCTAATGTAATTTGTAACCCCATGACAGGCATAAATGTTAAAATCCAGCCAGCATAATAAGCGGAACGCATAGGACCGTAAGCAAAAGACCATAATTCAGGATATTTATCTAAAAACTGCCGTCCCCATTTACCGATAAAACGATTTCTACGAATTGAAGAACGAGAAGGCAAATAACGTAACCACTTTTTTAGCAAGCGAAATCGCTTACGTTTCAACTGTATCCACTCTTCTTGCAGTCGTTTCATTAGAAAAAACCATTGGAGGCACGGGTCGGAATTGAACCGACGTATAGAAGTTTTGCAGACTCCTGCCTTACCACTTGGCTACCGTGCCTTAATAAAAGCTTAATGAAAAATCTCAAATAAAAAAAAATAATGCAAGCTAAAATTACTTATTTTTATGATCGTCCCATTCTTCATCCCAGTGCATGGTTTCATCTTCTACCAGCGTATCCTTTTCTTCATCAAAATCTTCTGTTAAATCTGCATAATCTTCATCTTCAGAATGTAAGGTAAGCTTTTCTTCTTTATCTAGCTCGAAACCTTCTGGGACATATTCCAAAATATCGATAAGCTCTCTATAGGCATGAATAGCGGTTCCTTCGAAATATTCCTGGCGGTATTTTTCATTTAATTCGTCTGTAATTTCTTCAGCGGAAAGACTTTTTTCGAAATCTATACTCTCGTTCAAGAGTTTAACACGTAATTTGGTTAATGTTTCGATAAAATCTACATAAGGGCCTTTTTCCTCGTCTATGACATCTGGCAAAGCAAACAGAGGCTCATCGGCATCCAAAAGGCTTTGTTCGGTTCGGACGAGACGTACAAGATCATCACCAATACGTTTGTCGATCTTAAAACGGAAAAAGGCACGATCTAAAATATCTGAAGCAAAGCCGTATCCCTTTAAATCTTCTGCTAAATCCAGAACATAAGCCACTTGTTTAGGATCTAATATGCTCAGGCAGTCCAAATCCCAATGGATAGAATCACTAATTTCCTTGACCCACCAATTGTAATCATTACCTAATCGCACAATACACCAATTTAACTTCGGAAGTGTAACAGACATATAAACTATTTGATACAATTTAAAAACGAAGTAAATCAAAAAATTGTACTTTGTTTGCCAAACTGTTAAAATGACTCACTACAACTGGACTATCATCAACCAGCCTACTACACACAACATCGTCATACATCAAGATCGATATTCGATGCTGTTTCTTCCCCAAAAGCTGTGCCAACAGCAGTTAAATGATCGACTTGATCCATACGTTCACGTTCGTAAAGCAAACGTTTTTGAAAGATAATTTGCGTTAATAATTCCGCATCTTGAACAGGAGGTAAATTACCATAATTTGCTCTAAAATCTTCCAATTACTCAAATTTTTACTTTGGCAAAATTTTTATTAGACATCCTTCAACCCTCGAAAATAACAAATAAGTGGAACCATCAAAGGAAAAACTATATCGAAAATTTTTAACATTTCAAAAATGTTTGTTTTTGCTAACATTCATGTGGCGTAACAAACTTTTCATCCCCGGCTTTTGCAAGACTCTTAATAATGTTTTTCTTAATTTCCTAGCTTTTTTAATTCCGCAAAAACCATCTTCCATATAAATTTAGGTTTTCAACTTATCCAAAATTATTTATCAAAAACACTTACCACAATTCCATAAAACCAATTTCAACATTTAAATTTTTATCTATTATTGAATTGAAAAATTAACACGAGTGCTATTTAAATGAAACCTATGTATTTATGTGCAATAACGATATTAATTTTTTTATTACTTATTGAAATAAAATTAAAAAACTATCTGATTAAAAGCGGACTTTTTTTAAAAGAATTTCCTAAAATTCATCCAAACATTGTAAAAAAGTATAAAACTTTTCATTCAAAATTGGGATGGGCTCCATTAGAAACAAAAAATCATCCCGACAATACAGGAAGTTATATTGGACTTTCAGGTAATGCAAAATATTCTATAGACAAAAATGGGAGTAGAACCTTTGACAACCATTTTGAACAATTAAGTATAGCTACTTTCGGTGATTCATTTTGTATGTGTCGAGAAGTCAATGATACAGAAACCCTGCAATATTTTTTATCTCAAAAAACTTCCACTTTTATCACCAATTATGGTGTCGGAAATTATGGATTGGATCAAGCACTTTTAAGACTTCAGGAAACTCACCTTTCGAATTCCGTCCAACACGTTATCATGATAATTACACCCTGGACAATAGAAAGAATTATCAGCGTCTGGAAGCATTATTGTGAACCTGGGAATGTATTAGCAGCCAAACCTCGTTTTATTGTATCTGAAGGAAAACTAAAATTAATAGACAACTTTATAAAGGATCCATCCGAATTCCTTTCCATTAAAGCTCATAAAAATTTTCTTCATGAATATGATGGAAATTATCCTTTCTTTCAAACGCAATTAAAGAAAAGTCCTAAAACAGCTTTAGGTACATTATGCAAAGACAAAATGTTATTTGATTATCTTCAAGCTTACAGAAATATATCAGCCGCAAAGAAAAATAATATCAGTCGTAAAGATTACGTACAAGAATTTTTAAAACTAGCAGAACCTTTCTTAAGAAGAAAATTCAATCAAGAAAATCAATATTTACAAGTATTATATCAAAAAGAAGAAGTATTGCTTAACGCTATCATTGAATATTTTGTAAATTTTTGCCTATCAAAAGGGAAAATGCCTTATTTATTAATGTTACCAGCATATACTCATATAAATTTTATCAAAAATAAAAATGATTTATACCGCTCCGCTTTTAATAAAATATCTGATAAACATAATTTAAAATATATAGATATGTTTGATTATTGGTCTACACTTGATGAAAATTTATTAAAATCTATGTATGTTGATATTTATGGGCATCATTCCTCAAAAGGTAATGAATTTGTAGCAACAACAATGTACGACCATTGGTTTAACTCTATCTAACAATGAAATTTACTGAATCTTGGCAACAAACACTGCACGTTTTAACGAAATTAAATCAAGCCAATAAAAAGTTGCAAGGGTATTTAAAAGAATTTAAAAACGAAATAAATCAAAAAATTGTACTTTGTTTGCCAAATTGTTAAAATGACTCACTACAACTGGACTATCATCAACCAGCCTACTACACACAACATCGTCATACATCAAGATCGATATTCGATGCTGTTTCTTCCCCAAAAGCTGTGCCAACAGCAGTTAAATGATCGACTTGATCCATACGTTCACGTTCGTAAAGCAAACGTTTTTGAAAGATAATTTGCGTTAATAATTCCGCATCTTGAACAGGAGGTAAATTACCATAATTTGCTCTAAAATCTTCCAATTACTCAAGGACGTCAGCACGGGTTTGCTTGAGAGCACAAACGATCATGGCATCAACAATGACTTCTCCGACAGTGGCGCCTATTGCACCGGCCAATGGATCCTCACCTTTAAGTGCTGCTGACCCACCACCCAGCACAAAATGGCAAATTTTATGCGTCAACCAAGATATATCTCCAGCACCATTGCAATACGCTCGTCCAATCTTTTGTGCTTCACTCGCCACTCCGGCATCGACCATCGCTCCAGCAGCAACAGATAAGGCATTACGAGTGACGTTTCCATCATTGACTGCGGTGGAGGTAGTGGTGTTAATGTCGGCTTTTTTCAAATGCGTGAAGCATGTTTAGGAAGAGACAGTTTTTTATCCGTATTGGGTACAAACTTCGACACCAATCCTACCGATGCAACACTAGCAACGAAGTTTACGACATTCTCTTCGCCTCTCGTAATCGCTTTATCGATTATTGGTATGACGACAAATTTTTGACTACAATCAACCTGGGCAGTAGCATAACCATTCACTATACCGAACAAAATTCCAACTATTACAAATAGATTTGCTGCATTTTCAATGGGGCCCATAAAGTTAACTGCAACTTATTTGCCATATAGATCAGGATGCCCCTTGATAAAACTAGATATATCTTCAATTAAGCCACGATTTACGCCTGGATTGTATATTCCTTCTGTCTGCAGGATATGGCGAACCTTCCATAAATCTTGCGCTAATTCTTTGCGAGCATTTTCCTTCTTTACGTGTAATCTGTCTTTCGCCAATATACGTCTTACTTCTATTATAGCCTTCGCTAATTTAGAGCGAGGACTTAAGCCTTCATAAGAATTCTTACTGTTATCTACTTTTTCATTCATTTTTAAATTTCAATTTTACATCAAAAAAGACATCAAATAATTTTCTATTATATATTTATTATATATTTCTAACTTTTACAATTATCTCTTTACCGAAATTATAAATAGTATCTATTTTTCTATTATTTGTAAATAATATGCAACAATTCTCTTCCCCTTTAGCCCAATTCCATTTCTACCACAACTGTCACATTTCATTCCGTAACAGTGCTTTGTTAATATTATCCATGTGGTTT
>CAZOPT010000022.1:0-12627 GCA_964582055.1 uncultured Opitutales bacterium
TTAGGGGTGACTTCCGTGAGTCTTTTATAGGCTCATCGGTTGTCCCTCTTTATTTGATCTTGATGCTATTTTATTTGATTATAATTTTCTATGATATTTAGGTTGGTTTGCCTCTTGTTGGTTCCTTTTATGGGAGTTGCTGCTTCAAGTTTTTTTCAGGCAGAACGTGTTGCTTTGGATTTCAATTTGATTAATTTAGCGGAAGCAAACTTGAAAAAACATTATTTTGATGCTTTTCCGAAAGGTGCAGAAGCTCGATCTTTATTAGCTAAAATTGCTTTTTTAAAAAGTGATTTCAAGGAATCTTATCATTGTTTACAACTTACTGTTTTAAATGAAGACAATTATGCTACTTATGCATTTCTTCAAAAATTTATTGAAAAGAGAGGGGATACGGTACCATTATTTGAGCCCAAAGATGTTTTGTCTAAGCTTTTAATAGATTGGTTAAAAATACTTAATGTTCCTGTAGGACTGCCTCAATGGGCTAATTTTTGGTGGGATTTACGTAAATCACTTGCTTTACCAACGTACGAATTTTTATATCATTTGGCTCTTGAAACAAAAGTGAGGCAAATAGGAGTTTTTAATGAAGAAGTTTTTTTTAAAGATAATTTATTAGCATATATTCCGATTTTGTTTACTCAAAAACGTTTTGAGCAGCTTAAAATTTTATTGGAATCCGTTTTAAAAAAAGAAAATAACATAGAAGTACAAAGTCATTATTTATTTTGGTTTTTTCGTGTAAAAACGGAATTACATGAGCCTGTTGATGATATAGTCTTAAAGATTTTAAAACAGAATTTTACGAATACTCAGTTGTTGGATGTTGTTTTTTCTGAATGGCTACGTTCGGTACCTGATTTGAAACAGCGTATAAAGGGATTAAAGCGTTTTTATAAGGTGTATAAACGTAAGCAAAATATGTTTTATTGTCATTACCTATCGATTTTGTTGGCGAATTGTTACATTGAATTGGGGCAATATGAACAAGCTAAGAAGGATTTGTTGCAATTAGTGAAAACAGTTGATAAAGCTCTTTTGTCTTATGTTTATGAGCTTTTGGCAAAAAATGAGTGTTTTAAAGTTACTCCTGATTATCGTTGTGCAGCTGATTTTTTGGAAGAAGCAAAGGTTTTGGAAATGGATTCCAATAAATTGTTTTTTTTAGGGAAATTACAGGCGGAATTGTATACATTATTGGGCGAATATGATCGTGCTTATTGTATTTATCAGGAATTGCTTTTTAAAGACTCTACACATTTTTTAGCACAAAAAATGGCTTATGAATGGTGTTTATGTGGAATTTTGTGTAAAGAAAACGAAAAGGAATTAGAACATCAATTGGCATTTTGTCGATCTTATCGATTATTAACATCGACCCAAGAGGAACAATTGGCTTTGTTATTTGCTAAGTATCAATTTGAATTGGGAAATTTTGCAGACGTGTTGCATTATCTTGAATGTTTTAAAGGCAGTATAGCAACGAGAGAGGTGAGTAAATTGTTGTGTGCTAAATGTTTAATAAAACTTAATGCTTACGATAAAGCTGAACAGATTTTAAAAACGATAGTTTTGCGTTTTTTAAGTTTAGAAGAATGTGCGGATTATTACCTGTGGAGTGCACAAGTACTTTGTTTTATGGATCGTGATGAGGAAGCTCTACATTATTTAGATTGGTTTCAAAATGTACCTGTTGGAATTTCTCAGCAAATTCGTTTTCAAGCAATTTTATTATATGCGCAATTAAGTGCGAAGCAACATGCTTTTGTACAAGCGAAGCAGTTATTGTTGAGTACTTGTCAGCAAATGAGTGATGATGTTTGGATTCCGATTTTTAAATTGCAGGCGGCTGATTATGCTGAAGAATGTGGATTAGATGGTCAATTGGAAGCTATTCAAATTTTACAATCGGTTTATGAAGATTTTCCAGAACATCCTTTAGCTCAAGAAGCACGATTGAAACAAGGAGTTTTGCTTTTGAATATAAAGCATTATGATTTAGCATATCCGATTTTTGAAAACCTTTTATCCGAATTAAGACAAGAGCAAGCTCTTTGGTGTCGATTTTTAATGATTAAATGTAATTTGTTATCTCAAAAAGTAGGGTTGAATCATATACAAGATCAATTGGAGTTTTTATTAAAAGAGACGATGCCTATAGGTTTACGGCTTGAAATGGCTTTGCAATTAGCTTACGTTTATAAGGATCAAAATAATTTGGAGGCTTTGCAAGAAGTTTTATGGAATACGTGCTATCCATTTTTTGAAGAAAAAGGTGATTTATCATTGAGTGTAAATGAAGTTTATTGGTTAAGTCGGTGTTTACTTGTTTTAGCACAACATAGTTCAGATAAAGATATGGCGCATCAAATTTATACTTGGGTGGTAGATGCTCAGTTGCCTAATGCGTCGCTTATACAACATTATTTGGAGGATTAAGAATGCAGGACATATTTTGGGATGTTGTTGTTATTGGGGCTGGTATGTCAGGTTTAGGTGCAGGATTGCGACTAGCCTTATCAGGTAAAAAAGTACTTATGGTTGAGCAGCACAACGCAATTGGTGGTTTGAACAGTTTTTATTTGAAAGATGGTATTAAATATGATGTTGGTTTGCATGCACTTACGAATTATGTAAAAGCAGGGACAAAAGGCCATCCATTAACGAAGTTATGTCGTCAATTGCGTATTCCTTATGAAGCATTGCAGTTGGCGGAACAAAAAAGTTCCTTAATACGGTTTCCTGAATTAACGTTAAAATTTACGAACGATTTTAATGTATTGTTGACAGAAATTGAAGATAAGTTTCCAAAAGAATATGAGGGTTTTCGGAAATTAGTAAACGACATTAATGCAACTGCAGAAACAGAATTAACGGGACCTGCTTTTGTTTCAGCTAGAGAGGTCTTAAGACAATTTATTCAAGATCCACTTTTGCAAGAAATGTTGCTTTTACCGTTATTCTATTATGGTAGTGCACATGTTAATGATCTTGATTGGCGCCAATTCGTTATTTTGTTTAAGGCGATTTATCAAGAAGGTTTTGCGCGTCCTAAGGGTGGTGTGCGAACATTGTTAAAGCTTTTACGGGATCGTTATCGCGAATGGGGTGGTACATTGCGAATAAAAACGGAAGTTGAGGCGATACTTATACATAATAATCGTGCTAAAGGTTTATTGTTAACATCCGGAGAAGTTGTTCGTGCGCATCAAATTATTTCATCAATTGGTTATTGTGAGACTTTAAAATTGTGTGGAGTATCACAAAATTATACGGTTCCATTATTAAGTTTTGCGGAAACCATTACTACGTTCGAACAATTGCCTCAAGCGTATGGTTGGGAGAATACCATTGTGTTTTTTAATTTATCAGATAGAGCTCACTATTGTCCTACACGAGAGTTTATGGACTTGAAAAGTGGGGTTATTTGCATTCCAGAGAATTATTGTGAAAAACAAACTTTAGCGCGAACAACCTTGCGAACGACGCATTTAGCTAGTTATCATGCATGGAAACAGTTGGATCAAGAAGCTTACCGTAGACAGAAACAAGTATCGTTGGAACAATCCCAGCAATGTGCTTTTCGTGTTTTAGGGGGTACAAAACCTATGTCATGTATTGCGCAGGATAGTTTTACTCCATTAACGATTGAGCGTTTTACGAAGCATTTTAATGGAGCTATTTATGGATTTCCAGAAAAGCATCGTTTAGGAACGTTTGGATATGAAAATCTTTATTTGTGTGGAACAGATCAGGGATTTTTAGGAATTGTAGGTGCTTTGCTTAGTGGTATTTCTATTGCAAATTTACACTGTTTAAAATAAGAAATTGCAGAATTAAACTTTAAAATTTTTTATTTAGTCAACAAAAAACTTGATGGATTTTCACCATCAAGTTTTAATGATTTGATTTTTCGATTACGCGATCGTAATGGAATTTTCTAAATAAACGTCTTGGACGGCATGTAAGAGTTCTACACCTTCTGTAAAAGGTTTTTGGAAGGCTTTACGTCCCAAGATAAGCCCCATACCGCCTGCACGCTTATTAATAATTGCTGTGGCGATGGCATCCATAATGTCGTTGTTTCCGGATGCGCCTCCAGAGTTGATCAATCCTACGCGGCCCATATATCCATTAGCAACTTGATAGCGTGTTAAATCAATTGGATGATCGGATGAAAGTTCAGAGTAGACTTTATCGTGTGTTTTACCGAAGTTTGGTAAAGATTTATAACCACCATTATTGGTTGGTAATTTTTGTTTGACAATATCCGCACCGATGGTTGCTCCCAAATGATTTGCTTGACCTGTTAAATCTGCACTTGTATGATAATCTTTGTCGGATTTGAAAGCTGGATTGCGTAAGTAGCACCATAAAATGGTTGCCATTCCTAATTCGTGTGCGCGAGCAAATGCAGCGCTTGTTTCTTCAATCTGACGGTTGGATTCAGGTGAACCAAAGTAAATCGTTGCACCAACAGCTACAGCACCCATATCATACGCTTGATCAACATCCGCGAAGTAAATTTGATCGAACTTGTTCGGATAGGTTAACAATTCGTTATGATTTAATTTGACAACAAATGGGATTTTATGAGCATATTTGCGTGCAACACTTGCTAAAACACCATATGTCGAAGCAATGGCATTGCAACCACCTTCAATGGCCAAACGTACTAAATTTTCTGGATCAAAATACTCTGGATTTGGAGCAAAACTGGCACCTGCAGAGTGTTCAATTCCTTGGTCGACTGGTAAAATGGAAATATATCCTGTGTTGGCTAAACGGCCGTGATTTCGTAGACGCATGAGACTATTGAGAACCTGATTAGACCGATCACTATTCAAAAAAATTTGATCAACAAAATCAGGATTGGGTAAAGCCAACTTTTCTCTTGCTATTGTTTTACAAACGTGTTGTGACAAATAACCTTTGTCTTCCTCTAAAAAACGCTGAATATAATTATTCATACTTATATAATAACGGTTTTTTTTCTTAAAGCACTAGTTTTTTTTACAAATTTTCACTAGAAGGCGTTTGCACTTTGTCTGAATTTAAAGAACAAAGGAATTGCAAACCATTAGGACTGGCTCCCAATAAAATACGCTGTTTTTCATAAGCAACTACACATAAAAATTGACGATTTCCCAAAACTTTGGTTTCTAAAATTTCCAGTTTTTTTTGTGACTTAATCCCTTGTTTGAATTTAAGTGTTCGTCGTTTTAGTTGTGTAAAAAGGTAGGATCCTACGACAATAAGTGCCAATAAACATAGGATTTGGATAAAAAGACCCGCTCTTTCTGATGAAATTGCTAATGGGTCCATAGTCCTTGCATTATGTGCAAAAAATAAAAATGATTTCATTTACTTTTTCTTTTTGTTAATAGTATACCCAAAAAGCTTTTATAGAGCAACTTTTTTATTAGATCCTAATAAAAAACTCAAAGGATATAAACCCTTTGAGCTACCAGAAAAGTAAAAATTACTTAGATAATGAAAAACGTTTTTCTTTTACTTGTGTTGCAGCCTTACCAATGCGATGACGAATATAGTACATTTTGGAAGAACGCAAAATAACACTTTCCTTTGTTACTTCAATTTTTGCAACTAAAGGAGAATTTAAAGGAAAAACACGTTCTACACCAAATCCACCTGAAACACGTCTTACGGTAAACATTTCGTTAATGCCAGAACCGCGACGAGCAATTACAATACCTGTGAATACTTGAATACGTTCCTTTCCGCTTTCATTGACACGAATAGATACTGAAACTTCATCACCTACTTTAAAGGGAATGTGATTATTTTTTACTTGATCTGCAACAACTTCTTTTAGAATAGCTTGGCTCATTTTTTTATTAATTAAAGATTAAATCGGGACGTCGATGGATCGTCCGCAATATTTGTTGTTCGAGACGCCAACGTGCAATAGCTTCATGGTTTCCCGAAAAAAGAATAGATGGTACTTCATCACCATTAAAGGAAATTGGGCGTGTATATTGAGGAAATGTCAAAAATGCATTGCTAAAACTGTCTTGTTCAAGTGATTGTTCATCTCCTAAAACGTTTGGAATATAGCGCATAATTGCATCTACAAGAACAGCTGCAGGCAAAGTACCATTGGTTAAGACATAATCTCCAATGGAAATTTCTTCATCTACATTTTGCTTACGAAAACGTTCATCAATGCCTTCATAGTGCCCAGAAATAAGAATGAGGTGTTGTTCTTGTGCTAAAGATTTTGTTTTGCTTGTTTTTAAGGGGGTTCCATCGGGGCACAAATAGATAACACGAGAATTTTCTGTGCGTAAATCTTGAACCGCAGCTGTCAAAACTTCTGCCTGCAAAACCATTCCAGCTCCACCGCCAAAAGGTCTGTCGTCTACTGTATGACGAATGTCTTTAGCCCAATCTCTAAGATTATGAATTGTAAGATCAACATGTCCTTCGCGGACAGCACGCCCCAAAATGCTTTCAGAGACAAACCCTTCTAACATTTTTGGAAAAAGCGTTAAAATGTCGATCTTCATAAAGACTAACTTGCTTTACGAGCAGTTTTTAGTAAGAAACGGGCTGTATCAGTTGGTTGTGCGCCTTTGGACAGCCAATAATCTGCACGCTCTACATCAACTTTAAGTTTTTCTGCATTACCCTTTGCAATCGGATTGTAAAAGCCTAAAACTTCAACCGAACGACCATCGCGACGAGCAGATGCTTCTGCAACAACAACACGATATGCAGGATTATGCTTAGCTCCGAAACGTTGTAAACGTATTTTTAATGCCATATATAACCTCTATAAATCTTCTTCTTTAATAAGCTATTTAATAAAGCAACAGATTTTGATTTTTGTCAAGCGTCTTTTATTAAGCTTTGTTTTTAAGACAAATAAAATGATAGAGTTGCTTTTGAATTGTTTTATTCCTATAAAATCGGATAAAATTTTTAAAAAATTTTCTTTTGAAATGCTATTTTTTATCTTAGTTAGATTTTAACTGGCAAGTAATGTTTCAAAATCGTTTTGAGGGTATTGGCGGATTAATACAGGAAAGGGTGTAAGAGTGTCCATGCATCTTGGGCAATATATCGTTTTAAATGCATTAGATGAAGCTGTTGTGGAACAATCGATACGGGAAATTACTTGACATGCCCACTTTTTGGATGCCTTGAAGGTGAATTCTACATCGGAAATTGTACTACATCTTGGTGGAATTTCTGATAATAAGGTACGAGCTATGGAGCGATTTGTGAAGAATTGTCAGCACTTGGAAGATCATGTAAAGGTCAGAATTGTTTTGGAAAATGATGAAAAAAATTATACGATAGATGATGTGCTTGTTTTAAGCTCTCAGGTATAGATGTCTGTTGTTTTTGATGTTTTACATCATCAAATAAATCTGCTTAAAGATCAGGATTTTTCAGATGTGGATTGGATTTGTAAAGCGAGAAAAACTTGGGATCTTATAACTGATGGAAGACAAAAAATCCATTATTCGCAACAAAAACTTGGTGGGAAAACAGAAGTACATTCGGATACAATTGATGTGGATCGGTTTAAGAGGTTTTACGGAACGATTAAATATTTGGATTTGGATATTATGCTAGAGGTAAAAGATAAAAACTTGTCTGTGTTAAAATGTAGGACTGTTTTATAAATGGTTGCTCAAGATTTTTCATTAGGATTGGGAATGAGAATTTTTTGGCTTTTATGAGGAGTTATAATGGATTCATTTACCCAAATTTGTGAAGAACGAAAATATTCCCATTTTTCAATGAGATTAGGATCTTGTTGTGTAATTTGCTCATTGTTTAAATAACGAATACCTTGAAATGTAATATTCAAATTTTTTGCTGCGTGTTCAACTTGTTTTAAATAGTTTTCAGAATCATCGATAAAGATTATTTTTTTAGGAATTTTTTGTATACGTTCCATAAAACGTGTTAAACAGATACCTTTAGGATGATGATGGGTGTACAAAACTCCATTTTCATAAATGGGGTATCCTATGGATGGTGCTGTAATGTCTGGAAAAAGATCTTTAAGTTCGGGGAATTCCAATCTTGTTTGTTGATTGAAACAACGCGAAAAATCAATTCCTAAAGATGCGAATTGGTGTTGTCGCCAAGAAATGTAGTCTTTTTCTTCTGTACGAACGAATAAAAAAGTAAGGGCAAAGGTTGGAATAGAACGTTTTTGTAAGGCTTGAATTGTTTGAATTGTATGCGAATGAGTGAGTTGAAAAGGTAAATAACTACGAATCCGATAAAGCAAATTTTTTACATGCTTAGATGTATTAGCTTCATTTAAATGGACTTGTTCGTACTGTTCAATAAGGTTTACATGAGCTTGGCAAGTATCCATGTGGCATCCCAAAACCTTATCGTCAGCAAAAAGTAAAGTATTATCGACATCCCAAATAACCCATGTATCTAAATCCACTTCTTGGCAGATTTTATCAACTTCCTCCCAGGAATGTGTGGTAATAATATTGTTCATTAAAATCCAAAAATAGCAATATTTTGTTGATTTGCTTCTTCTAAAACACGTTCTTTTTCCAAAATAAGTGTATGATAACTTTCAAGTGCAGCCCAAGTAAGGCCTGATTCAATCATTTTTTTCAAAGTTCTTGGTCCAAAAACGGGAACATCAAAGCGAAAATCTTGCGTTTGTTTAGCTAGTTTTATGAGCCCCATTGGGCGTTTACAGAGCGTTCCGGAACGTTCAATCATGGCATCTGTACCTTCAAATGCTTCTACTGCAATAATAGTACCGTTACTTACAACAATTCCTTGGCCTATATCCAAAGCTGCGATTTTTTTGCAAATGTCGATACTTTTTTGAAGTTGTTCAGGATCAATCTTTACTGATGTTTTGGTTAAATTTCCGGGACTTGCCAATTGATCTTCCAAGAAACAGCGTGCATCCAAAACCGTAATGGCCAACTTTTCAATTTCTTTGATAAGAGCTCCAAAAATAGTAGAAGCATTTTTTTCTTTTAAAGAAGCTAACAGTAAAATGGCTTTTAGATCCGGATTAAGGCCATGGAACAGCTTTTTAGGTGTAATTTGGCCTGCAAGTAAAACATAACGTGTGGAACACTTTTTTAATGCTTTTAGCCAAGTTCCAACTTGTCCAATAGAAAAAAATGAATATCGTCCTTGTGCTGCTTGTTCTGCCCAGTATTTTACCTCTTCTTCAAAACAGAAAAGAGAGGCATTGGGGCAAGTTTTGAATAAACGTTCCCAAACAAGCTGAGGATACATTCCTTTGCCTGCTAGAAGGACGATCGGTTGTTGTGTATCAAAATCTTTGGGAAAAAAATTCATTTCGGACGTACAACGAAATTAACAAGCTTTTGTGGCACATAAATGGACTTAACAATTTGTCCTTGTTCTAAATAGGCAATAGCTTTTGGAGCTTGTTCTGCAGCTTTTAAGATGGCTTCTTGAGAAGTATTCGCATCCACTTCGATTTCATCGCGCAATTTGCCGTTTACTTGAATAACAATTTTTACTTGTGAACGAATTAATTTCTTTGCGTCAAATTGAGGCCATTCAGCTTCAATAATTGATGTTGTTCCACCTAATCGTTCCCATAATTCTTCTGCAATGTGAGGGGCAAAAGGTGCTAACAATTGCAAAAAGATTTTGGCTGAAGTTAGAGAAATGTTTTCGTGTTTTTGAAAGCCATTAAGACAGATCATCAATTGCGAAATACCGGTATTAAAACGCAGATTTTCAAGGGCATCTGTGACTTTTGAAATAGTTTCATGTACCAGTCGTTCCAATTCCGCAGGATCGGCTTTGGCGGAAATTTTTGTTGCTACAGAACCATCAATGTTGATGTACTCACGCCAAATTTTCTTTAAGAATCTAAAAATCCCTTCGACATTTTGCAGGCTCCAAGGTTTTGAAGCTTCTAATGGCCCTAAGAACATTTCGTACATACGCAGTGTATCTGCACCATATTCATCGATAATTGTATTAGGATTGATGACATTACCGAGAGATTTTGACATTTTATTGCCGTCAGGCCCTAAAATAATACCTGGATGAAACAGTTTTTTAAAAGGTTCTGCTGTAGGCAAAAGGCCGAGATCATACAGGAAATGATGCCAGAATCGTGCATATAACAAGTGGAGAACAGCGTGTTCGGCTCCTCCTACATAAAGATCTGGACATTGCCAATAATTGAGCTCTTTTTTATCAACAAAAGCTTCGTTAAATTTGGGCGATAAGTAGCGTAAATAATACCAACACGAGCCTGCCCATTGTGGCATTGTATTTGTTTCACGTGTGCCTTCAATCCATTCATCGGAAAATTTTCCATTTGCCGGTTCTATAGCACCTGTTTTTAGGTTTAGGCGAACATGCAACCAAGATTTATCAGCGTTTTGTAAAGGAGTTGTCGCACCTTCTGCTGTTTTGTAAGAACTTACTGGTGGCAATTCTAATGGAAGATGTTGTGATGCCAAAGGAATTGCATAATAGGTTTGTTTGCCTTCGGTGTAATGAATTGGATTTTCAGGCAAAAACTCTTTAAATGGCGAGTTTGTGTAAGCTTCTAATTTGCGATAATTAGCTTCATTAACCCAAATGATAGGGAAAGGTTCTCCCCAGTAGCGTTGCCGAGAAAAGAGCCAATCATGCAATTTATATTGTGTTGTTACGTTTCCTTTATGGATTTGTTCCAATTTTTGTAAAATGCCTTTGCAAGCTTCTTGCGGAGTTAAATTTGAAAAGGTTTCTGAATGAATTAAACGTTTTCCTTCTGCAAAGGGTAACGGTGTTTCTTCATCATTTGCTAAAACTGGTTTAATGGGTAATTGATAAGTTTGGGCAAATTCATAATCACGACTATCGTGTGCTGGAACTCCCATAACAGCTCCTGTTCCATGATGCATTAAAACGTAGTCGGCAACCCAAATCGGAATTTTTTCGTTAGTTAAAGGGTGTAGAGCATAGCTTCCTGTGAATACACCTGTTTTATTTTTCGCTAAATCGGTACGTTCTAGGTCGCTTTTTGCTGCAATTTCATTTCGATAGGCTTTTATAGCATCGATTTTCTTGACTAATGAATCTACAAGTGGATGTTCAGGAGCCAGTGCGATAAAAGAAACGCCAAATAAGGTATCTGGACGTGTTGTGAATACTTCCAATGAAGTTCCAGTTTCTGTTTCAAATTTTACAATGCCACCTTTCGAACGCCCAATCCAGATTTTTTGTTGGCGTTTAGTTGCTTCTGGCCAATCTAAATCCTTTAAACCTTCTAGCAATTTTTCACCATAAGCTGTAATTTTGAGAACCCATTGTCGTAATGCTTTACGTTCAACAGGATAATTCCCACGTTCAGAACGTCCATCGATGACTTCTTCATTTGCTAAAACCGTACCGAGTTGTGGACACCACCAAACCGGTTTATTGTCAATATACGCAAGACCTTTTTTGAAAAGTTGTAAAAAAATCCATTGTGTCCATCGATAGTAATTCGGATCAGTCGTATTAATTTCGCGATTCCAATCAATGCCAAGGCCTATACGGCTCATTTGTTTTTTGAAGTTTTCAATATTATTTTCGGTATTTACAGAAGGATGCAAACCAGTAGCGATTGCGTGTTGCTCTGCAGGCAAACCAAATGCGTCCCAACCCATCGGATGTAAGACGTTAAAGCCACAAGCTTTTTTATAACGACCTAAAATATCTGTTGCTGTATAACCTTCGATATGTCCAACATGCAATCCTGCTCCAGAAGGGTAAGGGAACATATCCAAAATCCAATATTTAGGTTTGTTTTCATCTAGAATAGCCCTAAATGTGTTTTGTTCTTTCCAAAAACTTTGCCAATGTGCTTCTATAACCTTAAAATCGTAGGATGCTGTTTTTGTTTTCATGCTTTTGTATGCTTTAAAAATGACACAATTCGCTTAGATTGCAACTCCTAAGTTTGTAGATAACTTATTAGTAGCTGTTTTTTTATTATTATTGAACATTAAATCCATTAGATTTCGGATTACAGGAGATCTAAGAAGAACTTAATTTATAAAAAATAAAGTTTTTTAAGTAAAGTTAATGTCAGAGTGTAAAAAAACACCTTATAAGTACGAGAATAAAAAACTAATGACATTCGATGTAAAGGTGCATAAAGCACTTAAAAATAGACTAACATTTAGTTGGCCCGTAAAACATACTTGCAGAGTCCTAAAATTAGTTTGTGCAAAATGGAGCTTTCCGGTTGTTTAACCGAGAGGGCTAAAAGTATTAACTAAACATTTTCACATTCTTAATTTGCCGCAATTTCACACTCTTATTTAAACGATAAAAAATATTACAAAATACTTACGACCGCATGGCTGGCTGTGCCATGAAACGACAGTAATTTTATGGAATTATAGAAAAATAGGAGACTTACCAAATGTATTTATTGGAGAAAGTACATTTTTACGTGAATACCATAAAGATAATACCATTATATCTTGGTTGCATTATTCTTTTTTCTGTCCCTTGACTTTTAAACGTTAACTCATTTTTTTTAGTAGTTTTGGACAGCTTTTGTAAAAGTTAAAAACTGGGTTTTTAGAAAGGATTATTGTAAGTTGTTTGTTTATAAAATTTCCAAAGCGAGAC
>CAZOPT010000023.1:0-11975 GCA_964582055.1 uncultured Opitutales bacterium
CTGACATAATATTTCCTCCTTTATTTATTTTTCAATAATGATGTTAGAGTGTTCATGAGTGAATCGCTAATAGTTGTATAAACTGATTCTAAAGAAGTTGCATCCATAAGGTTTTCTTTGAACATATTGGGTGTGTTGATACAGATATTGGTGAAATTGAAATTTTTCGTTATAAAGGCTTCTGAAGTAAAAATAGAATGTGTATAGTTGCGTAGGCTTGCTATCCCTTTAAAAGTGAGTTTGGCAGAAGCGATATGAAATCCTTTTTTGTTTTTGGTTGTTGAGGTGGAACGATTGAGATGTTCACACAACTTTTGAAGATTATTCGTTTTGTTTTGTTGGATGGAAACAAATTGCGAAATTTCCATATTAAATTCGGATATCTTGATAATCTCTTGGAAGCAAGAAAGTGGTTCTACTTTGCACTGAACTTGTTTAATCTTTAGGAAATCTCCAGATGTAAATTCATTTGGATTCGAAATAACAATATCATTTAAACCTATTTGTCCTTTTAAAAGATTGATATGGGTACTTCCAATGCGACAAGGAAAACCGAGTTGTTTTTCGCAATAGATGGATAAAGCAGTTGGTAGCCAGTAATTGGTTGTTAAAGGCGCTATAATAAGCAACCATGGGAGTGTGCAAATACATCCAGAAATTAACCAGAAGATTCCCCGAAACGGTAGTAGAATTAAATTTATCATGGTAGTTATAGTATTACAAAAATAAAGGTTGATGGCAAGATTTTGTTTGTGCGTTTACTTGTTCGCTTAAATTAAAAGCAATTTCAATAGATAACAATTTAAAAAATTTCATACTAATGAACAGAGCACATTATGTGCCAAGTTTGGATAATAAAAAATTTTGTTAAATAAAGATTGTTTTGTGTTGACTTGTGGGGCAAAGTGGGGCTTAATGGATTAAATAGGTTAAAACGATCAAATCGTTCAATCGTATGGGGATTATAGGTAGAAACGTATTTGTAGGAGAATTTTCGCACCAAATGGATGCGAAGAATCGTCTTTGTATTCCCTCAAAGTGGAGGTTTGCAGGAGATGATGCAGATGTTTACTTGGCTTTACCTAATCCTACCGGTTGCATTACCATTTATCCTCCAAAAATGGTTGAACGTTTGGAGGAAAAGGTTTCTACAGTGAGCTTAGGAGACTTGAAGGGGCAGAAAATCTTAGCTAAATTGTTTTCCCAAGCCGATACGTTTGGGTGTGATAAACAAGGCCGTATTACTCTCTCCGAAAAGCTCGTAAAACACGCTTGTTTAGAGAAAAATGTGCTTCTTGTAGGAAGTTACGCAACTTTTAATTTGTGGGAGCCTGGTCGTTATCAGTCGTATGTGGAATCATCGCTGGAAGAAGAAAATGAAATGAGTCAGTTATTGCAACAATTAGGATTATAATGCAAGGACACATTCCAGTACTTAAGAATGAAATATTGAATATCTTTCAAGGATTAAGCGGAACGTTTTTAGATGGAACCTTTGGTGGTGGTGGACATACAGAAGTTTTATTAGAACAAAATCCGGAATTAAATGTTGTTGGACTTGATGTGGATCCTGAGGCCAAACAACGTGCAGAAAATTTGCAAGAAAAGTACCCTAATCGTTTTAAGTTTGTAGGAATAAATTTTTCGGAATTAGATTGTTTGCAGGAAAAGTTTTTCGGAATTTTATTAGATTTGGGAGTTTCTTCTTTCCAGTTGGATGACAAAAAACGTGGTTTTTCATTTCGCCAAGATGGACCTTTAGATATGCGTATGAATCCTGAAAGAGGGCTTTCAGCACAAGATTTTTTGAAGACAGCATCCAAAGAGGTTCTTGTGAACGCAATTCGCGATGCAGGAGAAGAACCGCAATGGCGTTCGGTTGTAAATGCGATTTTAGCTCATAGAGATACAGAAGCTTGGGATACAACTTTGGAGTTTGTACATTTTTTGGAAACCTATACCACTGTTAATCGCTCTAAAAAGCCTGGTATTCATGCAGCAACGCGCGTTTTTCAAGGTTTGCGTATTGCTGTAAATCAAGAATTGGAACATTTACAAATAGGTATTAAAAAAGCATTCGAATCACTTACAAAACGAGGGATTTTAGCCATTATAACCTTTCATTCCTTGGAAGATCGTATCGTTAAGCAACATTTTTATGAATGGTGTGGGCGGAGTTTAAATCGGTATGATGCACAACCACGTCAGCTTAAAACTGTAAAGGCCGAATTAGGGTCTCGCAAACCTGTGGTAGCTTCTCAAGAAGAAATTGCGCAAAATCCGCGCTCTCGTTCAGCAAAATTAAGATTTTTAAGAAAATTATGAATTTAAAAAAATACAATTGGTGCTTTGTCTTTATCTTCTGTCTCTCGGTGACAGGAGCATTCAGTTTGCTCTGGATGCGGCAACAAATTTATTTACAGGCATCTAAGACGCGCCTTCTTGAGCGTGAGCTTGCTGCTTTGGAAACGCTTGACAGGCGTGCTGATACATTTCTGGAGATACTTCAATCTAAAACGACACGTTTAACACCTGCGTTACCTCAACAAATTATTTGGGTTTCGACCGGTTCAGAAAACAAAACGCATACCGTTGTAGCTTCTTTGTGAGCATGCTACCACTTGTTTCAAAACGTTATTATTGCATTTGCATCTTATTTGGATGTGGTTTTTGTATTTTAGCTGCTCGTATCATTTATTTATGTACATATCGAAAAGATTTTGTTGAATTTGCTGAAACTTCACGAAATCGAGTTGCAATTTTACCAGCACAAAGAGGTATGATTATTGATTGCAAAGGAACTTGTTTAGCAACTCAGCAAAAGGTTTACGAGGTAGGTGTTGATTTAACGCAAATACAAGATAAAGATCGTTCGCTTTTACCACAATTAGCTTCTATTTTGAATGTACCCCTTGCACAATTGGATGCATTATGGTTTTCACCGAGCACCTGTCAGTGGAAGAAATTGAAATCAGAAGTACTTGAAACAGATTATCGCAAACTTATGGGATTAAAAGTTCGAGGTGTTTATGGTAATGAAAAGCAAAAGCGCCTTTATTTACACGCACAAAGTTTGAGTCATATTATAGGGTTTATAAATCAAGAAAATGTACCTATAGGTGGTATAGAGCAATTGATGCAATTCTATTTAAGAGGACAAGAAGGGTTTAAAGCGTATGAGGTTAATGGAAAAAATGTTGAATTTACACAGTATCGTAAGAATGTAATTGCCTCTAAAAATGGTTATACAGTTGAGTTGACCATTGATAATCGTATCCAAGCTTTAGTGGAAGATATTTTGGAAAAGGCAGCAAAACGTTATCAGCCGGAATCAATGCAGGTGCTTATTACCCGTCCGCATACGGGAGAAGTGCTTGCTTGGGTTAATTACCCTTATTTTGACTCCAATCATTATAATCAATATGATTTAGAAGTTTTGAAAAATCGCATTATAACAGATGTTTATGAGCCAGGATCGGTTTTTAAAACAATTACAGTAAGTGCTGCACTTGATGCTGGAGTTGTGACTTTAGATGATTCTTTTAATTGTGGTTTGTCGAAAGCTTTTTATAAAGGAAAAGAATTACCGTTACCAAATGATTGGAAGCCTTTTCGGGAATCCATGACAGTGCCGCAAATTTTAGCAAATTCGAGTAATCGTGGCATTGTTCAAATTGCATTTCGTTTAGGTGGAGATCAACTTTATCGATATTGTAAATTGTTTGGATTTGGTACTTCTACACAATCTGGATTTGCAGGTGAAACACGCGGTATTTTGAAAGAACCCAATCAATGGGATGGTTTGACCATTACACGCCTTCCGATTGGACATGGAATGGCTTGTTCGCTTATTCAAATGCATTATGCCATGGGTGTAATTGCTAATGGAGGTATTTTATTTTATCCGCAATATGTTCAGCGTATTTATGATGGGGCTGGAGAAATTATTCGTACCTTTGAGCCTAAAGTACGGCGTCAAGTAATAAAGTCGCAAACAGCAGAAATGATGCGCAAGATTTTGCTTGTTTCTGAAACTTCGAAGGCCTTTATTTCACATTATAATGTTACAGGAAAAACTGGAACAACGCAAAAAATTGTTAATGGCCAATATTCTCATTCGCAGCATATTGCTTCGTTTTCAGGATTTTTCCCGAACAGAAACCCACAAGTACAAATTTCGGTAGTAATTGATTCACCACATGTTAAGGGGATTGGTTATGGTGCTGTGGTTGCTGCTCCCATTTTTAAAGAAATTGCAGAAGCTATTATTACTTACATGGAGATACCGCCCGAATCTAAACTTTTATAACGATCATGCTAAATACATCTTTACTCAGTTACGGAACATTTGCTAAAACCTTAACCTTCCCTTTGTTGAAATTTATGTCTAAGCCAATTGATTTGAAGACTTTACTTAAGCCTATACGCGTAAAAAAGATTCAAGGTGCAAATCTTAATCCACTTATTCAGAACCTTGCATTACACAGTCGATGTGTACAACCAGGCAGCTTATTTTTTGTGGTTTCTGGAAAGGAGCATGAAGGTGCTGATTTTATTGATGAGGCTGTATCCAGAGGTGCCCAAGTCATTGTTACAGAGAAATTATTTCCGCATTTGCACAATATTTTACAGATTCAGGTAGAAGATGTTCGAGGAGCGATTAGCAAGGTGGCAAAAATGTTTTATGAAGCACCTGATACAAAGTTGTGTTTAATAGGCGTTACAGGAACAAGTGGGAAAACGACAACAACCTGGCTTTTACGGCATATTTATGAAACGGCTTATGGGCAGTCTTCTGGACTTTTAGGAAGCTTGCATTACGATTTAGGGAAACGTATTCTGCCTGCCTCTAGAACGACCCCAGATGCACTTAGCCTAACTAGTTATTTGGATGAAATGGTGCAAGCGAATTGTTGTAACGCATTTGTAGAAGTTTCGTCGCATGGGATTGATCAAAAACGTGTTGCAGCATTGGAATTTAATACCGCTATTTTCACCAATTTAAGTATGGAACACTTGGATTACCACATGTCCATGGAAGCCTATTTTGAAGCTAAAAAGCAGTTATTTTTACAGAAAAACCTCAAAAAAGCTGTTATTAATAGCGACGATCCTTACGGTCAAAAACTTTTAAGTGAATTGGATGGATCGGTTAAAGTAGTTACATTTGGTTTAAGGGAAACTGCAGATATACGTGCTCAAGGCATACAATTGTCTTTTGAAGGAACTTATTTCGATTGTGTTACGCCACAAGGAACTTTTTCTGTAACAACCAAACTTTTAGGGAAATTCAATGTTTATAATTGTTTAGCAGCTCTTGCTACTTGTTATGTACAAGGAATGGATCTGCAACAAGCTGTAAATGCATTGGCATCTTTTCAACAAGTTCCAGGTCGTTTAGAAGAAGTTAAAATAGCTACGGGTACACAAGTTTTTGTTGATTTTGCGCATAAGCCAGAAGCCTTACTAAATATTTTGCAAACACTTCGTGAGCTTACAAGAAAACGTTTGGTGCTTGTGTTTGGTTGTGGAGGTAATCGTGATCGTATTAAACGTCCATTAATGGGGAAATATGCACAACAATATGCAGATGAAGTTTGGATTACGAGCGACAATCCTCGTACTGAATCGCAACAGCAGATTTTTGAAGATATCCGTGATGGTTTGAAACCTTCAAGCGCGATCCATTTTGTTGAAGATCGTGCAGAAGCAATTCGTCAGGCATTGGAATTTTGTTCTGCCGATGATTGTTTAGTGATTGCTGGGAAAGGTCATGAGCAATACCAGGAAATCGGCCAGCAGTTTTATCCTTTTGACGATCGAAAAGTTGTAGAAACTTACGATCAATATTTAAAGCTCAAATGAAGTGTTTTTGTCCCAAGCAACTTCAACAATGGACCGGTGGTTATTGGACTCGTTTGCCCGATCAACCCATTATGAATTTTTGTTTTGATACGCGTCAATTAAAGCCTAATGAATGTTTTTTAGCCTTACGTTCTGATCATAATGACGGTCATACTTATGTTACAATGGCGGAAACTTGTGGAGCGGTAGCAGCTTTAGTCGATCATCCTATAGAAACGTGTTCCTTGCCGCAATTAGTTGTTGCAGATACTTTAAAAACTTTTCAGGAAATCGCAAAAAACTATCGTAATATTCTAAAAACATGCATCATAGGGATTACTGGAAGTTGCGGTAAAACAACTGCTAAAGAATTGCTTGCGCTTCTTTTAGGTGCGCAAACTTTTAAGACGCCTGGTAATTATAATAACTACTTAGGTTTGCCTTTTTCTATCACTCAAATCGATTCTGAAAAACATTTATTTGCTGTTTTAGAAGTTGGAATTAGTGAACCAGGAGAGATGGAGGAATTGAGCGAATTAATACGACCTGATTTCGCTGTGGTACTCAATGTAAATCCTGTTCATTTAGAAAATTTTAAGACGATTGAGGCTATTGCTTGTGAGAAATTGAAATTGTTTCAAAAAACTAAAAAAGGTGTTTTTTATCCCTATGAGTGGCGTTCTTGTGTACAACATTCGAATGGATTTGTTTTTTCGTTTAAGCAGAAACATGAGTTGAATTCTATTGTTTTAGATCTTAAAATGATACCTGAAGGTTGGCAAATTGAAGTGGATGGTCATTCATTTCATTTACCTTTTCTTTTAGGAGAAAGAACTGCCCAAACCTTTGCACAAGTTTTGGGTGTTGCTTTAAAGTTGGGAGTTTCGGCATATCAACTTCAGGAACGTCTTCTTTTGTGGCAACCCTATATACAACGTGGTACTTGGGTTGAACGAGATGAACGTAAAATTTTTGTTGATTGCTACAATGCTAATCCAGTTGCTTTTACAGATAGTTTAGAACGTTTTTATCGAGAATTGGATGCTTTAAATGCTTCTGGTGTTGCGGTTTGTTACTGTATTGGTAGCATGTTGGAGCTAGGTGAGAAAAGTGTGGCCTTTCATCAGAATTTAGCTAAGAATTTTCGGATTCAATCAAACGATTGTTTTATTCTAATTGGTACTTATAAAGAGGCTTTACAAGATGGTTTTAAAGAAGCCGGTGTTCCATCTTCTCATATCTATTTAGCTGATGATACTGCAGAAATTCAAGAGCTTTTTAAACAAATTCCCTGTAAATTTGTTTATTTAAAAGGAAGTCATCGCTATCACCTTGAGAATTTGATTGCCAATTAAATGTTTTTCTGTTTTTGTTAAAGCTATAAGTTATGGGAAGTCCTAGAGATATTACGCAATGCCTTACCGTTCCAAAACCAAAACATAGTAAGCATGTACGTGTTCGCAATGGATTTTTATATGCAACGTATGTTGTTTTTGTTGCTTTGTTGCTCTCCCAATTTTATTTTTGTTTTATTTTATAGTTTTAACTTGGGAATAAATTCATCTTTGATCATTTTAATTATCAGACAAGCGATGAATCTTGGCGCCTAACTGATTCAGTTTTTGATCAAAATTTTCGTAACCACGATCTAAGTGATAGACGCGATGAATAAACGTTTCACCTTTTGCCACAAGTCCTGCTAAATAAAGTGCGGCACTTGCTCTTAAATCGGATGCCATAACATCTGCTCCAGATAATTTTGCCGGGCCTTGCAAGACGGCAGTACTACCCTCTAAAATGATTCGCGCACCTAAACGTTGCAATTCAGCTACATGCATAAAACGTTGCGGATAAATACGTTCTGTGATGAGACTGATTCCTGGGATGCAAATTCCTAAAACACACATTTGTGCTTGCAAATCTGTCGGGAATCCTGGATGAGGTAAGGTGGTAACTTCAAACGGTTTTAAAGCATTTAAACAGGGAAAAATTTCTATAGATTGTTCTTCAACACTCGTCTTTATAAAAGCGCCAATATTTTCCAAAACATGAAGTATGGCACCTAAATGCTGAGGATGTACACCCTTTATTTTAACATGACCATTCGTAATAAGACTTGCAAGAAGAAAAGTACCAGCTTCGATACGATCCCCAATAACGGTATAGTCAAAACCATGCAATTTGTCTTTACCGTGTATCGTTAGCTGTGGGCTTCCGATACCTTCGATAGAAGCCCCCATTTGTTGCAATAAACGACACAAATCAACAATTTCAGGTTCACAAGCTGCACTTTCGATAACTGTTGTGCCATTCGCTAATGTTGCAGCCATAACTAAATTAGCTGTTCCCGTAACGGTACTACCAAATCGTCCTCCCAAGAAAATCGTACTACCTTTGAGCTGTTTTCCTTGAGCATGAACGATGCCTTGTTCTAAGGAAACTTTACAACCGAGTTTTTCGAATCCTTGCAGATGTAGATCAATAGGACGATTACCAATAACACACCCTCCTGGAAGTGGTAAGGCTACTTGATGTAATCTTCCTAAAAGAGGTCCCATAATGCAAACTGATGCGCGCATTTGTCGTACCAACTCATAAGGAGCTTGCGAAGTGATCGAACCTGCTCTTAGCTGCCAGGTATTTGGATCCAGTTTTTTAATCTCAACCCCTAAGGTTTCCAACAATTGGATAAAGAAGTTTACATCGCGTAGATTAGGAACATTTCGTAAAATGCAAGTCTCATTGGTCAATAAAGCGGCTGCAAGCATCGCCATACAAGCATTTTTTGCACCGCTTACATGAACATTACCATGTAATTCCGTACCACCATAAATGCAAACTTTATCCATAGTTAACTCTTATTTGTTCCGAGAATGACCACGATAAGGACGTTTGTTTCGAGAACGGCCATAATGGTTAGATTTATGCGAAGAACAATGTTTTTTCGGCTTTGATCCAAATAATTTTAATATAAAACACTTTATTTTTCCAAAAAAAGAAGAACACAAACATTTATGTTCAGAACATTTTTCTTTTCTTGTTTCAGAAATATGATTTTTAGGTTCCTTGCTAGGTTTTCGTTCAAAGCGTTGTTTTTTGTAATCATTCGATTTGAAAGGCTTATTAAGGCTTTCTGCAGTACTAATTTTTACGGTTTTAATCTCTTTAGGTAACTTAGTATCTTCTTCTTTGATCGTTGCAACCCCAGCAGCAGCTTGATTACGTTTCCAGCGCCCACGCAAATTTGATTGTTTACGTGCTGAACGATTTGTAGATTTTTTTTCTTCTTTTTGAGCGGATTGTACTTCCTCGATACTTGCCACTTTATTTTCATTATTTGCTTCACTTGTAGGGGTGGCATTCATAATTTCTTGTTCTGTCATAATAACTTAATTAACTACTTATTATTTAATCTGTAATGTGCACATAATTACACATTATTATTTTCATTATTAAAAAATAATGCCTTTTCCAAAAAGCACAATCTTTTTTACAATAATCTTCTAGAGATAAAGTAACCAAGCTTTTCGTTTTTCTTCAAAGGCTTTGCATTCTTTTTCCCATTTTTGCAGAAAATAATTTATACGTTCTTCATTAAACCTCTTTTTGCCATTGTTAACAAGATCTTGAATCCATTCATAATCTCCAATAATGGCTCGTGTGACGTCAATATATTCCTTGCAACAAGAAAATATTTTTCGCTTTTCGCAATAATTATCAGCCAAACAATCGTATTTTTTGGGATTTCCTAAATTGGCATCAATTCCAACGAGTGTAAGGATACATAAGCCTGGATTAAAAGCTTTCCAATCGGTAATTGTTAGACAAATTCCTTTTTCTTCTTTTTTATAAGGAACGGTTTCGAATTGCATCCCTGGCAGCTTCTTTTGATTGAGTTCATCACAAATTTTTTGAACCATTTCCTTAGGTTCAACTCTTATGAATCTAAAAGGTTGAACTTTCAAGTTATTAGGGTCTAGACGTTTGTTTGAAGTGATAGATGTTAAATTACCGTAAATAGAAACAGCAATCATACAAGTGTAACTCATTGCGCTTTCAAAACAAGGAATATTGGGTGAAGTGGGGATCCAGAAATAGGTAGAAGCCCAATTTTGTTCATTCCACAAACAATCAGGTTTGTAATTTTGCATCTTAATAATAGTTACTGTCCCTTTTTCATTAGCTCTTGCAAGTTCTTCTTTTGTAAGTGGTGTTAACCAAGGATGTTCTTGGTAATCATTTAAAATCATTTTTGCAATTTCCCCTATGGTCATACCATGAACATGAGGAATAAGAAAGCTACCTACATAACTTTGTAATTCCTTATCAATAAAAGGACCAGATATTTTTCGTCCTAGAGGATTTGGCCGATCTAAAATGACAACACGTTTTCCATAACGAATACATTGTTCAAGGGCAAAACGCATACATGTAATGTAGGTATAGCAACGTACTCCAATATCGCATAAATCAATTACCAGGACATCAATATCTGCTAATTGTTCTTTTAAAGGAGCCCATTTGGGTTTTTCTTCATTATTATATAGAGAATAAACAGGAATTCCATCTAGGGTTGCATGTGAATATAATTGTCCTGCAGGTTGCATAGCCGAAAGTCCATGTTCAGGACAAAATACACAAACAATATTTTTCTTTAATTCAGATTGCAGAAAAACTTTATAAGTAGGTATTCCTTTTGAATTGGTAGCAGGATTATGGGTTAAAATACCAATTTTTTCACCTTTTTTAAAACAGCTGAATTGCGTTTCTTCTATAACATCAATGCCTAATTTTAAAATGTTATCACCATAACTATAGGCGATAAAAAGCTCCATTATTATCAAGGTGAAATTATGTTTTAATGTATTCATAAACTATATTTTTTTAACCGTTCTTCTTCATCTGCTCGTTGCAAAGCTTCAATAAAATTATCTAACTCACCATCTAAAACCTGCATTAAATTATGAGAGGTTAATCCTATGCGATGGTCTGTAACACGATTTTGAGTGAAATTATAGGTTCGAATACGATCAGAACGATCTCCAGAACCAATTTGTTGTTTGCGAGTATCTGCATATTTTTGTTGTTCCTCTTCTTGTTTTTGCTTCAATAAGCGTGAACGCAAAACTTGTAAGGCTTTAGCTTTATTTTTTTGCTGAGAACGTTCATCTGCGCATGTGACGATAAGCCCACTTGGTTTATGGAGAATTTGAACGGCAGAATCTGTTGTATTTACACCTTGGCCTCCAGGACCGCTTGCTCGGCAAATACTGATTTCAATTTCATCAGGTGCAATACTGATATCTACTTCTTTGGCCTCAGGTAGGACAGCTACAGTTGCGGAAGATGTATGAATGCGTCCATTTGTTTCTGTAACAGGGACACGTTGTACGCGATGACCGCCACTTTCATATTTTAATGTTTTATAAACATTTTCTCCGCGGATAAGGAAAATAATTTCTTTAAAACCGCCTGATTCAGAAGGATGACTAGACATCAATTCAGTAGACCATTGGTGTTTTTCTGAAAATCGCATATACATCCGATACAAATCACCTGCAAAAAGTGCTGCTTCTTCTCCTCCTGTTCCTGCACGAATTTCTAAGATTGTGTTTCTGGAATCACTTGGATCAGGTGGAAGCATAGCCAGCATTAAATCATGTTGTGTTTGTTCCAGTTGTTGCTTAACCTCTTCTTTTTCCGATTGTGCCAAAGAAAGTATTTCTTCATCAGATTCACCTTCTAGTAGGTTACTCAGGTCCTTTTCTTGTTGTTGTAAATTTATCCATGTGGTATGTAAATTTACAATTTTACTGAGCTGTTGATATTCACGTGACAAATTAGGCGCTAATTGGTTATCCTTAAACGTATCAGGATTGCTTAACTGTGCATCAATCTCGTTTAAACGCTTTTTAATAGGTTCAATATCTGGTAAACAAACAGTCATTTTATTAAAAAAGATCACTTTTACAAACCATTGTTGCATCTCTTAAGATTCAATTTGTATTTCAAAAGCGGTTTATAAAAAGTCAACTTGGTGGAGCCGATCGGGATCGAACCGACGACCTTGTCATTGCGAACGACACGCTCTTCCAACTGAGCTACGACCCCAATTATTCTTATAATGTAGG
>CAZOPT010000024.1:0-11699 GCA_964582055.1 uncultured Opitutales bacterium
TATTGCGTTTCTATAGGGATGATAAGTTTTTGTATACGTTGTTGAGCAATATCAGACTTAATATCCCCTTGCCAACGGCGAATGTCGAAAAACATAACATAAGCCATAAGACCTAAGAACAAAATAACGAAAATATTCTGTATAACATTGACCCAGATAAATGGTAATGGTCTACGAAAGATTTTTTCGATAATCGCAAATAGAATATGTCCTCCATCTAAAACAGGGATCGGTAATAAATTAAGAATAGCGAGATTAATATTCAATAAAACAATAAACCACAATAACCGTCTAAAATCATCGGTAGAAAAGCGATGGAGCAAACGCATAATTCCAGGTGCACCCATTAAATGCTGCATTTTTATATCGGAATTTTTGTTAACAAGGCAAGTTAAAGTTTCAACAGTTGACTGAATGGCTTGTTTGAACTGAACAAAAGGATTATCGTGCTTTAAAACATAACGTTGATCAAAAAGAATTCCCAAGCGTGTAATTCGCTCTTCGGGATGAAATTCAATCGGAACTACTTTATGAGGAACAACAATTAATTGCTTATTTTTGTGTTCAATTTCCAACATGAGTGTACGTTCTTTACACTGATTTAATAATTGCTGTAAGTGTTCCAAGTGCATAATTGTAACACCATTGCACGATAAAACCTTTCCATCTTCAGGGATTGCATTAAAATGTTGTCCACGTACTTCTAAGATTTTTACATCTGATTGTTTTTGATAAAAATCAATAAATTGTTTATCAGTTCCATAATGGAGCCACGAACGATAATTTGCAAGCTTTTGAGTTTCACAGATAATATTAAAAGTTTTTCCTTCTCGCAAAACTGTAAGATTTACTTGTTGGGGTTCATATTTTTGTAAAAATTCACGAAGATCCATAAAAGAAAATAAGTCTTGATCATTAAGTTTTAAAATCTGATCACCTACTTTTAGACCACTTTTTTCTGCTGATGAATTGCGTTCAAAACTTGCTACATAAAGCTTTTGTTTGGGGGCTAAAATACCACTGAAACGGATCTCATCATTTGTCAAAGGATTTGTTTTGAGCATCACTAAATTGAGGTAAGTCGTATGCACTTCTTGGTTACGCAAGAATGTAATTTTGGCTTGTGGCTGATGGTTTTCATTTCGTCCTTTACCTAAAATAATTGTTTTTTCTATTTCTGAAAAACTTTTAACGGCTACGTCATCTACGGCTAAGATTTTATCACCTTGGCGCAGACCTGCTTGAATTGCCGGAGTTATTTTGCCTTCATATTCTTGTAAAATATAACCTATCGTTGTTTCACAATCTTCTTCGGGAACGCGTAAGCCAGTTGCCCATAAAATACAAGCGAGAACAAAAGCAAAAAGCACATTAAAAACAGCGCCCATAACTGCCACTAAGAACTTATCTGTAAAGGATAAACTTTTAAAATTATTTGACGATTTTCCTTCCAAAATAGGGATTTCGCCCATCTCAGGTAAGGCCACGTATCCCCCTAATGGCAATAAAGAAATACAGTATTCTGTTTCGTCTCTTTTCCAAGAATACAATTTAGGTCCAAATCCTATAGAAAATTTCGGAACCTTTAATCCACGCTTTTTTGCCATTAAAAAATGCCCTAATTCGTGAATAAAAATAGATCCACCGAAAAAGACTATCATCCAAAAAATTGCCCAAATATTCAAAAAAAACGACGTCCAATCCATATTACTTTTAAAAACTATAGCAAATTTTGTCTAAAGTACAATGATTTAAATAGGTAAAATATTAAAATTTCAAAAAGATTAAAAAGCTACAAAAAAGAGCTTGAAGTTCAATATAAGCTCTTGTAGATTTAAAAACATGCAGGGTATAAATGTTTTTTTAATATTCTTTGGTTTTTTGGGCCTAATTATTCTAGGAATTGTTTTTTCCTTCTTTAACGTATGGTTAAGAGCTTGGTTGGCAGGAGCTTATGTAAGCATTCCTAATTTGATTGCAATGCGTTTGCGAAAAGTACCTTATGGTTTAATTGTAGATTGCAAGATTACAGCAGCAAAAGCAGGACTTGAACTTTCTGTGGATGAACTTGAAGCCCATTATTTAGCAGAAGGCAATTTGGCACAAACAGTGCAAGCTTTAATTGCGGCTGAAAAGGCTGGGATTGAATTAAGTTTTGGCCGTGCATGCGCAATTGACTTAGCAACAAAAGGTACCGGAAAAACTGTAATTGAAGCAGTACACACGTCTGTTAATCCTAAAGTAATTGATTGTCCCAAATCGGATCAAAATAAAAATACGATAGATGGTGTTGCGAAAGATGGTATTCAAGTTAAAGTGCGAGCACGTGTAACTGTTCGTACAAATTTGGACCGTTTTGTTGGCGGTGCACAAGAAGATACCATTATCGCGCGTGTGGGTGAAGGTATCGTTGCGACTATTGGTTCTGCCGAAACTTACAAGCAGGTATTAGAAAATCCAGATCAAATTTCCAAAGTTGTTCTTAATCGCGGTTTAGATGTTGGAACAGCTTATGAAATCCTTTCGATTGATATTGCAGATATTGATATTGGAGAAAACGTAGGAGCAAAATTGCAAGTTTCCCAGGCAGAAGCCAATAAAAATATGGCTCAAGCACAAGCAGAAATTCGTCGTGCAAGTGCAGTTGCTTTGGAACAGGAAATGAAGGCTAAAGTAGAAGAAATGCAAGCCAAAGTCGTTGAAGCGCAGGCAGCTGTCCCATTAGCACTTGCAGAAGCTTTCAAAAAGGGACAATTGGGAGTTATTGATTATTACAAGCTGGAAAATTTGAAAGCCGATACGGCTATGCGCGAGCAATTATCAAAAGAATAACCGTCTATGGACCTTCAAGATATCCTATTTCTTTTAGTTTTTTTGGGTGTTAGTTTTTTATCTAAAAAAATGAAAACTAGTCCTTTAAATGAAGAAACAGATGATCAAACAGAATTAGTTCGCAAAAAAATTGAAGCTCTTAAGCATAAGCGAAATAAAATGGATCTTGATGAAGAATCCAAAGAATTTGTTCCTTCCTATGAAGCCAAACGGAAGGAATTTTCGGCTTACAAACATCCTTTGCCCGTATATGAACAGCCTATTTGTGAGCCACAAGCAATTATAAAATCCACCATTTTGCCTAAAGAAAGGAAAATAATTTTAGTAAAACCAACCGTAAAGTCTTTACGAGAAGGTATGAAATGGCATATTATTTTGTCGAAACCCGTTTGTACACGACCTTTTTATGGAAATTTCACAAATCGCTAAGTGTTTGTTAGGATTCTTCCTATTGCTCATCAGTTTAACGCTGCATCAATGGGGGCATGCATGGATGGCAGATAAATTGGGTGATCCCAATCCTAGAAGAGATGGACGTGTATCCCTCAATCCTATCGTTCATATTGATTTGTTCGGTACTATCATCTTTCCTTTATTATGCAGTTTTTTAACCTTAGGTGTTTTTTTTGGCTGGGGAAAGCATGTTCCTATCAATTCTTCTTATTTTAAACATAAGCAATTGGGAGAAGTATTGGTAAGTGGTGCAGGCTTGATCGGTAATTTACTCTTATGTTTTATCGCAAGTCTTGCCTTAGCTTTTCTACCGAACTATCGCATGATTGCTTACGCCTTACTTGAAATAAATGCTTTATTTATTGCCTTTAATTGTTTACCGCTTCCAGGTTTAGATAGTTTTATGCTTTTGCGTTATAGTTTGCGACTGTCGGATGAAACCGTAGATTTTATGGAACGCTGGGGCTTTTTTATCTTAATAATCCTTATCAATATTCCTCTTGTCCGTGCCCTTCTCTTTACTTTTATGAATTTTATTGTTGTTAGTTTTCTACAATTGAGTTACTTTTTTATGGATTTAATATAATTTAGTTAATAAAAAATGTTTACAAAATTTTTAAATAAGTTTAATTAATTTATTAGTGGGTAAAGTGTTTAAGGAGTTTTTTCGTTTATGGAGAGCTACACGTTTAGAATTTTTGCCTGTTAGTAAAGAAATTCTTAAGTACAATAAGGATTGTTTTTGGCCAGATTTGTTTGCAGGACTCAATGCTGCTTTGTTGGTATTTCCGCAGGCAATGGTTTATGCGCTTTTAGCAGGATTACCGGTAGAATATGGTTTGTATGGAGCAATCATTGCGAACTTAGTTTCTGCATTATTTTCAGGTTCAAGAGTCCTTAATTTAGGTCCTACCAGTTCTACTGCAGTTTTAATGATGAGTATGTTTACTGCTTGTGGAGTGCCACTCAGTAAATTTAATGAAATTTTGCCACCTGTTCTAGTTTTAACAGGTTTTTTTCTGATTGTAAGTTCCTTTTTCAATGTTGCCTCACTTGTACAGTATATTTCTAAAAGTGTTATTTTCGGTTATGTTTCAGCCGTCATTATTATCATGATTGTGAACCAAGTACACAACATTTTAGGATTTGAATTGCCACTTACAACCGAAGACAATGTTATTACGTTTTTTGATATTTGTAAAGCCACAATCTTTGGATTAAAAGATATTGATATTTCTTCTGTATTGATTGCAATTTTGGTTTGTGGCTTATATTATTTTTGGAAAAGGTTATTTTCTAAAAGTCCAGTTATTGCTTTGACCATTATTTCTATTTCATCGATTACGTTTATTCTAAAGCGTTTTTTTGAATGCCCGATTCAAGTTTTAGATAAAGTATATGCCTCTACTTGGCAGGCTTCTTTACAAGGGTTTAACTTCGATAATATTAGTAACTTTTCCAATATGGCTTTGGCGATTAGCTTTATTTGTTTGATTGATGGAACAACGGTTTTAAAGCTTTTAGCAGCTCGTATGGGCCAAAAAGCTAAAATTAATCAAATGATTTTTGGTATGGGGATTGCCAATCTTTTTTGCGGTCTTTGTTCAGGTATGCCTGCTTCAAGTTCTTTGGTTCGTTCATCTTCCAATTATTCTAGTGGATCTAAAACCTCATTAACAAGCCTTTTTTGTGGTCTTTTTTGTTTACTAGGTATCGTCTTTTTTGGTCCTTTTTTCAATTATATCCCTAAAGCAGGTTTATCGATGTTAATCATCATATTAGGGTTTAATTTATTCGATATACAAGCACTAAAAGTCGTTTTACATACCAATCGTTCGGATGCTTGTGTCTTTTTCATTACATTTATTTTTGCTTTTTTATTTCCGCTCAATATTTCACTTTACATGGGAATTTTGGTTTCTATCGCTTTATTTATGAAGAAAGCAGCTGTGCCGACATTTTTTGAATATAACTATGATCATGGCCAACTTTTTAAAACTCCTATAGGTCAAGGGATAGAAAACCCTGAATTATCGATTATTCACATCGAAGGAAATTTATTTTTTGCATCATCAGAATTATTCTTGGAACAAATCCGAGAGATTTGCAAAAGACCTCAATTGAAGATTATTCTTTTAAAACTCAGAAATGCTCTTTATATCGATGCAACTTGTTTGTTGGCTATGGAAGAATTATTAAGGTATATGGCATCCAGTAATCGCCGATTGTTGTTATGCGAAGTTTCTAAACCCTTCTTTAAATTACTTGAACGTTCGGGTTTGATAAATATTGTGGGACGTGATAATGTGTTTTTTGACGATCCTAACAATCTTAATTATTCAACTGCGCAAGCTTTGGATCGTGCGCAACATATTATAGGATGTGATAATATTGTTGTACGAGTTTTAGCTCGAAACGACAAATTTACGATGACCTCTCCTAATGAGAATACCCATACTGTTGATTGGAATAAATGAAGGTACAATTAGGGAATTGGGAGGTTTTAACAAAAATTTTCCCTAAAAAATGCTTAAATCAAGAGGTTGTAGCTTGGTTAGATACGTATACAGGTCCGTTAAGTATTGCTTGTTCAGGGGGACCTGATTCTTTAATTTTGCTTTTATTAACCAGATTATATTGGCCACAAAATCGCTGTTTTTTATTATATTACAATCACAAAATACGTCCACAAGCCGATGACGAAGAAACTTATTTAAAATCATTGGCTGATATTTTGAAAATTTCGTTTATAGCGGGTCATCGAAAAGATTTTATTTCATCAACAGAAGCAGATTTACGTGAAGCCCGTTATCATTTTTTTGAAAAAATCTTAAAACTGCATAACAGCCAAGCTTTATTGCTGGGGCAACATGAAGATGACTGTGTGGAGACTGTTTTGTTGCGTTTGTTTCGCGGAAGTAGTTTGGATGGAATTATCGCTCCTAGAGCGGTGCACCCATTAAAAACTTATACTAAACTTCGTCCTTTATTATCTCTAACAAAGGCAGAGTTACAAATTGCTTGTGAGCATTGCGGTATTCATTATTTTGTGGATTACACGAACTTTGAAGATATATGTATTCGTAATCGTTTACGTAAATACATCCTGCCACAACTTGAAAAAGTTTTTGAAGGTACAAATTGGCGCAAGGGTTTTAAACGAACATGTACTAATTTGATTGAACAAAATAAGTTTTTAACTTATTGTGAAAAAAAATATTTGAAAGATTTTGATCTTACAAGAAAAGTCTTAGATAGAAATATTTTTTTAAAAAAATCAATTTGGGAGCAAAATTTACAATTTAGAGAGTGGATACGTGTACAATGTGGTATAGATTTAAGCTTTGATCGCTTAGAGGCTATTTGTAATGTTCTAAATTATTCTGAATCGGCAACTGTTACTTTAGATAAAACATATTCTTTAGTTTTACAAAAAAACACGATAGGTATCAAAAAAATCGAGAGACAAAAAGCTGCTATTTTTTCTTTTAAATGGAAAAATGGAATCATTTTTTTCCCACAAAACACACAATTGTCGATGCAATATGTTCCTGCGTGTGCGGAACTATACGCAAAAATTATTTCTGGAGTTTATAAAGATACTGAAGTGGTTGCTTTAGATGGAGATATAACAAAAGCAATTTATGTACGAAATTGGAAACATGGGGATCGATACCAACCGATTGGATTTTCACACGAAAAAAAAGTAAAACATTTGTTTTCGGAAAGAAAAATAGAGCTGAAGTTAAAAAAACAGCTTCCCGTTATAACGGATGTAGCCGGAAAAATCTTATGGATACCGGGTTTGCCTCCTGCAGAATATGCCAAAGTTAAGCCAAATACAAAATTGTTTGTTTTTTTGATTTATAAAAAAAATAAATTGTTTATTTTATAAAAAAATGGTAAAAAAAGAAAAAAAGAAAAATCAACAGGAAAAGGCTCCTAAATCGTTTAAAACAAAAAGTTTTTTAGTATGGGGTTCTTTATTGCTCATTTTATTGATGCTTAATTCGTTAGCATTAACTCCTGAAGGAAGGTTGCACTTAACCGTCAATCAAGTCTTTGATTTAGCCAAAGAACGTTTAATTGAAAGTGCAGAAATGCAATCTGATTCAACGGGTGGTCCTCAATGGTATAAAATTAAAGGGACTTTAATTAAAGATGGAACTAAGATTTATAAAATTTTAAGTGAAGATCCAACAAGTATTTGGTCGAAACAAACGCTTTTAAGGGGGGAATCAGCTGCATCTGCTTTACCTTTACATTTTGAAGCTGCAGGACGTTTGACCGATAGTCGTTTCAATGAGTTGTTGGATGGTGATTTTGGTTTTGAACTTAAAGAACGCCCAGCAAGCACCTTACTTTCCTCTATTTTAATTAATATCTTACCTTTTGTTTTAATTTTCGGTTTCCTTTATGTAATGTTTGCAAGACAAGTTCGAGTTGCCGGTAAAAGTGCTATGAGCTTTGGTAAAAGCCGTGCGCGCTTGTTGCAAGAAGATAAAAAGAAAGTAACGTTTGCCGATGTTGCTGGTTGTGATGAAGCCAAAGAAGAAGTTAAAGAAATTGTCGACTTTTTGAAAAATCCTAAAAAATTCCAAGATATTGGTGGCCGTGTACCTAAAGGTTGTTTGATGGTAGGATCTCCAGGAACCGGAAAAACATTGTTGGCAAAAGCGATTGCAGGAGAAGCCAATGTACCTTTTTTCAGTATAAGTGGTTCGGACTTTGTTGAAATGTTTGTAGGTGTAGGTGCTTCGCGTGTACGTGATATGTTCGAGCAAGCTAAGCAAAATGCCCCTTGTTTGGTTTTCATCGATGAAATCGATGCTGTAGGACGTAAAAGAGGTGCGGGGTTAGGTGGAGGTAACGATGAGCGTGAACAAACACTTAATGCTATGTTGGTTGAAATGGATGGTTTTGAATCACGTGAAGGGATTATTATTGTCGCAGCAACCAATCGTCCAGACGTTTTAGATAATGCTCTATTACGTCCAGGGCGCTTCGATCGTCAAGTTGTTTTAGATTTGCCAGACATTCATGGGCGTGAAGAAATTTTGCGTGTTCATGCAAAACGTATTAAGATGAGTCCTGAAGTAGATTTGAAGGTTGTTGCACGTAATACTTCAAGTTATTCGGGAGCAGATTTGGAAAATTTACTTAATGAAGCAGCTTTGTTAGCGGCTAGAAGATCCAAAAAACGCGTAGAACCTTGCGATTTAGATGAAGCACGTGATAAGATTTCTTTTGGTCGTGAACGTAAAAAGTTGATGGATGAAAACGATAAAAAGATTACCGCTTATCACGAAGCTGGCCATGCAATTGTTCAGGCTGTTATCGATGATGGCTTGCTTCCTATTCATAAGGTAACCATCATTCCTCGCGGACAAAGCCTAGGAAGTACGATGATGCTGCCATCAAAAGATATTTTAAATTATTCCAAAAAACAAAGTTTAAATCAAATTTGTTGTTGCATGGGCGGACGTATTGCTGAAGAAATAAAATTTAATGAGCAAACAAGTGGTGCATCTTCGGACATTCGTGTTGCTACAAAAATGGCACGTCGTATGGTTTGTGATTGGGGCATGAGTCGCATGGGCCCATTAGCATTTGGCGAAAACCAAGAACATATCTTTTTAGGTAAAGAGATTGCACGTGAACAGAATTATAGCGAAAGAACTGCACAACAGATTGACGATGCTATTTCAGAGATTGTTCAAGAGCAGTATAAGCGTGCTCAAACGATTTTGAAAGAAAAAGAAAATTGCCTAGAAATATTGGCACAAGCCCTTTTGCAATATGAAACTTTAGAAGGCAAGTATGTTTATGAAATTGTGAAAGAAGGTACACTTATCTCAAAAATTTCTGAAGAAAAACTGGCTGAGATTGAAGCGCAAACAACAGAAAAAGTAGAAACTGTAATAACTCAAGAAGATAAAAATGCCTAAGCCAGAATCTTGTATGATTTGTACGTTTGGTGCGCCTGTTTTGCGCAAGAAGGCAGGTTTGGTAACTAAATTTGGAACTCAATTAGAAAAAAAAGCAGAACATATGTTGCAGTCCATGTACACGGCTAATGGTATTGGTTTAGCGGCACCCCAAATCGGTGAATCTATTCAATTAGTCGTTATTGATTTACAATTGGAAAAAAGCGACGAAACTGTTATTTTAGATGGACGTACATTGCCGCTTCAATTGATACAACCATTTTGTTTCATTAATCCCAATTTTGAACCCGTTAATGATGTAAAAATTTCAGAAGAAGAAGGTTGTTTATCGTTACCTGATGTCCGAGGAAAAGTTAGCCGTTTTCATGAAATAAGACTTCATTATCAAGATCTCTGGGGAATTCAGCATGTTTTGCAATGCCGTAATTTATTTGCACGTTGTATACAACATGAGTGTGATCATTTACGTGGCATTTTGTTCATCGATCATCTGTCTAAAACAGAACGTAAAGACAATCAAGCTCTGCTAGAAGATATTAAAGCCTTAGGTGGACAATTTGATTATGCAGCACTGGAAGACGATTAAAAAATGTTGGAAAAATTATTTTATTTTTTGATCTATTGCCTAAACCGACTTCCTGAGTGTTTTGCTCGTATTTTATGCACATTCGGAGGATATTGCCTTTATTATGGATTGCCGTTGCGTCGGCGCATTATTTTATATAATTTGCACATCGCTTTTCCTCAAAAAACAGAAAAATGGCGCCGCAAGATTGGACTTGTTCATTGTTGTCGTTGGGTTGAAACAGCTTGGGCTTTTTTAGTTACTAGTTGTTGGTCGGAAGATAAAATAAAACAACGGATAAAGCCGTCTGCTACTTTTAAAAATTGGATTCAAGATTTGCAGAAAAATAAGCGTTCTGCAGTTGTTTTGGTTCCTCATTTGAATTTAATGGAAGCTATGACGTGGGTGCCTTGTTTTTTCCAAAAATTTCCTAATACAGGTGTTGTCTATCGACCTTTTCGCACAAAATGGTTTGAAGACTGGATTCGAAAAACACGCGAACGATTTGGATTACAGCTTATTTCAAGAAAACGTGGTGTAGCACCTTTAGAAAAAATTTTAAAAAACGGTGGTATTGTAAGCCTACTTTTTGATCAATCTGCAGGTGAAACAGGTTGTCTAACTACTTTTTTTGAACGTTTAGCTTCAACAACAGACTTACCAGGGCGCTTGATTGAAAAATATGGTTCCGATGCAGTTATCGTTTATCTTAAACGCACAGGGTTTATTCGCGGTGAATTGTGTGTAGAAGAGATTTTTGCACCGAAAAAAGATGCATTGAATATAACACTTGCTGCCAATCATTGGTTAGAAGGGAAATTGCAAACAGAACGTTATTTTTTTGAAAATTGGTTATGGATGCATCGTCGTTGGAAAACACAGCAAAATCCGACACGTCGCTTTCACATTTATCAAAAACGCAATTGGTTGGAAGAAACCTGTCAATTTTTTAATTGGACTACATTGCCACATCGTACACAAATATGGATTCGCATGCCTAATTGGCTGGGTGACTGTGTGATGACATATCCCGTTATTCAAGCAATTCGACAAGCTCGACCTGATTTTTGCATTCATTTAGTAGCACAAAGAAGCTTTGCGCCATGGCTTCAACGTCACTTTCCGGTAGATTTTATTCATATTTTACCTAAAAAATCAGGATGGTCTTATTTTAGAAGTTTTTGGCAAATTCGTAATCGTTATCCGGATATTTGGATTAACTTTCCTAATTCTTTACGGAGCGATTTTGAAGCCTTTTGTTCGGGTGCACCACAACGCTTTGGTTTGCAGAAAAAAGGGAAACGTTACTTGCTTAATTATGTATTTGTTCCTAAACAACCTATTACCTGTCATCAAACAGAATTGTGGTATCAATTATTCAAAAACTTTGGCTTAAAGGAACCATTATCTAAAATTCCCGTTGAAATTCACAAAAAAGAAAAAAATATAAAATCCTTTGCATGCTTCTGCGGTTCGGCAAATACACCTCAAAAACGTTGGCCCGTTCAACGTTGGCAAAAATTGATTCAATTGCTTTTAGAGCATTATCCACAAGCACATTGTGTACTTTTAGGTAATGCAAAAGATCGTTTATTATGTACGGATATTTTATTGAGGTTACCAGAAGGACGCGTAAAAAACTTAGCAGGGCAAACTTTGTTGCCTGAATTAGAATGTACTTTGAGGAATGTTAATTTCGTTGTGGCAAACGACTCAGGTGGTATGCATTTGGCTAACTTTTTTGGCATTCCAACTGTCGGCCTATTTGGACCAACGAATCCGGATTGGGGAGGTCCTTTCTTTGATGCACCAAAATGTATCGTCCAATCACCTACAAAATCAATTGCAGATTTATCTGAAGCTACAGTTTTTGAATGTATTAACGATTGGCTGGAAGAATA
>CAZOPT010000025.1:0-11089 GCA_964582055.1 uncultured Opitutales bacterium
GCATTTTTCTGACTTTCTTACTCAGAAATAGCGTATTGTTTTAACTTATTGCTCAAGGTGCGCGTACTGATAGCTAGCAAGGATGCAGCTTTCGTACGATTACCCTTCATGGCCTTTAATACGTGAAGAATGTGGCGCTTTTCTAGAGTTTCCAAATTTACAAGGGATTCTTCTTCGGTTGGAACTTCCGTTTCTTGTATTTGCAGTGACAAATTAAGTGCATTCGGGTGAATCAACTTCTGATCGCTTGATAAAATAACTGCACGTTCGATTGTGTTTTGTAATTCACGAACATTTCCAGGCCATGTGTGTTCTAAAATCGCCCGACACGCTTCTTCCGAAAAACCTTGCAACTTAATGCCATGCTTCCTCATGTAACGATTCAAGAAAAAATCCGAAAGTAGCAAAACGTCATTCCCACGTTCCCTTAACGGCGGAATTTCTATCGGAAAAACATTTAGTCGATAATACAAATCTTCACGAAAATCACCTTTTTGAACCGATTTTCTAAGGTCGCGATTCGTTGATGCAAATACCCGTACGTTTGCCTTCAATGTTTTCGTACCACCTACACGCTCAAATTCTTTTTCCTGTAATACCCGCAATAATTTGGCTTGTAAGTGCGGAGAAATTTCTGCAATCTCATCTAGCAAAATCGTACCATTATTGGCCAACTCAAAACGTCCTATGCGCCTTTGTATCGCATTTGTAAACGCACCTTTTTCATGCCCAAAAAATTCACTTTCAATCAGGTTTTCTGCAATTGCAGCACAGTTAACCGTAATGTAAGGTTTGTTCGCCAAGTGGCTTTTTCGATGAATTTCATGCGCTACAAGCTCTTTGCCTGTTCCATTTTCCCCCGTAATTAGTACCGTCGCTTCCGTCGTTGCCACTTTTTCTATCAACGAACGAATTTTTTGAATCGCCGGACTTTCCCCAAGTAACTCCGGAGAATATTCCCCATCACTTCCGTTTTTCGAAAAATATTGGTTAACCTTCATCAGATGACTGAAAGATTCCGCTTTCTGTAAAATAACATCAATTTCTTGCAACGAAAAAGGCTTTATAATGTAATCAAAAGCCCCTAATTTCATGCAAGCTACCGCCGATTCTATCGATCCGTAACCCGTTATAACAACCGTAAGCGGCTTTTCTACCGAGTCTGGCAATTGATTAAAATGCTTCAGAAGTTCAGTTCCATTCCCATCTGGCAAACGAACATCCAAAAAAACAAGATCAAAATTGTCTTTGCTCAAAAGGGCTTGCGCATCCGCTAAAGAAGAAACTGTTGCTACTGCGTATCGGTTATGATGTAATTGCTCTTCTAAAGCTTTACGTATCACCAATTCATCATCAACAATTAATACCTTATCAAATTGCATATCCGTTCCTGTTCAAACTTACACTAAGAACATATTACACTTTGTAGGAAAATTTTTCAATAAAAATTTGAAAAACATTTTGAAAGGATAATTTTTACAAGCTGTTTATTCCATATTCTTAGGCAACAAACCTTTTGAATCCAGTGTTTCCATGATACGAGCGGCACGGTTGTAACCAATCTTTAAACGACGTTGTAAAAGAGAGGTGGAAATTCTTTCCGAAGTTTTTAACACTTCTAATGCTTGTGGAAGCAATGAATCTTCACCTTCTAGTGTTTCATTATCTGTACCTTCGTCAAAATCTGTATCCACAATGCGTTGTACATCTTCAGCGAATTGTGGTGCGCCATTACACTTAAGGAAATCCACAATAGCATTGATTTCATCGTCAGATACCCAAGCACCTTGCGCACGAATCAATTGCGATGCGCCTGGTGGAATAAATAACATATCACCTTTGCCGATAAGACTGTCCGCTCCCCCCATATCTAGAATCGTACGACTGTCTACTTTAGACGCAACTTTGAATGCAATACGACTCGGTAAATTTGCCTTAATAATACCTGTAATAACATTAACAGAAGGTCTTTGTGTTGCAATAATGAGGTGAATACCAGCAGCACGCGCTAATTGAGCTAAACGTGCAATACAGGTTTCAATATCACCGGGAGCAACCATCATCAAATCTGCTAATTCGTCAATGATGCAAACAATATAAGGTAAATGTTCCAAAGATTCTGACAACAATTCGTTTGGTGGCATTTTTTTTAGTTTTTCGTTAAAGCCAGCAATATTTCGGACGCCATAATTTGCAAATAGTTGATAACGACGTTCCATTTCGCCAATTAACCACTTGAGTGCAGACGGAACACGTTTCGGATCCGTAACTACTGGAATAAGCATGTGCGGCAAATCGTTATAGAGTTTCATTTCAACGATTTTGGGATCAACCATGATGAAGCGAAGATCTTTAGGGGACGAATGGTACAATAACGACGCAATAATAGCATTAATACAAACTGTTTTACCGGAACCCGTAGAACCTGCAATCAGTAAGTGTGGCATTTTGGTTAAGTCCGCAACAATCGGTTTTCCCGTTACTTCTTTACCCAAAACTATCGGAATTTTTGCATCCGATTGTGCCCAAGCTTTTGATTCTAAAATCTCTTTTAGGCACACGGGTAATGGTTTTTTATTGGGAACTTCAATGCCCACGCAGCCTTTGCCAGGAACGGGTGCTTGAATACGTACAGAAAGTGCTTTTAAGCCAAGTGCAATGTTTTTGTCTAAGGTCTCAATTTTTTCAACACGAACACCTCGTGCTGGTGTTACTTCGTAACGCGTTATAACAGGTCCCGATTGGATAGCCTCAACTTTAACTTCAACGCCAAATTCAGCCAGTTTTTGTACCAAATCCTCCGCAGTTTCATAGTAATCTTCTGCACTGCCATCATTAAATGTTGGCGGTGGATCTTTTAATAGTTGGAGAGAAGGCAAGAGATAGTCTCCTGTTTGTTCAGGCCTTTTTTGCGTTGCTTTTTCTACGGTCTCACTTGCTAAAATCTGAATTTCTTTAGTAGATTTATTATCGCCTTGATCAGAGGAGTTGGTCTTCTCTTGTTTATTTTGTATTGGTTTGACAAGATTTTTACGAATAACTTTTCCTTCTAAAGAAGGCTGCCAATTTTCATCGAAAGAAGGAACGGTATTTTTTGAAATTTGCGACGATTTTCGTTCTAATTGTCTACGAAGGTATTGTATCCATTCGCGAAACTTTTCTTTTATAGACCTAATGCATTTTGTGCCTGTATTTATACGAACGACTTGGGGATAATTACTTTTAAAAGAACTGATAAGACGCTTTGATAGTTTTATTCCATATTTGCCGATCTGTTTAGCTAAACTCCAAGCTTGAAGCACTATTTGCCCTAAGAAATCTAAATTTGCAAATGTAAAGATCAACGATAAACAAGTTCCTGGGATTAAGACCAATGCACTACCTATGGGGCCTAGATAGCCTTCAAAAAGATGACTAAAAAGGTAATTCCCAAAACTTCCGCCAATTCCTGAAGAATAAAATGAATAACAAGGATTTAACCATTTTATAGCTTCAAAAAAAGCAAATGTTGAAGATGTGAAAAGTAAAGATAAAATAAAGCAAATTAAATTTTTACGTTGTACCTTGTAAGCATAAGGTGTCAAAAGAAGCAGTGCTGTCCATAGAAGATAAACGGGCAACAACCAAGCGCAACGTCCTAGATAGCGGCAAGTATAAAAGGCAAATCCAACACCTATAGTTCCCAAACGATTACCTTGAGCATAATTCCATTCTTGCGAAGATATGCGATAAAAGCTTGAAAATTGAGGTTCATAGTCCCATAGTGATAAAGCCATAAATAACCCGATTAGGAATAAAAATATTCCTAAAAAAGGGTGCGTTTTAGTGACCTGTATTGTATTTTTAACCATTTATATAAAGACTGTCCATTATACCAAAACACGCAATATTTTAATGTAAAAATTTAATAAATTTCCTATAAAGGTTAAAAATAATCTATTGGTGAAATTGTAGTGGAAAATTTTAGAAAATTTGAAATAAGGTTTTTTACGTATTTTCTATTTTTTTTTAATTCTGCGAAACGGTTTTTTATGAAAAATTTAGGTTTTCAACCTTTGTAGAATATTTATTTAAAAAAACATCTTGCATAATTTCATAAAACATTTCATTTTTTAGTTAAAGTTTTTAGTACGTAACTAAGGTGACAAGGAAGTCGTTAAAGAAAAAAGTGTTGTTGGCAATACCGGCCTTTCAAGATCCGTATATTCCAGGGCGAAAGGACAAGGAAGGGCCTATTTTACAAGCATTGCAAAGTGGAAACTTTGATGAAGTGATTTTATTTGGTCTCCAAATTTGGCGACTTAACACTTTCTTGATTGAGCAGTTTATCGTAAAAAACTATCCAGAAATTACTGTTAAACGTCATGTATTACCCATCCAAGATCTAACTTGTTATAAGGATATTTTTTATCAATTAAAAACGAAATTAGCAGAATATGAAACGTATTTAAGTGAAGAGTGTGAGGAACCTGTTTTTTTACTACCTTCGCCTATTTATGATTATTTATTTGATTGTTGGTTATTGTTATCGACATCATTAAATATAAAAACGCGTATTTGTCAAATTGAGTCACACTATTCGATAGAAGGGGCTTCTTCCAGCGATATTGATTGGTTAAATGAGTCTCCTAAGGAGTTTCGGGATTCTCAAACAGATCCGCAAGTGGTATATCCGTGTCTTTCTAAGAAACAACTTAATTTCTTGGAAGAAATTTATGCCAAAAATCAAAATATTTGTATTCTCGCTACAGATACACAATTGTATCATCCTATATCTCAATTTTTCTTTCAATCTGCTCGGGCAAAAAATTTAAACTACTTAAAGGTTACTTGTTCTGAAATTCCTTCTGAAATTTCCGATGAAATTTTGTTTGGATATCAAAAAGAAATTGATAATGAACAAATCTTAAAACGAAAAGGTTTGTTGAAGAAGTTTAAAAAGGGACTTATTACCATCGAAAATTTTAATACTTTAACGAAACCAATGGTAAGAAAAGTAGAAAGCTTTATTGCTAAGCAAACAGATTGTCGTTTTATCAATATTATTCCTGATGCAACAAATTTAGAATCTTCTATTCCTTGTTTTTATCTTCCTAATAATTGAAAGAGTTTTAAAAAAAATTTGGTTAACGTTTGTAAAACTTAATGAAATTTTTAAGATGGATAGCGGAAATAAAATAAATTTAAAAAGAATCGTATTTTTGACTTGAGACTTGCAAAAAAACATGCTTACAATATATTTCACAGATGAAAGAGCATGTAAATGAGCTTTTAAGGCATATTGGAGAAGGTTTGAGTTTGTCTGAATTACGTTTGGACGATAATAACCATTGTATTTTGCTTTTTGATGAAAAAATTGTTCTGAATATCGATCTCGATGAAGAAGGAAACAAGATGGTAATTTACGCTTATATTGGCGAAATTCCATTGGAATGTCGGGAAGTTATTTTCGAAAAAGCATTAGAGGGAAATTTTTTCTGGAACGAAACAGATGGTGGAACCTTAGGTATTGACAAACAATCGCAATCTCTTGTTTTAGCAAAGGCGTTTCCGCTTCCTCTCGATAATTTTAATGCGTTTGAAGACCAATTGGCAACCTTTGTGGAAGTTGTTGAAAAATGGATTAATCGCATCGAAACTTTCTTAATAGAGGCAGAAGAACGAGATCTTTAAACATTTTTAACCCAGGATATACTATGCAAAAAATGAATAAAACAGGAAAGAGTTTATTCGCTCCCATACTTGTAAATAATGTGGGGGGATTAAACGAACACACCATAAAACACTTGCAGCATCTTAATCAAGTGCCGCCTTCTGCACCACGTCAAGGAATTTCCTACTCGGAATCCAAGCATTATTTGGCGTAGTTAAAGAATTTATTTGGTGTTTTTTATAAGCCTCTTAATTTTAAGAGGCTTCTTTTATTCGGCATTCTTTAAACATTTTTCGAAAATCAAAAAAATTCCTATAAAATACAATACGTACCGTTTGGTTTTATAGGAATTTTTGTCTACTTAATGTGCAATTAATTGGATATCAGGGGTCAATTCTATTTGTAACTGATAAACTTTTCCAGGTTTTACATTTAAAGGCATCTTTCGTTCCAAGATTTGTAAATAACAAATTTTTCCATAATAAGTTTTATAATTAGGATCGTTATAAACTTCTTGCACTTCTGCCCAAGAAGCACCGAAATCATCCTTAAGGACGGAAGCTTGTAAACTATTTTCTCCTAAAGTAAATGAATGCTCTAATCGATAAGTAGAGTGTGGTGCCGATAAAGGAATAACAAAACGAAAACTATCTAAGGTTAACGGTTGTTTGAATTTATAGGCGAAATCTGCTGTAAGAGTAGATCCTGAGAATCTCCAGGAAACTTTGCAGCTACCTAGACCTGGCAAGATTTTTTCGTCTTTGGAAATCAATTCAGGTTGTTCGTACGAAAATATAAAAGAATTTTTTAGCCCTAAGCTTGTTGTGCAATGCTTTCCGTAAAAGGAAGGGATTGTTTTTGTGCCATTTAAAGATAATTCTGGCAATAAAACAGGCAGGTAAGTATGAACTGGCCAATCAAAAACGCCAGGACAATGAGGAAATGCCAATGCATCCGACTCATTTTTTCCACGTCCACCCACAAGAGGTAATTGAATATGCAAGCCCGACGCTGCATCCTGATAAATAAACAAACCTTGTTCTTTGTTAGGTGTTTTATCAAAAAGAATGAAGCGACCTCCTGTTTTAGTGACGCAAGCAGGTACGTTTAAAGACAAGCCTAATAAGTTTGCTAAGCGCGACCATTGACATAAATAACGTGCAACATCAAAACTTACGATGCGTGTTGTTTGAGAAGGCAAGGCACAGCGTTCTTCGTCATTAACTACTAAAGCACCTTTTTCCTGGTCTAAATAAGAAACAAAGAAAAATTGGAATAAACGGCGCAATAAATCTAAATACAGTGGTTTTTTGTCAGTGCTAATCCAACCATCACGTAAGAATTGCAGAATAATACTTATGCAATAAATTTGACCGTAAATACCAACACCACGACCATAAGACCAACCCAAACCATCGGAACGAATAAGGTCCGGCAACAATTTAACTAATTTTTCTGCAAAAGTGCGCAAACTTGGTAACTTTCGTTCACAAAGCGACAAATTAACATGTAATTTGAGTGCTTGCCGAATAAAAATAAAACTCATTAATGCCGAAACATCAAAAACACCAGGTAAACCTGTTTCACAGTCGTCCGACAAGAATCCACTGGTGCTTGAAGATTTTATTTGAGCTAAAAATTCATCAATTAAACGGCCTGTTTCGTCTTTTTTGGACAAACCCATGCTATAACGAGCAACCGCTTTAGCAATATTAAAGGCTTGTAGCGAACCTTTGGCTTCAGTTCGACTCAAGAGACGTTTATCGAGTTCAATACGTGTTTCTTCGTCTAGTTTTTCCCAAATAAGATTGCGTTGTTTGGCGGGACCGAAAGCTAAAAGTCCTAAAGCGGAGTAGGCTAAGGCGCGACTATTATTATTTTCGCAAGAAATCTGTCGTTTAAGACAACGTGCACCTAATTCTACAAGATCAAAATCATTTACTTTGGTCTCGCGCGTAGCACGGTAATATTCACCAATAGCTGCCAATGCATGTGCACTTTCTTCCGGTAAAGATGGTTCACCTTCAACCGGTAGTATAATTCCATTTTCATCGATGGCTCCTAAATTATGTTCTAAAATAGAACGAGCCATATCTAAACATTGATTTGCGAAATTTTGCATAAAATAATTGTTATCGCAGAAATATTTACTTAATTTCTTGATACAAATTGTAAAATTTGACCAAAAAAGTCAAGCGGAAGATAAAAAAATAAGAGCCTCTGCAGGCTCTTTTTTTAAATGTTTCTTGATTTTATGCGTGTGATGGACGACGGCCAAATTTCTTTTGGAATTTTTCAACACGTCCAGTTGTGTCAACAAAACGCTTTTCGCCTGTATAAACAGGGTGGGAATCGGAAGTAACGTCTCGTACTACAATAAAATGTTCTACGCCATTAATTACTTCTTTTTCTTTAGAAGACATTGTTGAATATGTTAAAAATCTTTTTCCGGTTGAAACATCAACAAAACAAACAGGATGATAATCAGGATGGATATCTTTTTTCATTTTTCAAATACAGCTACATTAATAACCTTGACGAGCCTTATAGCGAGGATTGGTCTTGCAAATAACATAAATGCGACCTTTCCGACGTACTACTTGGCATTTTGCATTTCGGTTCTTCAAAGATTTAATAGAGGAAACCACTTTCATAATAAAACACTACTACCTTCTAAAAGAATTATAAAACCCATGAGATGTCAATGCATTTTTTTAAAATATCTTAATCCGAATCAAGATTAGATTCATTTTGATTAGCGGCCGAAAGCATTTTTTCTTTTATCTGTTCCAAAACTTCGTAGCTTACTACATAAGTTTGACAAAACCAATCGTGGAAACCGCGATGCATACTATTTAGACAAATAAAACATAAATTAAGGCACATGCCAAAAGGCCAAGCACTAAATAAGAAAAAAGTTAAAATACCTGACCGTAAAATACTTTCACCGTAATTGGGAAATTTCAATGTCGACAATTTTAAAACACGCAAATTAAAAATTTGTTTTCCTAAGCTTCCGCCTTGTAAAAAAATGCCATTTAAGGAGTAGTAAGCCCATGCAATAAAAAAAAGGATGCGATCGACAGAAACAAACATATCTACGATTGCTTTATTGGTATTAATTTGGTTGAAAAATTCAAGAAATTGTCCTGCCTGTAATTGTTTTGTGTATTCCAACAATAATAACTTGAATTGAATAACGACATCCGCATGATAGACCGGAAGCCATAATTTTCCTACAACAAACAGGCTTAAAAAGAAAATAAGTATTAAGTCGCAAAGCGTGGCTAAAATACGTTTTCCGACAGGTGCAGGTGGTAAAATCAAATTTAATAATGCTTTTGATGATGACATAAATAATAAGCTTTTAAAGTGTTTTTCATAAGCATTGCGACTGTCATGGGACCAACGCCGCCAGGGACAGGTGTTATATAGGAAGCAATCGGCAATACATTTTCAAAATGTGCATCACCTTTTAAGGTATAACCTCGTTCGTTTGAGCTAGGGACACGTGTAATACCCACATCGATTATGATTGTACCTTCTTTAATATAAGTTGCATCGAAAAATTCCGGCCGTCCACAAGCTAAGATTAAAATATCTGCTGATTGTGTAATTTCTTGCAAGTTATGTGATTGGGAATGGCAAATAGTTACGGTTGCGTTTCCAAAAGCAGAACGTTGCAAAAAGAGAGCACTCAAAGGTTTTCCGACAATCAAGCTACGATTGACAATAACGACGTGTTTTCCTTCAGTCGGAAGCTGGTAATATTTTAGAAGTTCGATAATACCTGCTGGTGTGCATGGGACAAGTCCTGGGCGATCTTGCAGTAAATTTCCTAAATTTGTTATTCCAAAACCATCTACATCTTTACAAGGGTGAATGGTGTTACAAATTTTGACGAAATCCATGGAATTAGGTAGTGGAGCTTGCACTAAAATGCCGTCAATTGTGGTATCTTGATTTAAACGATTTATTTCCTCCAACAATTGTGTTTCGGTTGTGGTTTCGGCATCGAAGACTTTTAAAATACTTTTAATTCCTGTAAAAGCGGCTTTTGTTTCTTTTTGTTGGACATAGGAGATGGAAGCACCATCATTTCCGACACGCAAAAAGGCGACACAAGGCGGCCGATCTTTTAATTGAGCGACTTCTATTTTTACTTCCTGTAAAATTTTATCGGCAACTTTGCGTCCGGACAATAATTGGGCAAGTTTCATTTTACTGTTCACAAATTTCTTGAACAAAGATCAACAAAAAGGGTTCTTTGTTCATATATTGGGGATTACCTTTTACGCAAACATTTTTGCCGACTAAGTTTTTTACAAGTTCTAACATGAGTTTATTGTTTGAAAAATCCAGCAAAGCGGCTGATTTATCTTTTTTAATAAGCTGATAAGTATTGGAATTTCTCGTGATGAAGGAATACCATTTTTTGCAGCATTCGAGGCGGCCTTCGAAGACGCGCACGTGTTGATGAGTAGGATGCTCATTGGATTTTTTGAAGGTAGGATTGGTAACTTGTGCTTGGGAACATCCGCAAGCTAAGAGCAGCATAACGATAGACGTTAAAACGTAAGGGAATTTTATAAGTTTCATTTTTTTGAAAAGATCAATTGGGTTTCGGTTTGGGTTAAGCGGCGCGATTGTCCTGGCATTAATTTTTTATCAAGGATTAAGCCACCGATTTTCCAACGTTTTAATTTGAGGACGTTGTAGCCGAAGGCGAGCAACAATCGTCGGATTTCGCGTTTTTTCCCTTGACCTAAGGTTACATCTATTTTTCTGGAATTAGCGACACGGACGCTTTTAAATTGCAGGAATTCGTTTTCGCATTCACGGCCTTGTTTGAGTAAAGGGATGAGGTTGGTGTCGATAGGTTTATCTAGATGAACGCGATAGACTTTTTCGATACCTGAAGATGGATGGGCGACTTTATTGGCGAAATTTCCGTCATTGGTGAGCAGGAGAAGACCTTCGCTATCCTTATCCAAGCGGCCGATAAAGACCCACTTTTGGGCACGCAAAGACTTTGGGACAAAGGGCAGCAAAGTGTTGTTAGAGAAAGGGCTATCATGAGTACAGATGACGCCTTTAGGTTTGAATAGCATCCAGACTTCTGGTGTGAATTGGATTTGGAGGAATTGAGTTTTCAGTTTACGGTTGCCGACGACGACTGTATCACGTTCGCAATCGATTTTGCAACCTAGGCGTGCGACTTCACCGTTAACGCAAATTTGTCCTTCTACGATCATTTCCTCGGCATGACGTCTAGAAATTCCATAAACGCGTGCGAGGACTTTCTGTAATCTTTCTTCCATCTTTATATCAATTCAACGCAAGTTAAGGCTTTTGGCAACTAAAAAGCTCAAAAAGATACAACTGGCATAAAAGCTGCTGAGTAAGGGAAGGCATGAGTGACAATGCAATTAACAA
>CAZOPT010000026.1:0-11062 GCA_964582055.1 uncultured Opitutales bacterium
CAAGTAGTATTTGTTTTTTTCAAAAAATCAAGTCTCATGTGAAAAATTTTAAAAAATTACAAACTTTCCTTGTTGGGTTGCGCATATAAATTAGAGAAAGGCACACCTATAAACAATTTTTGAGGCTCACATAACAAACAAGATGCACAACATTTCCAAAAATCTTTTAGGGTATTAGAACGACGCATGGCTCGTAAAAAGACTCCCTTGAAATCAATTGCTAATCCCACATAATTTGCAAAACGTTTAAGTATTCCTAACGCAGTCAATTCTTTTTTAACATTCAGCCCAAACACACGATAAAGATCTTCCAGATAGCCAAAAACATCCGAAAAAAGTGGATATTGTATCGGCAAATCATTTTGGAATTGATACCACTGTTTAAAAATCCATGGATTAATCAATGCTCCACGTCCTATCATAAGACCATGGCAATGTGTTGAAGTAAGTACATTTTCCATAACAGGAACTGAATGCATATCCCCATTTGCCAAAATAGGAAAAGGACAACATTGAACAGCTTTTTGGGTAAAAACATGACGTGCTTGTCCTTTATAAAGATCTGAAACGGTTCTTGCATGTAAAGTTGCTAAATCGACTTGAGCTTCCACTAAAATATTTAGAATAGTTTCAAAATCTTTTTCGGAATCAAAGCCAATACGAAATTTCACACTAAGTGGCTTTGTACAAATTTGTCGTAACCCCAAAAGCAATGATCTCAAAAATGGTAGGTCTCGTAATAACCCTCCGCCTGCTTGTTTTTTAAAGATTTTAGGAACTGGACACCCCATATTAAAATCAATTCCAGCAATTGGATACTGCTCCAAAATGCATATACTAGCTTCTAAGGCATTTAAGTCGTTTCCCATGAGTTGTACCCATAGCGGTCGACCTTCGACAGCCGAAAGCGCTTCTTCTATCCATGTTTTTTCAATAACATAACGTTCATGGACCCGAACAAATTCACTAAAATAAGCATCTGGAGCTCCATAACTATTAAGTAAACGCCAAAAAGGAGCTTGCGTCAACGCACGCATAGGTGCTAATGCGGTTCCTTTTTGTGGAAAAATCATAGAAATTAAGCTTTCTTAAAACTTTTTAATACATCTGAAACGTCCGTCAACCCTACCCACAACTCAGGATCCACTTTGATTGGCTTTTGCATCGTTAATGACAATAAAATAGCATCACTAGGGCGCACATCCATTTCAACTAAACGATCCGGAACACCTTTTTGCCGACAAACAATGCGCGCAAAAAATACATTATCTTTAATGTCGTAAATAACAATGCTTTGGACAGAAATATTAAAACCAAAAAAAATATATTTTATAAAATCAAACGTCAAGGGTCGCTTAGGAGCTTGCTTGGAGAAAACAAACTGAATTTGCTCCCCCATAAGAAGATCGACATACATGATAAACGTCTTCTCATTATTTCCCAAAAAAAGACCCGTTCCCGAAGGCGTAGTAACGACTTGCTTTAATTCAACCTCTGTTGTAGCTATTTTCATATTATTGAACCTTTGTCCAACCACGTCCAGGTTTTTGTGGACGAATGGTACTTCCATTCGATCGTTCAATCAACAAATTATTGCCTTCCGAATAAGAAATTTGTAAAACATCTTCTTTAGAAATAGGACGCCGTTCATCTTTATTGAGCGTTCCTGCAAATAAACGTTTTTTATCTTTTTCTTGGCGCACAAAAACTTGAACCGTGTCTAATGCAACCAAAGTAATTTCTTCGTATTTAGGTTCTTGAGCAATAGGAACGTACAAAGTTTCATTTTCCCAAGAAGCTGTTGCAGATTTTTCTTCCTTCTTAAAATGATTAACCATTAAGCAAATAATTCCTAAAAAAATACTTATAGCAACAATCCAAATCAATTTTTTAAAATAAACAAATTGGAAAATAGGTTTAACATATTTTGCAGAACTTTCTTGAAGATCTAAATCTGAAATTTGAGGCCCAATAGCGTCGATTTTTTCTTCTAAACTTTCAATTCTTAAATGACCTAAAGAAATCCGATTAGAAGCCTGATCCTCACTGTGAATAGCCTCATATTCTGACAAAATAGCATTTTCATTTAGTTTTAAAAATCGAACATAAGAACGTAAAAAACCTTTTGCATATACGGCTGGAAGCTTACTATCAAACTCATTAGCTTCAAATTCTACAATCCAATCCTTACGAATTTTCAATTTATCCGAAACTTCATCCAATGATAAACCTATCCGCTGTCGTGCTTGCTGTAAGCGTTCTCCTATTGTTTGCTGCATATAAGAAAAAATAAACAGTATTCTTAAAACTGCAAGTTTTTTGTAACTATCTATAATGCATTCTATAATTTATAAACGATTAGACGATCTTACTTTTAATGAAAAATACTAGAAGAATCAAATCATACTAAATTTTTGTTTCAAGATACCTAAGGCCAATCCTAAAGCACAATTTGATCTACGGTTGGATCTGGAATATTTTGTGTTAACAAACGACTTTGAAGACCTACAATAAAGTCTGAAAAAACTTGCTCATTAGGTGCCTTCTTCAATTGCTGATGGACCATAGCCATACGCGCATCCAAATTATCCGCTAAACTTACCAAAACCGCTTCTGGAGTAGCTGGATAAACGGCTGCCCCCCACTCCGGTTCACCCTGATGAGAAAGAACAATGTGCTCCAAACGTTCTAACCAGACCGGATGTAACTTTTGACGAAGCGCTGCGCTACGAACCAAGCGATATCCCAACACAACATGACCTTGCAAACGGCCTACACACGTTCTATCAATGCCTTCATTCGCATTGTAGCGATATTCTAATACCTTTCCCACATCATGCAAAAGCGCCCCTGCTAAAGCCAAATCCGCATTTACTTCGGCATAAAGCGGCAATAATTTTTGCACAACATGTGCTACATGTACAGAATGCTCCAACAAACCATGCACATAAGCATGATGCATTGAAACCGCCGCAACGCTTTCAAAAAATCCTGTTCCTAAATCCTGAAGGGTTTGCCGAACGGTAGCTGCAAGGGTTTCGTATTGAATCTGTGCAATCAATTGCTCTAATTCCTCTTTTAAACTCTCTACAGATTCATCAGGACGTTCCGATAATTCCCCCAATAAAACCTCATAAAGTTCATCGCTGACCTCTAAAACATTTTGAACCTTCGGACTAAATTTCTCCATAAAAAGCTCAGCTTGACCTTTTATTTCAATAATTTGCGGACAACGTAATAAAGGCTTCGAAAAAAAGAGGTATGGAACCGAACCCTCAAAGCAATTAAATGTAAATGAGTCCATTGCATCACCAACCTCTATCTGCAAAAACGTAGTATTGTTTTTACTGACCTTTCGATTAATTTTTTTTACGAGAACAAAGGTTTTAAAAGGAAGCCCAACTTGTAATGATTTGAGCTCTTGTATGGATGGATAATTTTCCTTATTCATTGAGTAAAAAACAAGTTCCTAGTTTAAGAAAGATAAAAAATCCAGCAATATCTGTAATTGCAGTTAAAAAAATGTAAGAACTTTGTGCAGGATCAAACTTAAAACGCTTTAAAATAAGTGGAACAAGCGCTGCTGTAAAACCTGAAAGGATCATTGTAAGCGCCATCGATAAAAAAACAACAAGTCCCATCACCCAATCATGCATCATGAAAAATGCGGTACATCCTCCCAAAGAACCTACAATAACGCCATTTAATAAACCCTTTAAAAGCTCTTTCCCACAAACAAAAACACCATCTCCTTTTTGAAATTCTCCAAGCGCTAATCCTCGAATTGCCACCGCTAATGTTTGTGCCCCTGTATTTCCACCTAAATTAGCAATTGCTGGCATAAATGCAGCCATCCAACAAATCTTTTCAATCGCATGGTTAAATTTTGAAATAACATAAGCTGAAAAAAAGGCCATAATAAGATTAATAAGTAACCAAGGATTTCGTTTTTTCAGACTATACCAAATCGTATCATGGATGCTTTCATCGGCACCCGCACCGTGCAACTGTTGCAAATCCGCCGTTGCAGCTTCCTGTACAATATCTAAAACATCATCGTGTGTTACAACACCCAACAAACGATTTTTTTCATCCACAATCGGAACATCAAAGAGATTATATTCCGCCATTTTATTGGCAACAGTTTCTTTATCAACCTCAGGCAAACAAGCGATTGCTTGAATATTCGTATCCATAATTTCGCCAACTGTTTGCTTAGGATCTGTAAAGATAAGATTTTTTAAAGAAGTAACACCTAACAAACGATTTTTTTCATCCAAAACGTAAAGATCGTATAAGTTTTCCACCTTTTTTCGATCTTTTCGTACATGCTCAAGCGCTTCTTGTAAGGTCCAACTAGAACGCAAAATAGCTACTTCCGGATTCATAATACCACCAGCAGTATTCGGATCATACCGAAGCAATTTGCGAAGTGTGAACGCTAATTCCGGATTAATTCTTGCCAAAAGACGAACTTTGTCTTCTTCGGCTAACTCACTAACAAGGTCTGCTGCATCATCGGCATCAAGAAGTTCAATTATACGCGCTGCACGAAATTCCCGCATAGCACTTAGCACTTCCGCCGAATCTTCCGCATTCATTTCTGCCAAGATGTCCGAAGCACTTTCTTCAGACAATCGCCTTAGAAATAAACGTCGCTCTTCAACCGTTAAACGTTCAAGAAAAGAACCTATTTCTTTGGGTGAAGTACGCGCTAATTTTGCCGGATCTAAATGCTCAAAACGCGTTTCAAGATGCTCATTAAGCTCCTCAAACGTATATTGCTCGAGCGTTTGCGCAATCGGATGGTCTTGTATTAGATCTGGCATAGCTTTGAAAAATTAAATTAAATAGCTTTTTGTATAAATCAACGTTTTTTTAAAATTTTCTATACAATTAGCTAAAAGCAAAAACCAGCCTAAGTCGATTCAATTCATGTTTTAAGTTATTCCACTAAGCATTGTTTCCTAGATAAAAATTTATCATAAAAAATGCATTGACTTTTGAGCATAAAAATTTTCAGATGAATAGGTAAAGTAAATTGGGTCGGTAGCTCAACGGTAGAGCAGTGGCCTTTTAAGCCATTGGTTCAGGGTTCGAATCCCTGTCGGCCTACCAAGTTTTCAAAATGGATAAGTTAGAAGAAATGTTTAAAATGCAGCATGCTTTAAATGTGCGCATTTTAGGACAAGATGCTGATCAGATCATGCAAAAGAATCTGACAGAATGGGTTTTAAAGTATTCACGTGCTTTACAACAGGAAGTTTCTGAATTAGTTGATTGCGTTCCATGGAAATGGTGGGCCCATTACCAAAAAGAAGATTTAGAACATGCAAAAATCGAACTTATCGATATCATTCATTTTGTAATCAGTTTAGCACAAACCTTGGGAATGAGTGCGCAAGAAGTTTTTGATACGTATATGCGCAAAAATGCAGTTAATTTTCAACGCCAAGATTCTGGATATACTGAAAAAGCGAAAGAGCCATCTTTAAATGATTAGCTTTTATGTTAGCCTATTGGGTGCATAATTTAGATCCTTTTTTAATAAAATTTCCGCAAAATTGGCCTATTGAGGGTATTCGTTGGTATGGTTTTGCTTATTTTTTAGCCTTCTGGTTAGCTCATCTCCTCCTTAAGCAATTAGGAAATAAAGGACTGCTCAAACTCTCTTACGAACAGCAACAAACGTACTTATTTGCATTATTTTGCGGGATTTTATTAGGTGGCCGTTTAGGCTACGTTTTATTTTATCAAATTGACTACTATTGTAAAAATTTGTCGGAAATATTTGCCATTTGGCACGGCGGAATGTCTAGTCATGGTGGTTTTATTGGTATTACATTTGCACTCTACTGGGTCGGCAGAAAGCAAAAATACGCTCTATTTTCACTAACAGATTTAACTGTTTGGTTGGGAAGCTTGGGAATATTCTTTGGACGCTGTGCCAACTTTATCAACGCAGAAGTTATCGGCAAACCTACACAAGTGGTTTGGGGAATTCTATATAACGGAGAATTTTTTGCACGGCATCCTTCGCAACTTTATGAAGCATTCGGTGAAGGCTTTCTTATTTTTACAATAGCAACATATTACATTTTCAAGAAACAAGTAGTGATCTACTCTCCTGGAAAATTAAGCTGTAATTTTCTCATTTTTTATGGAATGATTCGCTGTTTTTTAGAACTATTCCGAGAACCCGACGCCTCCCTTATCTGCAATCTTTCGCGTGGACAATTTTACTCAATTTTTGTAATATTAATCGGATTACTTTTAAAACTTTATGTCAAAAAACATCCTATTTCTCAAAATCGTTGCATTTTTAAGTCTCGGAATTAATTCTTTTAGTTTTGGGAAAAATCTTATCATTCCCATAGAAGGCCCTATTGATTATGTTCAAGAATGTATTTTGCGCAGAGGTCTCAAAAAGGCAGAAGCGGAGCAATACGATCGTGTTATTTTAACGATTAATACGCCCGGTGGCCAAGTAGATAATATGCTAGAAATTTTGGAAATGTTACAAAAAGTAAAAATAGAAACTATTGCCTACATTCAAGAAGCAATTTCTGCAGGGTCTTTCATTGCTATTGCTTGCGATCGTATTTTTTTTATGCCAAAAGGTGTTATTGGAGCAGCTGCAGTTATTGATGGTGAAGGGAAAAACTTAGATAAAAATCTGCAAGCTAAAATGGATAGTTATTTAAACGCTAAAATTCGAACCTTAACTGAAAAAGACCCAACACGTGCGTCCATCCAACGTGCAATGATGGACATCAACTTTGTCCTAAAATGGGACGATAAAGTCATTAAACCTGCTGGTGAGTTATTAACTTTAACCGCTGTAGAAGCAGAACAAAAATATAAAGGAAAGCCTTTATTGTCCGAAGGAACTTTTGAAACGGAAAACCAATTGGTATCATTCCTCAATGGAAATGTTGAAGAAATGGATTACTTTAGATGTACCGGTTTTGAACGATTAGCAAAAATTATGAAACTATTCATCCCATTCTTTTCAGGTATTGGATTTTTTCTTCTTTTCCTAGAATTCAAAACTCCTGGTTTTGGCCTTATGGGACTACTTGGGATAGGTTTTTTAAGCATCAGTTTTTTTGTAAATTTTTTAGCAGGTTTTGGTGGATATGAAGCTTGGGGACTTTTATTTATAGGGATTTGTTGTATTTTAGGCGATCTTTTCTTTTTTGGAACATTAATTATTCTTTTCATAGGCATTATCTGCCTTCTTTTAGGACTCGGACTAAGTGGTATCGACATTTGGCCTGGCCTCGATTTCTCTTGGGGATTACTCATTCAACCATTCAGCACTGTATTATACAGCTGCCTTATTACTTGTACCCTCATCGCAATTGCATGGAAATTAGGCTTGGTTCGTCGCGGTTTGAATTATATTACACTTTTAAAAACAATCAACAAAACATCCCAAGCAACTTTAAATGAAAACCTTATTGGACAAACGGGTACTACACTTACACCACTTATGCCAAGCGGAAAAGTTATTATCAATGGACAAATTTGTGAAGCTTACACAGAAAACGAACCGCTTAATGCTAATACACCTATTATTATTACTGGTAAAAACACCTTTGCTTGGATCGTCCGAAAACAATGAATAAAAGAGGTTGAAAGGATTTTTATCTTTCAAATACAGAAATAACTACGATTTTATTTTCTTTTGTTGCAACCAAGTACCTTTATTAAACCAAAGTTTAAAAATAACAAGTAAGAGGAAACATTCCAAACACGATAATTGTGGATAAATAATCGGATTCCACTTTAATTTTACAACAAAATAATAAGTCGGCACAATAATTAATCCCCAACAAAATACAACGTTAAAAATTAGGACTATTTTTGTTTTTGTTAAAGCAAACATAAAGTATTGTGCACAAAAACGTAGAGTGTCGAGAATGAATATAACCCAATACCATGCTAAAAATGCAGACATTTGCTTTTTAAACAAAGGATTTTCAAAAAGTTCTTCTGAAGAAAAGAAGCGAATCATTGGATTGGAAAACAGTAGAAAGATCAAAAAGAAGAGTGCAAAAAAGAATGTTAATCGACACGCTTGCTTTAAAACTGCTCGCATCAATGCAGGTTGTTCTGCTCCAATAAAATTTGAACAAAGCGTGCCTACACCTTTACTTATTCCATCCATGACAAAAAACATCACATTAAAAATAGTAAATGCAATGCTATAAGCAGTAAACATAAGCGATGAAGTATGTAATGCTAATAATTGATAACAAAGTGACCACCCAGTCATTAAACAAAAACAACCAATAGCATTGGGCATTCCCACATCCACGCATTGTTTAAAAAAACTCCAAGACCATTGAAATGAACTAATAGCATATTTTTCTCGATAATTTTTCTGAAGCAAAAGGAATAAAAAGACTAAAAAACTAAAAACATGTGTAATATTGGTCGCAAGTGCAGCACCAACAATTCCCATACTTGGAACACCTAAGCCACCAAAAACAAACCAAATATCTAAAACTAAATTTAAACATCCACAAATTAATAAAACGATGGGTATTTTTTTGGTATCGCCTCGACCTACAAAAAATGCTCCCATGGCCCCAAAAGCAGCGATATCAAACGGTAATGTCAACAAAAGCATTTGTAAATAGGGAAGCGCCATTGTTTGAACGGTATCTGCAAGCAAATAACGCGCATTTAAAATAATAGGCAGCAAGATTAATTCTGTTACAAACGAAAAGATAACCATTTGCCAAACAGCTGGCCCTATCTTTTTATACTCACGAGAACCATTAAAACGACCAATAAAGATTTCTGTCACAATAACAAATGATAACAAAAAACCTTCTATTGTCCAAAACCACGGTTGAGCTGCCGAGCAAGCAACAAAAGCTTCTGTTTGGTAACGAGCTAAAATAGCACGATCGATAAAAGTCATGCAACTTCCTGAAAAAGAAGCTAACATCAAAGGCCATGAAATCACCCACAATTCACCTAAGCTACCAGACTGATAATGAGTCAAGTGTGATTCTTTTACAGTACTAACGGATCCTTCCGAAATCATACATTCCTATAACTCGTAACGCTGCCCAACATTGGGATTAAGCACATCAAAAGGCTTCATATGTTCTTCAAATTTTTGAACAAACCATTGACGAGCATCCTCATCACCATGTGTTAAAACTAATTTTTTAGGCTTTTGAGCCAAAACGAATTGATATAAATCTTCACGATCTGCATGTCCACTTAAATCAAATTTCTCAATTTTTGAACGAACAGGTATAGAATAATCAAATTTCTCGAATTTAAACACTTCGTTGGGTTGAGTCTGCAAAAGTTGCCCCCCAGGTGTGCTTGGATCGCAATAGCCTACAAAACAAATCGAATTTTTATTGTCTTTTAAAAGACACGAAGCAATCTTATAAGCAGGTGTATGCTCTACAAGCATACCGCTACTTAATAAATAAATTGCAGGACCTTTTAATTTTGTTGTTTTTGGATCAATTTTCTTACGGCGTAATCGTTTAATGTTTAACTTTTTTAAGATTTGCTGACTGAAATTAACTGCAGATGTGGTCTTTCCAATTGCATCAAAGGTACTAACTAAAGCCATACCTAATCCTGAACAATAAATTGGACATTTCGGGTATTTATTCTTTTTTCTAGCATTGTAAAGCAATACTAACAGCTCTTGGATACGTCCTAATGCAAATGCCGGAATCAAGCAAATACCACCACGTTTTATTGTTTTAGAAATCGTTTTAATCAAACGTTCTTCTTCAGCTCGTCGCAAAGCTGTTCGTTCAGTACAACCACGCGTTGTTTCTAAAACTAAAATATCTAAGGGTGCTAATTGCGGAGCTTGTGCTCCTTTAAGAGAATTTTGATCGGAGAAAAGAATATCACCCGTAATAAAGATTTGCCGACCTTCATATTCAATCAACAAACTCGACGCTCCTAAAACGTGACCTGCCGCAAAAAACGTCAATCGTGCTTGACGACCATCTTTTTCAATACAGTACGGTTTTCCGAATTTAAGTGCAAAAAACCGTTTTTGAAGAACCGCAACATCTTCTTTTGTAAACAATGGGTATTCAGGAATTAATTTTTCATCCTTTTGCCGACGCATAACCGAATACGAATTTTCGAGCATTAAAGGCGCCAACAAACTCGTTGGATAACTTACAAGAACTTGTGCTTGTGGCTGCTTTTTCGCTAAAATCGGCACACCTCCCAAATGATCTAAATGGCAATGGGTTAAAGCAATAAAATCAATCGAATTAGGTTCCAAAACGTCAAAATTGGGTAATGCTTTATTACCTAAACGTTTAGGATCCATTCCCGCATCTATGACGAATTTAAAAGGCCCAACTTCCAATAAAATACTATTGGCACCGATATCTTTTTCAAAATTAAGATCTTGTATAAAAAATTTACTCACACACTAAAAATTTGTTATTTACAAAAACCTATGTTTTAATAATTTTTGCAGCTTACTATAAGTTAAAAAAATCCCATTGGCAAGCTTAATTCATTTTTACTTTTTTATGACACTTTGGTGGAGGTGGCGGGAATTGAACCCGCGTCTTTTACAGTGTCGATAAAAACTTCTACAGGTTTAGTACCTTGTTAAAGTCCAAAGTGATACCATAGGCACATGTTTCACTTTGCAAGTTGCCTAAAATACAGTGAAAATCGGCAACACTTTCCACTATACTCGCTCAAACAGCCCTCAATGCGTAACGAGCATCGGCATTAAAAGCAGAATTGTACTTTTTTGACAATTCATTAGATCAAGCAGCTACCGCAAAGGAAGCGCTTGGGAATTTTACAACATTGTTTTCATTTATTGTTGCGATGGATTGATGACGAAGCCAACCATCATCTCCGACCTGCCGCTTTTACCTCTTCTGCAAAATCGAATCCTTAACACCCCCAACTTTTCAAAGATCGCTTATGTAATTTCTTACTTTTTGCATTCTTTGTCAAACCAGAACTTATTTAATAATCTTCATCTTCGCTTGGATACTCTCCATGAATCTTGTAATATTCAAAATCTTCCTCA
>CAZOPT010000027.1:0-1932 GCA_964582055.1 uncultured Opitutales bacterium
CGGATAAAAATTTATTAAAAACCTCTTTACCTTTCTTTAAAAACATCTAAAATGAGAAAACATGAAATCTGTTTTATGTTTTTTTTGTTTCAACCTAGTTTGTTTTAGTTTTTCATTTCCTTTTAAAAAAAGTACATCGTTCCATACATCAGAAATAAAAAAGATTCGTGTTGGTTTTTTCCCTAATATTACTCATCCGCACGCACTTGTAGCACAAGCACTAGCGAAAGAAGGCAAAGATTGGTTTTCTAGCTATTTACCTTCAAATTACAAAGTTGAATGGTATCGATTTAATGCAGGTCCTACTGCAATGGAAGGCCTCGTTACAAACACAATCGATTTATCTTATGTAGGTCCTAGTCCAGCATTGAACACTTATTTAAGATCCAAAGGAAAAGATGTCCGTTTGCTTTCTGGAGCTATTCGTGGTGGTGCTGGTCTTGTTGTACAAAAAGATTTAGCCCAAAAGTCACTAAAAGAATGGAATGGCAAAAAAATTGCAAGTCCACAATATGGCAATACGCAAGATGTTGCGTGCCGTAAATGGGTTCAATCTCAACAAAAAAATGCAATAAAATTAACGATTTTACCGGCTACTAATCCCGATCAGCTCATGCTATTTAAGAAAAAACAAATTGATGGAGCTTGGACGATAGAACCTTGGCGTTCACGCCTTATTTCAGAAGAAGAAGGCGTACTCTATTCAGACGACAAAGAAAGTTGGACAACCATCTTTGTAGCTTCCAGTGATTTTTGTACCCATTCTTCAGGATTAACTAAACAATTTGTACAAGCCCATCAAGCCTTAAGCCAGTGGATTCAGGAACATGTTGAAGAATCGGCTCGTTTAATTCAGGAAGAATTAAAACAACAAACAAGCATTGTTTTTGACCAAAAACTTATTCTACAAGCATTAAAAAATCTTCAATTCGATACAAATCCAAAATTACAAGATTTTGAAAAACTTGTAGATGATGCTATCGCAATTTCTTTAATTAAGAAAGAATTAAGACGACCTTTGGATCTCTTTTTTCAAGAAATTAAACAATAGAATCATCATCATTTTCTTGTTTTTGCTTTTCTGAAACTTCAATCTTTAAGTCATTTACCGATTGAAGGTCATAAGTTCGAGTCCACCCATAAAAAATACCTTTCTTTTCCACTGTTTTATATTCAGTATTAAAGGTAAGTTTTATACTTCCAATCTCTTTTGTACGACCGTTAGGATCCTTTGTTTTATCGGTAATTAATGGGTATGAAATTTCATATTTTACTTTTAAAGGATTTTTTTCGGTTATGTTAATTGTATATTGAATTTTTCCATCGATAGGTTCTGCACCATTAGCCAAGCTTAATCCTTGCTCTTCACAAACACGTTTAAAGTTTTCAGGTAGTAATTTTAATATTGTATCTTTATTTGCGATTTTCGAAATTTCTGTAAATGCATTTGTAGCATCAGCATTATGATTATTATCAACTAACATGTTATGAGCAGCAACAATTTTAGCTTTAGCTAAATCATCAGTATCTTCATTAAATTCTATATTTTTTTCATTTACTTGAAAATTTATCCTGTCGCCTTGTCTCAAATCTTCCTTAAATTTTTCATTTAAAGGATACTTTGCAGTCCACAAACCTGTGTCTTGAATGACATTTCCATCTTTGATTTCAGTTGTTTTTATTTCTCCTAAAATATTACCTAAATCTATTTTTTCTTGCTCTAAAACACGTCGTAATTCAGAAAATTCATAAGTATATAATGTGTTATGTACATTTTGTTCAACAGCTTCTTTCAAATTGGCCAATTCTTCACTCTGTAAGTTTTCATGTTCTTTAAAGTTTTCTATGGTAGATTTATCATTCTCTATACCTTCTTCTTTTTGATTTTGTGCTTTCTGCAATTTAATTTCATTTTCTTGTTCGTCTATTTCA
>CAZOPT010000027.1:2032-10279 GCA_964582055.1 uncultured Opitutales bacterium
TAAACCATGTTTTAACAATTTCTGATAAGCTGTTTTAGCAGTTTCAGGGTTATTGAGGTTGTTTTTAGGATTATTTAAAATAAATTCATCCAGAACTTTATCGACAATTCCCCTAACATGGAAAGTGCCTACGACAAAATTAGCAACCCTGGGCAAATGCTTATGTCCTTCAAAAAAATTATTTATAAAATCTTCGCTAAAAACAACATCAAAAAAAGTTTTTTTAGCAGCATCTACAAAACCTTTTATGGCTTCATCGTTTTGATATAAAGTTCCCACAATTTGTAATATCCGCGTTAATGCATTATCATTTATATCTGGTTTTTCAGGATCGGAATTTTTTAGAATAACTGTTAATACAAGTTCAGTAAGATTATCAATATCTTTTCCTAATTGATCTTGTCCAGTACAACATTTAACTAAATCCGATTTCAAATCTAATAGGAATTTAATAAAGCCTTTATTAGCAGCTTCAGTTTTGTTTTCTATTTGTATTTTGCTTGTATTTCCCTTTACTTTGTCTAAAAAATCATTAGCTTTTTTATCAAAATTTAATGTTTTTATCAGGTTACTTCCAGAAGTTTCTTTCCAGTTGCGAAAACATGTTACTTTATTAAATGTAATCTTATTAAAAAAACGAGCCGCTCCATGTAAAGTTAAAGCCGTAATAAAACCCTTCGGAGGTTTTGGCATTCCCAAGTTTTTAACATCATCAAATTTAAGATTATTTATTTCGTCAAAAGTTACATCTGTTGCAAATTTCGTTGTTGCATTAATAGCTGAATCTACAGGATTGCTCATGATTTACTTCCATTGTTCAAGTGTTGTTTTCCAAAGCCAACAAGACTCCAAAAATCGAGTTAATTGCGTATTAAACTTTTCCGTATCTCCATCTGAAATATCGATAGCTAAACACAAAAGTACTTCTTGTTTTTCCACATTTAAGCTAAAATGAGCTCCTTTGGTAAGCTCACCAAAAATTTGATTTATAAGCAATGACTGATAAAATTTTTCTCGTTTTCTTTGCGGAATTTTTATCAAACTACAATGAAACCATGCTTTATCTTCTCGAGGTTCTATATAAATTTTAAAGGCTCCATCATCTATATCCAAAATAGTTCCATAAGTAGAATCAAATTCAAAATTCTCTTCTATGCCTGGTAAAAACTTTTCTAAATATTGCCTTACTAAATTCTCTAACATGATATTTTTATAAAACGGCAAAAAATAAAAAGAATTTAGAAAAAACTAAAAAAAGTACTCCTGCGGTGTTTAAAATCATGTCTTACTTCCTTTTAAAACCTCTTTCTAATCTCAAAAACAATTGACTTTTTTTTTAAATATGATGCACTTAGCTATAGAAGTAAGTCGTTAGAATTGATTAAAAGAACAAGTACGCATATGCATTCTGAAAAAGTAGTAATTATAGGTAGTGGATGTGCAGGACTTTCCGCAGCTATTTACACAGCCAGAGCTCAATTAGCTCCATTAGTTATTTCTGGAAATTTACCAGGAGGCTTGCTAACACAAACAACAGAAATTGAGAATTTTCCTGGATTTCCTGAGAAAATTCAAGGAATGGAACTTATGGATCGCATGCATCAGCAAGCAGAAAAGTTTGGTGCACGGTTCAAGGATGGTACTGTTCAGCAGATTGAACTCATAGGCAAACAAAAACAATTATCTTTATCGAATGGAGAGAAATTAGTAACAGATGCTATTATTTTTGCAGTAGGCTCACATCCTAGTTCGCTTAATTTGCCGTTAGAACGCGAACTTTTAGGGGGTAAAGGGGTTAGTGTATGTGCAACTTGTGATGGTTTTTTCTACCGTAATGAAATTGTTTGCATTGTAGGTGGAGGCGATTCTGCTTGCGAAGAAGCACTTTATTTAAGTAAATTATGTAAAAAAGTTTACTTAATCCATCGCAGAGATACTTTGCGTGCTTCAAAAATTATGGCTGATCGAGTCTGCTCCAACAAAAACATTGAAGTGGTTTGGAATCATGCTCCTGAAAAGTTTGAAGTCGATTCCAATGGCTTTCTAAAAGCTTTCATTGTTAAACATACGCAAGAAAACACAAGCAAAACGATTGATTGTAAAGGTGTATTTTTAGCGATTGGCTGGAAACCTAATACTCAGACTTTTAAAGATATATTAGATTTAGACGAACAAGGATACATAAAAATTGCTAAACGAAATGTTTGTACAACTATTCCTGGGGTTTTTGCTGCAGGTGACTGCGTCGATCGTTTTTACCGTCAAGCAGCTGTAGCGGCAGGCATGGGTATTCAAGCAGCATTGGAAGCAGAATCTTGGTTAATAAAAGGTGATGAATAAAAAGTGTTGCGAATGTGATTTAGAAGCTTCTGTACAATTTGTAAACATTGGACAAGATGGTTGCATGTCTCAATTCGATCTGTGTGAAGCACATGCCAAAGAATGCGGTATTTACGAAGAAAATGCTTATTTCATTGCAGATGGGCTAAAACTTAAAAATACTAAAAAGCTCTTATCAAATAATTGTTGTCCATTTTGCGGTGCAGCACAAGAATGGGTAGAAGAACATAAACGTTTTGGCTGTCCACATTGCAAAGAATTTTTCCAGGCTATTTGCAAGAATTGGATCCAAGGATTTAAAGCGATAACTCTACATTTTGGTAAAATTCCAAGTCATAACTTTTCCAAAGAAGCGTTTGAGCCACGTATTGAGTATTGGCAACAACAAATGCAAACTTATACCGATTCCGAGGATTTTGAACGTGCGCGTCTATGTAAACGCCAAGTTCAAACACTAAAACGCAATAAAAAATTATGGGACAAATAACCTTAACTTTTAGTTCGCAAAGTAATGCTATTTTACAGCATTTATCACAAGAACAGCAATTGAAGTTGATTGCGTTTTTAACTGATTTTAACTTTGAAGACGTAGAGGATTTGGGGAAAATTGTTCGCGAACAAAAAACATATTACCGGATTCGTTGGAACGATTTTCGGATTTACTTCGAATGTACTTCCGAACAAACCCGCCTGGTGCACTATTTATTGCCCAAACATACTTGGAATGATTTTCTCTTTCGATCAAAATTGCCTTTTAACGAAGAAATGATTGAAAAAGATAATCGTTTCTGGCAATATTTGGAAAAGTTGAAGAAATAAGTAATTATGAAAGCAAACTGCAACTCTGAAATTTCATTGGCAAAAATTTACTTGCTGCCAAACGCTTTTACTGCTGGCAATCTTTTTTTTGGGTTTTTGTGTATTATTCGTTGTATTCAAGCGAAATATTGCGAAGAAAGTTTGGCATCTGTTGAATTCTACAATCAAGCTGTTTGGTGCATTTTTGGATCATTTATTTGTGATGGTTTAGATGGAAGACTTGCACGTCTTGGAGGACGCGAATCTTTATTCGGTAAAGAATTTGACTCCATTGCAGATGTTGTTTCATTTGGATTAGCTCCAGCTATGATGGTCTTTTTCCTTATTCTATCACCTACAGACGACTTTCCATTTTTCAGAAAAATCGGCTGGATTATTGGTTTTATTTATTTGTTATGTGGCGCTGTACGATTAGCTCGTTTTAATGTCATCACCCATCCTCTTTTAAGTAATGAGCAAAAAAAAGCGATGAATAATGCGTGCTGTTTTGTAGGCTTGCCTATTCCCGCCGCCGCAAGTGTGATCGCTTCATTAGTATTGGTTATCAATCGATTCGACCTGAAAGCTTGGGCACTTTTATTACCGCTATTAATGCTATTAATCGCTTGGTTGATGGTAAGCAATGTCCCCTACCCTAGCTTTAAACACATTGATTGGAATACCGAAACAAAAATTCGAGCCTTTATTTTAATAGTAAGCGTAGTAGCGGTTTTACTGACGTTTGAGGAATTATCCTTGGCAATTTTATCCCTAACTTATGTATTTTGGGGCTTGTTTAAACACCTCCAACATGGCTTAAAAAAATCTAATTGAAGCTTCTAAAAAAACTTTATTACTATTGCAAATTTATCCCAAAGTACATTCGCAATGCCAATGTTCGTAGAGGATTTCGCGGGGAACAAGTAGCGACAAGGTATTTGCGAAAATTAAAATATCGCATCCTCGAACGCAATTGGAATTTTGGCATATACGAAATAGATATTATTGCCGAAAAAAACAATTGTCTCATCTTTGTTGAAGTTCGTGGACGTAATGAAACAAGCTTACAAAGCGGTTTTGACTCGGTTGATAGAAGAAAAAAACAAGCACTTCGAAATGTAATAAAACACTATTTACGAACACATCACACATACCTATCTTACCGATTCGACATCATTTCAATTACTTGGACATCTACAGGTAAAATCCTCTCACTTAACCATTACGAAAATGTAAGGTTATAATGTTTAAATCTAATACCACAATTTATGGTAAAAACTTCTGATCTAAATCCTCAAAAGGTCGATAAAAATGATTCTTTTTATCCGATAAAACCTCACATTTTCGCGAGGAATACGAACAATAGGTATCGAATTCTCTGCTAAATGCTTCTGGAGAAATAACTACACATTTGTGCGCAAAAAGGGCATCTCGAAGCATTAAATCACGCGTAACAATAGTTAAATAAGGACGCAAATTGGGCAAAGTTTGACGAACAAGAGTCAAAATTGTTCCATCAGCATTAAAACCTTGTGGACTGTACAAAACTCGAACACGTGGATGCGTTTCTTTAGGTCCTTCTCGATGTACATTATCATCAAAAACAATTGTCACATTTTTATCACCTAAAGCTTGAAACTGCCCAACCCAACTAATAAAGCGTTCGCGCGCCAACTCAAATGATAAAGATGACTGTAACCAATGTAAGGCATGCATTACATTGTAGCCATCTAAAATCCAATGATGAAGCGGTTGGGTCATTTATGCTGACCGCTATTCATCGCATCTTCCATAATCTCATGCAAAACGGCATTCGACTGCACTTGCTTTTGATGCATGAGATAATTCTGCTTAAACTTCTTAAAATCCTCGCTTTCTTCAGCGATTTCTCCTAATTTCTGCTGTGTACACTTGAATAAAACTACCGTATCTCCAACACCTGGATAAGCTTTCGACCATTGATTGAGAGGCAAGCGACCCATAGTTTGCATAAACTCAAAGATAACATGCGGTTGCAACAATTCATACAAAACCTTAAATCCATTTTCCAAAGAAAAATCTTCAAGAGTCTTGGTTTCCAATTTAAAAGCCGTTTTTGCTTTTTCTAAATTGGAAGTTTGCAATAAGTTTACCAATTGCTCTACCTTTTCGTCAAAAGCTTTTTCACGTTTAAACAGCTTAACATCCGCAGTAAGACGTCCACGCACCTCATCCATTTCTGGAATATACGATGGAATAAGCTTCTTTAATGCTACTAAAACAACACCTTTCTTTACACGCATTGGGTCACCTAAAAAATGATCCTCCGAAAGTTCAAATGCTTTTAGAAGAACATCTTCTGGCAACCCTTTGTTTTTAGGCAAATTATCACGAGTATAGGGGGCAAGTGAATGAATACAACGAACATCATTTTTATCCAACAATTGTTTCCAAAGCTCACTTTCGTACACAATCGATTGGTTATAAACCGTCAACGCTAATTCCATCGCACTTTGCTCAGCCAACACAAAAAGCTGTTCTTCTGTCCAGGCCGATTTGACCTGTTCTTTTACATCAGAAAAAACGACATCTTCACCCTTTTTGCTCTTAAAATCATTTTTGTGTTCATTAAAGAAGTTTTCTAAAATTTCATCTGTCACAACCGGTAAAGAAGCAGCGTAATTTTTAGCATCAAAGAACAAAAGCACCACATCTGCCTTTTGACCTACACGATAATCTTCTTGATGATTATCAAAATATTCTCGCAAATCCGCTTCAGTCACCTGTTCTGGTACCACTTCTTCATTTTTTACCACAAAATAATCAAAATTGTAATGAGCTTTAGCATGCTTAAACAATGCTTCACATTCTTTCGGTAAAACAAATCCTGTTCTTTGTAAAACATCACGTACTTGCGCACACAAATAATCTTCTTCTAACAATTGACGCAAGGAAAAAGTTTTCCCAAACATTTGCTTCACATTACTTAAGTAGGTATTATAAGTTTCCGGACTAAATTGCTGCTTTTCATCACAAAATAAAGGTAATTTTTGTAAAAAAGTCTGCAAAACTTCTTCATTGGGAGTTGGTAAACGCAACTGTTGTGCCATACTCAATAAAAATAAGCGATAAAAAGCATAACCTTGAGCAGCCTCCATCCAAGCATTTTCTTCATTACCCGTCTGCAGAGCAATACTCAATGCACCATTACGAACAACGGTTTCAAGTTGCTTGCGATCATTCAAATTATATCCAAACAACTTCATTGCACTCATTTTTTTACCAGCCACTAAACCGGGCGTGCTTCCAATCGTAAATACAAAAGGCACAACAATAACAATTAAGAGAAATCCAAACAACCATTTGCGATTTTTCTCCAAAAATACCTGTATCCCACTTAACATCGCTTACCCCTTACCATTCAAACTTATCTTCAGCTTTCAAAGAACGTACAAATTCAGCCAACAACTGGATTGTCCATTCAATATCATCTAAACAAGCAAGCTCGTGTGGCGTATGCATATAACGCAATGGGATACTAACTAAACCTGCAGCAACACCTTCTCTTGACAATTGAATAACACGTGCATCTGTACCTGTAGGACCGGATTCAGCCTCAACTTGATACGGAATTTTTAAGTGTTCTGCACAATCTTTTAATTTCGAGAAAACCACCGGACAAATATTAGGACCGCGGGTTATAATCGGCCCTGCACCTAATTTATAGTCCCCAAGTTTATTGCTATCACCATCTGGAAAATCCGTTGCGTGTCCAACATCAACAGCGATACCCACATCTGGATGAACACCATAAGTCGCCGTTACAGCTCCGCGTGTCCCAATCTCCTCTTGCGTAGTCGCTACAGCTGTCAAAGATGCTGCTATTGTTTCCTTAGATAAACGCCGCAAAACTTCTTGCACAACATAAGCTCCTCCGCGATCATCAATACCGCGTGCACATAAAAATCCATTATCAATATAAAAAGGCTCATTATCATAAACCGCCACGTCACCAATAGAAACTTTTTTCAAAGCTTCCTCCTTTGAACTTGCACCAATATCGATCCACAACGAATGTAACTTAGGCATTTGTTTACGTTCTTCAGCACTCAATAAATGAATAGCGCGACGCCCTGTTATCCCATAAACATAACCTTTTTCGGTCACAATACGAACCTTACGACCTGAAATTAGTCCAACGTCATGACCACCGATCGTATCAAAAAACAAAAAACCATCTTTGCTAATATGACGAATAATAAAACCAATTTCATCCATATGTCCCGCCATTAAAACCCGAGGAGAACCTTTGGAATGAATGGTTGCAATACGATTTCCTAAAACATCTTTTTTTAAAGATTCTGCATATGAAACCACATGTTTTTCGATAACAGCTTGTGCCTCAAATTCGCAACCCGATGGCGATGATGTACCCAATAAATCAAGTAAAAATGCATCCGCAACCGTTTTTAAAGGCTTTCTAAATTTTGTATCAGACTTATTTTTCATAATGTATCGACTCTTTTAATTTTAGGACAACTTCATCGGATGTCAATCTTTGTATGATCTCAAATGCAAAGAGGAAAGCAGCCCCAGGCCCCCTTGCCGTAATTTTATTTTCATCCGTTATAACACTTACTTGAGTATTGCAACCTTCCAATACTGACTCTACACAAGCATGCGCTGTAAACTTCACAGGTAAACAACCCGCCGCTTTTAATACAATCGGTGCCGCACAAATAGCTGCAACCAATTTCTTCTGTCTATAAAAATATTGAATTAATTTCAAAACATCTTCATTTTCTTGCAAATCAAAAACGCCAGGCCCACCCGGCAAAATGAATCCATCAAAACGCCCTAAATCTAATGAACTTAATAAAATATCCGCTTGGCAACAAATTCCATGTGCCCCTTTTATTTCAAGTTCTTGTCCCAAACTCGCCAAAACAACTTCTATTCCTACACGCCTCAAAAGATCAATCGGAACAAACGCTTCAATTTCTTCAAACCCAGGAAACAAAAGAACTAAAACTCGCTTTTCCGCCATGCGCAAAAAGTACACTTTTTGCAAAATTTTGTAAAGCATATTTTTATTTTATTCTTTATTGACAATAATAAGTAAAAAAGAAG
>CAZOPT010000028.1:0-9959 GCA_964582055.1 uncultured Opitutales bacterium
ATTTAACCCCATTTTATCATTTACTTTTCTTTAAATACAATTTACATCATTAAATGTGCAGTTATATTTAAAGCAATTGATAGCCTTACAAGAGAAGGAATTTGTTTTATTAGGGTTAGAAAAGAAACAGAAATGTTGTCAACAGGATTTGCTTACTTTACAAAATTCTATAGAAGATTTAAGCAATGAACTTAAATCTTTTAAGCAAAAACTACAGCACGAAGAACAAAATTATAAAAATGGTGAATTGCAGTTAATTGCTGATGAAGAAAGTTTAGTACGACAAAAAACCCAACTAATGAGTATCAAAAAAACGAATGATTTTGCAGCTATGGAAATTGCGAATACATCGTTAGAGAATCGTATTTCAGATCAACAAGATGCTTTAATTGCGCAATTAGAATTGCTTGAAAAATTACGAGAACAATATACCCTAAAAACACAATTTGTTAATCAGAAAATAGAAGATTTAAAAAGCCAGCAACAGCAAATTCAGGAACAAAGCCAAAAACTTTCCAAAGCTATTCAACAACAAAGAGAAACAATAAAAACATTTTCCAATACGCTTCAGGGAAAATTTTATGAGGCTTATTGCACTTTAAAAAAATCTGGCAAAACCTACCCTTGGGTTGTTGCTGTAAGCGAAAGTGGTAAATGCTCTGGTTGTTATTTATCGCTTTCTACAGAAGCATTTTCAAATTTAAAAGAAAAACAAGAGCCACAGTTTTGCGAACAATGTGGACGTATTCTTTACCTAAAAGAGGAAACAGATGCACACGTGTAGTATTGTTATTCCAGCGCGTATAGCCTCAACGCGTTTACCCGGCAAGATGTTAAAATCTTTAGGTGGAAAACCTGTTGTTCAACATGTCATTGAACGTACTCAAAAAGTTTGTAATTGTCAGTCAGTTTATGTTGTAACCGATAGCAACGAAATTGTACAATTAGCAAGATCTCTAGGAGTTACTGGTCTTCTCACATCTCCAGAATGTCGATCAGGCACAGAACGCATTGTTTCTGCATTAAATGAGATTTCTGGTGATTGGATTTTTAATGTGCAAGGTGATGAACCCTTTGTAGATATTCACCTAATTGAGGAAATGATTGATCTTACTCGCAATATTCAAGCAGATATTTTAACACCCGTTTATCGTCTAAAATCAATCAAAGAAGTTTTTAATCCAAATGTTGTAAAAGTTGTTCGTAACACTAAGGATTTTGCCCTTTATTTCTCGAGAAATCCTATTCCATTCGTTCGTGATATCCCCAAAGAAGAATGGCTTCAACACACTACTTTTTGGGGACATTTAGGTATTTATGGATACCAAAGAACGGTATTGAAAAATTATTCCAAGCTTTCAGTCAATCCTCTTGAACAAGCCGAGTCCTTGGAACAATTACGTTTCTTAAGCAACAACTTCCGTATTTTAACTTGCGAAACTCAAAACCGTTCAGTCGCTATCGACACTGAAGAAGATTTAGCTCTTGCAGAAAAGATTTTAAGTGGATTGTAAAAAATACACTATTTTATAGCAATCGTTTGTATCTTATTCCAAAGCAATAGAAAAATTTTAATTTATAATAATTAAGTGTCATCAACTTCATCCTTTAAAAATTCAAAAGGTTAAAGTAGGATGTGATAATGACAAATCAATTTTTTTCAAAGAAGTTTTTTGTTGCTGGGATAAATTTTTAAAAATTAATTTCCACTTTCGGAACGCTTCTGAAGCTTTCATAACAGGCATTGTAGCAATTAATCCGCTTTTTAAATGCAGTTCCAAAATCCACCATTTCTCTTCTAAAGATGGATCAAAATGTTTTAACGAAAGGGATGACATACGATCATAAACATCGGGAGCTTCCATTTGTAATTGTTTTATAAACTGGGCAATTGCCTCAAATTGAACAATTTTTTGCTGCTCCAATAGACCTTTATGTAAACCAGAAACAGTGGGCAAAACTGCCAAAAGACTTCTTGTATAGCCTATTGGAGAAAATAGTTTACCATCCAATGTTATCAGTAATAATTTTCGTTTACCCTTTTGTGATAACAAAATCTTTGCACATGCTTTTTTTTCCTGAATACGCACATTAATAGAAGAAGGAAATTCTCGTATAAGTTCTACTGCTTCAACTTGGGAATATCGAAGTATCTCCTGCTGTAGCCTGACCAAATCCACCTTCATAAGCTGTTCCCTCCAGGGTAAAGGAATGGTGCTACGAAACCAAGTTTCAGTTAGCATACCATCAGAAGAAAATTTGACATGTTCCAAATGTTGTACTGAAGCATCTATATTTTTAAGGAAATACCATCCTAAACCTACACTTGCTATTGCTATGAAGCAAAAAAAAACGTAGCGCAACAACTTCCATTTAAAACGTTGTTTGTTAAACTGAGGATCTTGCGGTAAATGCTGCCAAGAGTTTGTTGCCATTTTTAAAAACGTTGACGTGCACCTTCTACAAGCCGAACCAATAAACTTTCAAAATCAATTCCCATACAAGCTGCACTTTTGGGTAATAAACTATATTCTGTCATACCTGGAATGGTATTCATCTCCAAAAACCAAGCACTTTGATCATTTTCAACAATAAAATCTACACGACCAAAATCTAAACAACCTGCATAATGATAAAAATCTTTAGCCAATAGTTGCAATTGCTTTAAAAGTTCAGGGCTAATGGGAGCTGGATAAAAGTACTCACAAGCACCAGGTGTATATTTATTTTTGAAATCATAAAAGCCTTGCTTTGGGCGAATTTCTACAACACCTAAAGGTTCTCCTTGAAGAATTCCTACCGTTAATTCGCGGCCTTTTACATAACGCTCAATCATCCAATCGCCTTCATGGATTTGCGTCCAAATGGAATGTAACTCTTCAAAATCCTTACACATGTGAACCCCAATACTACTACCTTTATTCGTAGGTTTGAGAACCAGAGCTGATTTTCCTAATTGTTCGTAAATAAAAGCTTCATCCAACGAATCTCCAGCTTGAATTAAAACAGCAGGAAGTACGGGTATTCCATGTTTTTGCGCTAATTGCTTACTGCGCCATTTATCGATACAAAGTGCACTTGCTCGCGAATTACTTCCAATATAAGCAAAATTTTCTGCTTCTAAAAGTTCCTGTAACCGTCCATCTTCACCAAAATCACCATGTATTAATGGGAAAACCAAATCCTGTTTTGGATCCAATTCTTCCGGCAAAATATTAACATCCAAATGAATACAATGCACCCAATAAGATTTCTCTAGAGTTTTTAAAACAGGTTCTGCCGATTTTAATGAAATTGCACGTTCTCCACTTTCACCACCACACAAAATAACAATCCGTTTTAATTCTCTCATAATACCTGCTCCCAAGTTGTACCTAAAATTTTTACTTCTGGTTCTAAATTAATAGATTCCTGAGTCCACACCATTTTCCTCAAAACTTTCGCCAAACTGATAACATCCTTGTAAGTACCACCACCTTTATTTATAAAGAAATTGGCATGTTCTGGCGATATAAAAATGTTACCTTTTTGCATATTTTTACAACCTAATTGATCCAACAACTGTCCTGCAGATTTTCCTTCAGGATTTTTGAAAAAACACCCTAGACTCCTCCCAGAAGGCTGTGAGCATCTTCTTTTTTCATGTAATTCCTGCCTTAAGGCTTTTATGCTTTCTGTAGAACTTAAATTTCCTTTTAAGGTCGCTGAAAAAATAATTACCGATTGAAGCTGTTGACATTTTCGATAACTATAATCTAATTCATCGCGTTTCAAGTGGACAATTTTCCCGTGCTTATTCAGAACAGTTATCGATACAACCATATCTAAAATGCCTTTGTTATTTGTTCCAGCATTCATAGCTAAGGCCCCCCCCAAGGTTCCTGGAATTCCATCTAAAAATTCAAATCCTCCAACCGCCTGGGCTTCTAGCTTGTCTAGTAAACTTTCTAGAGGTATTCCTGCTCCAACCGTCCATGTATCCGGTGTAATCACTTTACATGTTTTCCAGCAAGCATCCGACAATTTAATCACTAAACCATCATAACGTTGTTCAGGAATAAGCACATTCGATCCTAAACCTAGAACGGTCCATTCCAGACCAACGCAATCACAAATTTTTACAAGATTTGTCAAGCCATTTAGGGAACGTGGGGTACAAGCAAAAAGTGCTGTTCCTCCGATACCCAAAAAGGATTCATGCTTTAAGGGAACATAAGTATCGATATATTCGCCAGACTGTTCTAAGCGTGATTTTACCAGCTCTACCCATTGTTTCACCCACCGATGTGCAAATGAATCTATGGTTCCAGCACCAACAAAAGCGAGTAAACGATCCTCTCCTCCTTCAATAAAATCTTCTGACATGAGTTGTTCTAAAGGATGTGCTTGTGGTAAATAACTTAGCAAATCATTGCACTGTTTTATAGAAACCTCTTCAAAAGCCTTATAAACCGATCCGATATAAAGTCGTTGAAATTTTTTCAAAATCCTTAAAAATTCATCATAAAAACAATGCAACCGCGAGGCACGATGGGGTTCAAAAGCTAAAGTAAGTTCTTTCTTAAATGCTTGTTCCAAATGCGATGATAAAGCTTTTAATTCATCTGGATGGTGTGCATAATCGTTCAATACAAGTAAGCGTTGAGTTTTTAAAAGCACTTCTTGACGCCGCTTCAATCCTGGGAAAGAGCGTATTGCTTCCGAATCAATAGCTATTCCAGTTAAACGTTTAAAAGCCTGAGCAGCAATAGTACTATTCTTAATTTCCAATGAAGCGCTGTTACTTGTCTCCCAAACATCATTTTGGGACACATTGATATTAAAAGGTTCCAATGATAAAACCCAATCACATGTTCGTTGTGCCAAACGTGCAAACGCATTCCTATAATCGATCTGGGATTTATAATACGTGGGATGATCCCAATTTGCATCCAAAATAATAGACACATGAGGTGAAAATAATTCCATCGTACCATCGCTTTCATCCAATTCTAATACCATCCATTCAGCTTTAGGATCGAACTGTGCGCTTGGGTAACAATCCTGTTGAAAATCAGCACCTAACAAGTAATTTACAGGGATTTCGCAAGTTTTAAAAAAATGAACTAAATAAGCTGTTACAGTAGACTTGCCATGACTACCACAAATCACACAAAGCTTTTGTTTTGCCGCTAATTTTTCAACAAATTCGCCACGTTTAAAACAAGGCATTAGACCTTTTGCAGCTTTATAAATAGGATGTTTTCCTGAAATAGCTGATGAATAAATTAAACAAGAACAATCAGATGGTATCGTTTTTGTCCATTTGATCCAATAAAGTTTATGTTTACGTTCTTCACTCGCATAATCATCCCACCCAAAAACTTGCCACCCTTGCTCACTCAAAAATAAACCTAAAGGGGCCATTCCCATACCTCCAGCACCTAATAAATATATTTTTTTAGCCATTTATTTAAATTCTTCTAAAGTTCGATTGGGGTTTAACTTTATAGGTGCTTGGAAAAAAGAACCTACAAAAGCGATCATGGCTGCATTATCACCACAATAACGCTTAGATGGCACAAAAAAAGGTATTTGATGTTTATTGGCTATTTTTTCTAAATGGGATCGAAGGCATTCATTATTGGCTACACCACCCGAAAGCCCTAAGCTTTTAAAGGTGTGTTGCTTACAAGCCTGTTCTACTTTTTTGCTCAATGCATCTACAATAGCTTGCTGATAGGATGCACAAATAGACGCTTTATGGACTTCTATAGTTTCCTTGGATTGTTTTTCTAAATAATAACGTAAGCTCGTCTTTAAACCTGAAAAACTAAATTTCCATTCTGTTTTTTGCGGAAATGCGCGCGGGAAATAAATAAATTGCTGATCGCCACCTTTGGCATATTTTTCAATAAAAGGTCCACCCGGATAAGAAAATCCCAACAACTTTGCTCCTTTATCTAAAGCCTCTCCAGCAGCATCATCGAGCGTTTGTGCCAGTGTTTTAAACTGATAACTTCCGTTGATAGTTTCAATCGAAAACAAAAGCGTATTACCACCCGAAACGAGCAAACCTAAGTGCGGACATATATTTTCTAACGAAAACCGTTTATCCGTTTGATACACCTCTAAAAATGGTGAAAAGGCATGCCCTTGCAAATGGTTAACGCCAAATACGGGAATATTGAGTAAGAGTTGAATAGCTTGAGCATAAGCCACACCCATACCTAGGCAACCAATAAGTCCTGGCCCATGTGTTACTACAATGCGATCGATTTCTGAAAATCCAAAACCTTTATTAAATTTCTCTAAAAGCACCTGAAAACCCTTTAAATGCTCCCGTATAGCGATTCCAGGCACCACTCCTCCAAAAGGCTCATGTAAGTCTATTTGTGTCAAAACTTGCTCATACAAAATCTGGCGACATTCGGAATCCCAAACCGCCAAAGCCGTTTCATCACAAGAACTTTCTAAGCCTAAATACCGCATTGCTGTGCTTCTAAAATATAATCACATAATTCTCGAGCAGCTCCACGCCCTCCCTTATTATGCGCTATAAAATTACAAATCTTCTTAACACAAGGCATCGCATCTGCAGGACAAGCACGAATCCCAACTTCTTCTAAAATAGGCAAATCAACGATATCATCTCCCATATAGGCAACCTGATTCGGACTTAAAGACAATTTTTTACATAATTCCAAAAATACAGGTTTTTTATCCATTTTCTTTTGATAAACATGGCGAATACCTAAATCTTCAGCACGCTTTGAGACAAAACTTGATACACGTCCTGTAATAATACCTACTTCTATACCACTTTTTACAAGCTGATGTATACCCAATCCATCTTTAGCATTAAATGCTTTAAAGGCTTCTCCATCAGGTCCATAATAAAGACTTCCATCAGTTAAAACCCCATCGACATCAAAAATGACCAAACGAACCTTTTGAAAAAGATACCCCAATTCTTCCAAAACCATACTACTCTACTACGTTAATTATCCTACAAAAATAATCAATGCATTTTATGAAATAAAGTGATTAAGCTCTAAAAAATATTTACATATTGGCACAATACGAAAAAAATCGATGCATTTGTGCTTAACTTACTTTTAAAAAAACTTTATTAGCGATTCCATCCAAAAACAGGCTTGTTGTGGATATTTTAAGATAAGATCAAATAAGCGCACACATTCTTCTTGGATTTGTACAAGGGTTTCCGGAGCAAATAAGTTCTTTAAACGACTCAAATACCATGGGTTTTGTGAAAATACACAAAAAGTATTTTTGTCTTGAATAGAACCAAAATCTTGCTCATATTGCTGATAAGCAGCATCTAATGAATTTTTTGAAACCGATGGTAGCTGTAAACTCGCAAGTTGTAATAACAAGCGATTGCGATTTTGAAGCATCGACAAAATACTACGAACTTCTTTATGTATCGTAAAATGATCACGTAGACTTTGCAAATACCGTTGCTTATCTTTACTATAGAATGCTTCTACAGGTTCAAAAAACTCGTCATTAGGCATCGTTGGAGTATTTTTCAAAACATCTTCATAACTTATCGTACCTGAAAAATTTTTTAAACAAGCCAACTTTTCAAATTCATTTGCAATAGCTCTCGGTTGATAATTTAATTTTTGCTGTAAAAGCTCAAAAGCAGCAGCTTCTATACTTATCGATAATTGCTTACTTAATTTCTGGATTAAAAACTTCAGATAATCTTTAGAGTTTTTTTCCTCCAACTCCTCACATTGACACAAATCCTGCAATGCCTTGAACAAGCGTGTACGTTTATCTACAGGAGATGCTGAAATAAAAAACTGAACCTCTTCAGGCAATTTTTTCAAAAGATCTAACCAGGGTTCAATATATACCTGCCCACCTTCTGTAAAAGCAGGACTGCCATTACTTAAAAGAGAGGTTGAGCGAAGCCAAACACATTTTTTATCTGAAAAAAAGTCCATTGTCCGAAGACTTTCGCTCACTTGGCCTAAAATACGCTTCAAATCAGCAATGGAATGCATGCTTCCATCAATAATTTCTAATGGAATCCCTTCAAACTGTTCCAGCAATTTTTTTGCCTTTAAATCTACAAAATAATCATCTACTCCAAAAATTAAGTGTAAATTATCATTCATCCTAATTTACTTGAAAGTTTTTGCAAAATACATTCTAAGGGTTCTGTATGAGTTACCCATTCAATTTCCATACGTAAATAATAAAAAGGCAATGCAAATTGTTTAAATTTTTCAAGGCGTACCGCATCTTTTTCGGTCGTCACAACCCAATCAGCTCCAAAATGTTTTGCCACATCAAAGAATTCTGCAATATCTGCTTCGTTATAGTTATGATGATCCATAAAATGTTCGCAGTAAACAAGCTGTGCACCTGCATCTTCTAAAAATTGTTCAAAAGATTTTGGAGAAGCAATACCACTCATAACGGCAATTCTAACACCTCGTAATTGCTTCAATTCCAATTGTTGTTCCCCATTAATCGCTCGAAGATACTTTGGGCTATGCACACAAGGATACAGGGGTGCTTTAGTATTATAACGACGAACAAAACGTTGCAAAGCTTGTAAACGTTCTGAAGCAACTTGATCACTTTTGGTAATAAAGATAAAATGAGCCCGACGCATATGTTGCAATGGTTCACGTAAAATCCCTCGTGGCAAAACAGAACCGTTACCGAAAGGATTGGTAGCATCAATCAATAAAATATAAAAGGTGCCTCGCAATTGAAAATATTGAAATCCATCATCTAAAATAAGCGTATCACTACCGAAAGTTTGAATTGCATAACGTCCTGCTTTCACGCGATCTTTATCGACAACAACACTTATATGGGGTAAATTCTTTGCAAGTAAGTAAGGCTCATCACCTGCTATTTCAGGTGGCAATAAGCATTGTTTTCCATCACTCACTACTTTAGGTGGACAAGGTTCGCTATGAAACAACCAGTGTAAAAACTTTTTTAAAAGACTCTCCTTTTTACTCTTATAACCTCGACTAAGCACCGAGACTTTTCGACCATTGCGTTGTAAAGCTCGCGCTAATTTTTCAACAATAGGGGTTTTGCCCGTACCTCCTACCGTTAAATTTCCTACGACAATGACGACACAACCTAAGTGTTGACTGCATAGCCAACGTTTTTTATAGGCTTTCGTTCGTAAATAGACAATCCCATAATAAGGTAGAGATAAGAGGTAAAAAAAACGAGCCCATTTACGTGCACAACGATCATGACGTTTATTGTAAATAACATCTTTTACAAAATCCTCAAAACTCCGTAATACGTGCTGAAAAGAGCGAAACATGGATTGTTTTGTCAATCTTACTTTATAAGAATGTCACAACGACGATCTTTCCAAGCGTCGGCTTTACTTAAATAAGGTTCTGCATAAGTACTGCCCAAAGAAAGAACTTCTAATTGACCATCTACAAGCCCTATTTCTCTTAAAAAAGCTTCTACAGTTTGAGCACGACGCATTCCTAAGCGGTTGTTGTAATCTTGAGCACCACGCCAATCACTATGGCCTACCACTAAAATATAATTTTTTTCCGATTGTTTCAATTCCTCTGCAAGTTTATTAAGAGCAGTTTTATCATCTTCAGTCAAATTATAGCGATCAAAATCAAAATAAACACGCACCTTTACATCAGCTTCGGTGTACAAATCTCCATAACTTTTAACCGAAACTTCTTCCGTTTTTTCTATCTCTTCCCGAACATCTTCGTATAATTCTTCAGGTTCTATAACCTCCACGATCGTTTCTTCCACTTTTGGATTGGGTTTTTGCGTTGTTTTAAAACATCCTGCTAATAAAGCACATAATAAACCGACTAAAAATCTCATGTCTTTAACTATAACAGATAAAATTTTTTATTCAATTCTTAACATAAAATCTTTTACATTTACCTACATACCCCCCACTAACATAGGCAAATTTTTCTTTATTATTTCGA
>CAZOPT010000029.1:0-9026 GCA_964582055.1 uncultured Opitutales bacterium
AAATAAAATATGTTTTATAAATCATCCAAAAATTTAAAACGTTCTATGGACACTGCACAGCTTGTATCAAGATCCAACTTAACGCAAACACCACTTAAAACTTTAGGTCCATTAGTTATGACATCAAAACGACCAGGTTTACCTTTTATTACTTTTTCAAGAACGGTATCAATAGAAAATCCTAAAACGCTATTATAGCTACCACACATCCCAAGATCACAAATAAAGGCGGTTTTGTTATCTAAAAGTCGTTCGTCAGCAGTAGGAATATGGGTATGTGTCCCTACAACACAACCAACACCTAATCGACTCAAAAACCAACCTAAAGCATACTTATCAGCAGTCGCTTCAGCATGAATATCTACAACAAAATTAGAAATGCCTTCAATTTTCAATGCTTCAATAAGTTGCTGACAAGCCTTAAAAGGACAATCAAGTGATCCATGCATAAAACCGCGTCCCATAACACAAAAAATGGCTATTTTATATCCATTGTGTTCAAAAACTAGATAAGTTTTTCCTGGACATTCACTCGGGAAATTAATGGGCCGACAAATATAATCTAAATTATTTATCTCATTCCAAAACCCTCGCTGATCCCAAGTATGATTACCTAATGTAATACCAGAAATCCCTAGACTTTTTATTTCTTGTGCAATAGAAGAGTTGATGCCAAATCCACCTGCTGCATTTTCTCCATTTACAAAAACAAAATCAGCTTGATAACGTTCCACTAAACTAAATAGTTGTTTTTTTAAGATAATTCGACCAGGTTGCCCAACAACGTCTCCTAAAAATAAAAAACAACACTTAGACATTAAATAACCTTTAGGTTTTAAATAAAATTGGTGGGCCCTGTAGGATTCGAACCTACGACCAAAGGATTATGAGTCCTCTGCTCTAACCGCTGAGCTAAGAGCCCTTTTATTGTAAAAAAACATATTTCCATTCTAATAACAAGCTTTTTTAAAATTAAAATTGATTTTATAAAAAAACTAAAGATATTAGTGCAAGTTCAACCGTAATGGACAACAAGATTCTTAAGTAATACTTTTCTCTTTTTATTTTTCAATTGACTTATACACAAAACATCAATTATATAAGTGTTTAAAAGTTGGAAGGATGGCAGAGTGGACGATTGCGACGGTCTTGAAAACCGTTAAACTGAAAGGTTTCGAGGGTTCGAATCCCCCTCCTTCCGCCAGAAAAAAGTATTAAAGGTGAAAACGAAAAAGATTTTAGTATTGGGGGCAAACGGTTTTATTGGAAGTACATTGTGTGCGCATTTATTAGCAAAAACTGAACATGAAGTTTTTGCCGTAGATTTAGGGACACACAAATTAACTCCCTGCTTAAATCATCCAAGATTTCATTTCCAAAAACTTGATTTATTAATTCACAACGAAACAATTGAGTACCTTGTACGGAAATGTGATATTGTTTTACCTTTGGTTGCAATTGCTGTCCCCAATATTTATGTGACAAAACCGCTGAGTGTATTTGAACTTGATTTTGAAGCTAATTTAAAAGTTATTCGTTGGTGTGTTAAGTATAAAAAGCGTGTTCTATTCCCATCTACTTCTGAAGTTTATGGAATGGCTACAGATGAAGAATTTGAGGAAAATACAACGCATTTCGTTCTAGGCCCCATTGAAAAACAACGGTGGATTTATTCCTGTTGTAAACAATTAATGGATCGCATTATTTACGCTTATGGGTTTGAACAAGGTCTTGATTATACGATTTTCAGGCCCTTCAACTTCATTGGAGCAAAGTTGGATGATATTCGTAATGATGCAGGTTCACGTGTTTTAACGCAGTTTTTGCATAATGTTTTTGCTAAAAAACCGATTGAACTAGTCGACGGCGGTCAACAAACGCGCTGCTTTGTTTATATTGATGATGCAATTGATTGTTTGATTCGAATTATTGAAAATGAAAATGGTTGTGCAACACGTGGAATTTTCAATATTGGTAATCCAAATGAGAATTACTCTATCGCACAACTTGCTCAAATGGTTGTTGAAGTTTTTGAAGAATTTGATCCACAATTAGCCAAAACAATTACAATAAAGACAATTCCGGCAAAAGATTATTACGGTTCATCAGGATACCAAGATGTTTCTCGGCGTGTACCCTCTATTGCAGTTGCTCAAAATAAATTAAATTGGAAACCACATACTACCTTAAAACAAGCGATTCGATATATTCTAGATTATCATCTAAATGGTAAAGATCCTGACACTGAGCTTTTAAAAAAGTAATGTCACTTCTAATCACCGATTAAACAGTACAGTTGCGTAAATGCTAAAGGTTTTAAAGAGGTAAAAATTCTCTATAAAATCTTTCAAACTTTACTTAAGTGTTAATATGTTGTAAAGTTTCAATAGCTTGACTTAAGGATTTACTGAACAAATTATCGTGACAAGCATCATACAAGCGCGATTTCTGCATACGGAAGCAAACAAGATCATTAGCTTCACAAAAGATAACATTTACATTCTTCTCTTTCAAAGACGCAACAAAGAATCGCAAAGAGTCGATGGCACTTACATCAATAAAGGGAACATGATGTAAACGGATAATAATGGTATGGATGTCTTTATTGACACTAGATAATTTTGACTGAAATGTCTCGATAGCACCAAAGAAAAAAGGTCCCTCAATGGAGTAAATACTTACGTCTTGAGGAACATCGATATGCAGTTGTTTATGCAACAACTCAATGTTTGAATTATGTTCTATTTGTACTGTTTTAGACATGCGTCGCATGAAAAATAAAGTAGAAAGTACAACACCAATATTGACAGCAACAACAAGATCGACACAAACAGTTAATAAAAAGGTAATAACAAGGACAAAACAATCTGATTTGGGAGCTGTTGTTAAAATTCTAAAAAAACGGCGATAATCGCTCATATTATAGGATACAACAAATAAAATGGCTGATAATACTGCGATCGGAATGTACACCGAAAGTGGTGCGAGTACGAGTATAAACAAGATAAGTGTTACGCAATGTATGATACCAGATACCGGAGAATTTCCACCACTTTTTATATTTGCAGCCGTTCTTGCGATAGCTCCAGTTGCAGCAAATCCACCGAATAAAGGTGCAACAATATTTGCGAGACCTTGCCCGATTAATTCTTGATTAGAATTGTGGTGTGTTCCCATCATACTATCTGCAACAGCAGCCGAAAGCAAAGATTCGATAGCACACAACAATGCAATGGTAAACGCAGGACCAATTAATTCAGAAATGAGATACAAAGGAACAACTGGAATCTTAAAAGTAGGAAGTATCTGCGGAATTCCACCAAAAGCAGACCCAATAGTAGCAACAGAGTTGAAATTGAAAAAATATTGCACTGTGGTTGCTACAATAAGAGCTACAAGAAATCCGGGAAGTGGTTTTAAGTACTTATTCGTAAAAAGAATAACGAATAAACTTACAACTGAAATCGTTGTTGTTGTACTATCCAGTGTTGGAAAAGCATGAAATAAATCCAGCAACTTTGAACCAATAGAAGTACCATTAAAGTGTACCGTAAGGCCAAAAAAGTTTTTCCATTGACCAATGCATATAGTTAAAGCAACACCTGATGTAAAACCAACAATAACGGGTTCTGGAATATATTTTATAATAGAGCCCAATTTAAAAAGCCCCATAAACACTAAGAAAATTCCTGCTAATAATGTAGCCAATTGAAGACCAACAAAACCATATTTTTGAGTAATCGAGAACAAAATGATCACAAAAGCACCGGTAGGGCCTGCAATTTGTACACGGCTTCCTCCAAATAATGACACTAAGCATCCAGCAACAATAGAAGTATATAAGCCATTTTCTGGCGGAACTCCAGAAGCAATAGCGAAAGCCATACCTAATGGTAATGCGATAACACCAACAATAATACCCGGTAAAATATTAGCTAAACTATTTTTTTTAGAAAATAGACCACTACGATAAGCTTCAATAATTGCAAACATAACCTCTTACGACGTATATAGAGACAAAATTTGTTTCAAAAAAGTTTAATTAAAGATTTTTTTATTAAAGCTTCAATATAAAAATGAAACAAATAAAAAATTCAACTAAAATGTAGCATTGGTCCTCCACAGTTGTAAATTTTAAATGACATTGTAAAAGGGTTAAGAAAAATTTTTATAAAAGGTTTTATCTAACCGAAATATTGGGAACAAAAAATGCTTTCTTAAAGTACATCATGTCAACGGATGTAAACCTTCAAACGCAAGCAACTGATCAAGCTTACATGGGAACAGTAGGTGATGCCGATGGTGTAAGTACAGATAATCAAGTAGGAAATTTAGATGGACAAAATGTTGCTATTGATAAAAGCAGCGACCCAACAACAAAAGATGATGAGGTTGCGTCCAATATAAAAGCTGAAAAAGATACACAAAAAGCGATCAAGAAAGATAAAGCAAAAGAGAAAGAAAAAGAAAAACGATTAAAAAGTGTACAATCTTCAGAAGATACAAAGTATATTTCTGAACAACTGCAACAAGGCAAACGTATATCAAAACAAACTGAAGCTAGGTTACGTGTTATTAACGAAAATACACAAGAAGATTTACAAAATACAATCAATCAACGCTCTTATTCTTTGTTTAGCGGCAGTGAAGATAAGTACTTAAAATGTTGTAACAAATTTAATACACTCCTTGAACAAGATACCAGTTCTTCTGAAGATTTCGAGGAACTCATTAAAGAATCTTTCGATGATGTTGCAGAACAGCACAATGCATTACAAATAACTAAGGATGTTTGGGAACGAAAACTTACAAACTTAAAAACACTTGCTAAAAAAACTAAAGAAGTATCGATAGGAGAAGAGGGTAAAGAATCACAAGAACAAGAAAACGATTATAGGCAAATTCAACAACAAATAAAAACATTAGAAAAGAATATTGAAAATCTTAGTGGTGTTCAAGATAAGTTAATGTTGGAAAATGGTAATCGCATAGAGGATAGTTATAAATTAGCACCTTTATTACGTGAAGTTACTGCCAATATGAACCATGATATTTCTTTACCGCCTAAAAGCTTTAACGAAATTATTTTGGATAAGGTTTTGCCACTTAATGGCGATACTGTTAAAACTTTTCAGTGTTTGTGTGAAAATTTCATTGAAAACAATAAAACTGCAAAAAATATTGGTGAATCCATTTCTTGCTTTGAAAACAATTTATTTATTATAAGGGAATGCTTAAAACAAGAATTAAAAACATGCCAAGATACAAAAGTGGCATTTGCAATTGTCAATGTTTGTCGAGCATCTGAAAAATTAGAAGCTGTTAACAATGAAAACATAATGGTCATCAACCTTACTGCCAATAGTTTTGCCAAAAATATCGAACAATCATGATTGAAAATCCAAATATCCCCGAACTTTCCTTTCATATTACACAAGTAATTATGCAGTCCATTTTAAAAGAATGGCTGGATCCACAAATTATTAATCAAATGTATAACAAATTGCAGTTAAATACCAATGAAGAGAAAATTTTCTTTTTGACCCACCTGTCAATGGCAATACGTAAATATCCTGATACGATTTTTCCGAATCCAGATTTACGAACACAATTTTTAAACATTATTCAAGAATGCTTAGATGCACGTATATTAGAGGAGAATAATTAATTATGATTAATGACGAAATTGAACATTTTGGTAAAAGCATTGGCATTGAAAATTTGGCATTGAATGATCAAGGATGTCTAAGATTCATATTTGAAAACAAGATTAACATTTATATTGAAAAATTCGAAGATACCATTTTCTTTTTTATTACAAAAACATACGAATTAAGTCCCTTGCCTTACAACTATTACATGTCTGCTATTAGCATGAATTACCGCTTAAATACAACGCCTTTTCCGGTTGAAGCGATCGCCCAAACAGATCAAGACATTGGATTTTTTACTCGCATCAAAGAAAATCAATGCGATCAACCTACTCTTTACAAAATATTTCAATTTTTGCTGCAATACATGCGTCAATTCGAAAACAAAGTTGTTAATTAATCGTTAATGATGCAAGGGTGCATAAGCATCATGTAATCGAAATAATCCTCGACAACTTTGATCGGCATTGAATACAGGCAACACATTTAATTGTTGTGGACGAGCTTCCATAAGTTGCAACGCTTCTTCTAGATTTAATTGCGCTGAAACTTTTATCGGATTTTCAGTCATAATATCTTTTGCCAAAACTTCTTCTATGGATTGACAGGTTTGCAAAGAACGACGTACATCACCGTCAGTTATTAAACCTACAAATTGGTCACCTTCCATCACAAAAGCTGCCCCTAAAGGTTTAGACGTCATTTCAATAACCACTTCACGTAAACTTGCATTTAACGTTACACATGCAACGTCTTTCAAAGGACAGGTCAAATCTCCTACACAGTTGCCCAAGCTTTTACCAAGCTGTCCACCCGGATGAAACTTAAGGAAATCTTCCCGTTGGAAGCCTTTAGCATGCATGAGCGTACAAGCAAGGGCATCTCCAAGCGCTAAAGCTAATGTTGTACTTGCAGTAGGGACAAAACCTAGAGGATCTGCCTCACGTTGAATAGACGCATCAAGTACGAAATCGGCTGCTTGTGCTAAAGGCGAGACAAGATTACCAACCATTGCAATTACCGGTGAATCAAACTGACGAATAACAGGCAGTAAATTTAATAATTCCTGCGTACTACCACTACGCGACAAAAAAATGGTAGGATCACCTTTAGAATAAATTCCTAAATCTCCATGTAGTGCTTCTGAAGGATGTAAAAAGACAGAACGTGTTCCAGTACTATTAAAAGTAGAACTCAATTTTTGAGCAATATAACCCGATTTGCCAATTCCTGTAAAAACAACCTTCCCTATATGATTTCTAATTAAATCGACAACAGCATTAAAAGCCGCATTATCAAATCGTTCATACAAGCGATTCAAACTTGCAATTTCTTCCGCTAAAACCTGCTTTCCTATTTCACTGAAATTCATTGTATTAAAATTTTATATAAGCATTATCTTTAGAACATTTGGGACAAGCTGCAACATCTACATCCTCTACACATGTATAAATAACATCACACTTAGAACAATAAAACGCATGTTTTATTTTTAATTGTTCATATTGTTCTGCATGTTGATTCTCAAAATGCACCTCATATAAAATATAAAGTAGCAATAACAAGCATAAACTAGCTATGAAATAAGCTTCCATTACATCCTTTGTACTGTTTCCAAGCCTAGCAAATATAAACCAGTTTCTAAGGTAGCCAATGTTGATTGACAAAGTAATAAGCGCAAATTTTGTACATTTACATCATCAACATGAACCTTGTCTGCATTGTAAAAACTTGAAAAAGTACCTGCTAATTCAAATAAATAGCGACATAACCAATGTGGTTTTAATTCCTTTAAAGCTAGAGTTAGAGCCATTGGAAATCCAATCAATTTACGCGCAAGCACTCGTTCAGTTTCCGTAGAAAATGTCCCCACTGATTTTAACACTTGGGAATCCAAAATAGAAACATCAAAAGCCATTTTTTTGAAAATCGTATGAATACGAGCAATAGCATAGAGCAAATAAGGAGCTGTATTACCCTCAAAATTGATCATTTTACTCCACTCAAAACGGTAATTGCCAGTACGTTCCTGTGATAAATCCGCATATTTAATAGCACCTAAGCCGACAACTTCGGCAACTTTGTGTTTTTCTTCTTCTGATAAATCTGGACTTTTTTCGCTAATAAGCTCATAAGCACGGGCAACGGCTTCATCAAGCAAAGTTTGTAGTTGTACAGGTTTTCCTTCGCGGGTCTTAATAGCCTTACCACTGGCATCCAAAATCGTTCCGAAATAGACATGATACAATTTTGGTATCGGTAAATGAGCGTATTGAAACCATTTTTCAACCGTAAGGAAGAGTTGTTCAAAATGGTCACGTTGACGACAATCCGTCACATAAACAAGCGCATCTGCTTTTAATTCTTGAACACGGTACTTAACAGTTGCCAAATCTGTAGAAGCATAATTGGAAGCACCATCGGACTTGCGTACGATAAAAGGCTGCTTACAAAACCGCGGATGATCTTCATGGAAAACAACAAGCGCTCCCTGATCTTGAATGGCTAATTGATAGCGTTGTAGATCATCATAAACAGTTTTGACTTTATCGCGATAAAAGGATTCACCTAAAACGTAATCAAATGTAACCCCCATGCGTTTGTAGATAAGGTCAAAGTTTTGATAGGAAATAGTATTGATCTTCTTCCACAAATCGAGATTAATAGGATCACCTTGTTGTAATTTTACAAGTTCTTGACGAGCTTTTTCGAGCCATTGTGGATCCTCCTTCATGCGAGCACTACCTTGCTGATATAAACTTTCAAGCGTTTCGATAGCTTGTTCAGGAGGTTCACTAAAGTCGTAGTTTACAGCCTTAATCTCAACAAGCAGGATACCGAATTGTGTTCCCCAATCTCCAATATGATTATCACGAATAACATTGCCGCCACCAAATCGTATGAATCTTTGCAAAGCTTCCCCAATGACCATCGATCGCAAATGCCCAACATGCATACGTTTAGCTGTATTGGGTGAAGAATAATCTACAACAACGGTTTTATCGGCAAAAATGGAACGATAATGACCTTTATAAGAATCTTTTGTATGAAATTCCGAAAGCCACTGTAGCAATCCCGCATCTTTTAATCTAAAATTTAAAAATCCATGACCGGTTACACTCACTTCAAAAGGCGTATTTAAAGCCTTAAAAGCTTCCATTAAGGCTTGGGCACCTAAACGTGGATTAGCCTTCTGTTTGCCAAAATAAGACAAAACGCCATTGGCCTGAAAATCTCCGAAACGTTCATCTGCAGGACGAATTTCTGGGTCAAAATCATCTCCAAATCCCTCCAAAGTTCCTGCCAACTCCCTTAATATCTCATCCAAATACCGCTCTAATGAAAAATCCATCATCTTTAGCTCAACCCATTCCA
>CAZOPT010000030.1:0-6358 GCA_964582055.1 uncultured Opitutales bacterium
TTGTGGGATGTTGACCCAATGGATTTTGTATAAATGGTTCGAATATTTTAATTCAACAGGTTTTATATTAAAGTGTAACAATATCTATTCAAGAGTAACAAAATTTTTTATGAAATTTTTAATATTTTCTCAAAAAAATAAAAAAATGTCGATTTATATACAACAGATGATATAATTTTCATATGAGAAACGGAACAAAACCAAAGAAAGAAAAGGGTTTTACTTTACTAGAAATGCTAGTTGTAATCGGGCTTTTAGTAATTGTTACAACAGTAGCCGTACCACAGTTTAAGAAATGTTTTGATGACATTCATCTTAACAAATCTTTAGACGATTTGGATTCATTAATGCAATCAACGCGATCCTACTATCTGGTCATGAATGAATTTCCAGGAGATGGAACTCCTCCTGCGCACATTCCAATAGGAGCTGAATGGGCTTTTCAGGCTAATCTTATAGGCGACAAAGCAGAGAATAATAAAAATTTTTATAGCTTGGCAATAAAACCGTGGAAAGGATATAATTACGATTGGGATTGTTGGGGTGCTAGTGAAAATTATTATATTGCAGAGTGGGTTTTACTTTTTACAGGACAAGGGAAAGGTTCTGCAGGAGAAAAAAATAGAGCTTTATTTGAAAAAAAGGTATCTCAACGTTATGGTGATTTAGTAAATTATAATGTTAAGGGAAGTAATAAAATCTACACATATTTAAATTTCTCTATGGTAGAAACTCCTAAAACAGGAAAAGAAACGAACTATTGGAATCGTTATTATTAAAATATACTCGAATAGAAACTATTAATAAAGAGACTAATTTGTGTTTTATTAATGAATTTATTGTGCAAACTTTCTTTTGTTTAAAATTATGACTTGCATTTTAAAAAAGGTTTAATACAATTAAATTGTTTTAATGGAAGTAAATAATACACAAGCGGTTTTTAATGTTTGCCAAACTTTTGATTCCATTATTATCCAAATAAAAGGGAAAGCAGATTATTTAAATGCCCCATTATTAAATGCATTTTTGGAGCAAACATTTTGTTATAATTTCAAGAAGTATTGTGTCTTGTTTCAAGAATGTACAGGTATGGATAGTACGTGCTTGGGCATTCTAGCAGGTTTGTTGTTAAAATTAAAAAAAGATAATGGGGTTTGCTTATTTTGCGGCTTGCAAGAGCGACAACTTGAAAGTGTGCGTTTACTAGGTTTAGATCAATTAGCTCAAATTGTTAATGATTTTGAAATAAATGATAAGAATGTTGAAAAATGCTTTTTAGAAAGCAAGCATTCCACTTTGAGTCCAGATTTAATTCTAGAAGCTCATAAATTTTTGATGGAGTTAAACGCACGCAATAAAATTAGATTTCAAGATGTTGTACATTTTTTAGAACAAGAAAAAAATACTTAATGCTTTACTTTTTATTAGGAATTTTTTTTGGAAGTAGTTTGTTGTTGGCATTTTATTTAACAGCACGATCGGAACACTCAAAACAAGAAATTATAACTTCGCAAGTTGTTAAAGAAAAAAGAGTAATTTTAGATTTTTTGCATTCTATGTTTGAAAGCATTGCAAAAGGCTTATCTGCTGATGATATTTATAAACAAATTGTACATGGGGGTTTAACAACGATCGAAGGTGTATCGGCTTGCTTTTTTAAATTTAATTCAGAAACAAAAGAATTAGTAGCTTGTGCAAGTGAGGGTTTGTTTCCTCTCCTAAAAACGAAACTTCCTAGGAAATTAGGGCGGGCCAAAATGCTTTCTATTACAATGCGTGGGGAATGTTTTGATTATGGTGAGTCCTTTATTGGTTGTGTAGCAAGAGATTTAACGCCAATTTCTCTTTATGGCGAAGATTTAGTTAACCTACCTAAGAATAATGATCCTGCTTTAAAAATACGTGCTTTACTTATATATCCAATTACATTTAGAGAAGAGCTTTTCGGTGTTTTGGCAATTGCCAATTCATTGGATCCTAATGGATTTTCTGAAGAACGTTGCCGTTTGTTCGAATCCGTCTGTGAACAGATCGGTATTGTGTTGAACAACGTACGGCAATTAAGTGAGTTGTTAAAAAAACGAAAGTTAGATTTTGATCTTAATTTAGCCGAACAGGTACAATCGGTTTTGTTACCAAAAACGGAAGAACTAACCATAAAGGGGCTTGAATTAAGTGTTAATTATAATGCTTCACAAAAAGTAGGAGGTGATCTTTATGATATTATACCTTTGAATGAACATCGGACTGCTGTGATTATTGGAGATGTTTCTGGGAAAGGTGTATCGGCATCGTTACTGATGGCGACTTGTCTTACTCATTTAAAACATTATGTTCATACAGATGCAACCCCTTCCTCAATCTTAAAAAAATTGAATACTGCACTGTATCAACATATTCCGAAAAATATGTTTATTACAATGATTTACGCGATTGTGGACACACAAAAAAATTGTTTAGAATTTGCAAGGGCAGGTCATGAATATCCTTTTTTAATTCATAACGATCAATTAGTACAGTTGGAATCACTAGGAATGGCTTTGGGAATGATGCCAGAAGCTATTTTTAATCAAGTGATTAGGGATGAAATACATCCATTTGATGTAAACGATATTTGTCTTTTTTATACGGATGGATTGTCGGAAGCAGATAATAGGGACGATGTTGAATTTTCGAGTAGTAATGTAGGAAAATTTTTAATCCATTATAAAAATGAATCCCCACAAGCAATTAACGAAAATATTATCCGTGAAGTTTATACATTTAGGCAAAAACAAATTTTAAAAGATGATTTAACTTTGGTTACTCTAAAAAGAGTAAATAATTAACTTGCCAGAAGTTTAAAAATATTTTCTTATAAAAACTTATGAGTGAGAGCGAGAGTGATTTATTTGCAATTCGTAAGAAAAAGTTTGATGAGTTATGCCAAGAAGGCAAAAATCCGTTTCGTGCGAATTGTAAACAGACGCATACAACTCAACAAATAATTAATTTGTTTCCAGAGGTTGAAGCTAAAGGTGAACCCTTAAGTAATGTCGCTATTGCTGGACGTATTGTTACCTTTCGCTTAATGGGTAAGGCTTCATTTTTGAAGCTTTTGGACCAAAAAGGTACGCTGCAAGTTTATGTTACAAACAATGAAGATACAGGTATCGGTAAAGAAGCGTATGATGCCTTTAAAAAGCTAGACATTGGTGACTTTATTGGCGTAGCGGGTGATGTTTTTAGAACATCTACTGGAGAAATTACCATACGCGCTAAAAAGTTTACTCTTGTATCCAAATCTTTTCGTCCTTTGCCAGATAAATTTCATGGATTAAGTAATCCTGACACGATTTATCGTCAACGTTATCTCGATTTGATTATTAATCCAGAGTCTCGAGAACGTTTCTTTAAACGTTCAAATATTATTAAAGGAATCCGTGAGTTTTTATGGGGAAGAGATTTCATTGAAGTTGAAACTCCAATGCTTCAAGATGTTGCAGGTGGAGCTGCTGCAAGGCCGTTTACGACACATATGAATGCACTTGATCGTGATTTTTTCTTGCGCATTTCGTTAGAACTATATCTAAAGAGAATGTTGATTGGTGGTTACGATCGTGTCTTTGAAATTGGTCGTAATTTTAGGAACGAAGGTATTTCGCGTCGCCATAATCCTGAATTTACTATGATAGAATTGTATCAGGCCTATAGTGATTATCGTGGCATGATGCAGTTAGTTTATGATCTCATTCAGTATCTTTGCCAAAATGTTATCGGTAAAACAACCTTAACAAGTTATACAGGACAAACCATTGAACTCGGTGGTCAATGGCGAGAAGTTACTTACACTGATTGTATTTTTGAAGCAACAGAGGATAAAGATTGGTTTTCTCGTTCTCGTGGAGAAAAATTAAAGCGTTGTGAAACCTTAGGTATTGAAGTCAATCCAGAAGCAGAAGATTACGAAATCACTAATAATGTTTTTGAAAAATGTATTGCAACAAAGCTCATTCAACCGACTTTTGTAACGCAATTACCGAAAGAATTGTGTCCATTAGCGAAAATCAATGAGAAAGATGATCGTTACATTGATGTTTTTGAACTTTACATCAATGGGCAAGAAATTGCTCCGGCGTATTCAGAACAAAATGATCCATTTGTTCAACGGCAAATGTTTGAGTTGCAGGCTGGTGAAGAGATCCAAAAAGTTGATAACGAATTTTTAACAGCTTTGGAATATGGTATGCCTCCAGCAGGTGGAATGGGTATTGGTATTGATCGTCTTTGTATTTTATTAACTGAAGCAGATAACATTCGTGACACATTGCTTTATCCAACATTAAAATAAACTGTGCCTAAAATCAAAAAACCTATTGTTATTGTCTTAGTTTGCGACGACCGCTATGTGCGTCATGCAGCAGTAACAATGGTTTCTATTATTAAAAATTCACAACGCCATTTTAATTTTTATCTTTTGGATTGTGGTATAATGCCGGAAAACTTAGAAAAATTAAATTTGTTGGATTTAGGTAATAATACTTTGCAAGTTATCAAGCTAAAGCCATTGGAGGTTTTTGAAAAATTTCCGTTGCCAAAACGTCTTTCGCCAGCAACTTTTTATCGAATTTTTATTCCAGAGATTTTAAAAGATGTTGATAAAGCTATTTATCTTGATAGTGACACCGTTGTTCAAGGAGATATTGGTTCGTTATGGGATATAAATTTAGAAGATAATCTCTTAGGCGCAGTTGAAAATTATTATTATGATTATTTCAAAAAATATGTTTTGCACAAAAAAAATATAGGGCTTTCAAATGATGCCCATTATTTCAACGCAGGAGTTTTACTTTTAAATTTAAAGGAATTAAGGACTTATAAGCTTTTTGAAAAAAGTCTCACTTATTTAGAAAAACATCATTACTCTTTGCTAAAATGGCATGATCAAGATTTATTAAACATCTTTATTGATAGAAAAAGATTTTTGGCACTATCAGTTAGTTATAATTTTTGTCCGTCTAGTACTTTTAAATATTATAAAGGTTCTCTACCTGATTCTCAGATTTGTATACATTACGCTCATTATAAGCCATGGTTGTGTCCAAAGTGGGCAACACATTACTTTCCACTAAAAATGTTTCGTTGTATGCATTCTTATTATTTATACGCTAAAAAAACATCATGGAAAAAAGAATGCAATATGGATGCAAAATTTTATTATATTTTATTAATGTTTATATGTCAAACCTTGCGTTGTATTAAGCGTCCTTTTAGAAAGTTGTATGAAGTATGATAACTTATTAACTTGCAACGATAGCTATGTATGTCACGCAATAACAATATCAAATAATGTCAAAATATAAAATCGTGAATATCTTATATACAATCTTTTTAATTATTTACAGTATTGGCTGTTTTTTTTCGACGGCTTTTTGTCATATAGGTTATTTCGGATTCTTAGGTGTTGCGCTTTTGCAATTTTGTAGTAATGCAAAATTCAGATTTACCTTTAAACAATTTTTCCAATTTAATAAAATTTGGCTTCCGGTTATTTTTATCGTAATAATTGCTTTTTGTGGCGTTTTCTATTCTGGTGCTCCTCAAAATGTCCGTTGGTGTATTTTTTCTAAATATACTCGATTTTTATCTATATTTTTGTTAATTCCAGTTTTTATTTATAACAAATCTCTAACGCATAGGTTTATTCATTACTTTTGTTTTGCAACACTTGCTTATTGTTTATGGTATTATTTTATTGGTGAAAAAAAAATACATCTCGTAAATCCTATTCATTCAAGTGTATTTGTGACTTATTGTTCTATTTTTGCTTTGAATTTATTACTTTTTTCAGAAAAATCTACAAAATTATTTTCTTGGATTTGGTTTTCTTTTTTCTTATATTATTTACTATTTGTAAATGTCGAAAAAACAGGACCTTTAGCCTTTATCGTAGCCTTTATCTTTGTCGTAGCCTCGAGTAAAGTTTCTTATAAACAATTAAGGCTTGTCTTTGTATCGTTTTTTAGTATCCTTTTATTTGCTTTATATAAACCAAGCATATTAATGCAGCGTTTTGGAATAACAAACGGAATAACAAACGGAATAACAAACGGAATAACAAAATTAACAAAAACTAATTCTGTTTTTTATCGTATAGAAATGATAAAAAGTTCTTTTATTTTAATCAAAGAAAAGCCGGTTTTTGGAAATGGTACTGGGAGTTTTGGATACGAATTACAACAGCATAAAATGACTTACGTTTCTGATGTAAAGAATTCTCAACGAATTATTCGTATCGCCCACCCGCACAATGAATGGTTGCTTTGGTTAGTCCAATGGGGATGTTTAGGTTTTGTTGCGGGGTGCTGGTGGTTTGGAT
>CAZOPT010000030.1:6458-8886 GCA_964582055.1 uncultured Opitutales bacterium
TGGTTAGTCCAATGGGGATGTTTAGGTTTTGTTGCGGGGTGCTGGTGGTTTGGATGGATTTTTTTTTATTTAATTAAAAATCGAAAAGTGGATTTTTATTTTTTTATGCAGGGAGTTTGTTTAAATCTTATTTTTATAGTAGCAGGCTGCTGTGAAGCGCTTTTCTTTACAACAATACCGCAATCCGTTTACTTAATGGCACTTTGTGCTTGCATTGGAAGTATTGAACTGAAAAAGTTTAAAGTTAAACGATTTCGTTCATGAAAAAACACATTCAACGTTGGGGAGTTGTTGGCGCTTTAATAATAAGTATAAGTGTAGTTAGTTGTATTCGTTCATTGGATTTAATGGATATGGCCTTTACACAAGCTTTCATACAAATTTGCGAATTAATTGGGAAAGTTTTTATGAACGGATTAAAAATGCTTGTCGTCCCATTAATTATGTCGTCAATTATCTGTGGAATTATGGGGTTTGGTTCACAAACAGAATTTCGACGCCTAGGCTTAAAGACATTTTTATTTTATTTTTTAAGTTGTTGTGTTGCAGTTGCGATTGGATTAGGGGTTGTAAACTTTTTAAAGCCGGGACATACAAATCCAGAATTGGCTGCTAAAATTTTGGGACAAGCGAATGTACTTCCAGAACATTTTGTAAGTTTAGGAAATGCAGAAGGATCAAAAATTTCCGAATTTTTCTTAAGATTATTACCCCCAAATATCTTAGCAGCAGCTACAGATAATGCACAAATTTTAGGTTTAATTACCTTTAGTCTCTTGTTTGGTTTTTATATTGGACGATTACCGCAAAATTTACGTAAGGTTCAATGGGAATTGTGGGAAGGTATCCAGCAAATTACACGAAATATTACGCGTATTATTATTGCATTTTCACCTTTAGGTGTTTTTGGATTAGTAACACCGATTTTGCTTAATGCAGGTCTAGATTTGATTCGGCCGCTTCTATTTTTTGTTATTACAATTATTTTAGGTTTTGGGATTTATTATTTTATTTTCCTTTATTTGCTCTTACGTTTTGTGGGTAGAATTAAACCACTTGCGCATTATAAAGCAATGTTTCCAGTTACACTAATGGCATTTTCAACGGCATCTTCAGCAGCTTCATTACCCTTAGCACTTGAAAAAATTGAATCTGTAGCCCGTGTTTCTTCTAAAACAGCACGGTTTACGTTACCCTTGGGGGTTACTATCAATATGTGTGGAACAGCGCTTTATGAATGTGTTGTTGTTATTTTTATTGCGCAACTTTATCAAGTTACACAGGGGATTCAATTTGGTGTTTTGAATCAAGTTATGGTGGTGTTGATGGCGCTTTTAACTTCGGTTGGAGTTGCCGGAATTCCTGCATCAGGCTTGATTGCCATTACTATGATTTTAAGTTCAGTTGGACTTCCGATTGAATCTATTGGCGTAATTTGGGTTGTAGAACGCATTTTAGATATGTTTAGAACGGCCATTAATGTCTTCAATGATACCTGCGGTACGGTTATCATTGCACGCAGTGAAGGCGAAAGTACTGCTTATCCTCATGTCTGAAATTAAAACTTGGCTTGAAGCTTTTTTAAGCCATTTAGATCTTGAATGTGGCTTATCGAAAAATACCCTACAATCGTATCGTTATGATTTAGAGCAATTTATCCAACTGTCTCAAGCGACAGATTTGAATATTTCAAAAAAACAAATTGAATCGTGGCAAAATTATTTATTAAACTTGAAGCCGAGTTCGCGTGCACGAAAATTCACAAGTGTAAAGCGATTTTTCGAATACCTTATTAAACAGAACCAGCTAGAAAACAATCCGTTAAGTACTGCTTTTTACCCTCGTATTAAACGTAAATTACCACAAACATTATCCTTAAAAGCAATTGAAAACTTGCAACATAGTACACTCCTTTCAACACCTCAAGGAATACGTGATCGAGCCATGATTTCCCTTATGTATAGTTGCGGTCTGCGTGTTTCAGAAATCTGTACATTGCTTTTGCAGAATCTGTTTTTAGAAGAGAATTTTTTAAAAATCTATGGCAAGGGAAGCAAAGAACGTTTAGTACCAATAGGTTCTGTGGCTAAAGAGCATTTGACTTTTTATTTAGTGCATGGACGCCCAAAACTTCAGAAAAAAAGTAGCGGCAATTTTGTTTTTCTCAGTAGGGTAGGGAAGCCGATTTCTCGAAAAACATTTTGGGTACATTTGAAGCAATATGCACAAGCTGTTGGTATCTCTACAAATGTTTCTCCACACCTTTTAAGGCATACCTTTGCAACTCATTTACTCTGTAATGGTGCTGATTTGCGTAGTATTCAAACCATGTTGGGCCATAGTGATATCTCCACAACACAGATTTATACCCACCTTGATCCAACTCAGCTTCTCGAAACTTATAATAAATGCCATTTGCGTGCTAAAT
>CAZOPT010000031.1:0-7377 GCA_964582055.1 uncultured Opitutales bacterium
TTAAAAATAAAACATTTAACTAAAAATATTAGAAAACTTTAAATATTAAGCTTGCAAAGGGATCTTTTTTCTTACTAAATGTGATGTTTATGGAGTCTGATATTCAATTTTTTGTTGAGATATACGCAAAATTATTTGCTGCAAGTTCACCTTTAGCAGCAGCAGCAATGTTTTTAGCAATAACATCAACTTATACCCCTAAACAACGTTGGCAAACTGCGGTACGTGCTATAAATGTATCCTTTGGAATCCTTTTATTGTGTGCGTTTTTTGGAATAGGTTTGTTGGAAGTTATGGGGGTTAATATGGACGCTTTTCGCATTGCGGGAGGTATTGTAATGAGTTTTATTGGAATAGATATGGTACGAGCACCAACCACTACAGATGATTCAGTGGTTTCATCTAAATCTCAACAGGATATTACAGTTACTCCATTAGCATTTCCTATTATTTCAGGGCCAGGTGCGATTTCCTCGCTTATGATTGGAAAAAGTGAAGCTTGTAACTCAATACAAACTTTATATGCTTATTTAGGTCTTATTGCTATTATGCTTACTTTTTATAGTTTGTTTTATGTTGTATCTTTTAGTTCAAAATGGTTAAAGCCAGCTTTAGTTCAAATTAGTTCAAAGTTGTGTGGTTTAATTCTCTTAGCAATGGCGGCACAATTTTTTGCTTCAGGTGTTTTAGGGTTTTTAAGATAGCATGTTTGGACATTCAAATAAGGCTTTACGAAAGTCCGTTGAACATACTTTGCATTGGGCTGATAAGATATATAATTATCGTAAAGATCTTCTAACGCAGGTGCAATGCCATAATTTACAACAAGCTAAAGTTGAGTTATTAGGTTTGTACAAAAGTTGGCCTAAAAAAGCTCCTGTACCTACAAAACTTCAAGATGTATTGAAACAGTTACAATCACAATTGCGTGTTTGTGGAGGAAAACTTTATCCAGTGTCGTTTTGGTGTGATAATGCGGAAGTTTTTTGGGTTGCAGCTTTTCTAGCGATAGGTATTCGTTCATTTTTCTTTCAGCCATTTCGAATCCCAACTTGTTCGATGTTTCCTTCGTTTTCAGGTATGCAGACATGCCTTCATGAAAATTCAAAAGAAAGACCAAATTGGTGGAATAAGCCGTTTCGTTGGCTGACTATAGGAGCAGAAAATTATTATTACAAAGCCCCTTGTGATGGTTTCGTTAAAATACCATTGTTTAATCGCCAAGAAATGTTGCGGTATAATTCGCATGTTCGTTATGAAATTGAAACAGGGCGCGAAGTAGGTAACTTATGGTTTAAGCATTTTTTTCCAAAACCCTATAAGGTTTATTTACTTTGGATAGGGGATCAGCAAGTACGTATTCGTGTGCCTTTTGAATTTACGGATATGGAAGCTGTTTTACGGAAAAAGTTTTTTCCAAATTATAAAAGTTTTGATCAATTATTACGGTCAGAAAATGTTGATATTTCGTATAAAAGAGAGCAGGGGTATTTTGTAAAAACATCTAATTATGCGAAAAAAGGAGAATGTTTTTTGCATTTTGATATTTGTGCAGGTGATATGTTATTTGTAGACCGTTTGACCTATCATTTTCGGAGGCCGAATATTGGTGAGGCTATTGTTTTTAGAACAGGGAATATTCCATTGTTAGACAAAGATCTTTACTATATTAAGCGTCTTGTTGGCTGTTCAGGGGATTTACTTTCGATTGAAAAAGGTAAATTACTTCGAAATCGTTACCCTATGAGTGAATGTTCTGCGTTTATTAACAATAATCTTCAAAAAGGTTTGTATCCTGGGTATTGCGCACAAGGCTTTTTGGAAAAAGGTCGTGAATTTATTGTTAATTCAGGATTTTTCTTTGTTTTAGGTGATAATTCTCCTTTTAGTTACGATAGTCGATTTTGGGGGGAAGTGCCTAAAAAAGATGTTATTGGTAAGGCGGCTTTTGTGATACATCCTTTTTCTTGGCGTTGGGGTTTTGCAGACAAAGATAAAGCTAACGAAAAAGCCTTTCGTGAAGATTACGTTTTTCAATAAAATTCTGCAAAGAACTTTTAAGATGCTTAACAATTTTGAAAAATTTTTACCGTTAAAAGTATTGAATTAATTCTTTAAAAGTTGTATAGTTTTTACATGAAAGAGGGATTGCCAAAATTGACTGCAGAAGAGGCTGCAGCTTTTATAAAACACGGGGATGTGGTAGCTTGTAGTGGATTTTCAGCTGCAGGATCTCCTAAAGTTATTTTAGAAAGTCTTGCAAAACGAGCCGAAGCTTTACATGCAGAAGGAAAAGTTTTTCAAATAAAATTATTTACGGGTGCTTCTTCAAGCGATCATGTTGATGGTGTTTTGAGTCGTGCAAAAGCAGTTTCGCATCGTTTTCCCTATCAATCGAATAAGGATATGCGAACGGCAATTAATGCAGGTGAAGTGGCCTATGCCGATCTACACTTGTCAGGGTATCCGCAATTTATTAATTACGGGTTTTTAGGACCTGTTGATGTTGCTTGTGTAGAAGTTGCTGATTATACGGAAGATGGGGAATTAGTATTAACGGCTGCAGTGGGTGCCAGTCCAACGTTTTGTCGAAATGCTAAGCATATTTTGTTGGAACATAATACTTATCATCCGAAGTCGATAGTGGGTATGCACGATCTCTATGAGTTTGAAAATCCACCCCATCGAAAACCTATTCCTTTGACGCATGTGGGGGATCGTATTGGTCGTACAACGCTTAAGGTTGATCCTAAAAAGATTATAGGTGTTGTAGAAACCTGTGCTGCTGATGGTGTTGCTGATTTTAAGGAAATCAATGCTATTCATGAAAAAATTGGGCAACATGTGGCGGATTTTTTTGTTCAGGAGATAGCAAAAGGACGTATACCAAAGACCTTCTTGCCCGTACAATCAGGTGTTGGAAATATTGCGAATGCAGTTTTAAAAACAATGGGATTGGAGCAAAGAATTCCGGTTTTTGAAGTTTATAGTGAAGTAGCGCAAGATGCAGTTTTTGAGCTGATGGAAATGGATCGTGTTTCTTTTACGAGTGCGTGTTCTTTGACGCTTACAGATGCTCGTATGCAACAGGTTTACAAAAATTGGGATTTTTATAAAAATCGTCTCGTTTTGCGTCCTGAAGAAATTACGAATCATCCGGAAATTATTCGCCGATTGGGACTTCTAACTTTAAATACAGCCTTAGAAGTTGATTGTTTTGGCAATGTTAATAGTACGCATGTGTTTGGAACCAATCTAATGAATGGTATTGGTGGTTCTGGAGATTTTGCTCGAAATGGTTATATCTCTATCTTTACTTTGCCATCGACTGCTAAAAATGGTACAATTTCAAGTATTGTACCGTTTTGTTCGCATATAGATCATACAGAACATGATACACAAATTATTATAACTGAACAAGGCGTGGCAGATTTACGTGGAAAATCGCCAAAAGAACGCGCCAAGTGCATTATAGAAAACTGTGTTCATCCTGATTATAAGCCTATTTTACAGGCTTATTTGAAGCGATCTAAAAACAAGCATATTATGCATGATTTATCTTATGCATTTGCACTTTATGAAACCTTCGCGAAAACAGGCGATATGCGTAATTGTCAATTTTAATAAATGGCTCATACGGTATATATTGCTTTAGGATCTAATCTTGGGGATCGATTGCGAAATTTGCAATTGGCGGTCGATGCATTGACGCATTTGCTGAAAAATGTGCGTACCTCTATCATATTAGAAACAGAAGCGTTATTGTTACCTGAATCGCCTAAAGAATGGAACTTATCCTATTTCAACATGATTGTATGTGGGCAGACGGATTTATCGCCCCTTGCCTTATTGGAACAACTACAAGCGATTGAAATCAAATTGGGGCGTACAAAAAAACATCTTCAATGGAGTCCGCGAACAATCGATTTGGATATTCTACTTTACGATGATTTATTACTTGATACGGAGCCATTAAAAATTCCGCATGTAGAATTAAAGAATCGTGATTTTTTACTTCATTTGATGGCATTATTGGCTCCCGATTTAAAGTATCCTAAAAGCGATTCGTCATTTAAACTGTTAGCTCGAGAAAAGTTAAATGAAACCGATGCACATTTTTATAGAACGTTTACTTTATATCCACGGCTGGTAGGTATTGTTAATGTAACACCTGATTCTTTTTCGGATGGAGGCAATTATTTTAAGTCAGAAGCGGCTGTGCAACACTGTTATGAGCTTATAGAAGCTGGTGCAAGTGTTTTAGATTTAGGGGCTCAATCAACACGTCCAGGAGCTCATTTATTAACGATAGAAGAAGAATGGCAGCGTTTAGAACCTGTTTTATCGCAGCTTGATTTTAAGAAAGTTGCTGTTAGTATTGATACGTATCAGGATACAATTGTTGAACGTTTATTGAAGCAATTTCCAATAGCTTGGATTAATGATGTTTCAGGGCGTTTACAAGCATCGACATTACGTTTAATTGCCGATTCAGGTTGTAAATTGTGTACAATGCATGCACTCCATGTACCACCTATTCCTGGTGAATATCTGCAGAATCCCTTACAAAGTCTAAAAGAATGGTGTGAGCATCAAATTGAACAGCTTACTAAGTGTGGTTTTGATCTTAAAAACATTATTTTAGATCCGGGTATTGGTTTTGGAAAGTCTCCTTATCAAACAGGTTTTTTAATACAAAAAATGGACGTTTTAAAACAATTTGGTTGTGAACTTTTGGTAGGACATTCTCGAAAATCTTACCTTAATCTTTTAGGAGAACGAAAAGCTAAAGAACGAGACATTGAAACACTTGCTATTTCCCATTGTTTAAAGGATAAAGTGGATTATTTGCGGGTGCATAATGTAGCTTTGCATCAACGGTTTTTTGCCGCGCAATGTTGGATTGAAAATTGTCATGAAAATTGAGGCCATACGAACCGATCGTGTCGAACAAGCACAAGATTTAAATACCTTTGTGGGACGTTTTTTGCCTAAATTAGATGAAAATTCTATTGTGGTTATTACTTCCAAAATAGTAAGCTTATGTGAAGGGCGTACGATTCCTAAAAATGGTGTAAAAAAGTACGATCTGATTGCCCAAGAAGCCGATAAAATTATTCCTAATGAGGAGAGTAGGGATGTGAGCATTGTTTTAACCTATACACATGGTTTACTTATTCCTTCGGCTGGAATTGATGAATCGAATGGCCAGGATGCGTTTATTCTTTATCCCAAAAATCCTTTTAATTCGGCCTTTAAACTTTGGCAGTTTTTGCGCAAAAAATACAATTTGGAAAATTTAGGTGTAATTATTTCGGATAGCCATACAACGCCTTTGCGCAAAGGGGTTACAGGAATTGCGCTTGCTTGGTGGGGTTTTAATCCCTTAAAAAGTTATGTGGGTTCCCCAGATCTTTTCGGACGCCCATTACGTGTAACCCATGTAAATGTAGCCGATGCTTTAGCTATTTCTGCAGTCTTTGCAATGGGAGAGGGAGCCGAATGTACTCCTATTGCACTCGTCAAAGAAGCTCCACATGTTGCTTTCAACATACAATCCCATGATCGATCCGAAATCGCCATCGATCCTCAAGAAGACCTTTATCAGCCTTTTTTAAGGCCTTTGTTAGAGAAATAAAAGAACCTTCCTTTATGTGTTAAAAGAAGGCTTTTATTATTTTCAGAACTTATTTAAAATACTGGTGAAGTCCGTTTTGGGTTGGTTGCATAGCTTTATCGCCTTTATGCCAATTGATAGGACAGACTTCTCCAAATTTTTCAAAATGTTGTAATGCATCGACCATACGCAAAGTTTCTTCGACAGAGCGACCCAATGGCATATTGTTGATAACTTGGTGTTGTACGATGCCTTCTTTATCGATCAAGAATAAGCCACGATAAGCGACTAGAGTTCCTTTAGCTTGCAAACATCCACATTCATCATAGTAATAATCGCCTGCAAGAACCCCGTAATTGGTTGCGATAGTTTTATTGGTATCGGCAACAATAGGGTAAGTAACACCTTGAATACCCCCCAATTGTTTTGGTTGTTGTAACCATGCGAAATGGCTCATTTCGGTATCTGTCGAACAGGCGATAACTTGTACAGAACGTTCTTCAAAAGCTCCCAAAGCTTCTTGAAATGCATGCAATTCTGTTGGACATACAAATGTAAAATCTTTGGGATAAAAGAATAAAACGACATATTTTTTACCTAAAAATTGTTCTAATGAAAAATTTTCCACAATTTCAACTCCATTAAGGATAGCTGGAGCTACGAATTGTGGCGCTTTCCGCCCAACTAATGCAGACGGTACTGAATTACAATTACATTCACACATGGCTTCAAAATAAGTCGCAAAAAACATTCCGTCAACTATTTTGTTGGTTAAAAATGAGTGGGTGTTTTTGTGTTATTTGGTACCGTATTGCTTGCCATTGATGGCAATAGGATGAGACAATGTACCTTTTTGACGTATGGAATTTAAAAACGCTTTAGAAGTTTCATCTAGAAAATCTTCTGAAATTTTTATAGATTTTAGGAAGGGAAGTCGACAATCAATGTGGTCGTTTGTTTTTACAAACAGTTCTTGAATGGATTTTAGCTGAGAACAGTGTTCGACTTCAAGCACTTCGAGAGCGGTTAATTGTAATAGAGGGATAAGACTTTGGAGAAAAGTACTATTGCAATGAAGGGTCTGTAAACTTGGCAACGATAAATTTTCTGGAAGTTGTGAAATTGGATTAAAAGAGAGATCGAGTTTGGTCAACAATTTACTCGATTCAGTTGTTATAAATTGTTGGATTTGGTTATGCGAGAGATTTAAATCCTTTAATTGTTCAAAATTACATAAAAAGGAAGCTTGTAGTTTGTTGTGTGATAAATCTAAGACTTCAAGTTTGGGTAGTTGGCTGAGAGTGGAAACATCCGTAATGAGGTTATGTGATAAAAATAAGGCTTTTAAACGTTTTAATGCAGTTAAAGGTGTTAGGGAATCAATGAGGTTGTTTTTTAGGGATAATAACTTTAAATTCGGTAAACATTCAAACCCTCTTAAATTAGAAATTTGTGCATTGTCAGCTTGGAAAGAAGTGATGGCCTCAAATTTTAAATTTTTGTTATTCGTACAGATGTTTTTAACGATTTTACGCGCATGCGGATCTGCAAAAAAATGCCAGGGATCTTTTGGCTTATCGGCATACATGGTAGCCACTATCGTTAAAAACACTGCTGTACACCTCAAATTCATGCTTCCTGTTCCATAAGTTCTAAAATTTTGTTGGTTTCTTGGAGTAATTCCTGATTTTCATCACTTAAACCCGATGCATTGTCTAAAATTTCTTTGAGTTTTAATAAATACTCTTTGGCTTTATCTT
>CAZOPT010000032.1:0-7044 GCA_964582055.1 uncultured Opitutales bacterium
CCTTATTTACTTAAAAAACTTCTCTACAGCTTTATCCAAATCTCCTTCGTCGGGACATTTTCCAATAAAAAACAATCACGAATATAAAATCACACCCTCCCATCTAGGAAATCCTGTAAAATAATTGCAGCAGCTTGGGCATCAATGATACCCTTTTGCTTCGTTCTTTTTATTTTTAGAATGGTCTTTTTAGCAGAAAATCCCATTAAACCTTGCGCAGATTGAGTTGAAAAACGCTCATCTTGGAAATGAATAGGCAATTGAAAAAAGTTTTTTAATTTTTCAGAAAAAACCTTAACCTCTTGAGCTCTCTTTCCGACAGTTCCATCCAAATGCAATGGAAAACCAATCACAAATGCCTGACAACCTTTTTCCAAAACAATTTGCTTTAATTGAACAAAAAACTGCTCAATAGGTTCCAGAGGAATAGATTTCAAAGGAACTGCAATCTGCAATTCGTCAGCCCCCCAACTCAAACCTACACTTTTGCTACCATAATCTATACCGATAAATTCCATTGCAAAATTTTAGAATTTACAGGAAATTAATCTTTCAAATCTTTTCCGCAACATTTTTTAAATTTTTTACCGCTACCACACGGACAAACATCGTTACGACCTACTTTCGGCAAATCACGTTTAACGGGCTTCGGCAATTCTACAGGTTTTGACTTAACTGTACCAACATCAGTCGCTTCATCAGCACTCGAAAAATGAATACGTTGACTAATTTTTTGAATAAGTGCATCAATGTTTTCAGGTTGGGTCGAAGAACGGAACAACTGAAAACAAACATCTTGACGCATTTGAACGACCATAGACTCAAAGAAATGATACGCTTCCGTCTTATATTCAATCAATGGATCTTTTTGCCCATAACCACGCAAACCAATACTTTGACGCAAATCCTCCATTTCTGTCAATTGATTTTGCCAATTCCGATCGATAGCACGTAAGAGCACCCACCGCGCAATTTGTTGTGAAATTTCATCACCTTCAATTGACTGCTTGGTCTCATAATAAGAATGCAATTTTTCTAAAATTTCAACCTTCAGCTCTTGTTTAGACTTATTCTTCAAGGCTTCAACTTCCAAGAAAAGTGGAAATTGTAAATTAAGCCAACTGACGAGATTAACAAGTACATCCTTCCGATTAATCACGTTCTTTTCATCATCCAATGCCGTCAATCGATTATCAATTTCTTCTTCGATAAGTTCCCAAACAAGCTCGATGGGCTTATCTGTTCGTAAAGTCTCATTGCGCAAACTGTAAATAATCTCACGCTGACGATTAAGCACATCATCATATTGCAACAGACGCTTACGAATCGAATAATTACGTTGCTCAACCTTCTTCTGCGCCGATTGAATAGAATGATTCAAAAATGGATGTGTTAACTCTTCATCTTCCGCCATAGAACGTTCCAAAAACGCTCCAATACGGCCCGAAGTTGCAAATAAACGCATCAAATCGTCTTCCAACGAAATAAAGAACTTGGAATGGCCAGGATCGCCTTGACGTGAACAACGACCACGCAATTGACGATCAATGCGACGTGATTCATGACGTTCGGTACCTAAAACCAATAAACCACCTAAATCCGCAACACCTTCGCCAAGCTTAATATCTGTACCACGACCTGCCATATTTGTCGCAATTGTAACAGCCTTTTCCTGGCCCGCTTGGGCAACAATTTCAGCTTCCTGTTGGTGATATTTCGCATTAAGAACATTATGTGGAATTTTAGCTCCTTTAAGCATTTTGCTCAAAATTTCAGAAGCTTCAACCGAAGTTGTTCCTACCAAAACGGGCTGACCTTTTTTGTAAGCTTCCTCAATATCCTTAATAACAGCTTTGTACTTCGCACGACGTGTCTTGTAAATGACGTCATTATCGTCAATGCGAATGCATGGACGATGAGTTGGAATCGCCATTACTTTCAACCGATAAATATCGAAAAATTCCTGTGCTTCCGTTTCAGCTGTACCAGTCATGCCTGCTAGCTTTTCATACATGCGAAAATAATTTTGCAAAGTAATGGTAGCATAAGTCTTCGATTCTTTTTCTGGCATGATACCTTCTTTGGCCTCTACTGCCTGATGCAGACCATCACTCCAACGCCTTCCGGGCATTGCACGTCCCGTATTCTCGTCAATAATGATCACTTTGCCATCCATAACCACATACTGATCATCCCTTTGATAAAGCGTATAGGCACGTAATAATTGACTCAGACAATGAATCGTTGAACTACGGACATTAAACAAATTCTCTGCTTCTTGGCGCCTACCTTGTTTTTGCTGAGCCGACAATTCTGTATCACCTTCAATTTCACTGAAAATTGTTGACAAATCCGGCAAGGTAAATGCATCAGGTTCGTTAGGCTTCAAGGTATTGCGACCTTTTTCAGTAAGATCAGCCTGATGATGTTGTTCTTCGATGGTATAATAAAGCTCTTCCTTAAGCTTATAAGCACGATCACGATTGAAATCGGCAGCCATCTGTGTTTCAAACTTATCAAAAGCTCTGCGGATACGACCTTCTTCCAAAGCATGCATTAATAAGCGATTTTTAGGATTACCTAACTTAATTTGATAGAGTTTTTCCAATCCTTTTTCTAAATCTTCAACTTTTGATTCAGGAGCTAACAAAGGTTTTGCTTGTTCCATCAATTCCGCGCACAAATTATTCTGCAAGCGATAAATACGTTGAACCCCCATTTTAAGTTGCAGAAATAATGCACCGGAATCATCGTCTTCTTCAATGCCTGAAATAATAAGTGGTGTACGTGCTTCATCAATAAGAATAGAGTCTACTTCATCGACAATGCAGTAATAATGATCTCGTTGCACCTGATCTTCGGCACGCAAAGCCATACCATTGTCTCTTAAATAATCGAAACCAAACTCAGAAGCTGTTCCATAAGTAATATTTTTACGATAAGCTTCTTGGCGCTCATTTGGATCCATATCATGTTGAATACAACCAACTGTAAGTCCAAGAAAATTGAACAAATGTCCCATCCAGGTAGAATCACGCCGTGCCAAATAATCATTAACAGTAACTAATTGGCAATTTTTACCGGAAAGCGCATTTAAATAAAGCGGCAAAGTTGCAACAAGCGTTTTACCTTCACCAGTGGCCATTTCAGCAATATAGCCACGATGCAAAGCAATACCACCGATCAATTGGACATCGTAGTGAATCATGTCCCAAGTAAGCACATGCCCACAAACTTCTGCTTGAGTACCAACTAAACGCCATGCAGCATTTTTAACAGTTGCAAATGCTTCTGGCAACAAGGCATCCAACGATTCACCTTGAGTATACCGTTGCTTAAATTGTTCCGTCTTAGCCTGCAATTCCTCATTAGACAAAGCCTTAAATTGTTCTTCAATCGCATTGATTTTTTCTACAATAGGCAAGCATTCCTTATAAAATTTTTTATAATGACGGCCTACAAAACGTTTTAATAAATTACGAAACATACAAATACTCTATTCTTTATTCTGACGACTTTTTTAAATAAGGCTACACTTTTTAACAAAAAATTTAAACACCTTTTTCCATTTTTATCCCATCTCTATTAAAAATGGCTGCCCGACAAGGATTCGAACCTCGACAAAAAGAGCCAGAATCTTTTGTGCTACCGTTACACCATCGGGCAAATGCCAATTATCATGTTTACTCCATTTAAAAACGTCAAGTGGAAAGTTATCATTATAATCATTACCGCCACCATTTTTAACGTATAGACTTTGAAAAAACTTTTTTAAGGATGGTTTCAACGGTATCATCTGGACTCAAATGAGGCTTTATCCTATTAATAAGGCTTTCGGCTTGTTTGCGCGCATATCCCAACACAGAAAGGGCTTCTACAGCATCCGCATATGCTGAAGCAACAACCGTTTTTACTGGCTTTACAGAAATCTCTTTCTTCAAATGATCTTGTAATTCCAAAATAAGTCTTTGAGCCGTCTTTTTACCAATTCCTGGACACTTTGCCAAAGCATCCGCATCATTCATTAAAACGATTGTACACAAGTTTTGCATAGGAAAAAAACCCAACATAGTAAGTGCCAATTTAGGTCCTACTCCATTTACTTTTTCAACCAACAATCTAAAAAAATTACGTTGCTCAAGTTCTTTAAATCCATATAGCTGTTGATTATCTTCGCGATAAACGGCATACGTATACAAACGATAAGATTGTGATATTTTAAAAGCCTCTGGATATACAGTAAAAACTTCGTAACCAATACCGTTAACATTAACGACAAGCTCATTTATACCTATTTCTTCTACAACCCCTTCAACAAAAGCAATCATGACTGTAAAACTGAATTAAAACTAAAAAATCCATGCGATTGTTGCAATAACCATTGAGCTGCTTTGAGTGCACCTTCTGCAAATACCGAACGATCCCAAACTTCATGTTTTAATGTAATTTGCTCATTACTGCCAGCTAAAATAATTGTATGCTCGCCACGAATACCACCTGATCGTATAGATGAAATTGGAACAATTTTTTGCGTCTTTTCGCTTAAATCCTTCATCAATACTTTCGCCGTACCACTAGGACAGTCTTTTTTGCTCCTATGATGCGCTTCTAAGATCTGACAATCAAAAGTCGAAACATCCGGCAAACCTTTAAGAATTTGACGTAAAACCTGGATACCTTCGGAAAAATTAGCATCGTAAAGTATCGGCTGATTTTGAGACAAATCACCTAATTGCTGAAACTGTCGATCATTCAATCCTGTCGTCCCCATCACAAATGGACATTGTAATTGTGCAACCTTTGCAATCCATTTTTCAAAAGCAGATACATGTGAAAAATCAATCCAAACCTTAGATAAACTTAACGAACACGATCCTAATTCATTTGCATCAACAACCTGCCCTGAAAAATAACGAGGAAGCAAGGCGCGTAATGCTTGCCCCATTTTCCCATTCCAGCCAGAAATAATAACATCTGCCTTAACAATCTCCATGCAATGATTCAAACACCTTGTTGACAACTGTCAAGCTCTTGTCGGACAAGGGACACAATGGCAAGCGTACTTCAGGACTCCGAATAATACCAGCTCGATACAAAAACTGCTTAATAGGAACCGGATTGGTTTCAACTGTAAGTGCGCGAAAAAGCGGATAAAACTTACGATTAATATTCGAAGCCTCTTCTAAATCATTTTGTGCGGCAGCTTGATACATTTTGACCAAAGGTTTAACAATCCAATTAGAAGCAACACTAATTAACCCCTGAGCTCCTAAAGCGAAAAATGGGAGCGCCAAGGCATCATCACCTCCTAAAATTTTAAACTTAGCATCATTATCCTTCAACAATTGCGAAACACGATTACAAGATCCTCCAGCTTCTTTAATGCCTACGATATGCTTATACTTACGACGTAATTTGCATACGGTATCCACTTCTATTTCTACACCACAACGCGTTGGAATGGAATACAAACAAATCGGCAAAGAACTTGCTTGTGCTATTGCCTCATAATGCAGATAGAGTCCATTTTGGGTCGGACGATTGTAATAAGGGGTTACAACCAAAGCTCCATCAGCACCTAAATTAGCTGCTTCCTGAGTCATTTGTACGGCTTTTTGCGTACAATTAGACCCCGTACCAATCCACACAGGAATACGATGGTTAATTTGCTTTACAAGAAATTCCAAAAGCTGCTTACGTTCTTGATCGGTTAAGGTGGAATTTTCACCTGTTGTCCCTAAAAGAACAAGTCCTTGAATTCCTTCCATCAATTGGTATTCGACCAATTTCTCTAACGATGTGTAGTCAACTTTTCCTTCAAAAAATGGAGTTATAAGTGCGGTTAGCACCCCCTGCAAGTTTTTTTGTAAATGACTCATAATAATTTAAATCGGACGATTTTTTTAATAATTAAAGGATTTTAAATTCGCATACCTGAAAATACTGGATTTTCTTGCTGAGAAGAACTTTCTTGAAGTTCTTTCAACCTTTTTATCCAATATTCAAATGTATTCACAAAATACTCAAGTGCCTTATAAAACAAATGATAATCACACGATTCGGTAAGTATACTTTGTGTTAACAGTACTTTCTCACTATACTGTTGAAGTCCAAAAGTAGCACCATTCGTTTCCTGCCATTGAGCATTGGCCTCCAATAACTTAGGATAAATTTTCTTTACTTTAGCTTCATTTACATTCCCCAAATTCCCTTTAAAGCTAAAGGTTCTTTCGTTCGTTCTGAACTCCATTTCAACAAGCATATTTTCATCAAACATCAAAAAACATTGATTCTTATCATCTAAAACCAAAGCCTCTTCCAACTTAAGCTCCTCGGCTAATTGATTTAACCACCCTTGAACGTCTTGCATAGTAGATATTGTATCTAAAATTAAAAAAAACATCAAATGTTTTTTATAAAAAATGATGATATTTTATTAAATAACTGATACCTGAATAAGCTGTAAGTAACGTTGTTAAGACAAAATTAGCATAATTGATATAGGTCAAAGCCACAATAAGGCCATTAGGACACCAACTTTGTCCATCAATCCGTAACATTTCTATCAAAAAGAACGAACCTAAAAGAACAATTTGCAAAACCGTTTTGACCTTACCAAGTCTTTCTGCAGCCATCACAGTACCGGAAGTTGCGATAAGCGTACGCAAACCTGTAATAAAAAACTCGCGACACACAATAATGATCGCACAAAAAATTCCCCAAGTCGGAATCAAATTTTTCCCCACAAGGATGAGAAAGATACTAACTGTAAAAATCTTATCATTCAAAGCATCCATTAATTTACCAAAATCTGAAATCTGATGATATTTTCGAGCCAAATACCCATCAAGCCAATCCGTTATACCTGCTAAAACATATAAAATAAATGCCAATGTCTTTGCTCCCGGCCATGACGCATAAAACAATCCTCCGATAAGGAATAACATAGGTATGCGCGACATAGTAATTATATTCGGTAAACTCACACTTATCATTTTCGCAACAATTTTTACTTTGGCAAGAATTTTATTCTTTATAAATATA
>CAZOPT010000033.1:0-5994 GCA_964582055.1 uncultured Opitutales bacterium
TTTCACCTTGCAAAAAATTTGCACTTAAAAAGTACCCAAATTCCTAAAAAGCTAAATAAATAAACGAAATAAAAAAATAAACAAAACCACTTGACGGTGTAAGTCTGCTTTAAGATGATAAATATGTTGCCTGAATTGTGTCCGTAAGTTGTTTGATACTTATCCACGATTGAGGTAAAAAATAGGAAAAAATTATGGCAATAAAGAAAATAATAAAAAGAGATGGTACAATTGTCCCCTTTCGGGAAGAGCGTATCTTTAATGCCGTACACAAAGCCTTTTTGGCCACACAAGGTGAGCCATGTGGTGGAGTTGTGCAGCGTTTAACAGATCAAATCGTTGAAAACTTAGCAGCACGTTATCATGAAAGGACGATTCCAGCTATTGAGGAAATTCAAGATACGGTTGAAAATGTATTGATGCAAGAAGGGTTTGCAGACGTCGCCAAAGCATACATTTTGTATCGTAACCAGCGGCATCGTTTACGTGAAGGCAAAGCGCTTGTATTGGATATTGAAAAAACAATGGAAGGTTACTTGAGTCAAACCGACTGGCGCGTCAATGAGAACAGCAGCATTAATTACTCGTTAGGTGGACTTATTCTTCATAATGCGGGTGCGATCACAGCCAATTACTGGTTGCATCATATTTACAGTGAAGCCATTGCAGATGCACATAAAAATGGAGATTTTCATTTACATGATTTGTCAATGTTTTCTGGATATTGTGCAGGATGGAGTTTGCGACAGCTTTTGGAACTTGGTTTCGGCGGTGTACGCGGAAAAATCAATTCTAAACCTGCTAAACATTTTTCGACAGCTATTTGGCATATGATCAATTTCTTGGGCACAATGCAAAATGAATGGGCCGGTGCACAAGCGTTTTCCAGTTTTGATACTTATTTAGCCCCATTCGTTAAAAATGAGAATTTATCCTTTAAAGAAGTAAAACAGCACATACAAAGCTTTATTTATAGCTTAAATACACCTTCACGTTGGGGAACCCAACCTCCGTTTACAAACATTACGCTCGATTGGGTTTGTCCAGAAGATTTGGCTAATAAGTCAGCCATTATTGGTGGTAAAGAATGTGATTTTTGTTATAAAGATTGTCAGGCAGAAATGGATCTCATTAATCGTGCCTTCTTGGAAGTTATGCTTGAAGGTGACGCTAATGGTCGTGGTTTTGCCTACCCTATCCCAACGTATAACATTACGAAAGATTTTAATTGGGACAGTGAAAATGCGGAATTATTGTTCCAAATGACAGCAAAATATGGAACGCCTTATTTCCAAAACTTCATTAATTCCGACCTAAATCCTTCGGATGTTCGCAGTATGTGTTGCCGCTTACAGCTTGACAAACGTGAATTGCGTCGACGTGGCGGTGGCTTGTTTGGAGCAGATGAATTTACCGGTTCTATCGGTGTTGTAACGATCAATATGCCGCGTATTGGTTATTTGAGCAAAGATGAAGATGATTTCTTTGCACGTTTGGATAAATTGATGGATTTGGCAAAAGATTCTTTGGAGTGCAAACGTAAGACCATTCAACATTTAATGCAACAAGGCTTATACCCCTATACTAAGCGTTATTTGCGTAGTTTCGATAATCACTTTTCGACAATTGGGTTAGTTGGAATGCACGAATGTTGCTTAAACTTCCTTAAGAAATCAATTGCATCTGAAGAAGGTTATGCCTTTACAGAAAAAGTTCTGTTACATATGCGCCACCGTCTTGCAAATTACCAAGAAGAAACAGGTAATTTATACAATCTTGAAGCAACACCAGCTGAAGGAACTTCGTATCGTTTAGCTAAGATCGACCACGAAAAGTTTGACGATATTATCCAATCTGGTACAGATGATCCTTATTACACCAATTCCAGTAATTTGCCGGTCAGCTATACTGAAAATGTCTTTGAAGCACTCAAGTTACAAGAAGGTTTTCAAACAAAATATACAGGTGGTACTGTATTTCACGTATTTTTGGGTGAATCTTTACCAGATGCTCAATCGTGCCGTACACTCATCCAACAGATCGTAAATAACTTCCGTATTCCTTACGTTTCTATTTCGCCAACATTCTCTGTTTGTGAAAATCACGGACGTTTTGCTGGGAAACAGGAATTTTGTCCACATTGCGGTAATGAAATGGAAATCTATAGCCGCATTACTGGATATTATCGCGCTGTTGGTTTCTGGAATAAAGGTAAAAAGGAAGAATTCAAAGATCGCGTAACTTATAAACCGGAACATTTTCACTTGTGTGGTTCCTGTGAAGCAAAAAAATGTACTAATACTATTTCGGTTACCCCAGAAACACATGCGACAGATTCGGATACCTTATTCTTCTTCAGTAATACTTGCGTAAAATGTCAACCCATGAAAGCATTCTTAAAAGAACAAAATTTTGATGGCAAGTGGGTCAATGCCTCTGAAGAAGCTGGCTTTGATTTAGCTAAAAAATATCAAATTCGTAATTTGCCTGCATTGGTTGTTTTTGCACCTGATGCGCAGATTATTTACGATACAGAAGCAATTAAAAAATGCGTAAGTATGGGTTCTTAAAGCATTCGCTCGTAGATTATCCCGGTGAAGTTTGCAGTGTTGTCTTCGTGGCAGGCTGCAATTTTCACTGCTCTTATTGCCATAATGCAAATTTGGCAGCTACGATTGAAACTGAAGGCTGGGCTTTGAATGAAATCGTGGACTATCTTATAGAAGCTAAAAGCCTTATTACTGCAGTCTGTATTTCAGGTGGCGAACCTACTTTATATCCCGAAACTTTAAGCTTTCTAATCAATATTTTCAAAAAATTGGGCTTTAAAGTAAAAGTAGATACAAATGGTAGCCATCCAGAACAAATCCAATCGCTTAATGATTCAGTTGATTATTTTGCAATGGATTTAAAAACCTCTTTAGCGCGCTATACAGAAGTTTGTAAGGAAGATGTTCATACGCAAATTGAACAGTCGATGCAGCTTTTAATGAGCCGTACCCCATTTACTTACGAATTTCGAACAACGCTTGCTTGGGAATTTGTGAATGAAGAAGTAATAAAGGATTTAGGTAAACGATTATCAAAGAATACTGCCTGGTATCTACAACGTTGTCGTTATAATCCGACACTTTCCGATCCAAAATTAACACAAGAAACAACACATATTCAAGAATTACTACATCTAGCAAAACAATATACAAATCGTGTTTTTTTTCGTGAATAATTATTGACTTATACAAAAAAATAAATCACGATGTTAATTGGAGGAGAGATATCTTCTCGTGCTGTATGGCGGACTGAGAGCAACCCTTACGATGACACAAAAACTTAGCGTCCGCCTACAGCATTTTTTATAAAAAAGATGGTTTTATCTTTTTAGTCTTTCCAGGGTTCAATACAAAATTATCGCCTTCAGACCAAATTTCGTCATTAATTAATAATTTAAATTCGACTGGTTTTTCAGCCTTACATTCCCAATGCCAATGTGCCTTCTTTTCGTCATACTTTAAAGGAATTCCTTTATCCCAATTGAGTCCGCAACCTTCTCCTCTGATAAATAAAGTATTCCCCCATCCTACATCGTAAAAAACTTGTACACCTGTTGTCTTTTTCTTACAATTACATTTAGCCTTACCTTTGCCTTTACAAGTATTCTTTTCGCAAGAATTCTCGCAAGAACATTTTTTATTCTTAACGATGCACTTTTCTTCTAATTTTTTTTCTTCAATTTTCATAAGTTATCCTACTTTATTTTAGTTTATAAATTTTCGAAAAACTTTGCAAGTATTTTATAAACATCCTACAAAATCAAAAAAGAAGTTTTCTGTAAATGTAGCTCTTATACAAATTAAATAACAAAAATTAATACCTTAATAATAAACATTTAGAGAAATTTGAAATTTCTTACATCTAATTTTTACAAAAATCTTATCATTATTATGCACATCCTTTTTATAAAATAAAAATATCGTAAAAAAATAAAAAACGAGATTGACGTAATTTAAAAATTGATTTTCACTGTATTTATTATTTGTTATGGCGAGATAGCTCAGTCGGTAGAGCAGAGGACTGAAAATCCTTGTGTCGGCGGTTCGATTCCGCCTCTTGCCACCAAGTTTATTATAAAAATTTTCACTGTTTATTTGGCCTGTTCTTTGCTTTCCATTTAAAGCATGAGTATTGCTTTGGGGACTAAAAAAATAAGTTACTGTTTAGGGTTATTTGCATTTATTACGATTTATACCCATGCAAACGATGATTGGGTTCAAGAAGAAATACAATGGTGGGAACAACAACAAGAAAGTTTCCAGCAAGATTTTAATCAAATAACAGAAAAATCAAAATTAAAAAACACTTCTGAATTCAAACTTACTGAAAAATATTGGAAAACAATAAAGCCTTATTTTTTTCAAAACGATACTTATGTTGGATATTGTGTGCTAGATGCTTATGATACTAAATTACCCCTCATTATAACAAAAGTTAGGAATAAGAATACTTACTCTATCGCAGTAGATGTAAATGTTTATGCAGATAACAGTGAAGATACGAATGATTTAAAGTTATGCCATACAGATGATCTTCTTAATGCTTATACTTGGGCAGATTCTCAAAGTGTACATTATACAAGCTCAAGCTGCATTTATGAAATGTATTTTAAGCTTTGTCCATTAGATCAGTATCCAAAAACAAACATTCCAGGAATTCTTATTCCGTTAAAAACTGCTGTTCGTAAAAACAATTTCACAAAAGAATTAAACCAGAAACTTAAAGATGGTATGGAATCGATTTGGAAAAATGCAGACAATGAATCGATTTGGCATGAGGCTCATAAGGATGTTGAGCCAGAAATCTTGCAACCTTCAACGACAGACGAAATAAAATCTTGGCAAACATGGTTTAAAGAAACCTTAAGTGCACTTAAAGAAGTAAAGTTTGATTTCAAAAAACAAGTCATTGATCCAACATGCCTAGATGAAGATTTAAAGTTTATTTTCGAAAAACATTTTGGAGAAACTAAAATAAAAAAAGAAATTGAAACGCAGTTTGATCAAAAACTCATTAAGTTATCTGAAACAATAGACCAAATGAAAGATCAAGAAAAAGCATTAAGAGCTGAAATTGAAACACTGCAAAATCACATATCAGAATTGCAATCAGAAAAAGCACCAGAAAATCTTATCCAAGAAAATTTAGAACAACCCAATTATATTACGAAAGACGGTAGAAAAATTGGAAAATTGAAGCATGTAGAAGGCGATAATATTTTAGATTCTATAAAACAATACCAAGATGATAGTAAAAACGAAAAAAGTAATTTAAGTGAAGAAAGCATCCAAAAAATGCAAGAAGAAAGTCGTCAAAGAATGCTTACAAAAGCTCAAGAAAATATAGAAAGTGCCAAAAGAGCAGAAACAGAAAGAGCCAAAGGTATTCAACAATTCGGTTCAACAGCTTCCAATATGACTGCAGAAATGAACCAATTATTTACCCATTCTAAGGAAAATGAAGAATTTGATCCTAAAGCTGCCCTTAAACGCATTAAAGACAAAGATATTCCAAAAGACGAACCTGAAAAATCACAACCACAAAATAAGCCTGGGAAGTTAGAATTAGATAATGGATTTAAGCGAAATATGGAATCTATATTTGGTGGGCTTAACAATTCCGATTTGAACACAAAACCATAAAAAGAAAATTTGAATACACCAGGAAAACTCAAAATAGATTCAGCATTTGAAGAAAAATTAAGAAATGATTTAGGTACTGAAAGAAAACAACAAGAAACCACAACATTCAATGAAAGTTTTTCTTTTAATATACCACCTGCACCAACTTTGAATCTGAACAAAGAACTCATTCCAAATGCACCAACACCACCCCCATTAAATCTAAATTCAACTAAAACTGAACAACCTAAGCAACAAGAATTTTATATACCACCTGCACCAGAATTGAAACTCGATACACCATCCATTAAAACAAAAACAA
>CAZOPT010000034.1:0-5964 GCA_964582055.1 uncultured Opitutales bacterium
TTATGTTTTTTATTTTTTATAAAATCTTAAATTGATTTTTTATATAAAAAGTGTTATCTTAAAGATACATATGGTATTGTTTGAAGACACAGAAGTTATTTCGTCGAGTGTATCTGATAAATCAGTAGCCGACAAAAAAGGGCCAGCTATGGTTTTTGCTAAATCGCACAGAAGTGTTTCAGATAAAGTTATGATGGCTAAAGCACTACGAACGCATATTAAATTGGATCGTTTAACAGTGTTTACACAGCAATTAGCTTCGATGTTACAAGCAGGTTTGCCGCTTTCTCATGCACTTGATACGATTGTTGCAGAAATAGACGATAAGATCTTTAAGTTTATTTTGGTCCAAATTAAAGAAGGTATTTTTGCAGGTTCTTCGTTCACAGATAGCTTAAAGCAATTTCCAAATGCTTTTCCTGCATTAGTTTATAATATGGTCGAGGCAGGAGAAGTTTCAGGTTCATTACCGGATGCTATGGAAACCATTGCGAGCTATTTAGATGCTTCACTAAAATTAGCCAAAAAGTTTAAAAGTGCGCTTACGTATCCTATTGTGATCGTTGTTTTTTCATTTTTGCTTGTTATGGGATTAATGATATGGGTTGTGCCTGTTTTCGGTGAAATGTTTAGTGGATTTGGCGCAAATTTGCCTTGGTTAACACAAAAGCTGATCGATGTCAGCAATTTCATTCAGTCTGAAATTTTATGGATTGTCCTCATCGGTGTTAGTCTTTTTGTGGGTGGAAAAAAATTTGTATTATCACCTAAAGGATCGCAATTTATAGATATGTCATTACGCTACGTGCCTTTATTTGGTACACTTATTAAAAAGACAAATATTGCTCGTTTTTGTAGAACATATGCGGTTTTGTTGGAAAACGGTGTTCCGATATTAAAGGCAATCGATATTTGTACAAATGTGGCCAATAGTTTTTATTTGAACATGGCTTGTGCAAAAATCAAGAAAGGGATTCAAGAAGGTCAGCAATTATCGTCTTTGATGGAAAGTATATCTTATTTCCCTCGTATCGTATGCAATATGACCAAAGCTGGTGAGCAAGCTGGTGATGTTGAAAAAATGATTAAAAACGTTGCAGTGCTTTATGAAAACGATGTTAACAACATGGTTGGAGCGATGACTTCGCTGTTAGAACCCTTTATCATTTGTTTCTTGGGAATCGTCATTGGTGTAATTGTTATTGCAATGTTCTTGCCAATTTTCCAATTATCCTCTTTGGTACATTAATGCATCAAATTTCGGTTATCGATACAAGAGACTATAATCTTCGTTGTTTTAAGGTTGAAAAACGTGGTGGGAATTTTGTTGTGTCAAATGCCGAAGTATTTTTAGAAAGTTGTGATGAAAAAACCTGGAAGAAAAACTTACCTTTAGCTTTAGTACGTTTGTCGGAAAGTCCTCTAGAAAAAGAAGTTATTTTTATTTTGCCAGAAGCGAGTTGTATAAATCTTATTGTTTCAACGCAAGAAGATCCACAATTAAATGAAAAGCAAAGAATTATAAAAGCTCTTCATAAAGAATTTGGTTTATGTACAGATCGTGCCATTTTTAAATATTTACAATTAGGTGATCGCCGTTATGCAGTTAGCTTAATTTTGCATAAATTTTGGTCCTTTTTTAAGCCGCTTATAGAAAAAACGCTTCCACTTTCAGACAAACAAATTTATTGTTTTCCACCATTCGTTGGACATTGGGCATATTTTCATAAAAAATTGAGTACAGATCCTTCCCCGCAAATAATGCTTTTTGTGGAGAAAAAGTTGCGACGCTTTATTGCTAAAACGGAAGATGGACTTCAATTTTTGGATTTTAGGACAAGTGGCAAAGAACCAGCAAATTTGTGGAATGAATTGTTTGGTACACAAAAATTTATACAACAGAGTTTTAACATGCCTTCTGGAGTTAAGCATTGGACGATTGTAAGTGAAAATTGCCCAGAAAAATTTGGTTTATATGCCCAAAATATGGAAAATCTTTCTTGTAAAGTTGAAGAAACAATTTCTGAAATTTTTGGTGTAGAAACTTATTTAAATCCAAGTGAGCAAAGTTTACTCTTAGGTTTGTTGACCAACCTTACTAATGAGGATAAATTTACTGTTTTTGATTTTTCAGACGTTCGTTTGCCTTGTAAGTGTAATTGGCAGTTTTTTAAGTATTTACGAATTTATGGCCTATACCTTCTTTTATTTTACGTTTTATGTATGATAGGAATTGTTTGGAAACAACTAAACAATTTAGATCATTTAGAAAAGAATTACAAAGAATTGTGTCAGATACAAAAACAAATTACAGCATTAAAAATAGAAAACAAGCAATATGAAAAGCAAGCTTATGCAAAAACGTATTTAGTATCTACATTTTTAACTTATTTGCAATTATTTTACGAAATGCCTTTTCAGGTTTGTTTGGACTGCATGCAAATACTCCATCATAAAAAACAGAGTTATTTAGATATTCAAGGGCATGTTTTAACAGATCATATTGGTAATTTGGAAGAAGAATTGAAAAGTAAAATTGAAAAGCAAATAGGTGCTAAACAAATGTCAAAGGTTCTTTTTGAAATAACAAATGAACCGACTGATCTTTCCTTTTTTAAATTACAAATACCGCTTTATAAGTTTCCAAAGTTGTTATCGAGTTTTTTATGAAAAAGAGTTTATTTTTTTATTTTTTGCTTATTGTAAGTTTGATTTTATCACAAAAGTATATTTGTTTAAGGGAAAAATGTGATAATTTAAAAAACAAAACCAAAAATTTAGAAATAGTACGTTCACTTTTTGAAAACTTAAGTATTAGGAATAAACAATTAAAAGACAATTTTAATACTTATTGTCTTCCTCGCAAACAAACGATTGGTTTAATGGAAAGTTTAGTTGATAAAAATACATGGGATGATTTTGCACATGATTGGTGTCTTGCTCCTGAGGAAATTAAAACACGCTTTTGTAACACTAAAAATCGTTTTTATCAAGGACACTTATCGTTTTTCTCTTTCCCTGAGGAGATTTCTTCGTGTATGCAGCATTTATTGCAATTACCAACTTGGCCTTTTGCTATATCTATTAAGCGAAAATTTACATTTAATCCTATCTTGGAGATAAGAATCGAATACTTTTTTGCTGCAGGCAATAAGTCTACTAAAACAAATTCTTGAGCTTTTTTAAGGGATCGGTGTTGGTGTTTCAATCTTTACATCTTCGTAGCTAATACGTGCATGCAACATACTTAGTAAAGATACTTGAAAGCTTTTTCGAACAACATCTAAATCTTGTAAAGTAATACTGCATTCATTGAGTTGTTCGCTATCGATTTTGTCTTTAATAATTTTATCAATCAATTCGTTTACTGATTGTGGTGTTACTTTTTCGAGACTTCGACTAGCTGCTTCAATAGCATCTGCGATGGAAATAATAGCTGATTCTTTAAATTGTGGTTTTGGCCCATCATATCGGAAGATTCTTTCATCAATTTCTTCATCTTCTGCTTTTAGAAGTACTGCCTTTTTGTAAAAATACTTCATTAAAGATGTCCCATGGTGTTGTTTTATGACATCTATGACGCGACAAGGGAGCTTGTACGCCTTAGCCAATTCTACTCCTTCTTTAACGTGACTCTTGAGGATAATTGCACTCATAGAAGGTGTTTGATATTGGTGTGGATTTTCATTTTCTTTTTGGTTTTCTGTAAAATATTCTGGTTTTATCATTTTACCGATATCGTGATACAAAGAACAGCAACGACACAGTAAGGGATTAACACCTACTTCACTAGCAACCTTTTCTGACAGAGCTGCAACCATTAAGCTATGATGGTAAGTTCCTGGTGCCAGTAATTGTAATTTGCGTAATAAGGGATGATTATAGTCTGTTAATTCCAAAAAAGTAATATCGGTTGTGTAATGGAAAAGTTTTTCCATAATTGGAATGATGTTAATTATTAAAAAGATAGAGAAAATACCACTAGTTGCGATTGCTAATACCTGTTGAATACAGATTGCAAACTGTAAATTTTGCACAAATTTTCCAGTAATGAATACAAGTAAAGCAAGCAATAAATGCCCATAAATTCCGGCACGTATAAGATCTTTTTTATAGCGTACCTTACGGCAAAGGGAAACAATAAGAATACCGCTTAAAAGATCCAAGAGAAAGGTATCTAGGGTTCCGAAGATAATGAAGGTTTTTACACCGACAATGAAAAACGTACATAAAAAGCCTGCTAAAGTATCTGTTAATGCAGTAACAAGCATGCTTGATAAAAAGGTTGGGACTAAAAATGCCGAGAAAGAAGCTAAAACAAATTGATGTCCAAAATTTGCATGAAAACAGAAAACATTTGTAAGGCGTATTAAAGCAACATTTAAAACCAGTAAACAGCAAGTAACAATACGTAAATGCAATGACTTATTTAATTTGGTGGGTACCATTTTTAATATAAGTGTCAGTATTGCAAATAATAAGGTAAATAAGAAAATCTTTTTCCACATAAGTAAAAAATGGGCAGCTCGGTAAACTTCCTCATTTTCTAAATTTTTCTGATAGGCTAAATATGCTTCATAAACTTCTGGAGTAACCATTTGTCCATTGTCAACAATTACTGTTCCGCGTAAAACTTTCATAACAACATTGGGTGTTTTTTCGACATATTGGTTGATTCGATCTTGGGTCCGCTTTTTGTCATATACCAAATTCGGAACAAGTCCGTATTTGAAAATGTGAATAAGAGCGTTTGCTACATCATATTCAATATTCATGACTGATAAATTCATTCTCAAAGTACGCATCGCATTGCCGCGACTTTGCAAGTGATTGAATGAATCATCTTGATCTATGTTAAAATAACGTTTTTCGCTTGTTTGTTCAAAATCTGTGTCATCAAAAATACCGCGTTGAACCGTTTCTTGAAGTACAAACAAACTTTCATCTAACAAACGTGTCCTTTGTAAGGTTGTTGGGATGCTTAATAAGGTTCGTAAATCTGTTTTTTCTAAATTAAAATTGTATTTTGTATCAAATTCTTCAATTAGACTATTTAAAGCAACATCCAAATTGTCTTTATTTTTAATGGCAGCACAAACTTCAAGTTTTTCCTTTAAATATTCAATTACGTTTGAAAATTTTCTAAATGCACTCATGTCTACTCGATAAATAGGAGCGACCATTTGCTTACGTTGCTCTTTGAGGATATTGGTTTTTAGTTCACTTTCATATTCAAAATCAACTGTGGCTACTAAACGAATTTTGGAAGGATGATTGATGAAAACTTGGTGTCGTATGGGTTCTTGTCCCCAAAAAGCCACAAACAAAGTAGTACCAAAAAAAAGACTAAATCGCAGTAATTTACTCCACGAAAAATTACTCGTATAAAGATCCTGCATCAAACGCTTTTGGCGATTTTCAATATTTTGTTCTTGTTTTGTTTTCTTTTTCCAAAAAATCATATCATACAAATTGAGTGAGTCGCTTCCACATGTCATGTAATGCTATGGGCAAAACGCGTGTTTTGCCGATTACAGGCATAAAGTTTGTGTCCCCGGACCAACGAGGAACAATATGAACATGTAAATGTTGGGGAATACCTGCTCCGGCAGCAGCACCTAAATTAATGCCTACATTTAAACCATCCGGATTTAATGCTTTTTTTAGTAAATTTTCTGCAAATGCGATCAAGTTCATTAAATCTGAACGTTCTTCGTTACTGAGATCAGATAAATTTTGGGCAGCTCGATTAGGAATTGCTAATAAATGCCCAACGTTATAAGGGAAAGCATTTAGGACAAGATACGCCAATCGAGTTCGATAAACGACATAATTTTCTTCGTCATTTTCTGATTTTGCGATGTCTTCAAAAAGCGCTTTTGTTTGCGTTTTAGGTGCTTTGATATATTCATAACGCCAATACGCATGCAATCGATCCATATCAATTATTTTAAACATGCAATT
>CAZOPT010000035.1:0-5553 GCA_964582055.1 uncultured Opitutales bacterium
ATTAAACATTTTTTAACAAAATATGTATTTTGGGATGGACGAGAAGGCAAAGTTTCGCGAAAGTAGATGTATGGGGAAAGACTTTGTGCATTTGCATGTGCATTCCGAGTATAGTTTACTTGATGGTGCTTGTCGTATGGACCGTTTGATTCAGCGGGCAAGTGAGCTTCAAATGCCGGCATTGGCACTTACAGATCACGGAAATTTGTTTGGAATTCCTCAATTTTATAAAGCCGCCAAGAAGGCAGGAATTAAGCCCTTATTAGGTTGTGAAATTTATTTGATGTATGAAGGATCGCGGTTAGAAAAGCGGCGTGATCAAGGTACAGAAGGATTAAAATTAGGTCACAGTTGTTTAATTGCTCAAAATTGGCAAGGTTTTAAGAATTTAACGCAATTAGTTTCAGACGCTCACGTCAATGGTTTCTATTACAAACCAAGAACAGATTTAGAACAATTACGAAAGTATAGTGAAGGCTTAATAGCGACATCAGGTTGCATTTCGGGTATTATTCCTCAGTTTTTGTTACGTGGTGATTACGACAAAGCCAAACAAGCATTGGAACGGTTTCTTGATATTTTTGGGCCCGAAAATTATTATATAGAAATCCAAAATCAAGGTCTTCAAGAACAAGCAGAAATCAATCCTTTGTTGCATCAATTAGCACAAGAATTTGATGTAAAGTGTATTGCAACGAATGATGTGCATTATGTTTATCAAAAAGATTGGGAAGCTCAAGATGCACTTTTATGCATTCAAACAGGTAATAAAGTGAGTGAAGAAGAACGCATGCGGATGCCTAATCATCAGTTTTACTTGAAGTCACATGAAGAGATGGAGTTGGCTTTTCAAAATCATCCCGAGTACCTCAAGAATACGATGGATTTTGTAGAACGCTGCGATGTAGAATTGCCTTTCGGAGAAAATCATTATCCAGTTTTTACTTTAAAACATTTGCCAGAAACCTATCAAAAGCAATATACGACCAATAAGGATCTATTTTATGCACTTTGCATCCAGGGATTGAAGAAACGCTACAACATTGATTTTGAAACCGAAACTGGCCCAGAAGCGTTCGGTTTTTCACCACACGAAGTTGTAGAACGGTTAAAATACGAATGGAAGATTATTGAACAAGCCGGGTTTACGGATTATTTTCTTATTGTTTGGGATTTTATCCATTGGGCTAAAACACAAGGTATTCCAGTGGGTCCTGGAAGAGGTTCGGCAGCGGGTTCCCTTGTAGCCTACTTAATGACCATTACTGATACCGATCCATTACGTTTTAATCTCCTTTTTGAACGTTTTCTTAATCCTGAACGTGTTTCCCCGCCAGATATCGATATTGACTTTTGTATGCGTCGTCGTGAAGAAGTCATTCAATATGTTCGACAGACTTATGGGGCATCCAACGTAGGCAATATCATTACATTTGGAACACTTGGAGCTAAAATGGTTGTACGTGACCTAGCGCGTGTTTACGATATTCCTTACGCAGAAGCCGATCGTTGGTCCAAAATGATTCCAGACGATTTGAAAATTACATTATCAAGTGCCCTTGAAAAATCTTACGAACTCAAGCAGGAGGTGGAAACCAATCCATCAGCTGAAAAAGTGTTTGAAGAAGGACAAGTTTTGGAAGGGATTGCACGAAATTCAGGTACGCACGCTTGTGGTATTATTATTTGTGATAAACCTTTAACGGAAATTATTCCAACAACACTGCAAGATGAGGTTCTAACTACTCAATATTCCAAAGAATACGTTGAAGAATTGGGCCTACTTAAAATGGATTTTCTTGGCTTAAAAACACTTACTATCATTAGTGATGCTCAAGATTTAATTCGCAAACAAGTTGATAAAAATTTCGATATTCACAATATCACTTTTGAAGATCCAAAGACTTTTGCGATGCTTAATAAAGGAGAAACGATAGGCGTTTTTCAGTTTGAAGGTGCTTTTGTACAAAAAATTTGTCAGCAGTTTGAACTCAATTCGATCGATGAAATCAGTGCTCTTAGTGCTCTTAATCGTCCTGGACCTATGGACTGGATTCCAGATTATATTGAAGGGAAAAAGCATCCTGAAAAGATAAAGTATATTCATCCATTGCTGGAAAATGTTTGCCACAAAACCTACGGAATACTTGTCTTTCAAGAACAAGTGATGCAGGCAGCACAAATTATTGCAGGGTATAGCCTCGGCGGTGCAGATATTTTACGACGTGCTATGGGTAAAAAGAAAGTCGATGTTATGAATGCCCAACGCGAAATTTTCGTAAAAGGAGCTTGGGAGCAACATGGCATTCCAGATGGTCGTGCTAATGAAATCTTCGATGTGCTTGCTAAATTTGCTGGTTACGGATTCAATAAATCGCACTCAGACGCTTACGCAATTATCATTTATCAAACGGCTTATTTAAAAGCCAATTATCCCACACAGTTTATGGCAGCAATCCTTTCGTCAGAATTAGGAAATGCAGATAAATTGTCATTTTACATCGAAAATTGTCGAAGTTCGTTGGGGATTGAAATTTTAGGTCCCGATATTAATGAATCTTTAGATGTCTTTACCCCTGTAGCTTTTGATCAGAAAAAACAGATTCGATTTGGTTTGGCCGCTATTAAAGGCGTTGGAGATATTGCTGCATCGAAGATTTTGGAAGAACGTAATCGTAATGGTAAATTTACTTCGTTTACGGATTTTGCGAAACGTGTGGATCCTAAAGCTTCTAATCGGCGTGTGGTTGAAAACCTCATAAAAACAGGTGCTTTCGATGCTTTTGGGGAAGATCGGCGCTACTTGCTCGAAAATATGGATGTATTACTTAAATCGGCTTCCATTGCTCAACAAGATTTGCAAAAGGGTCAAGCATCTCTGTTTGATTTAGATGAGCTATTAAGTGTTCCCAAGCCTGTTGTTGAAACTAAACAGACAAGTATAATGCCTTTTTTCGAAAAGTTAAATTACGAAAAAGAGTTGTTAGGATTTTACCTTTCAGGTCATCCCTTAGACTCTCTTATGGGACTCGAAAAAGTTTTCCAAACATTTGAACCCGAAGAGTTGCCCCTAGTTCCTGGTGGCGAAACTTTTCGTATTTGTGGTGTTGTCGAAGATGTTACTAAACGTATTTCTAAAAAGACAAATCGCCCTTGGTTAGCTTTTGTGCTTTCTACAAAAGAAACTCGTTACGAGCTTCAATTATTTTCGGAAAGTTTTGAAAAATTTGGCCATTTTATACAAGAAGGCGCTCTGCTTATTGTCGAAGGAACCATTCGAAAAACAAAAGAAGGCTATCAACTCAATACGCAGCGTGTTATCGATTTCCAAAAACATTTCCCCAATTTAATTAAGCGCTTACATTGGATTCTTAAGCCCATCCCAGAGGCAAAAAATTTTTTTGAGAAACTTGCGACCATTATAAAAAATAAAGATGGTTCCATGGAAATGAAGGTTAGTTTTGCTATTAATGAAGACTACGCTTTAGAAGGTACTTTACCTATCGGTAGTAAAACATTCTTAACTTTGCAAGAAATCGCTCAATTAAAAAAGCATCCATCAGTTTTTGCACTTGAAGTTACCCCTTACGAAATTACACCTTTCCCTAAAAAAGACTTTAAAAACACATCACGTCGTTGGATTGATTAAAAAAAGATATGAGTCGTTTTAAGCTTAAGGTAATATTTTTTGTGCACAAATAAGATCTATTATTTATTTTATTTGCATTTCCTGTAAAAAGCTATTGTCTATAAAATATGGTAGCGAAGATTGTTGTTCTTCCAGAAAAGGTTGCGAATCAGATTGCTGCAGGTGAAGTAATTGAGCGACCAGCGAATGTTGTCAAAGAGTTATTAGAGAACAGTTTAGATGCAGGTGCAACACGAATTGATATCCAATTTCGTTCAGGAGGAACTTCTTTTATACGCGTAAGTGACGATGGCCGTGGTATGGATGCAACCGATGCAGAACTTTGTTTTAAACGCCATGCAACGAGCAAATTATTGCATATAGAAGATTTACAATCACTACATTCATTTGGATTTCGCGGAGAAGCATTGCCATCTATTGCAAGTGTATCTAAAATCCATTTATGCACACGTTCTAAAGATCAAGATTTAGGAATTGAAATTGAAAGTGAAGCCGGTCAAATCGTTCAAAAAAAGCCTTGTGCATGTCCTATTGGAACAATTTTTACCATCGAACAACTCTTTTACAACATTCCGGTTCGCCGTAAATTTCTCAAATCGGAAGCCACTGAAAGTGCACACATTGTCAATCAAGTACGCTTATACGCACTAGCCTATCCTCAAGTTCATTTTACGTTAAAACAAGAAGAACGACTTGTTTTTTCATCTCCACGTTGTCAACAATTGGAAACTCGTATTGATGAACTTTGGCCGAAAAGAACATGTAAAAATTGGTTATCATTGAATCACACACAAGAAAACATAATGATTACAGGTCTTATTTGTCCTCCAGGAGTTGGTTATGCGAGCAGTCAAGATATCTATATTTTTCTAAATAAACGTCCTATCTCAAATACATTTCTTCTATCGACATTACGGGAATGTTATCATTCATATTTACCACCTAAAACGAACCCTTCAGTTTTTATTTTTTTGGAGCTTCCAGAAAATGAAGTGGATATCAATGTGCATCCAATGAAGCGTGAAGTACGTTTTAAACACGAACTTAAGTTAAAACAAATTATTGGAGAAGCGCTTCAAATATGTTTGCAAAAAGCTGCCGAGAATAATCCTCTTGCATCTACACAATCGTTTCATCAATCTATCTCCTACCCTATTTATAAGAATCCAAAGGATGATTTTAAGAATTTAGATAATTGGGTTTGTAAGCAATCCAAAGCTACTGAGCATAATTCAAATAACTTCAAGAAAATAAGCTCACAAGTGTCTTCTACCGCTTCAAAGTCACCCTTCACCTTTACACCTAAAACAGTACATAATATCATTGATCAATCCATAAAAGTACAATTAAAATTTTTTGGCCTTTGGCAAAATACCTACGCATTATTTGACGAAAAAAGCAACTTGCTTGTACTCAATTGTAAGGGTGCTCAAATGCGTATTTGGTATGATGGTATTCTTAAAAGTCTAAAAACGGGTGCTTTAGAAAATTTGCAAACTTTACTATTTCCGTATACTTTTAAACTAGATCGCTTGCAAGCAGTTTGCTTGAATGAATCCATCGATCATTTACATCGAAGGGAAATATGTCGTTTGCGAATTAGTTCGGAAGATACATTTGTAATGGAAGCTATTCCACAATGGTTACCGATAGAACAAATTGATTTGTTTGTAGAACAATTGGTTGAAAACCTCATGGAATTTGGTCAAAATCAAACACTTGAACAAGTTTTTGAACCTCTTATTAAAAAACTTCTTCCATACAAACGCTTTGAATTAATCGAAGGTCAATCACAAGTAGAATTATTGCACCAAACGCTCGAATCCTGTGAAAACCACATTACAGATCCTAACGGAAACCTACTTTGGCGAAAAATCTCTTTAGAAGAATTGTTTCGTAAGTAA
>CAZOPT010000036.1:0-4897 GCA_964582055.1 uncultured Opitutales bacterium
TTCATAACAAAATTCATCCCTAAAGACCAAAAGTATTGCTTTTAGATTTTAAATCGTTTATGATACCTTAATGAAGGTAAAATTTTGGGGTACTCGAGGTTCGCTGCCATCTACATTTACGACAGCACATTTGCAACAATTCTTAAAAAATGGTTTAGCTTATGCTCTAGACGAAAAAACAGGCATAAAACCAAACCAATCGCTTGATAATTATATTGCCGGAATGCCTTTTAATTTAGTACATACTTATGGCGTCAATACCTCTTGTATTACCATTGAAAGCGGCATAGAAAATGAGTATATTATTTGCGATGCAGGAACAGGATTAAGAGACTTTGGATTAGCTTACGCCAAAAGCGGCCTACTGGGTAAACCAGCTATCTTTCACTTATTTTTGACACATTTACATTGGGATCATATCCAAGGTTTTCCTTTCTTTGTTCCAATTTATGTACCTGGCAATAAAATTATTATCCACGGATATCATCATAACATCGAAGAATACATTACCAAACAGATGAATCCACCTTGTTATCCAGTTCCATTAGGAGCATTAGGAGCCGAAATCATCTTTGATGTCAAATTACCTTGGGAAACTTTTGATATATGTGGCTTTTCAATTCGTACAATTCAACAAAATCACCCCGGAATTTCTTTTGGTTATCGCTTCGAAAAAGAAGGTAAGATAGTCGTTTATTCGACAGATTGCGAACACACCGAAAATGCTCACGAAGATGGTTATCCCTTCATTGATTTCTTCAGAAATGCAGACGTTTTATTGTTTGATGCCATGTATTCTTTAGCAACTGCAAGTGTTTTAAAAGCTAATTGGGGCCATTCCAATAACTTCATGGGAGTTAAACTTGCATCAAAAGCTAAAGTCAAACACCTATTTTTATTCCACCATGAACCCACAAGCGATGATGATTTATTAAATCAATTTTTAGCGAATACCATAACTTATGCCGATTTTTATCATAAAGAACGAAAAGCAAAGGCATCCGATCGTTACCCATTAAAAATCTCACTTGCTTATGATGGACAAGAAATTGAAATATGAAACGTGGATTTACTTTAGTTGAAATGGTTCTCGTGATGGTCATTGTGTCCATATTGGCACAATTGACAAACGTAATGATAAAAACGAGGCGCGAAAATGCTATTGTCGATGTCTTAACCGAATACATACAAATTTTCGTAGGCGCCATGCGTATGTATTACTATAACCACAATGGAGACTTCCCTTTAGATTTTAAAGATGGAGTTGAGCTTAAAACCGTAAGTTCCTTAAAACCTTACTTGCCCAGAAGTTTTTCTAATTTTAAAATAATTGAAAACTGCAAAGTTACAGCTTACGTAAATCAAAAAACAGATGAAAATACCGAACAAACAGAATCCAAAACAAAAGAACTTGTTGGTTATGGTATTGTCGTAACTGGCATTAATAACGAAAAACTTTTAGAAAAACTCAAGGATCAATTATTACTAGAAGTTAACATGAAAGATTCCACTACAGAAGCAAATAGAAAAGTCCTCATGGATCTCATACAAATCGTTCCAAAATCAGGAAAATTTATCTTTTACTTAAAAACAACAGACAAAAATTACTTATAGTTTTTTTGAGATAAAAGTTTTAAAGTATGTGTTGTACTTTTCCCTGATAAAAAAGGTGTAAAAAAGATTTTTGTTTTGCAAGATTCCAATACAGAACGCTCCTTTGGATTCAACTTCTCCAATGAATAATCGCCTGACTTCACATAAATATTAGGTTTTATTATTTGCATTTCTTGCGCTAAATCGCAGCCATTAAAGATAAAAACTCCCTGAACACATTCTAAAGCATTAAGTAGGTACAACCGCTCTTGCTCGGAATAAATAGGACGTTTAGACCCCTTTAACCGCTTAACACTTGCATCCGAATTAATTCCAACCCAAAGGACATCCCCATAACAAGCCGCTTGTTCCAACGCGTAAATATGACCAGCATGCAGCAAATCAAAACATCCATTTGTAAGTACTAATATTTTTCCAGATTTTTCCAAAACAGCCCGATAATCTGCCAATTTATCAATAGGAATCCATTTTTTTGCTGTAAACATAGCTCAACGTTGAGAAGCAATTCTATAAGCTTCTAAATACTGATTACGAAATTTTTGGGTTAATTTCGTTTCTAAACGGATCTTGGCTAAAGGATTTTTTGATCTTAACATATTTGATAAATCCTTCATCATCCAATCATAAGTAATGGTATCGAAATTTTCAAAAACCTCCAATGCTTGTTGAGCTTGCTCATGTAAACCTTCTTCTTGCGCATCAATAATGGCCTTCCATGCTTTTGCTAATTCCGTAAAAGGATCCATAAATAATACTTTTGAAAGCATACGAATGGCACTAAAAGCACCTGCAGTCCATTTAGCTTGATAAGGGAATTCTTCTTCTTCTAAAAAAGGATTCATTTCAGGACTCGACATCTTAGGAAACTTTTCTGAAACATAAAAATCTTTCCGAACAGGCGTTCTATAAAGCGCATAATATTGTGGACCACCTTCTACACCTGTTTTGAACCCAATACGATCTTGACCTTCTTCCGATATAACGTATTCAATAAAAGCTTGCGCAATAGTTTTATTAGGAGCACCTCTAAAAAGGCCTATAGGATCCGGAGAAATACAAGTTCCACCTTTAGGCAAAACAAAACGTAAACGATCCGACCCACCACGCAATTTGGTAACTTCTCGTTGATGCCGACCATAAAAATCTACAACAACCCCAACCGCACAATTTCCGATGGAAACATCCCAAACAGTCGTGACTGAATTATCCGTAAAATAACGAGAATTAGCCATAATTTTTTGAATCATTTTAAGCCCATTCATCCAACCTTCATTTAGGACCATATGCAACTGTTCAGTCGTTAAATCGTCTGCTCCGCTTTCTTGCAAAATACGTGCACGAATGAACTTCATCTGCTGCTGAAACATCATTTCTAAGCATTTGATTACAATACTACTTTGCATAGGATCAACCATAGCAATTTGGCGAAAAAGCTTTGGAGATGTTAAATCCTTCCATTGGTTCAAATTCAACAATTGTAGATCATTAATACGGTCTAAATTGTACATAATACCAAAGCTTGAAAGCGATGTTCCTAACCACAAACCATCTTTATCCCAAATAGTATCTCCGGATAAAAAATAAGGTATTTGGTTATCACAAAACCATTCCGGATGCTTTTCAATAATGCCACAAGGAACGAGTTGGCCCATTTCAGCTTCTTTTTTATGTTCAATAACGCCACCACCAAAGAATAAATCAATACCACAACTTACATTCGAGGCTAAAAATGCTGAACGAGCTTCTTTTGCTAACGCTGTTTTACCATCCGATCGCGCATAATTTTCTTGTACCTCCTGACTCCATTCACGCTTTAATGTTTTTTCCCAATAAAGACGAAAAGCGTTCATAAAGACGGAATTGACATACCGAACAATGTCGCCCGTACTTCCTGGAACACGCCAATCAATTATAACTGTACGACCTGTTTTTTTATGATACCACTCACGAAAGCCCAAATCCACCTCCAAACGAATCGATTCATCATGTGGAGTAATGACAACCAGCATATCGTCTGCCTTAACATCCAAAGAATGATTAGAACGCTTAAAAACAAGTGGTAACCCAATAACAACTGCGATAGCACTTAAGATATAAATATACTTTTTCATAAGCGTTTAAAAGGCAAAACAACTACATCATCTTGAATAACATTAGCAAACAAACCCTTTTGCAACTTATGTTCAATGTAGCGTGGATTCAATTCTGAAATACGCAAAGTCACGCCATTTTTCAAGAAATCATAGTGAGCAACTTCACCATAATACGTTGTTTGACCAATCATACCGTCTGTAGAATTTTCAGAGGACCCATAAGGCTTTAACTTAAAAGCCTCTGGACGAATGGAAAGAATAACACTGTCACCTTCACCAGGAACTGGCTGTTTCAAATGCCAAAACCCTCGATAATCACCGATTGCCGTTTTTACTAAAACACTCTTTTCGTCAACTTTTGTAACAGATCCAGGAATAAAATTTGTTTCACCTAAAAAATGGGCTACAAACTGATTATTGGGCTTTTTATAAACTTCTAAGGGGCTTCCGATTTGCTCGATATGTCCTTTCGAAAAAATTGCAATACGATCGGCTATCGAAAGCGCTTCCGTTTGATCATGGGTGACATAAATCGTCGTCAATTGAAACTCCTTACAAATACGACGAATTTCCGTACGCATCTCAACACGTAACTTCGCATCCAAGTTTGATAAAGGCTCATCTAAAAGCAAACATTTTGGACGAATCGCCAATGCTCTCGCTAAAGCCACACGCTGCTGCTGCCCCCCCGACAACTCATTGGGCTTGCGATCGGCATATATGTCCATTTTTACAGAAACAAGTGCTTCTTCAACTTTTTCTTTTATCTCCTGAGTTGGCAATTTCTTCTGCTGTAGACCAAAAGCAACATTTTGAAAAACCGTCATGTGAGGCCACAAAGCATAACTTTGGAAAACCATACCGGTCTTGCGTTTATGAGGCGGCAACTTAGAAACATCTTTATTTCCAAACAAAACACGCCCCTCATCAGCTTGATAAAAACCAGCCAACAAACGCAAAAGCGTCGTTTTCCCGCAACCACTGGGTCCTAATAAGAAGAATAATTCTCCTGCTTTTATATGAAGATTAATTTTGTCCAACGCAACCACGTTGCCAAATTTCTTTACAATGTCTTCGATGCGAATATCGATCATTTGATTCCTAAAGATCTTTTACTCAGCCCAAGAAGTCAAATCTATTTTCTCAAAAACTACTTCAACTGTTCTATTTCTTCATTAGACAAACCTGTC
>CAZOPT010000037.1:0-1522 GCA_964582055.1 uncultured Opitutales bacterium
CCATAATTTCGCTTAAAACATCATTTTCAAGTTCTGCACGCTTTAAAACACGTTTAACAACTTCCAAATCCACTTTTGCCATGATAGTATAATTAGATTATTTTTAAAAAAATTGTAAACACTTAATGGCAAGTTTTTATTTTTTCAAGGATTCGACAAGTTTTTCAAAAGCTTCTTCATTTGAGAATTTAGGCAGGTAATGCAGATCCATTTTGGCTGCAGAAATATCAAAATAATGACTTTGAGCTAGCTCTTTTGCAACAAAACGCGTCATCGGAGGTTGCTTATGAATACAAAGCAATTTATATATGATTTCGCAAATAGTTCCGATACCAAAGGCCAAAACCAAGGGCATTTTTAAGCGAACCTTGGGCAAATCGAGACGTTGCAATAAATTTTGAATCCAAGGCCAAAGTTGTACAGGATCGCCTTGGGAAATAAAATAAGCTTTGCCCGCAACGGTTTCGGAATTTTCTAGAACGTTCATAGCCAATACATGTGCTTGCGCAACGTCTTCAACATACGAAAGATCAACCCAATTTTGCCCATCTCCAACTTGTGCCAAAAGTCCTTTTTTGGCAGCCTGTAAGAGTGTTGGAATGAGGTGGTTGTCGCCTGGACCAAAAATAAGATGTGGTCTTAATGCTACTGTTTTTAGGCCTTTCTGTCCATTAACCTGTAAAACGTATTGTTCTGCTAAAGCCTTTGTTTTGGCATAAGCACACATTTTTGAAGGAAAGCCATAGCCGATTTGTTCAGTAACATTACAAAGTGAATTTCCATTAAAGACGACACTGGGAGAGCTGGTATAAATAAGCTTGGTTACACCGTATTTCCAGCAAGCTCGAACGACGTTTTCCGTACCCACTACATTAACCTTATAGTACGATTTGTAAGAGCCCCATACGCCCGCTTTTGCGGCTACATGAAAGACAACTTCGCACCCTTGTACGGCCTTTTCAACACAGTTATAATTGTTAACGTCGCCTTGAACGATCTCCACACCCTGTTTCCACAAATCCTCGCAAGCACTTCGATTCAGTGTACGTAAATCCGTATAGCCAGCTTCCTGTAATGTCCTTATCAAATGCCTCCCTAAAAAACCAGAACCTCCTGTTACCAAAATCTTCACGTCCTTATTATTTCGCCTTCAGCTACGAAGTAAAGTTTTTTCGATGAAAAATAAATCTAAACAAATAGACCGCATATGCATGCGGCCGTTATCGTAAGGAAGAATTGTAGAGATTGTTTTATTCTTGAGGTTCTTCCATTATTTCTGTTGTTTGTTATTGTTGAATTTGTACATTAGTAACTGTTTGATAATGATTGAAATTGTGATAAAGAATAACGGCGTTGTTCTCTCGGGCAAAATTTAAAACTCCTTCTAAAGTTTGTTGTTGAGCAGGGTTGTTTTCCCCATTTGGCATAAAAATTCGATTACCATTTTGCTCACTTATAAGCACAATGTTTATATCTAAAGCGTTTGAAAATGTTTGCAAATCATCGTCTGTAATCCATCTAT
>CAZOPT010000037.1:1622-4756 GCA_964582055.1 uncultured Opitutales bacterium
CTAAACCTTGCAGCAAGGCATAAGCACCGCAGTTGCCATCGTCAGTTACGTTACGAATTTCAAAACCTTGACTTCTTATTTGATCTGCAATGCTTTGTTGATGTGGTTCTAAAGAAATTTGTTGGGTTTTAGAAAAATCTGTATTTTGTATATAGCTTTGTACTCCGTCTTCCTCGATTATTTCTATTAAAACTTCATCTAACATATTCACAATTGAAAAAACTTCTTCTATGCTATTATCATCTCTTTTAAGTAGGTTTAATGTTCTAGCCAATTGTTTCGCATTCTCAAAAATAAAATTTGTATCATATTCTTTTCTGAAAAATATACAAGTCAAACCATCTCTCCCTTCATCAAGAGTGTCTGTCAAACCATAAGGTACAAACTTAAGCGTATCTCCTGACAATTTAACGAGAGAAGAAATATAAGCAAAAACAGGGATTTTATAATTATAACGCAACCATTGAATAGCGTTTTTCATATGCTGATAACAACAAGGACACATATCACGTGTCGTAAAGCCATGAATTTCTATGCGTGAAATACTTTCTTTTGATTGAATTAATTGTTTAAAATCCATTGGTTCATTTTCAGTTGATATAATAAATTTTCCATTAATAATTTGTTGCAAAAATACCATTTCGCTATCACTTAGGCGAAATGGATTGTTTTTATTATTTAGGCAATAATTAGCAAGTTTTTTCAAAAAAAGATTTTCTTGAAAAGTGCTCAAGGTGGTTAGAATTTTACAAACGGTATCATCGGTATTTTTATCTTTTATTTCGTTTATGTAGTTTAGTTTTTGGGAGGTAAAATAATTGTCTTTAAAAATTTTTATTTGCGGTTTTTCCCCCTGTGTTTCCCCTGTTTGTATGTTCTTGTAAAAAGTTGTAACATCTTTTGGATTATCACAAATAAAACTACTGGATATTAATTGGTGTATATCATTTACAGATTGATTACTCGATGAATATGATTTAATGTCACTTATCCTTTGTTCACCATTTTTAAACTCAATAACAATCTTTACGGCAAAAAAATTTGTTAACTTTCTTTCATCAAGATTTGCAGTTGCTTGCATTACGCGATCAAATAGATCTAAGTGCCACGATTTGTAAGGTTCTTCGAGTTGAGAGAATAGTATTTCTTTGTGTGCAAACAGAGAAGAAACAATAAAACACAAAGACAGTGCCATTTGAATTAATTTTACAGTTCTCATAAGTTTATATAGTTCCATACTTTTACGCAAAGCAGTTTTTATACCAATTTTCTTGACTTATAATTTTTCTTGCAGTAGTCACTGGTAGTGTTATGATTTTCAATAAGATAAAACAAGTAGGGCTAATAGGATTGTTTGCAATATCCATGAGGACAGTATTTGGAGATTCTTTTTCGGAAATGATAGAGAAATTCGATGGAAAAAACTTTCCCCAATTAGCAACATTACAACAATATAATTCAACTTTTACTGCATATCATCTTGGTTACATGATAGGAATATACTATACACAAAACGATATTGAAGATAATTTAATTTTTTGGGAGAAGGTTTTATACTTATACCGGTATAAAGATATTTATTTTGACAATTTAAACAATGTTTATCTTGTTTTTTTAGAGACTTATGACCTCGTAAAAAAAATGGCAGAACGTTATCAAAGGTCTTTAAATTTAGATTGGGAACATTTGCGGGAAATAATCATACGTGAAAAGAATCTGACAGAAGATGAAGTCAAGGACACAGAAACTGATTTTGAATATTACCAGAAATATGGTTGTTTGCCAGGTGAAGCGTATTAATTTTTAGAGAATCATCTATAATAGGGAAGTACGAAATCTGTACTTCCTTGTTGGTTTTCTGGGCAGAAACAACAATTTGCTTGCCAAAATGGGCAGAAAACGGTTTATTAGACGAATAATGAGATTAAGGCGTTTGAAGAAAGTGTTTAAGGAGCCGTTTGTACGAATCGTACTAACATTGGCATTTTGTTTTTCTTTTTACGCGGTTTTGCCGGAATCTTTTTTAAGAAGTGCATTAACTTTGAGTCTTATTTTAAAAGGATTGTTGTTATTTTTTATTCCCTTTTTAATCTTTAGTGGAACAGCTATGGCATTTGCGTCGTTGAAGGACAATGGTTTGTGGTTCATTGTGACGATGATGGGAATTATTATTACCTCGAATTTCTTGAATTTAATGTTTTCAGGAGTGGTAGCGTGTTACTTGATTCCAAACTTGACGCACTTGGATCATCAAGCGCCATTAGCGGTTTCCGAAATGGTCATTAATCCTTATTTTTACTGCAATTTTCCTAAAATTTTTCCGAATGCTTGGGCTTTAGTTTTAGGTATTTCGAGTGGAATTTTAAGTGCGTTTTTTGGTATGCCGAAGTACATGCGATTTGTGAAACACGTACATCGATTGACGATGGGATTCATGCTCAAAATCTTTATACCGACGCTACCTTTGTTTTTACTAGGATTTGTTTTAAAGCTACTTATTGAAGGGCAATTGTCGTATTTTGTGATGAATAATGGCAAGGCTTGCATATTGATGGTCGGCTTTTTAGTGCTTTATTTATGCGTCTGGCTGGTGGCAGCAAAACGGTGTTCGCGACTTTCGTATGGAGCTTTATTGAAAAATATATTTCCGCCAATCATTACCGGAGCAACAACGATGTCTAGTGCGGCAGCCTTACCATTCTCAATTGAAGCAGCCACCAAGAACACTAAAGATCCAATCTTAGCCAATGCCGTTATGCCAATTAGCATCAATTTCCACATGGTTGGTGATACGATTTGCATTCCAATTTTGGCGATTATTATTTTGACAAGTTTTACATGCCCAATGCCAACCTTTGGGGCTTATCTCGTATTCGGGCTCTGCTTCGTCCTCAACAAGTTTGCTGGAGCAGGCATCCCTGGTGGAACTATTATGGTATCTCTACCGATCTTACAAAATTATCTTGGGTTTTCCGAGGAAATGCTCGCTTTGATCGCCGCATTCTACATGCTTATCGATCCGATCACCACTGCCGGCAATGTCGCCGCTAACAACTTCCTCGTCATCTTCATCAAAAAAGCTTGGGGCCGTATCACCCGTAACAACTGTAATGAGTTATAGGATGGATAATCAA
>CAZOPT010000038.1:0-3955 GCA_964582055.1 uncultured Opitutales bacterium
CAAATGCTTATTAACTGCAGTACTATCAAACAGCGGAACTTTCATAACCTATTTACGTATACTACTTTCCCCTTTTTTTCAATTCAAAAGAAGAGGGTTTTGTTCCTCTAATTAAATTTCTTAATTTTTAACTATTACGCCACAAAATCTCAAAACAGAATTTGACAATAACTTTTCAAAAATCAAATAAATAAACTGACAACTTTTATACCTTTTTTGCAAAAACCCTATCGAATTGAAAATTGTATGATGTAATCTTATCTAAAACATCATCGACAGTTAATTCAAAATCTTCTGCTAGATCCGAGCTCGGAGCGCTTTTACCGAAGGAATCGATACCAACAACTAGACCATTTAGGCCGACAAAGCGGTACCAAGGTTGTGAACTTCCAGCCTCGATAGCAATCCGTTGCATACAAGAAGCTGGCAGGATACTCTCTTGATAAACAAAGTCTTGTTGCAAAAAAACTTCGACGCAAGGCATGGATATCACACGAGTATTGGCACCTAAACGTTCAGCAATTTGTAAAGCTAATGAAACTTCGCTACCGGTTGCAATGAGGATGCATTCTAAGGCATCCTCTTCTTGTTTAACAATATAAGCACCTTTTAAGGCGTTTTGACGTATTTTTGAACTAGGCAAAGGTAATTCAGGTAAATTTTGGCGTGAAAGCACAAATATACTAGGCCCTTCATTGCGCTTCAGAGCAAGCTCAAAACATGCAATGGTCTCATCGGCATCTGCTGGTCGAAAGACGTACATATTCGGTATACTACGCAAGCCTGCCAATTGCTCAATCGGTTGATGCGTAGGACCATCTTCCCCAACAGCGATTGAATCGTGCGAAAAGAAGTAAATAACGGGCAAATGCGACAAAGCGGCCACACGTAAAGCCGGTTTTAAGTAATCAGAAAACACAAAAAAGGTCGATCCAGAAGGCCTGAAAAAGCCATCATAAGCAATACCGTTCAAAACCGCTCCCATAGCATGCTCACGGATACCAAAGAATAGATTTTTTCCCTTGTAATTCTCTGCCGAAAAATTACCCCCATCTTTGATATAATTCTTTACAGAGTCGAATAAATCTGCGCTACCTGTTAATAAATATGGTAATTCTTTCGCACAAGTATTCAGGATATTTCCAGCACAAACGCGTGTCGCAATAGTTTTTTGAGAAGATTCCGGAAAAGCTTTGAAAAATTCATGTGACAGTTTCTTTTTTTGAACTAATAAGTCTGCTTGTTCTGGATATTCTTTAGCCCAAGCTTCGAACCTTTCTGACCAACTACGATAAGCTTTTTGTAAACGATTCTGATGCTTTTCAAAAAATTGGTAGGTCTTTTCGGACACATAGAAAGGCTGATCTACAGGCAATCCAATTTTTTCTTTAAGAACCGATTGCTCTTTAACCCCTACTGGACCATGAGCTTTGGCAGTACCTTCGATAGCGAGACCTTTGCCAATAACCGTTTTCATAATGATCAGATGCGGCTTACCTTTTCGCTCTCTACAAACATTTAAAGTATTTTCTATTTCCTCTACATTGTGCCCATCAACTTCAAGCACTTCCCAACCCATCGCTTCGAATTTCGCATGCACATTTTCACACTGAGAAAAGTCTGCAGGTGCATCTAAAGTGATTTCGTTACAATCGTAAATAAGAATCAAATTGTCGAGTTTCCAAAGACTCGCTAACGCAATACTTTCTTGTCCAACACCTTCCTGCAAACAGCCTTCTCCACAAAGACAAACAACACAATTATCGAAAATCATATGCTGTTTGGTATTAAACCATGCAGCTAATTTCTTTTGTGAAAGTGCTATACCAACCGCATTCCCAATCCCTTGACCTAAGGGCCCTGTTGTTGCCTCCACACCTGGAGTAACTCCAAATTCGGGATGTCCTGGTGTACAGCTATTTAACTGTCGAAACTGTTTTAAATCCTCCAGAGTTATCGAATAACCGCTTAGATACAAATACGTATATAACAGTGCACTTCCATGACCTGCCGAAAGAATAAATCGGTCACGATTAATCCAACGTGGATTGTTTGGCAAATAACGCAAAAACTTTCCAAACAAAACCGCAAAGCAATCGGAACAGCCCAATGGCAAGCCTAAATGCCCTGAATTCGCCTTAGCGACCATATCGAAGGCAAGTCCCCTACCCTCTTGAGCAATTTTTAGCAAAGAATGATCTGTATCCATTTTATTTTTCTTCTTTTTGCTTTTTCGGAAAACTACCTACAATCCATTGAGAAATTGTTTTTTGTGGATCTAAGATGAAATTTTTATCTAATTCAAACGCATCTTTTTCCTCATTACGAGCAACAATTTTCAAACCATAAGCTAAATCCTTAAACATTTCCGCACAGAGATCAGGAATGGTTTTATCCTGTAAAATACTCTGACGAATAAGTTCTTTTACAGCATCCTCGGTAAAGCGAATAGATAAATTGTTTTCTTTTCGAAAAACCGAACAATACATCTCTATATCAGCTATACGCTGATTATGCAACAACGATTGATTCTGTAAAAGCAGGTTATGCAAAGCTTTTTCTGGGTCTGCAACCGTGTCAGTATTAACTTCAAAAAAATGGATACCCGACGACGGCAGCTCAAATTTAAAATTACGTAACGTCTTTTCAAACACGGTCATTAAACCACGTGCACCGGTTTTCTCTTTTTCCGCTTTAGCTGCAATTTCTTGTATGGCTTCATTCGTAATTTCCATATTAATGGAATAACCGCTAAAATCGTCTTTGTACTGTTTTAAAATAGAGCTTTCTGCATCGATTAAGATATGCGCTAAATCGACCTTATTAAGGGGATCACAAGCGACACGAATCGGAATACGACCGATGAATTCAGGTTCAAATCCATATTGAATAAAATCTTGTGTTTGCACTTGATGTAAACAATTTTGTGCATCGGCTTCATCCGATAAAGGCACGACATTGAAACCTATCGTTCCTTGATCAATACGCCGTTTAACCAGTTCGGCTAATTTATCAAAAGCACCACTAAAAATGAACAAAATATGGCGAGTATTAATTTTATTTTTTTTGGTCCCTTGACCTCTTTGCATGTCCATAACCGCTTGTAATTGGCCCATCATATCGGTTGGTGTTACTAAATTAACATCGCTTTCTTCCATCAATTTTAACAAATTGATTTGCACACCACGTCCTGAAACATCACGTCCTTGAGAATTCCCCATTGAAGCGATTTTATCGATCTCATCAACATAAATAATACCATATTGAGCCAAATCAACATTACCATTGGCGACTTTAACAAGATCACGGACAAGATCCTCAACATCACCACCAATATAGCCAGTTTCTGAAAACTTTGTCGCATCTGCTTTTACAAAAGGAACACCGATTCGTTTAGCAATATTACGAATAAGATAGGTCTTACCAACACCTGTCGGCCCAAGTACCAAAACATTTTGTTTATGATACATTTGGTCAGCTTTTTCAGGATGCTCAATACAACTACGCACATGATTATAATGATCACAAATCGCTACCGAAAGCACTTTCTTAGCCTCATGTTGCTTGATAACATAACGATCCAGATAATTCTTCAAATCCTTTGGCTTTAAATTAAAGTTTTCAATTGTTTTGATGAAATTTTCAGTTTCCATATTCTTTTGTATCGATCTTTCCGCATTTGTATCGTGTATCGTCTTTTTTAAATTCAAATCAGAGAAAGAATTGGGGATTTGACTAAAAGCTTGCTCTAATCGCTCTTTAAAAGCATCTAATGTATCGTCTTTACTCATAAACATTACCTTAAATCTCATTCTATTAATTAAAAGAATTCACGACTTAAGTAAAGCAGAAAGCGTAGCTAAAAAGGAAAAACCTTCATAAAAAACCTTCCCAAGTTACATTTAACCCCATTTTATCATTTACTTTTCTTTAAATACAATTTACATCATTAAAT
>CAZOPT010000039.1:0-2159 GCA_964582055.1 uncultured Opitutales bacterium
TCTACGTCATCTAATCTTGATTTCTAATTTTTAATAAATGTTTAGCAAGAATCGAGAATGGAAGAATTGGTTAAGTCATACATATATTATGGAAATAATTTTATCTGATATCTATAAGCTTTTAAAGCTTTTGATAGATGTTTATAAAAAGATATTTAAATTTGCAAAAATAACTTGCAAGTTATCGGGAAGTTTTTCATTGTAATGCCATGAATAATGTTGAAGGACAAGGTGAGGCGTTGAAACGATTGCGCCATTCAGCTGCCCATATTTTAGGAGCTGCTGTTTTGCGTTTGTTTCCAAGCGCTAAATATGATATTGGTCCGTCTATTGAAAACGGATTTTATTATGATTTTGATTTGCCACGAACTTTAACAGCGAAAGACTTGGAAGCTATTGAAGCAGAAATGCGGAAAATTATTGCTGAAAAGTTTCCCTTTGAGCGTTTAGAAGTTTCGCGTGCAGAAGCTCAAAAACAAATGGAAGCCTTAGGGCAAACTTACAAGTTAGAACGTTTGGCTGATATTCCTGAGGGTGAAATTGTTTCGTTATACCGAAATGGAGAATTTCTGGATTTATGTCGTGGGCCTCATGTTGGTAATACTGGAGACGTAAAGGCCATAAAATTGTTTAATATTGCTGCTTGTTATTATCGAGGAGATGAACACAATAAGCAATTACAACGTATTTATGGTACAGCCTTTTTTTCAGAAGCAGATTTGGAGAATTATCTTAAGCAGCTCGAACTTGCAAAAGAACGCGATCATCGCAAGCTTGGGGTTAAGTTAAATCTGTTTACTATTGATAATTTGGTGGGCCAAGGCCTTGTTTTGTGGACTCCAAAAGGTACTATTTTACGTAAAAACCTACAATCTTTTCTTGAAAAAGAACTTGAAAAACAAGGGTATGTTCAAGTAATGACTCCCCATATTGGTAAGTTGGATCTTTTTAAGGTTTCTGGCCATTATCCTTATTACAAAGATTCTCAATTTGCGCCTATTTGGGAACGTGATAGCTGGAATAAAGCGCTTGAAGCGTCTGAATCTTGTGAGGCTTTTCGTCGGCACCTAGAGGAACAAGTGGATGTCGAAGGCTTTCTTTTGAAGCCAATGAATTGTCCAATGCATGTTCGTTTATATGCTTCACAGCCACATTCTTATCGTGATTTACCTGTTCGAATGGCTGAATTCGGTACTGTTTACCGTTGGGAACAATCGGGTGAATTAGGTGGTTTGACACGTGTACGTGGCTTTACCCAAGACGATGCGCATATTTTCTGCAGAGAAGATCAATTGGAGGATGAATTGGTCGGTTGCTTAAAGCTTATTAATGTTATCTTTACCACATTGGGTATGAGCGATTACCGAGTTCGCATTTCTTTGCGAGATCCAGAATCTGATAAGTATATTGGTGAGGATGCTTTGTGGGAAAAAGCTGAAAATGGTCTTCGTAAGGCCGCACAACATTTAGATAAGCCCGCTGTTGAAGTTAAGGGGGAAGCCGCTTTTTATGGTCCTAAATTGGATTTTATCGTGCGCGATGTGTTGGGCCGTGAATGGCAGTTAGGAACTATCCAAATAGACTATAATTTGCCAGTTCGTTTCAAGATCAGTTATGTAGGTTCAGATAACCAGTCGCATACCCCGATAATGATCCATCGTGCACCTTTCGGTTCTATGGAGCGTTTTTGTGGTTTATTGATTGAACATTTCGGTGGCGATTTCCCATTGTGGCTTTCACCTGAACAAGTTCGTATTTTGCCAATCAATGATAGTTTAATTCCTTATGCAGATGAGATTTGTGCACAATTAAAAGCTTTGCAGATTCGTTGTACAGTGGATGATCATTCTGAAAAGTTGGGTTCAAAAATTCGACAAGCAGAAAACGATAAAGTGCCTTATGTCTTTGTTGTAGGAGAGAAAGAAAAAGAGGTACGATCGGTTTCTGTCCGTTCTCGCTGTCAACCAAGCAATAATGGTACTCATACCGTCGAGGCCATCCTTGAACTTCTCCAAAAGGAAATTCAAGATCATCTCTTGCCAGAATCTATGCGAAAGTAGTTTTTATTAAGGGGGATGAATTCCCCCCTTATTTTTTCTAAATGGTTATCTAATAAGAAAATTTTTTGAAAAAAGAAAGGTTTCTATAATTTTTCTTAA
>CAZOPT010000040.1:0-1720 GCA_964582055.1 uncultured Opitutales bacterium
TGAGATTATTAAGTATGTTTTTTAAATTGGTTAAAGCAACTTTTCGTTGTTTATTAAAATGATTAGCAATTCTATTATGAATTCCATTAAAAAAATTGCCAAATTTTATTTTACTGTTTAATTTCTTCTCGATGGCTGTTGTAAGACTACTGTTTGTGATTACACTTTGTTGTTCTTGTGGTACTTCCTGTGAAGAAAGATTTAATGGATCTGTAGGCAGCACACTCATTTGCTAAAGATAATTAGCAAAAACCGTACCTATTTTTTGAGGATTAGCATTGTAGGTATCTTTTTATTGGATGCCTCTTCAAAAATGAAAACAAAATTTTTGCAATCTCAGTATTTGTGTGCCTTAGAAGGTAGGCTTATACCGAAATAAATTTTACATTAACTTTTACTAGAAACTTATTAAATACCCTCATTTTTATTCAACCAGCGCTGGAAGAGAAGCAAACCTGTCAAGGTAATGGCACTTTGAAAAGTGTTTTGAGTAATAGCTGAATCTAATTGGTCCAAGGGTAATAAATATGTTGCTAAGTCTTCGTCGGGATCGAATTGTGTAGCTTGTGTCTTTGCACAATTTTTCAGGAAATAAAAATGAACTTGATTAGTTTGCATGCCTGGATTAGGATAAACAGTTCCTAAATGGACTGGGTTTTCTCCAGTAAAACCGCTTTCTTCTGACAATTCTCGACGAGCTGCAGCAATAATGTTTTCGTTTTTATCGACACCTCCACCAGGCAATTCAAGAGTTAACCCTTTGTTTCCGATACGAAATTGACTGACAAGTACTAATTGATTGTTTTTTGTTAATGCAATGCATTGTACCCAATCTTTACAATCGATAAAATGATAATCATGCACACGACCATCAGGGTGACGAGCTCTACTACAATAGGTTTTGCAAAAGCCATAATCGTGGCAAAATTCTTCAGAATCAATTGTCCAAAGGACTGGATTTTTACGATCCCAATGCCAATTATTAGTCATCATTTCGACCTCTAGATAGCAAGATATAATAAACGAGTTGTCCCAAGGAAGCGATAAAAGCAGCTACGTAAGTAAAAGCGGCTGCATTTAAGGTTTCGCAAACGCCTTTGGATTCTTCACGGTCGATAATGGATAAATTCACAAGTATTTTCTTGGCACGAGCACTTGCATCGAATTCTACAGGCAAGGTTACTAATTGAAAAATAGCAAGGATAAGATAAATCCAAACGGCTAGCTTAATGAGTCCGAACATATTTAGGAAAAAGCCGCCAAAGATGACGAAAGGTAACATTTGGCAAGCAATATTAGTAACGGGAATAAGTGCCGAACGCCATTGTAAAGGTGCATACGCTTGTTTATGCTGGATGGCATGACCGGCTTCATGAGCAGCAACACCTAAAGCTGCTAGAGATGTTCCGTAATAGTTCTCTTCGCTCAAAGCAAGCTGTCGATGGATTGGGTCGTAATGATCGGTCAATTTTCCACCGACTTTGACGATTCTCACATTGTAAATTCCGGCTTGTTCCATAACCGCTTGTGCGGCTTCTGCACCTGTTATACGACCTTTGGACGCGACTTTCAACCACTTTGTATACTTCGACTGAACTTGCATTTGCGCCCATAAACCCAAGAAAATTGGAAATAAAATTAAAAACATATACATCATCATAGAACCCTCCTTCTTTAACCTTAAAGTATTGTTTTTATTATTCAAGTAAAAACTTTACAT